>NZ_CP045871.1:1200000-1800000 GCF_009650135.1 Litorivicinus lipolyticus
GGGGCTGTGAACCAATGCCTGTAACAGCCTTGTGCAGGCCCGCGCTTTCGATCGCCGGATTTGCCTTGCTGGTCATGTTTGGATCCTTGACGGTAGTTGCGTGGATGAGTTTCGCAAAGTTCGAGACCGTCTATCAACGGGTCTTTGCCGAGCAATACCAGGTGCCGTTGGACGAGATTAGCGCCGCCACCTCCAAACTCACACGTTTGGGGGTGGCCGTGGCAAATACTCAGGAGGTTGCAAATATTTTGCGCTCCGGGTTAGCCATGGCACCAAGTGCTGGCGCCGCCGGTGTTTATAACAGTTTTGGCACGTTGATCGCCGCACAAAATCAGGCGGGCAGCGACGGTACCCATGTCGGTGTGCCGGGTGAGCGGCTGGACGCGGCATTTGTAGCGGCACTGCAGCGCGCAAGTGCGGGTGGGGTTGCCATCGAAACCGACAGCGGAATCGTGCTGGCCGCGACCATGGTGGGCATTGAAGGTGAGGATATCGGCGGTGTTTTTATCGCCATTGATACGGCGACGCTAAGCGGGCCAAAAGAGGCCGCGTGGCATCAGGCCATGAAAATAGCGAGTGTCTTAGGATTAAGCGCCGGGGCACTCCAACTGGTGGTAATTTTGGGCTGGGGTCGTCGTGCATTTGACTTGAGTAACCGCCACACAGTGCCGATCGATCGGCTGAAGCTTCAGCGTAAGGTATTGGGGCTGGTTCTGCTCACCCAATGTGCGGCCTTAGGCGCGCAACTTTATGCGGATCACCAAGTTTTTAAAGCCCAATTGGGGCCGTTGATTACCGCCAAAAGCGACTCGGCCGTCGTTGCGATGGCCAACAAATTTGAGTTGGCCGTGGGTTATGGGGTGCCATTGGCCAAAATTCCCGACGCTGAGGCGACCCTGCAGGCATTGGTGGCGCAGTCCCCCGCGATCGATTTAGCCGAAGTCTCGGTGGGGTCTGTAAGTTTGAGCGCGGGTTCACGGCGGGCTGACGATAGCTACTACCGCAGTGCTCGAGCAATTGGTGAGCCGGGCACTGGGCAGGCCAATGTCTATACCAACCAATCGTTTGCGGCACGCACGTTTAATCACTTGCTATTCGATTTAGGCACATTGGGCGTCGTGTTTTTGTTGGCGTCAGCGGAGGGGTTTGCGTTTTTGAGTTGTATCGCGAGGTCCCAGCGCAATCGCCAAGCCCAAGTTAAGCCTGTTTCGAATTCGCGGGCAGATTCGTTATCGCCGGCAAACGAACCTGCGAAATTGGTTGCGTTTCCGTTGTTTCTGTATGTACTGACCGAAGAATTAACGCGCTCTTTTTTGCCCCGTTATGCAGCCGGTCTTTACGACGGATCGTGGGGCATCTCGGCGGATTTAGCCGCAAGCCTGCCGATATCAGCCTACATGTTGGTGGTTGCAACAGGCACGCTAGCAAGCCTACTTGGGGCGACTGGACGTCATACTCATCATCTGTTTTTGCTCGGAAGTGCGGTGACATTGATCGGCCTTTTGGGTACGGCCGTGACCCAAGATTATACCCAGTTCGTTGGCTTTCGATGCCTGTCTGCCTTGGGTTACGCGTTTGTCACCCTGGCCTTTCAAAACTATATTTCCGAGCTGCCAAAGGGGCCGCAGCGCAAGCGCGCACTTACCGCATTCATTTCAAGCGTAATGTTAGCTGCTATCTGTGGCGTGTCGATGGGGGGCGTTTTGGTCGATCATTTTGGTGAGACTGGTGTGTTCTGGTTGGTGTCTGCCATTATGGTGGTGGCATTTATGTTGGGACGGCGCTTTATATTCCGCCGTCAAACAGCAGATGCTGATGGCGGCAGTGCACTGACGATGCGTGACTTTGGCATGGTGTTTCGCAGCAACGACTTTTTGGTGCACCTAGGCTTAGTGGCGATACCCAGCAAGATGGTGTTGACTGGTTTTTTGTTTTATTGGGTGCCCCTCAGTTTAGGCCCGCTCGCATTGTCGCCCGTGGACATTGCGCGGGTCATGATGATGTATTTTTTGGTCGCGGTCGTGGTGTCCAAACTGAGTGGCATGCTGGCGGATGAGTCGGTTGCCAGCCAGCAACGTTGGATAATTTTGGGTGTGGTTTGCACCGGTGTCGCACCGCTGTTGATGCTGCTTGAATTCAGTGTCATCACGACCACCACCAGTGTAATGCTATTGGCGGCTGGTCAGGCCCTAGCCAATTCCGCGGTCGCTAATCGGATGGCAGATAGCGTTGCAGCTACGCCGTCGGCGCAGGTGCTGGGTTTGTTTCGGGTCTTCGAGCGCAGTGGTAGCGTCATTGGCCCGATTTTAGTGGGGATACTTATTGCAAGCGTCGGGTTCGTCGATGCGGCCGCGGGCATGGGCTTGATCGTATTGATGGCGGGCGTGGGGTTGGTTATCTATTACGTGCTCGCTTGGTTAGGGAGTAAAACGGTGAATCATGCGTAAGCTTGTGTCGTCCTGGATGGCGTTAATGGCGTTGGCATTACCGTTGTCGATTGCGCCGCCCAGTGCGGCTGAGGCTAAGCCCAAGGTTATTTACCTGGTGCTATGGCGCGGTTGGGAAGATGCCAGTGAAGGTTTTAAAGACGGGCTCGATAGTGCCGGTATTGACTACGAATTGATCGTGCGCAACGCCGAAGGTCAAAAAGACCGGTTAGCGGGATTCGTTGCCGAGGCCAAGGCGCTGGACGTGGATTTGGTGGCGACCTGGGGTACCTCGGTAGCCACCGGGATGCTTGGACTGCATGCGGGCGATGCCAATCAGTTAACCGTTGCACCCATTCCGGCGGTATTTATGATTGTGTCCCAGCCGATTGGCAGCGGCTTAGTAGCGGATTTGAGCAGTTCCGGGCGCAACTTTACCGGCTCTTTATATTTGGTGTCCGAGCAAACGCAACTGACGGTACTCAACTCATTTGGCCCAGTTAAACGTTTGGCGGTGGTGTATAACCCACTCGAAGCGAATTCGACTATCAATGTTAAACGCCTGACCCAGCTGGCCAAGGAGCGCCAATTTGAGTTGTTGGCGCGACCCGTGCCGCTGACCGTGGACGGTCAGCCTGACGGTGAACAAATAATCGATACGGTTGAGTCGTTAGCGGCTTTGGGTGTCGACTGGTTTTATCAGGGTCCCGACAGTTTTATGAATAAAAATGGTTCTATCTACGTTACCGCGGCAACAGCCTTTGGGATACCAACGTTTGCGAGTACCGATCGGTTGGTCCACGAGGCGGGTGCGTTGCTAAGTGTTTCGAACAGTTATCGGGCCGCCGGTGTGGTGGCCGCCGGTAAGGCCGCCGCGATACTACGTGATGGTGTGGATCCAGCGGATATTCCGATAACCGGACCTAAAGAGCCCAGCATTGTGATTAATATCGACAGTGCTTTGGCACTCGAAACCTATCCACCGCTGAGTTTATTGGGGTTATCAAAAATCGTCACCGCAGTGCCGCTCGAATGAGACCCAGGTTTAGGTTACCGCACCAGTCGGAATTCTTATGAATATCATGGTGCTAGAAGATGATCGCACCGTGGCGGCGCGCTTTGAACGTATCTTGGGGGAGTGGTCCCAGGCACAAGCGGTGATCAGTTTTCAATCGTTGGGCGATGGCATGGCAGCACTAAAATCAACGTCCGTTGACTTACTGATTGCGGATATTCATCTGCCGGATGGTTCGGGTATTGAAGCCATTCAGTATTTGTCGGATCACCAGCCCGACGCGAAGGCGGTGGTTATTTCCGCGTTATCGGATCGCCGGGTGGTGATCGACGCAATTCGAGCGGGCGCGATTGGTTACCTGTTAAAAGACGATGATGTTGTTGAGATCATTCGTGCTATTGAATCCATTTTGGCCGGAGGATCTCCGATTTCGACCGCGATAGCGCGATACGTAGTCGAAAGCGTTCAAGCAAGAAATGTCACTGTCGGCCCAAACAACAAGGGCACGCTGCTGACCAGCCGTGAGGTAGAGGTGATTACGGCGATTTCTAAAGGTTACACCAATGCAGAGGTTGCAACGATGCTGGCTATTTCGCCGCATACTGTCCCCGTTCACATCCGCAATATTTACCGCAAACTAGACACGCGCAACCGATCCGAGGCAACGTCGGAGGCGCGCCGGCTGGGTATTCTTGAGTAGGCATCTGGCGCGCTCACTGGTTGGTTTGACGGGGCTAGTGGCATTGTTTATTTTCGGTTGTGCGACCTTGCTTCGCGGGCCGGCCCCGTCGTTTCGTTATGACACCGCTGTTTGGACCGGCAGCGACCAGACAGTTGAGTTGCCTATGATGTGGTCGGCTGACGCAACTAGGATGTACCGGCGGACGTTTAACATCGACACTGAGTTGGCCCGCGACTCAACGATTTACATCCCGTATTTCGCCCGTTATTTGTCGATTCATCTCAATGACGAGATGGTTCATTTTAACCGGCCAATGGTGCGCTGGCATGGCCGCATGTCGTTTGGCTCGGTGCTGCTTGAATTGCCAAGTAATTTGCGTGTAGACGGTATTAATCGACTGCGAATTTCGGTCGCGAGTGAATCGCTGACCCCGGGCACGTTGTCGCCGATTTACATAGGACCACCGGGAACCTTTGATCGCTTCTTTCAAGTCCGTCGATTTTTATCGGTTGATTTAAAACGCATCACGTTCGGCGCACAGCTGTTGCTGGGCATCGTGTGTTTGGGGATTGCGTTGGTGCGCCGCTCCGAAAAGTCTTTTGCCTGGCTGGGATTTTTTTTGGTGGCGTCCAGCGGCACCTTTGTTGGGGCCTTAAGTACCACGTTTCCGGCCCTGGAAGGGCTGTGGCCGATGATGTTTTTATTGGCCACAGGTGGGTCGCTGGCAACGGTAGGCTTTTCTTATGCGTTCATCGGTCGCGCGCCACCGCGAGCCCTGTTGCCGATGGCTTTTCTGGTGCCAACGACATTGATCGTTTTGGTCTGGTGGGCGGGGTTGGATGTTCGGATTGCCGGTCTATTTATTGCAATTCCCGTTCATGTGTTCAGCATCGCGGTGTTTGTAACTGTCTTGCTGGGTGATAATGCATCGAAATATCCCAAGGCTTCGCGCGCGATTGGGTACGGCGGGGCGCTGTTGTTGCTGACGATGATTCACGATGTCGGCCTCAACCTGGGCTTGGTTGACTCGGGGTTATTCTTGGCCCAGTCCTTGCGAATACCACTTTTCGTTGCCATTGGTGCTTACCTGACCATGCGGTTGGTTAAATCATTGGAGGCCGGCGATCGGGCTGCCGAGGTTCTGCGCCGTAAATTGGCGGGTCGGGAGGCCGAATTGCGAGGCGTATTGGACACCGAAAAGCGGCTGGTCAAGCAGCTGGCCACTCAACATGAGCGCGAGCGCATCACTACCGATCTTCATGACGGGGTGGCGGGACACCTGTCGACTATTGTCGCGCTGTCCGAGGATCCGGCGGCCGACGGCGACGAGATTAAACGTGTGGCGCGTTACGCCCTGACCGACCTGCATATCATCATCCATGCGCTGGATTTACACACCGGTAATTTGCTGTCGGCACTGGCGGTTTTGCGAGAGCGAACACTCAACCCGCTCATTAACTTGGGGATCGAGGTTGAATGGTCGATGCTTAATTTGCCGCCGGATTTGGTGTTAGCGCCCGAGAAAGTCCTATCGGTTGCACGGATTATTCAAGAGTCTGTGACCAATGCTGTGAAACACGGTAATGCCCAAAAAATTAGTGTTATGGGCTCGACTTTAGCGAACGGTGGGGTGAAATTGACCGTCGAAAACTCCGGCGGGACGCTACTGTCAAGCGGTGCGCTAACGCCGAACAATGGTTTGCGTAACATGCGATTGCGTGCGCGTGAGCTGGGCGCCGAATTCACGCTTGTGCCGACGCCGACCGGGGCCTGTATGACCCTTAGTCTTGCCTTGGGCGAACAATAAATCGCACGCCCTGAAATGTTTGTTCGCCAAAAAAAAATAATACGTACTTAGCACCCAGTCCTATGAAAATTTACTAAAGCGTATTGTTTTACGTTAATCGCCCGTGCCATATTAATTTTAATTGGTATACCGAGATCGAGGTAATCAATCGTAGAACGTATAGTCAGCAACTCAGGCATCGACAGCGCGGTTTTCCATCAACTCAATCGGGGTTTGGTCAAACACCTGTTGCCATAGTTCGCGCCAAATGCGGTTGTCATGATTGCCAAGCACCGACTACACCGGCGCACGGTCGGCCAAAGCTGCCAGCTCGCCTGCGATAGCGGCGTGTTGGGTGTTCATGTCGCTGGAATGGCCGATGTAGTGTAGTGGTTCATCGAATTCGGACACTCAACTAGGTGGTAATCTGCGACCAAGCAAGGAATGTTCTAATGAAAAAGCGGCGTTCGTTTAGTCGAGCGTTCAAACGCGAAGCGGTGTCCATGGTTTTGGATCAGGGGTTCAGTGCCGGCGATGCCAAACCTCGCATAGTCTTAGAAGAGCCACGTTGCAGTTCAAATTCCGGGATGATCGGCATGCACAAATGCTACACGCCGCAGAATTCTAGGGCTGAAGCCATTGATCTAAAATGTAAAAAAATCAGATCACTTTCCTCCTAAGGGGAAGGCCTGTGGTTCGAATCCACATGGGGGCGCCAAGACATCAACAATTATCTGTTCGGCTACTACAACTGGAAACGACCACACACTGCCAACGACGGAAACGCACCTGCGTTGGCCAAATAAAAACCTAAAATGGTATCCGGAATTTGTTGACCACTACACTTTTACATTGGCGGTGACACCGTAAGGCCGTTGAATTTTTCCTTACTGTTGGGATTAGGTTTTTCTGGACGGAAGGGCCTCCCTTTTCAGACTCGCGCTTAAATCGAAACTTGGAGGTTTATTCCAAGGTGCCGCGAATTTGTTGGGCGACATGCCAGTATGATCGCGATCGACCGAACGCACTTCGCCCGGTTTGCCAGTCATCTTCATCGGTCATATCGAAGGGGTGGGTATCGAGTGCTTTTGGCCAGTTTTCACTTGGGATTCGTAGGTGGTCGCGCCAGCCGTCCGGATGTTGATTCCACCACGCCAATCGGCCTTCGTGACGCTTTACGCCACCTTTGTCCTTAAAGCTGATGCCGTCTGGGAGTCGACGCTCGACGCCTTTGCACAAGCTCTCGATTGCTTGATAAAGATTGCTTCCCCTCCGAGCGGCATCGGTCCAACCGGTTGCTGGAATATGAAAACCTCCTTGCCGCTTTTCGAGTGATGCGAGAGCGGACCGGCTAACCCTACACCGGTGTTGATGCCGATCGCTCTTCAGGCCGGACTTGTCCCGGTTCACCTTCGGATTATTGTGATTCGGAACTTGATGCTGGGCCTGCTAACGCGGCCGGTATGGCTTGGCTTGGTATCAAATTTAGAAGCGAAAATCCCTCTTTTTAACGATTTCCCCGTAGTTGTGAGGTACTGTTGTACAGGTGCGTCGTGCAATTCAGGTTCGGCCGATTTTGCTGTGGATCATTGGCTCGTCCGAGCCCAGAGGGATTGCATGTCCAAAAAGCCGTTTTCGTTAGATATCACCGGGCTCGATGCGCCGGCCGATCCGGCAACCCTGTCCGAGGTATTTTCGGGGCACGAAGGCTTGCTGCTGGGGGATTTGGCCACGCGGCCGGTGGTGTCGTCTGAAGATCTGGAGTGGCTTGGCGTTTTTGCTCTGAATGCTTACTCCAGCGACCGGCTGTTGAGCACGGATACGCCGTCCGGCACGGCGCCTGCTCAGTCGAGCCAACGGGCGGCCCAATTTATTGATTCGCCGGTGGTCGGCATCGGCGTTTACCAACAAAACGTGCTCATCGGCACCACCGACAGCAGCGGTGGATTTTCGTACTCCGCGGCCAACGGCCCGGTGACCTTCAAAGCTGGAAATTTAACGGTTGGGTCCTTTGACCCCAGTGCGGCGCCGTCGGACAGCATTATTACGCCGTTTGAATTGGCCGGCGCGTCGCGGGATGTGGATCTGTTAAAAGACACCAGCGCGGAAGCTCAGTTGGCACTGAAAATTGCCAAAGCACTTCAGATGCTGGATCAAGACGGCAACCCGGACAACAACATCGTCATCGATGACGACACCTTGGCGGGGGTATTGGCCGATGGTGATTTCGATTTAAGCGGATCGGACAGTCTAGCCTCGGTCTTTACCGTTGATGAAATTGCCGACGCCGATGCGACCTACCATTTGGAGCAATCGATCGATCAGTTCACCGGTATGGATAACGTGACGGATGAAAAAGCGATCATCGACGGCTACATCGCCAATGCCGAAATTTGGCTGGATCTGAACGGTGACGGCCGCATTAACCTGGTCAACGATGACGGCGTTTACCAAGTAGGCGAGGACTATTTCACCACCCGCTACTCCAGCTCGGACGGTCGGGTGGTACTGCGCGAAACCTTTGAACTGAACGGCCAAACGTTGGAGGCAAGTGACTTCGACGTGTTGGTTCGGTCCGGCGTCAACATTGATACCGGCATCGTCAACACCTTGATCTTTTCGGCTCCGGCAGAGGCCACAGTTGTGACGCCGCTGACGACGCTGGTGAAGCGGGCGACCGTTGATCACAACTTGTCGATTGAAGAAGCTGAGGCGGCGGTAAAAAACGCACTGGTAGAACACGGCGCAACCTTCTCGATTTTGCACCAAGACCCGATTGCCTTATTACAGCAAGACGCCGATAACAGCGAAGCTTTGGCGGCTCATAAGGCCGCAGCCAAGGTGGTGCAGGCCGCCATGGGCGTCGCCCAGGGATTAACGACCGCGGCCGATAACGCCAATATTGTTAGCACCGACACGGCCCAGATTGCGAAGCTGGCGATTGACACAGTGATGGCGGAGTTGGTCGAGACTATCGTCACTAACTTTCAGAACACCAACGCGGACCCTGCAGCGGCCGTTGTCATTGACCCGACCTCAGCGACCGTCATTGGCGGGATTTTGGACGTTGTTGAAAGCGAAATTCAGACGTTGGGCAACGGCGCCTTAGACAGCGTCGTCAGCGCCGTCAAAAACGGGGTGAAGTCCGATGCGGTCAATGCCGGTGCGGACATCGACGGCGCGACCAGTGTTGAAGACCTGTCGATTGAGCAGGCCAAAGCGCTGGATACCACCGCGCCTGGTGTTGTGACCGTTTCACCGGCACAAGATGGCGCGCTGGTCAGTGACGCATCGCCGACCTTGACCATCGGCTTGCGGCGCTCGGGTGAACTGGCCCAGCGGCACTACGAAGGCGATGTCTTGATCATTAGCATCGACAGCGCCACGCCGTTGACGCATGCACTGACCGCGCAGGATATTCAGCACGGACGCACGCGTGTTGATTTGGCCGCGTTGAACCTGAGCTTGAGCGATGGCAGCCATACAATAACGGTGTCGAGTAAAGACTTGGCCGGCAACATCAGCGCGGTGACCTCGTTTGGCCTTAGCGTCGACACCACCGCACCTGCCGCGCCAAGCATCGGCTCAATGGCGGCGTTTATTAACGACACGACGCCTACGGTGACCGGTACTGCCGAGGCGTCATCCACGATCACGCTGTACAGCGGCGCCAACACCGTTGGCACCACGACCGCTGATTCATCGGGCAACTGGTCCGTGACCACCGACGCGCTGGCAACGGGTGCAAATAGCCTAACTGCCGTTGCCAAAGACAGCGCCGGCTATAGCTCGCCGGCGTCGGTGGCGGTCACCACCACCGTCGATACCACCGCGCCTGCTGCTCCGACCATTTCGCTGACATCGGCTATTACAAACGACACAACCCCAACGATCTCTGGCACTGCCGAGGCGCTATCGACGATTCGGTTGTACAGCGGCAACAGCGTGGTTGGGACCGCATCCGCCGATTCATCGGGTGATTGGTCCGTTACCACCAACGCCTTGGCGACTGGGGCCAACAGCCTGACGGCGACCGCTACGGACCGGGCTGGCAATCTGTCGGGATCCTCTGTCGCGACCAGCTTAACAATCGATACCGCCGTGCCGGTGGTCAGCGCGGTGAGCGTGCCCGACGCCGGCAGCTACAAAGTCGGCGACAGTTTGACGTTTACCGTGACCACCTCTGAGAGCGTCAATGTCTCGGATACACCCCAGCTGGCGCTGACGATCGGCAGTGCCACTCGCCAGGCGTCCTACGTGTCGGGAAGCGGGACCGGTGCGTTGGTGTTTTCCTACACCGTACAATCGGGTGATAACGACAGTGATGGCCTGTCAGTGGGTGCCTTGTCGCTAAATGGCGGGGCGATTACGGACACTGCCGGCAATGCCCTCAATTTAACGTTGAATTCGGTGGCCGCCACCGCGGCGGTGCTAATCGATACCGCGGCGCCGAGCGCGCCGACTCTGGTTCAAAACGGCAACCTTGTGACGGTCACGGCTGAAGCCGACGGGGTGTTGACCTTAGTCAACGCAGGTGTGGATATAACCGGGCGCTTTTCGGTGATTCAAAGTCCGGCCGGCACCTACACGGCAACCGCTGACCTGGCTCAGTTTGCACAATCCGAAACCTTGGCATTGTCGGTAACGGTCACCGACACCGCGGGTAACACCTCGGCCGCATCGAGCGCGGTCAACGTAACAATTGACCCGACGGTGCCGACGGTCACGTCGGTAACCACGCCAAACGCGGGTAGCTACAACGCGGGCGACAGCCTGAGTTTCACCGTAAACCTGTCAGAAGATGTCAGCGTAACCGGGACACCGCAACTGGCGCTGTCCGTGGGTGGTGTGACCCAGCAGGCGTCGTATGTGTCGGGCGATGGGACCAGTGCTTTGGTATTTTCCTACACCGTGCAATCGGGTGATAACGATAGCGATGGCATCGCAGTGAGCGGGCTGGCATTAAATGGCGGCACGGTAACGGATAGTGCGGGTAATGCGCTCAGTATCGGGTTAAACCAAGTAGGCGCCACCGCTGCCATTTTGGTCGATACAGCGGCACCGAACGCGCCAAGCATAACCAATCCAGGTGCAACCGTTGGTGCGACTCCCACGTTGTCAGGCACAGCGGAAGCGAGTGCATCGGTAACGCTGACCAGTGCCGGAGAGACGGTTGGTACGGGAACTGCTGATACATCCGGCAATTGGGTCATCACGACCACCGCACTAAGCACAGGCACACCAAGCGTGGTTGCGACGGCTACGGATAACGCTGGAAACACCTCAGCAGCCTCAACCGCGCTGGCCATTACGGTTGACGCAACAGCACCGACCGTGGTGTCAGTGACAACGCCAGCAGCCAGCCGATCAAACGCCGGTGACGTACTGACATTCACAGTAAACACCTCGGAAAACGTGAATGTAACTGGAACGCCTCAGCTGGCGCTGAGCATTGGTGGGGATACTCGGCAGGCGTCGTATGTATCGGGCGATGGAACAAGTTCGCTGGTGTTTGCCTACACCGTCCAGCAGGGCGACAACGATAGCGATGGTATTGCCGTCGGCACGCTGTCGTTGAATGGCGGAACTCTGAGTGATTCAGTCGGCAACGCACTTATCTTGGGGTTGACCGGGGTCGGTGATACCGCCGCCGTATTGGTGGATACGATAGCGCCAAGCGTTCAAGCAATTTCACTAAGCGGCAAGGTAATAACAGTAACCGGCGAAGCGTCGGGCACCTTAAAGATCAAAGACGGCGCGACGGATATAACAACGAAATTCACCGTCACCGAGAGCAGTGGGACCTACACCGCAACCGCAAACCCTAGTCAGTTTGACGGCAGCGAAAATCTATCGTTAACGGCAACCGTGACAGATGCAGCTGGCAATGAGAGCCCAGCGTCGACTGCGCTATCTGGCGCGATTGATACGACGGTGCCTTCTCAACCTGCCGCCAGCACCAGCGGCAATGTGTTGACGGTAACCGGCGAGCGTGGCGGAATATTAAAACTGTTCGACAGCGTAACTGACGTTACGTCGAAATTCACGATTTCTGAAGACAATGGAACGTACACGGCTAGGGCAAATGTGTCTGAGTTTAGTTCGCCTGCGAATCTGGATCTGTCTCTGACCGCAACGCTAACAGATGCTAGCGGAAATGTTTCTTCCGCATCAAGCTCTGCCGCGATGACGGTCGACAACACCGTTTATGCAACAACTCAGGTCGTCACGAGCGCGGCGGAATACGCGAGTAACCAGCCCACACTTGAAGGCACCGGCGAAGTGGGTTCGACCGTGACGCTGTTGGCGTCGGGAAGCTCAGTCGGTTCTGGCGTCGTCGGCTCCGATGGAACCTGGACCATCCAAACCTCAGCGTTGGCGGACGGGTATCTACAACTTGATCTGTCAACGGATCATGGTGGCGGGACTACAGTTGCACAATCCGCGGTGTATTCCATGACGATTAATACCTCGTCATTTGCGGCGCGCACGCTGCAGAAAATGTACGACGGTGTCGAAGAGATACACTTAGATTCCAGTCTGTACAGAATGGGCTTCGTGGAAGACGCGTCCAATGCCTGGGTTGAGGGGGTCAAAACGACGGCCGACCGTTTAGGCACGGTGCTGTACGGGTTTGAAACGACCTCGCCTAACGCAACGACTGCCATTTCGGTCGACAATTTAGACGATGAGGCGCGCGATCGTGCGGGCCTAATGGCCTTGGCCGAAACCAGTCACAACAATAAGACCATCCGAGTGGGCACCTTTGCCCATGACAACCTGTTTGCCGATGCAGTCGGGCGGGACCCTCAAAGTGACGGACTTGCACGCATAACCGCTAACTTCTTAACCGAATTAACCGGCGGAAAGCATCAAATTGGCGGTGTCGAACCCTTGCGTATTATGTCGATCACGGCTGGTGTGTACTTCGATGACCAGCAGTTCGACGCCAACGATCATAACCGGCGCTCGTACATCGACGCTATCGATAGTAACGAGAACGAAGGCCGACTGCATAAAGACATGGGCCTGTACATCGACTCGGTCAACAGCGGATCGCAGTCGCAAATATATGACTTCATTGACGATATTGCGGGTCCCAACCGTGACTGGGGAACCCAGTATGACGTCATCATGGTACGGCCATCCATTGATGACGCGTATCGGGATATATTGCTGGATTGGGCTGCCGACACCGGTGGGGCACTGCTATTTACCTATGACACATCGCCTAATCGGCCGGATGTTGTCGACCCACACCCCGGTACGACCCAGTACCTCCAAAGCATTGGCATTGATCCGGTTGGCAAAGTCAGAGTGGCAACGGGTGACTATGGGCCGTCTCGCATCGACCCGTTTCAAGCCAACGCCCTGAAAGCCGCCTTGGGTATCTTTATTGATGATCAAGGCAGCGCATCTGACAATCGTCTGGTGCGGGTTGATGACTTTACGCTCCCGTCTGAAATTTATGACGCCAACGGCTTAAAACTAGCGGATGTCACCTGGGCCACCAGCGACTCGACAGCGATGTCAGCCACCGGCGTTGTCAACGCGAGCGGAGATGTGACCCTGACGGCGACAATCACCGCATTGGATGGCACGACATCAAGCGTTGATCATTACATCACCGCGGTGAAGCTGCTTGACAGCGATGGAGACTCAGCCGAACCCGGGCTGCGGTTTGAATTTTTAAATTGGATAAGCGGACAACAAAATAGAAGTTTTGGCCGCGCTAACCAGCTGTATGAAACGGATCTTTCGCAGCCGGAAATCAGTCGCCAGCCTCAAGAAATATTCGACTTGGCTGCGCAAGGAAACTTAGGGTCAATTGTAACGTCTCAGTTGACGCTGGACTTGCAATCCAGCGCTGGCAGTTCGTTCACAACGGCTCGCGATGGGTTCAGCGACATCAATGCCGTCGATCATGTGATGTTAGTCACCGGTTACCTAGTGGCCAACTCGACAGGTAACCATGACCTGGAGTTTGGCGTTAACCGCGACAATATGATGCAGGTGTTTGTTGAAACCGACAGTGGTTATCAAGAGGCGTTAACGGACACAGCATTAAAGCAGCTGACGAACATGGATATGACCGCCGGCGAAGCGTACCGCGTTGTAGCGATGGTCCGAAAAAACAGTAACGTACGATCATTCTCGATGCAGTGGAAAGAACCCGGCGACACGGTTTTTGCTGACATCCCTGCGGACAACCTGGTCGCTCGCCCGTCGGTTTACCCGGTCGCGGGACGGACCGACGGTAATTTCTTTGACTTCATTGATTTTACAAAGGATCCCTGGTCTGTTCAGGCCGCGGCCGCGGCAAATACGGATTTAAATGGCGACACAGTCTGGAACCAAGACGAATTTGATGCGGTGTATCCCGACATCAAACCCGTCCAGGTTAGCGAGGAGATCTCGCTGGATTTGGAGTACTACCAAGCCCCCGTCCAAAATCTGCTGTTGACCGATGCGGTGATGGCGGACGCGAAAACCGTATCGCTGAATGTATACGACGACGCGACCGGGAACCTTACGCATAGCTTGTATAACTGGTCTTTGGACACCTCGTCGACGATAACAATGGCCAGCTTTGCGAGCCAGCTACAAACCAAACTGCGCGCAGACCTCAGCGACAATAACCTTACCGTGTCCGTCACCGGTGGCGTGATTACCGTAGATGATCCGAATTTGGGATTGGTTTTTGAGGAACTCATCGTCGGCAAAACCGCCGCATTAGCACCAATAACGTTCGACATAACCCAGACCAAGGCACAAATTCAGGCCCAAGGGGCAGGGCTGCGAACGGCGGCAGGTTTGTCGGCAAGCTTTCCAAATAATGCGGACGCATCGGGCGCGTTTATTGGTTCGCTCGCAAACACCAGCCGATTCAGTTTTCAAAGTTCTGAATTCGAGCTTAATAACGTCAAAATCTATTCGAGCAAAACCGAACGTTTTATCGATGATCAGACTTGGGTCGGCAATAATAGCAGCGACTTCGCCGATGCCGATGCTTACGACGACAAGTGGAAAGTACACGGCACCTTAGAAAAGACCCTGAACTACTACACCGGTCTCCGCTGGGACGTTCAGTTCGATGGCGGCAACGGCGGCACGCAAAAACTGGTTTATAAAGTCCACAAAGGTGGATCTGGCGGGTGGGAGACGGTGACTCCGACGCTGGCAAAAATTCATAGCAGCACCCTGTATGACGATTTGATCGAGAACGTGTCTGAAGCCGGCCGCAAGGGTTCAACGATCTCGCTGGGTGATATCACCGGTCAAATCTCGGTGGATGCAACGGATCTAGCCGCGTCTAGCCCGTTCAGCGTTTTAGAGCAGCCGCTCTTTGGCGTTGTTAGCATCGCCGCTGACGGATCCTATCGCTACAACCCCACCGATGCTCGCTTCCAAGGATTCGATCAATTTCATATCCAAGTGACCGACGTGGCGGGGCGTACACATGTTGTGCCTGTGACGATCGGTACAAATGATGGAGTGGTCGAAGAAACCTCCCAGACCGCGGTCGTTGAATTCGCCGATCCCACTTACGTTGCGCCTGCAACGTCGGAATACAACACATCAACGGCGGGTAGTGCGTGGACCTTTGAAGATCTGTTCTTTGCACAAGTCGCCGTGCACCGCCCCGACAGCCCGTACCTAAACTTAGTTGAAGGGCGGTGGGTCAAGTTAAAGCTAAACATTTCGGCGTTATCGGCGTCGGTCGATGCGCCGATGTTCGAGGTGGTGGTTAAAGATATCGACGGTCAGATCGTCGGTACCCGTGTGCTAACCGGGCCTGGCACAATACCCACCGAACTCGATTTACCTGGCATAGACAACTTGGCGACTGGCGCGGGTCACAATGATGCCGACAGCTATACCGTTCCCATCCCCGCGGCGTGGGTATCACCGGGCAACAAAATCGAAATCCTCGCGAACGGCGTGAGTCTTGCCGATCGCGCCGATTTCACAGCAAAAAATTACGCCGATAGCGACGGTTACATCACCCCCAATATCGTAGGCGGTGGCAGCCCGGACATTTCGATCGGGCACTTCACCCTCGGTGCTTACAACGACACGTTCTTGTATATCTCAACCAACGATTTCGCAGCCGATATTTTGGCGTCAGTTCCTGCTCAAAAAGTGGAGCTGCTGTATCGATCAGGCTCGACCTTGGTAGAGACGATTCGAAATCGAACCATGTGGGATTCGCCGTCTACTATCTCCTCGGATCATTCCATCGCGGGCGGTGCAGCATCGTACATTGAGACATTCACCAAGCCGTTTGGCTGGGGTTATCCCGGCTGGGCCCGTAACTTGGCAATCGCGGTTAAAAAAGCCAATTTCATGTCGCCCTTACCGGGCGGCATGAACTATCCAGACTGGATGTATGCATCGTTGTCGCCGGATGTCGGCGGTGGCGTCGGTGGTGGTCAGACCGGTTCGGGTAATACCGCAAGCACCGCAACCATTCACGAGTTTCTGGGACATGGCGGCGGCATTGGGCATCCAACTGAGCAGGCTTATAGTTTCGCGTACAACTGGAAACACACGGCAAACGACACGACGCCGCTGAATCAGCTGACGACCTTAATGTCCGGTACTTTGGCCAACTATAACAACGGCACAGCAACCGTAACCGGCCCGTTCAAAGTGTTTGAAGTCAACCTAAGCTCATCGTTGTGGGACAATAAACTGACGGTCGGTGACTCCTACGCTCTCGTTCTAGACGACGGTGATATTCATGCGATCAAAGTCACCGTTGACAGCGGTTCTGGTGCGTATGTTGTCGATAGCGATGCCGCTGTTATCGATTTGAATGCGAATGAGGCAAGCGCCGTAGTCGCGCTGTCACAAGACTTGCGCTTTATCATTACCGATAACGATGCCAACAATACCGAGTATATGAAACAAGGCTCGTTAGGGGATAATTGGTATTACGATCAAAACAACGATGTGTATGTCACGAACTACTACATAGCTAACCTGAAAGAGATCGTCGAAAAGCTCAGGGGCGCAATAGCGATTGCGGTTAGTTCAAACGGTTCACACCCGGACGAGCTGGCGGCGATAGCAAATAACGATGCCGCGTTAATTCAGGTTTGGCAGGACCTGCGTTCGTTCCAAATACAGGTAGCGACACCGGGTGCACTGGGGCCGGTGATCAATCAGGCTGAGGTGTTGGCGATTGCGTCGCGCTTACCGACCATTCATGAAACAGAAAAAGTGGATGTTAATAACGACGGTACTCGGACACTGGAGTACAAGTTAGATGGCAGTAGCCAAAAGGTAGTTGCCAAAACTGACGGTTGGTTACTGCAAGCGACCCCGCCAGTTTACGACCTGCGTACCGGGCCGATGGCGGGAAGCCAGGGTACCGGATCGCCGGGCCGTGAGGATGACGAGGGGCTGGCGTTCGCGCGGTTCTCGGATGTCGAAATTAACGACGCATTGGTCGATCGTTTTAGCAACATCATGCAATGGCGCCCCAACGCAGTGGCAGGAGCGGATACGGAAGATGGCGGCTATGCAGGTGATGGTTATTACCAATATTTCGGGCTAGATCAAGACGTATACACCGTTGCAGATTTAACTGGCGTGTCCGGTGACACCCGGAAAATTACAGGCATTAAAACCAACCTACTCGAAACCAACGTCGTTGATTTTTACTCCGACGAAGCTGTGGGTGAGGGTCATAACCACACTGACAATATCGCTGACGATCATACGCATACTGATGACGTCACCGATGACCACGATCACGATAACTCTGCCGATCATTTAGGCGACAGCAATATTTTCCTGACCGGTGATAATGGTAAACGGCTTAACACAACGGCGATTGGTGATACTTTCACTGCCTGGACAACAGGTCAGGATAACGTGCGAATTGCCGGGGCACGCACCAACCAAAGTGTCATTTCGTTTGAGGTGCAGCTAAGCGACGGCAGCATAGTCCCTGTCGATCTGGTTAAAGGTTGGCAGACGGTAACCGCGGCCAACGATCAGGGCACAATCGAGGCGTTAATGCCACACCAAGTTGGTGTCGAAATTTATAGCGTGATCCTCAATATCCAAGACACTCATGGTCACGAACACGAACGCGGTGCACCCTTCCACGCAGACGTGCCGATGTTCGTGTACAAAACCGTCGGTAATCTGCCGGCCGCTTATTACGATTACCTAAAACCGAATAGCGGAATCGTCTTCGACGCCATTGCGGACTACGCGTTACGGGTGACCTATCAAACCGCAAACGGTTTGGTCACGGATCACATCCAAATACCCGCGAAAAACAGCGGCGGGATCAACCTGCCCGTTAAAGGCGAGTTGGTTCGCATGGATTTGCTGGATGCAACCGGGGGCAAGCAGGCATACCTGGAAAACAATGTGATCTCGTCATTCGTCAACCCGACGGCATTGGCGAACCTGGTGCTGGGTGGCAACGACTGGTTTGGCGTCATATCAGACGTCGAACTGCCGGACTACCATAACGGTCACGCGCTAACCTGGTCGGCGTCGGCCAATAACTTTATTGACCTGACCACGGGGGCGGTGACCCTGGCCAACCTAACGGCCAATAGTTCAATCACGGCCACCTGGACTGAAAACGGTTCCCAACAGCAAACGACCATTGGGCTCGCCGCACTGTCGGACGAGTTATTGAGCGCCAGTTTGTTCCCGCACGGTTCGATTATCGTTGATGACGTTGCGTTGCCAGACAGTATGTTTGGATACGATGTGGTGTGGTCAAGTAATGCCACGTCTGTATTAACCAACGCGGGGGTAAATGCAGCAACCGCCGCCGGCACGGCAACCTTAACGGCGACGCTACAAAATAGTGACGGTACGGCCCGCAGTATTTCCAAATCGTTTGACGTTGTTCCGGACACTGCTTTGGCGTCCGGACTGCAGTTTGATGTATTCGACCTAGGCTCGGTCTACGCAAATGCAGATATCGCAGGCGACAAGGAATTTAAAGCAGACGACGACAAGCTGGGCTACGTCGCGTTGTTGCAGGGTGGATTGGATTTTGAAAACACCAACAAACTCTTTGAAGGCACCGCACGCAACGTCGTGTGGCACGCCCAAGACGCGCGGGACTTCAATGCCTACACGGTAGCCACGGTCGGTGGTAGCCAAAAGCTGTTTGGCAATAATGAAACTGAGTTCAGGCGATTTGTTAATGCGGCCTACCGCGGCCGCGAGGACGATACCAACATAGATGTAGTCGGTGATATTGCCGAAAACTCGTTATATGTATTCAGTGGATTGCTGCGCCCTGATACTACTGACGATTATCACTTTAACCTGGACATGCGAGTGGAGGGCAGCTTTGCCATCGAGGTGAACGGCCAGATGCACCACTTCCAAAGCACCAACAATCTGAAAACCCATCACGACCCCATTGCACTTGAGGCCGGCGGCTCGTATAAAATTTGGGCCTCGGTGTTGATGTCTCGGGAAACCGTCGGTGCCAACAATGTTGATCGGTACGACACGGTTGATCTTAAATGGTCGACCGCGGACCAACCCGGCGATAACGATTGGACCTATATCCCGGAGGGGTTGCTGAAACATACGCCGAACGTTGACATGTGGAGCGGCGGTAACGCGCCGTACGCTACATCGGGCCGTGTCACCTTCTTGGAACACGATGACGACTTCCAATTAAGTGACAGTACAACCTTTGATTTTGAAATCACTGGGCTTGGGTTTGGTGAATACACCGCGTATTTGGATAATACAGATAACTCCGGGGCCGCCAACAGCGAGGGCGCAAGCAGCGTCACGCTGGACGGCACCTTGGAATTGGATTTTAGTGAATTTGACGCATCGGCCGTTAAAAGTGGCACGACACAAACTTTGGATCTGATTGTCGCCGACACGATCACCGGGACCTTTGACACGATTAAAAAGGTTGGCCTTGATTCAGCGCTAACCGCGACGGTGACGTACGTCACCCCCTCAGATGGTTCGGACGACGTCCTTCGGTTAACTTTAGGGTAATGAATTTTGATTAAATTAAGTGTAATAACAGCCGTCGCCACGGGCGCAATGTTACTGGTCTCGGGCTTGCCAGTGGCTGCGCAAACAGCCGTCGCCGGCGGCGTTCAAACCGATCTACATACACTAGCGGGCCTGCGGCAGCAGGCCCTGGCCACCTCTCCGGCGGTCAAAATCGCGCGTGCTGATGTGGCCGCGGCTGGGTATTCCGCCGAGATCGTCGAATCCGAAAGGCTGGCGAAGTTTTCGACCAGCGTCGAAGCGCTAACCGGGAACGTCACGGACAACACCATCAATCTGAACCTGACTAAAAATATCTTTTCGTTTGGACGATACCCGGCTCAGCAAAAACGCGCGGCGTTGGATCAAGCGGTGTCGCAGGATCGGTTGGCCATTGCCGTGCAAGACACTGAAATCCAGTTGGTCGACTATTATTTCGATTGGTGGATGGCACACCGTATCAACAGTATTCGTCAGCACGCGGTGGACCAAGCGTCCAAATTACACGCACAGATCCAGGAGCGCGCGGATCTGGGATTGTTGTCCAACGCCGATTTGACCAGCTCGCTACTGCAACTGGACCGCTTGGACCGGTCTTTGCTGAATTCAGAATTGGACGCCACGAAGGCGCAATCTGATTTGACCTTTTTTGTGGGTGCGGATTTGAGCGTGGGCAAGCTGGAAAACAACCTGCCAGAGTCGACCCCGGTATCGATGGGTGCAACGTTGGACGTCGAGTCTGTGTTGAAACATAGCGTTGAGCTGTCAGTCCTTAAAAAAGAGTTGGCCGCGAATACCGCTCAAATCGAGGTCGTGCGTTTATCAAACCGCCCGACCCTGGATGCGGTTGCGCGCGTAACGGTCGACGACCCCATCACCCCAAGCCAAGGCACGCGGGAGGGCGTCGGCTTGATGTTCAACATGACGCTGAATCCTAAGCGTTTGATCGCTGCGCAAGTGGGCGAGTTGCTCGCGCAGGCCGACCGAATCGAAGCCGAGTTGATGGCGGCGGAACGTGACTTGAGCATGACGCTGTTAACCCTTGAACGCACGTTGAATGACTACGCGACCAAGTACCCTCGTCTTGAACAGTCCAGAACCCGTTCAGCGGATTCGTTGGCGTCCAACGCTCGACGTTTTCAAGCGGGAACCGCCGACTGGCGTGAGCTGCTGTCCTCAATTGCCGAGACGGCGGAACTAGAAGTCGCCATCGCGCGGTTGCAGATCGCCGCTATCGCGGCGACCGCACGCCTCAACGCGATGAAGCATGGATAAAGCGGTCGATACCGCGCCCAGTCCGTTAGAGGCCCACAAGCGCAATCTGCTTGGGGCGCTACTGAGGTTAGCGACGATCAAGCGACAAACGGTGGATGTCGCCGTGGTCCGGGATACCGTAGACGCCGTGCCCGGCGTCGACGCCGCCGGCAATATCAAAGCGGTGTGCACGCAACTGGCGATTCAATCACCGGTCTTCAAAAAATCACCCCAGCAGCTGGTCGCCCCGTTCCTGGCGATACTGCCCGGACCGGATGTGGCGGTGGTGGCGGGGCAAGTCGACGGTGTCCACTGGACACTGGGCCGGTATGCCAGCGATGGGGCATTTACCGAAACGACGATAGACGCCTTCGAGCCGGGTACCTCGTTCGTCGGCATCGAGTACCAATCTAATATTCCGTTGCGCCGCAGCCATACCTTTAAACTGATCGTGGGTGAGTTGCTGTCCCAGCGCCGACCGATTTTTGAAGTGGCGTTGGCTGGGATATTCATGATGTTCCTGGCGGTGTCGGTGTCGCTGTTTTCCATCCAAGTTTATGACCGTGTTATTCCCTCATCCGCGCAGGCGACCTTGTTGGTACTGGCCTCCGGGGCATTCTTGGCGCTGATTTTTGAGTTGCTATTAAAATTCGCCCGTTCCGGGGTGGTAGAAAAGCTGACCGATAGCGTCGACATTAATTTGGCCCGCAGCGTCATGGCGCGTTTTTTAGGCGTGCGATTCGACAAACTTCCAGCCAGCGTCGGCAGTGCAACCCAAGTGCTGAAAGGCTACGAGACGGTTCGCGGCTTCCTGGTGAGCTTTTTAACCATGTGCACCGTCGATATGCCGGTCGCTATTTTTCTGTTGGGCCTGGTTTTCCTGATTGGTGGACAGTTAGCGCTGATTCCGGCCGCGTTCTTTGGTGTCGGCTTGGTATTGGCGGTGTTTTTCCATCGACGCCTAACGGTGTTGGCCGGGCTGTCCCAGAACGCCCATTCGCGCAAAACTGGGATTTTGGTTGAAAGCGTCGAGGCGGCCGAAACGTTAAAGTCGAACAACGCGCGCTGGCGCGTATTATCCCAGTGGGTTAGTACCACCAATTCGGCGCGTGACATTGATAATCAGTTAAAGCACGTATCCGAGAACGCGCAGTATATTTTGCTGCTATTTCAGCAGATTTCTTACATCTCGCTAATCAGTGTCGGGGCGTTACAGGTGATTCAGGGCAACCTGACCATTGGCAGTGTTATTGGCTGCTCCATTCTGTCGGGCCGAATATTGACACCGATCAGCCAAATCCCCTCGCTTATGATTAACTGGGCGCATGCGAAAATGGCGCTCAAATCGCTGGAGAGCTATTGGAATCTGCCGCAAGAAAATGAAGGTGAGACGACCAGCTATTCCGAGCGGCTGCGCGGGCCAATTGAGCTGACCCGGGTGCCGTCCCTTCGCGTGAACACGGGCGAACGTGTCGGTCTGGTTGGCCCCGTGGGATCCGGCAAGTCGAGCCTGATTCGTTTGTTGCTTGGACTGATCGGTGCCGAGCAGGGCAAAGTCCAGATCGGGCACCTGAGTATTGCGACCTTGGACCGGGTCGCGCTGGCGCGTGATATTGGCTACGTGTCCCAGGAAGCGCGTCTGATTTCGGGGACCATTCGGGACAATTTGATTCTCGGAATGCCGGACCCGGGCGAAGCACGTATTGCTGATGCCTGTGCGTTAACGGGCGTGACGGATTACATTATCGGCCCGTCGCCCAAGGGGCTCGAGACCGCGATTAATGAAAGTGGCGCGGGCTTGTCGGGTGGCCAAAAACAATTGATCCATCTGACGCGCGCGCTATTAAAACAGCCCAGTATTTTGCTGTTGGATGAACCGACGGCGTCGCTCGACGGCGGGCTGGAACAGCGGGTGATCGACGCGTTAGGCCAATACTGCGAGAAAAACCCCGAGACCATACTGGTGGTGGCAAGTCACCGGCCGAAGGTGTTTGGCTTGGTTAACCGATTAATCGTGGTCACGAATGGTGAAATTTCGATGGATGACACCCGAGATGCGGTTTTGGCGCGTATTGCGCCGGGTACTGAAAGGCCAACGGTATGAGACAGGCCTCACCGATTTACCTGGTCGCCGGATTGGTGAGTTGTTTTCTGATCTGGGCGTACCACTTCGAAATTGATGAGTCGGTGCGTGCCACCGGCTCGATCGCACCTGCCGGTCGCATCCAGATCGTACAGGTTGCCGATGGTGGCGTGCTGGAAGCGCTGTACATCAACGAGGGTGACCGCGTGGTAAAAGGGCAGGTAATCGCCAAGCTCGAAGACACGCGGGCCAGCGCACGCAAAAGTGAGCTGGACGCACAGCTGGCGGCACTGCAAGTGCGTCGAATGCGCGCCCAAGCCGAAGCAAGCGGCACACCATTGTCGTTCGTCGACTTGCCGGCCCAATGGAGCGGATTAATCGAGGCGCAACGCGCGCTATTTTTGGCCAGCCAAGATCGCCAACAAAAAGCGGTGGATGCGTTGGCGTCGTCAGTCAGCTTGGCCAAGCGCGAGTACGACATGATGTCGAAACTTACGCGCGGTGGTGACGCAACCAATATTCAGCTGTTGCAAGCTCAGCGTGATTTTGTCGATCGTACGCAGGCACTCGAGGATGCCAAGCTGCAATACCGGACCCAAGCGCTGGGAGAAATTGCAGAGATCGACGGCCAGTTGTTCTCGCTTAAATTTTCAATTGATGAGCGTGAAAATATTGTCGCCAAGACCACAATAACCGCGCCGAAATCCGGCATTGTAACCAGCCTCAAGTACGCGACACTCGGTGCGTCTGTTTCGGCCGGTGAAGCCTTCGTCTCAATCGCGCCAATTGATGAGACCTTGGAGTTGGAATTGGAAATTGACCCAACTGATGTCGGATCCTTGCGACTGGGTATGCCGATCAAACTATCCCTAGGCGCGTTTGATCCAGCGATATTCGGTACTGTCACTGGCCAATTAAAGCTGATCAGCGCCGACGTTGTGCCGGCCAATGATGCGACTCGAAAAGCGGCTTATTTCAAAGGGGTTGCCGATGTCGACTGGGCGTCTAATTCGCGCATTGATGCGTCGCTGTTAAGGCCAGGGATGACCGCGACAGTTGATATTAAAACCGGTAGCAGGACGGTGCTGTTGTATCTATTTAAGCCCTTGCTTCGTGGCTCGTCGACGGTATTTACCGAGCGTTAGTGAAAATCCAATACCCAGCCCAGCAAATTACTCGCCTTCGCTGACATCACCTCGTTTCACTGCTGTTTGTGCTCAACTCAATGTCTTGGTTTGAGGCGAACGTAATCTAATTGTCGGGCCACCAAGAGACGAATAGGCCAACCAAATCGGTCGAACAACGATCCGGCGTGGTAACGACAGGAATAACGCCCCGGTGGAGTCTTGCACTCGCAATCCTAGATTTCCATGTCACTTTTGAATCATTCTGTCATAAGGATAGGCGAAGCTGGCTGTGGAAAGCCGTTTCGGACGCGAGGACTTTCAATATCAGTAACGGCAGTCAAACATCATGAAAAAACTAGTTTGGGTGATCTTTTTAGCGCCCTGGGTACAGGCACAGGCCGACATTTGCGACGAACTGGCGGCGCTACAGGCGGACCCAATGCGCACAGCCCCGGCGGTCGCGTTTGAACGATTGCAGGCGGAACGGGTGATCAAGGCTTGCACCGACTCCATTGACGCCGCGATTGAGCCTCAGGGTCGCTATCTGATTCAGCGGGGCCGGGGTTACCTGAAGGCCGATCAATTTGATTTGGCTTGGGCCGATTGGAATGCGGCGCGCGCGTTGTCGTATCCGGTGGCGGACTTCGTTCTAGCCAGCGCGTACTTGATTGCAGATAACTTGGCGCAGGACCTGACGATGGCCCGAAGTCACTATGTCACGGCCTATGAGAGCGGGGTGGGTTGGAGCGCGCAAGGATTGGCCATGATCTACGAGAACCCCCGCTGTGAATGCTTTGACTTAGATACCGCAGAGCGATGGCGAACTCGTTTCCAAGCTTTTATGGGCGATGACAAGTAGTAGAGCTTATCGAGGAACAAGCGCCTCGGAG
This sequence comes from Litorivicinus lipolyticus, assembly GCF_009650135.1. Taxonomy (NCBI): domain Bacteria; kingdom Pseudomonadati; phylum Pseudomonadota; class Gammaproteobacteria; order Oceanospirillales; family Litorivicinaceae; genus Litorivicinus; species Litorivicinus lipolyticus. The sequence continues at coordinate 1,225,271 of NZ_CP045871.1, forward strand.
CGACCCCGTTTAGGCTTCACCCACAGCGCGTTCGCCGCCACTGGCCGATCGGCTGTCTATTTAACACAACAGAAGCCGAACCTTTGCCAAATGGAGCGAGTGTCAGGCTGATCTACACTTTGCTAAAGTGAAAAAAAGTAGGTAGTAAGCGAGTTCCGGTGAGCGAACGAATCGACATTAATCGTGATGGGCAAATTATTGTCTGTCCGAGATGTAAAGCCTGAAGTGGGGCTTGCTAGCTATGAGTCAACATAGAGGTTTCGGATTTTAACCTGCAAACAGAACCGAACCATGCCACCGCCATTCAGGCCATGGATGAAAATCCGGATATTGCCCTAGATAACCTGACCCCGTGGAATTTTATGAAATTCATTCTTTTAGGGATAATCTCGATGGCCCTAGTTGGCTGCCAAAGCGGACCCGCAGGCCAGGCGGTCACCAACTATGGGAATGGGGTGGAAATCCCTGAATCTGCTCGACCAAATGAAGCGACTAAGCAAGCCTACATACTGCGACAAGCATCATGGTTTGGGGATCAAATTCGCCGCGGTAGAGTCTATATAGTAAGGCCAGCAGGAAACGCCGTTCCTTTTAATACGGAACCTAATACTCCGAGTAAAAAGCTAGAGAAGGAGTTTCAGGTCGGCTCACTGATTAGTTACCTCTACTACGATGATGGCGTTGTGCGATACGACGGCACCCCAGCGGCGGGCCGCTTCAAGCGAAGTCCTGACAACGATACCTATTTCTTTACGCACTCAACCGGCAAGAGCATTACCTCTTACATCTTGGGTCATGCGATCTGCATGGGCCATATCGAGTCCATAAATGAGCCCGTCGACTGGCCGCAACTCAGTGCAACGCTGTATCAAGGCCAGCCAGTTATAGATCTCTTAAATATGTCAGCCGGTGACGCCCACCTTGTTGATGACGCTGCGACCCGCTGGAAAGGGCACCCGACCCACCACCGGTCGATTCCCCTTTACCAGGTTGCCAAAATACTAGACGGGACCGAAAAACGTGGGACCGGTGTCTTCTATAACAACACGCTAACGGACCTTATCGCGGGTTATATCGAACTGAAAGCCGGTGATGAATACGATGTCTTGATGGAGCATGTATTCCAAGACAAAGCTAAAATCGAGAAACCAGTTTATTACGAACGACAGTCCCGAGCGTCCTACTCATATTTCATTACGCGGATGGATCTGTTGCGCATTGCCGTCGCCATGATGAATGACTATCAGGCTGGGAATTGTGTTGGTCAGTACCTTCAAGATCTTCAGTCCCAAGAAAAAATATGGCCAAAATATGGGACGTCTGGAAAGAGATCCGTGAATTTAATGAACCATTCCAGGCACTACGGCGGGCAGTTTTATTGGTCTTTTGATGGCATGCGAAATAGGAACATCTTAGGTGCTGATGGATTGAACGGGCAGAACATACTGATTGATCTCGACAATTCGCGAATCGTGGCAACTCACGCCATATCGTCTGGCTGGGATACTGGAGGGCTCATGGTCAAGGTCATCAAGAAAGGTAAACTACCAAATTAAAAGTTACCCTATACAAGATGGGCCAGCTTAATCGCGTTTTTGCCAAGTGTCTGGGTTTAACCCCCGGTAATTGGTGCCCCGACCGTCGTCACACCCTGCGTGATTACTTTGATCGACGCGCCTGACTCGTTGTAGATTGCCGACTGATTGATCGCCGGATAGCAAACACCATGACCCAACCCTTACCCCTGATCAGACGCGTGGTCGTGCTCAGCACACTCGCCATGGCCGCCGACACTCGGGCAGCGGCCCCAACGGATTACAGTTTCATTACCGGCGCTGACCTGCGCGACGCGTTGTCTCAGCAATCGATGGTGCTAAGCGGCTACTTGTTGGGCGTAGCGGACGCGCTGAAACACAGCGCGGACCCTGCACGTTGTTTCGTTATCCCAAACGCCGCGGACGCTGATGTGCGTTTACACACGGCGTATCTGGACCACTGGGACCCCAGTCAAACGCCGCCGGACGATGCGGTTCAAGCAATCACCGAAGCCTTTTCAGCGCATTTTCCTTGTGCGCCGCAGTAACGGCGTAAGACCAATGACGGACTGATCATTATTACAAAAAAGGCATAAGGTTATGTCCCTGAGTAATTAAGACGATCCGGAGGTCTGTGATGACTCGCCAAATCCAGAGTGCGGCACTCGCACTCGTTGTGGCAATTTTTTCGTTTTCTCCCGCGTCCTGGGCTGATCAGCATTCGTCCGAGGCGACCACGGTCTGTGCAGATGGCACGCCATGCGCAGTAGAGGATGAAGAACCCACCGACGAAGACTTGGAAGAGTCTTGTGACGATCAGGTTTTCTAATCTCTCGCCGGGTTTACCCAACGCGATAACAACAAAAAAGGAAAGACAGATGACTAAGAACCAATTCATGGCGGGTGCTGCTTTAGCACTGACAATGTTGGCGCCGCAAATCGCAACTGCTGAAAACAAGCCGGTCGGCATCACGTCGTCGATGGCCGAAGCCACTGTGATGCACAACGGCAAAGAGGTCACCATTACACGTGACCAAAACAACGAAGCAGTCGTGATCGATGCGTTTTCAAAAACATCACGTCCGTGCCCGCCGTTCTGTATTCAACCCATCAGCCTCGCACCGGGTGTCGAAACGATCGCCGAACCTGAAATGATTGATTACCTGGTCCAGATGTCCGCCGGCGATGATTCCATCATGGTGATCGACTCACGGACACCTAACTGGGTTGAGCGCGGCACCATTCCGGGCGCCAAGAACTTGCCGTGGACTGATTTGAGCACTGCTCGTGGTGCGGACCCGCTGTCAATCGGCGATATCTTGACCGAAGAGTTTGGCGCGGAAGAGTTTGACGGGCTTTGGAAGTTCAATAACGCTAAAACACTGGTCATGTTCTGCAATGGCATGTGGTGTGGTCAGTCACCGACTAACATCAAATCGCTGCTGAACTTTGGCTACCCAGCCCATAAGATCAAATGGTATCGCGGTGGGATGCAGAACTGGGCAAACCTGGGACTTACAACGGTTAAGCCCTAAGTTACCTAAACAGGTCGGCATTGCGCCGGCCTTTTTTTTGGGGCCCCGTACTAGGCTTCACCCAGTGCGCGTCCACCGCCACTGGCGGACGTCTTGCCTTTGTCGCCGTATAGACGTTGGCCTTCGCCACCGGAAATCACCGTTTTAATGGCATCGGCCTTTTGTTTCAGACGCTGCAACACTTGGGCGTTGCCCTGATTCAAATTCTGGCAGCGCTCAATAGCTGCTTCGGCGTCCGCCGCGGCCTGATCGATTTGTTCCGCAAGGACGGGCGCAAGACTGCCCAGCATGGCCGATGCAACTTTATTGGCGTCCACGGTGAAGCTGCCATTGGCGATGGATGCTCGAATCGCATCCACACGCGCCTGATCAACCTCACTGGTCGCCGCGGCCCGTTCCTGCACTGCCTGCATTTTTTGGGCTTCGCTCCTCAGCGTAACTGAATCGTTTGATTGCGGTGCCACCCGGCAGAGCCTTAGAAGAGCCTCGTTGTCTTAGAGGAGCCACGTTGCAGTTCAAATTCCGGGATGACCGGCATGCACAAATGCTACACGCCGAAGACTTTTAGGGCTTAAGCCATTGATCTGTAATGCAAAATTCATAGATCACTTTCCTCCTAAGGGGAAGGCCTGTGGCTCGAATCCACATGGGGGCGCCAAAACATCAATCGTTGGTTGTTCGGTTATTACGACTGGAATTGGTCATACATGGGTGACGGCGGAATAACCACTACCGCAGCCGCAGCCGCAGCCGACGAAAAATCTAAAATGGTGTCCGGATTTTTTTGACCCCTATAACCAGCTAGAACTTTGAACCAGACTACGTTAACTTTTATTGCAACTAGCGGCCAAGTTAGATTTCTAAGTTGTCATGGGTACTCTCAGAAGCGCAGAAACGCATGGCTTCCTACCTCCATCAACCCCCACGACTGGCGTTAAAGAATCAGATTACTGAGAATGGATAGGATATGAAAACAATTACAAAAGCTTTATTTGTCGCTGGACTGGTTGGGGCGGCGGCGGTTGGTGCCGATCCTGGGCAAAATGTTGTTTACCAAGCGCAAAGTATGCACGCAGCAGACGCTGAACGCCTCTCATCTCCAGTCGTTCCCGCCAAACAAGCACTTACGAATTTTCTGCGTGAGCAAGGTATTCGCCAAGGCAGCACTACTGAAGGCGACAACGTTACGATCATCAACATCCAATCCGCCCGGACAAACGTTGCGTCATACAGCGCGGACTTTATGGATTTACGCGATTCCCTTGCTGTAGAAGCTCAATTGATGGCAAAAGCCAACATTATTGAATCGATTTCGTCAGATGCCAAAGCACTTCGTTCAGTTGTGAAATTTTCAAATCCGGTCATGAAACAGATAGCGCAAAAGGAAAATATTTACAGACAGGCTATCGCGGCGCAGAGAAGGCAAGCTGAGCAAGCCCAAAAAGATGTAGCGTTATTACTGGAAGGCGTTGATCGCTCGCAAGCGGATCTGATTAGAGGGGCAACGTTCTCGGATAAGTTGATGTCGTTGCTCGACGCCGGAATTAAAAAGCTCGATGACAGCTATGATCCATCAACAATTGATGAAGCAAAACAGAAGAAATTAGAAGATTTAAAACAACGCTTAAAGTTAGCGCGACAGGCGGAAAAAGACGCCGTGGCCGCAAAGAACGAAATAGAGGCCAAAGAAGCAGAGCTTGTCGACAATAAGAAAAAAGAAGTGTCGTCGCGTATGGCACTCGCCGCAAACATGCCGCTTTTCGGGGCTACCGTGATCGCGTCGGCCGATAGTTACGATGAGCTTAAGGGCGGTGTACTTGAAGTGGCTGTCGCAATGGTTTGGAGTACCCGACTCGAGGATGATGCGAAAAAGGTATTCAATCGCCAAGGTAATGGCGAACCTCGACCTACCAAGTTGTCTTTGAACGAATGGCTCGACTCGCAGGATCTCGCAATAATGGTCGGCCCTCGCCGCTATTTAGCCTCCGATGGCTCCATAAACTTTTTAGGAATATCTGCAGTTGAGATGCCATTTGATGATGCCGAGTATTCAGCCGCTGTGATCGAGGCCGAGCTGTTTGCCAAACAGGGGGCGGTTCTGTCCATGCTGTCCGAAGTGACCTCTGATAAGGCTGCACAAAAAACTCGCGTAGACCGAAAAGTTGACGGAAAAGTTGCTCCCGAAGTCTATAAAAATATTGCCATTGAAATGAAAGCGACAGTCGAGGCCAACGTAAATGGATTAGAAATAATTCGTACCGTGGATACCGTACATCCGGCGACGGGCAAGGAAATTATCGTCGCAGTGGCGAATCTCAATAGCGCGCTAGCTCACAAATCCGAAAGCATCATGGCTGAAACATACGCTTTACTGAAGGAGTTTAATGCCGACCAGAGCGTGAAAGTTGGTGTTAAAGCTGGCATGGAAGCCGCTGCAGAAACAACTCGAAACAATGAACAACTCATCCAGCAAGGGCGTAACTCGGGGACTAGTGCAGTTAACGAAAAATACGAAGACTCTACTCGCCCAACCACACAAACCCAGTCTGCAACAAAGTCTGGGGCAGTGGCAGATGGATCAGGGACAGCTGGCACCTTTATCAACAAGGGAACCTTAGAGCGTGATTTCTAGCCGCAGTTAGTTGCAAGAGGCGGGCATTGCGGGGAGTGAGTTGAAACTGACTCATAAGCGGATGGTTCCTTATGGTCCGGACGTCGAAAAATTGTCGAGCCTGCCTTTCTTTGGCGCTGGAGCGGCGAGTTTTCCTCAAAAAGTCGGAGGCCTCTCGAAACGAGGACTCTTGGAAATGTTTGTCGCACGCGTCAGAGGTTTTTAGAAGGCTGATGCGGCATCGAGGAGTCGATTTATATGAACTGGATTCGCGACAAGCACTTTCGGATTTTAGCTGTCTTAGGTCTGACTTTCTTATCCGGTTGTAAAGCCGATTCTTCGGCCGGTGCGCAAATGCCAAAAGTGGTAAAAGCAGCCTCTTGTCAATCAACAGACAAGAAATCTTCCGATTTTTGGGATTGTGAAGAGAGCAAAAAATTAAGGTTCAATATCTTTCTTGATCCAGAAGGTTTATCGATCAAATTGCGGGATGGTGAATTTTACTTGTCGAGGGACTTAGGGCATTTGGACGACCCGGATTTTCAAGATTTGCTCATTGTTAGCGACTCGCTCCCGTATTTAGTGGGGCTGGTGTGTAGCGACAGCCTAGAGGCAGATAAAATTAAGACCCTCAATGAGATTTATGCTGACTCAAGCGCCTATGAAATGAACGTTCGGATGAGGCGCTCAATCAATGAAGACCCGAACGTATACGAGTGGCGAGTAGAGGCAGAAAATGTCTACAGCTCATTAAATAAATATTGTTTATAAGGTTAAATCAAATGCAAAACTTACTCATAAAACGTGTTTGCGTATTGATCGCTTCGTTATATTTATTGGGATTCGGGTCTGTGGCATCCGCGCAAGAATACAAGTTTGCTTACAGCATCCCCTATAAACCAGCTCTTTTCTCAAAAAAGCCTAAACCTGAAGATTTGCAGGCAGCTATCGATAATGCAGCGTCGGAGGTATGGAGCCAGTTTCTCCTGTCAGTTCCTCAGGCTGAACTAATTCAGTATGACGAGCCGTCAAACAAGCAAAAAATTGAAGCAAGGTTTGACGAGTTGGTGACGATTTCTGCTGGGCCACAAGTGCGTGTGGATGAGAAGAAGAAAATAATACAAGTTGGGGGGCGGGGAATCGTAAACGTCACCCTCTTGCGTGTAATTGTTGGCGGAGATACGCGCTCAAATCCAGTGACCTCTGAAATAGCGATTGGATTTTTAGTACTTCCACGATTGCAACAGTCGGTAACCAGCTTTGATGCTGAACGAGAGAAAGTGACCTCGAGCACAGGGCGGCAAATGAGCGAGAATGTGCTCAGTGAGGAAGTTTCCGGAAGTGCCTCTGGCGTTACAGAGCGCACGGTCGAAGGAGCTAAAACTGCGACTGAGAGTGTGGAGCGGACTTCGGGTTCTAGTACGCGTGTTTCCCAGGAAGCTGAGTACCGGGTCGGAAATGTCGTGCAGGTTACGGGAGCCTTAAGTGAAGCGTTCAATAACGCTGGTTTTGACGCGTATGACTATTCTGACATCGCAGCAAATTGTGGCGGGCCCTCTTCGGACGTGGTTATGTCTGCGATTCTCGAACGTGCTTCGGGAGATCTGCCTGGAGCCATGAGAAAAGGTGTGTTTGATGCGACGCGTGATGACGGTTGTTTAGCTGGAGAGTTCTTTGTTCTAGGAACGATAGATATTGATAGTATCGAATTAAAGCAGGGCATCGTGCATGCCAGCGCAATTGTAAACGTTCAAATATTCGATTTGTCGAGAAGAATTCCCAAGCGAGTCGCATCGATAGATTCAGTTCGACGTGATGGTGAGGGGACAACCGAAGATAAGGCAGTTTCAAACGCTATATCAAAAGCTACAGGGCTCGCTGGGGCAGAGATAGTTAGCGCGTTCGCTAACCGTTTATAGGTGACAAGATGACTAGTAAAGTAAGTAAATTAGTCGCCGCTTGTTGGTACGTATTTTTCCTATCCCTGACTGCAAATTACGCTTCAGCTCAAAAGTTGGAGGTAATAACTGTAACAGGCAAAGGGTCCTCGATAGAGCGTTCTGAAGCAGTCTCCCGTGCGTTAATTGAAGCGGTTGGGAAGGTAAATCCGACCGCAGTTTCCGCACTTGATCAAGTCGCAAAACGATCTAGAAAAAAAACATCAAAGGTTAATGGCGTAGCCCTAACTGAGTCAGAAAGGGTTTCTGAAATTGACAGGGATTTTTCGCAAGCTACAAAAGGCGTTGTTAAATCGTGGGGGATTGTCTCTGAGAGTATTAACGCTAAAAGCTTGGTCGAAGTTATTGTGTCGGCTGAGATATATCGGCTGGTAGATTCGGCTCAACTTAGTCGTAAACGGGTTAGTGTGATTGCAGCGGAAATATTTGACTCTGAACTCAATAACATATTGTCATCTGCAGTTAGTGAAGGCCTTATCAAAAGTCGAAAGTTTGCTGTTATCCAAGATAATAATCGATCAGAAATTAAAAACTTTATCGACAACATCAAGATTAACGGTCGTATAGAAGATCTTGCTCGACTGCAGGGTACTGCAGCTCCGGAATTGGTGATACTTGTCGGACTAAACGAGCTTGCTGAAAGCCAAAATCGCTTGCGAGGCCGGATTTCGATCGATGTGATTGAGTACAGCACAGGCCAGATCAAATATCAGAATAGCCTACCGATATTTCTAAAGGTTGGGGACTTAGCGAGTACGCAGCGTCGTTTGCAGGTGATGGGGTCAGAGCTGAGTAAACAGCTTATTTCTCACATCTATCCACCTCTTGTTGTTGGGTGGAACGGAGAGCTCATGACGTTGGGTCTAGGTGACGGTTTCTTTGCTTCGGGAGATGTCGTTCAGGTCCATGAGAGCTTAGGTGGTTTGCGCGACCCATATACGGGCGAATTTCTTGAGGAGAACCTCAAACCGCTTTGCGAGGCTGTCGTGAGAACGGTGACGTCGCGTGTAGCCCTGGCGAGTCCGCGAGGACGATGCGGACCTCCCTTTTTGAGCGGATCGCTCGAATTAATAAATCAGCTTGAAACGAGTTTTTTTGTTGTGACAAGGGTTGACTATGGGTCAGCAGGGCCTGCTGAGAACTCTTTTAGGAATACACGACCCAAGAATGAATCTAGTGATTTTAATGGCCTTTTTAAAACAGATTAATGGTGAAATTATGATGCGAAAGACTTCAGCAAGCTTACTAATAACGGCGCTTTTAAGCTCGGCGAGCGTTTCTGCTTTTGATCTGAAAGGTCTAAAAGATCTGGGTGAGAAATTAAAAAAACTTGCACCCGAGCAACCTGCGACTAATGAGGTGACTACCACTGCAAAGTCTGCTACCGCTAAGAATACGTTCGGTTCCAGTTCCAGTTCCAGTTCGGAGAGAAGTTCTAACTCAGGTGCTTTGGGATTCTGTGAAAGCGAGGATAGCGTATTCGGTTTGACCAATTATACGCCTATGAGTCTATCCGGGCGTCCTGAATCGATTGTTTCCGAGTATTTCAACATCGATCCGGGCTTGGCGGAACTTCAAATTAGGGAGCAGCTGTTCGCTCAAGAGATTCGTCCAGTTATTGGAGTTACTTTTCCAAAGGTAATAACTGACGGAGGAATATGGAGTGGTGAGGCCCGCTCTAGGGGGGTCGAGCTAATGATGGATCCATCTTTGACTAAGCTCGCGCAAGTAATCGAGGCCTCAAAGCAGGAACCGGAAGGCTGGGGCGCTGTAGATATCCAGATACCCGAATCTAAGCTGGTGATGGCGCTAGTTGCAATTCAATTGGAACCATTACTCAAAGATAAAGCATTACCAGGTAGGCTTTTAAAGGCCGCCAGAGAACCTGGAAAGTACGGAAGTGCTGTATCAATCAAATCTCGCCTAGCGCTTGCGATGTCGGCGCGTTGGGAGTTGATTCAAAATAATAACCAGCAGCGATTCGACAACTACATCGTTCAATCTGGGGATAACCAGGCACAAAAGCTTGGTAGTAGTTCGTCAGCCACCGGACGCTCATGTGAGTTGTGCTTTGATACGATCGACTGGGCTGCTAACGGCGGCATTCCCAATTGGAGGCTTGCTTCCCAAGTGGAGCAGGCGAAGCAGATGCGAGCTCAAATGTTTGGCGACCAACCGCCTTACAATCCTGCTAATTGGGTGGTTAACGTGTCCTCCTTGCGAGCCCAAGCTCAAGAACTGAATAAAAATACTTCAGCCAGTTTCGTGTCAGCGAAAGCCCAGTCGCGCTCTGAGGCTAAGGGTGCAGAGGCCGCTCGCATATCACAAGAGGGGCAGAATACGTTCGGCGGAGTACCCGACCCTGAATTAGATCAGGCAATCAGCATTATGCGGATACAAACACCACAATATATGGATGCGGCGAAGAAAGATGCGCTAGCTAAGGCTCTTAAAGACCGGGTAACGCTTATTAATGACATTCAGACTATGCACATCGGGCTAATGGGTGCTGCGTTTTCTGGTCAATACTCCTATGTTGATATTGGTGAAAAAGCCAAGGCTTTAAATAGTCTGACTCGTTCAGCTTGCTTGGTGGCATTTGCCGAAAGTCGAGCGGCAGCGGCATCAGACGTGACCTTGCCCGACCCCAATGATATCAGCGAAGAAGAGTCTTTCCTTCGTGGCGGTTAAGAGGGCCTAAATATGAAGAGGCGTCAGATTCTCAGGTTCCCGGCTGGCTTAGCAATGATTCCATTAGGGTCGTTAATTGCGCCGTTTAGCCACGCCAACCTTGGCTCAAGACCTGTGGTTTGGGGCGGCAGTGGCTTTAACGTACCAAGCAACGAAATCGATCTAAGACTTCAGCGGGTCAACCGGTCATTAGAATCTGATGGTCAAAAGGGATGGAGACTCTGGACCGATGCGCTCTTCACTAATCTGGAAGCAGGATTCAACGGACTGATTACCAATGGTCCGGGAATGAAGATTGCGTATGAGTCAGATCCCGGTTTGATCTTTTCTTTAGGGTTCGATTACGAGAACTTTTTGAGGATTGATGTACTTCCTGGCGAGCTCCCGGGGGAAGATTCAGACGGTAATCGCGACATATCGTTTTACTACTTATTTTCTTCAATTAGGGTGTACTCGTTAGTATTGCCAAGGCAGAGGAAAGGCCAGATCAACTTGGTTTATAGCCAGCCGGTAAAAGCGTTTAACAGGGGCATGCTTCGGACTAGTCGTGATTCTGAAAATAGGTTCGTTTTAGAAACGCTGATGGGTAGCGAAGGATTTTCCACTTTATCGAAGTTCCAGAAGCTAGTTAGTGGAATGGCTGTTGATGAAAGCTTCTTTGAGCCTCGCCATTTAAGAGTTCGATCGGCAACTGTAGCCCCCAGGGCGTTGGACACGTTGTTTTCATTAAAGCTGGATGAAGCCTTCGATTCGAATTTCTTTGCCTCAATGATTGGTGTGTCAGCGAATAATTCGTTCGATGCCAGTGTCCTTCCATTCGTCATGACTGACTACTTAAGTTCTACTTTGCGGTCTCGGTTCGACAAAGAGCCTGAGATTGGAGCAATCTTTAATGATATGGATGACGATGTTGCTTCGTTTTATGTTGATTTTTCGATCAATAAAGTAATGCGTAGAGTCAGTTCTGAAAACGCGTCTAAACAACAAATCGCTCGAGGCCTGTCGATGGATATTTCTTTTATTGATGCAATCGATGGATTTGTGGTGTTTAAGACGACTTTAGTCAGGGTCGAAAAGCGTGAGCAGGTTAAAGGAGCTAGAGAAGAGAGTTGGTATCGCTCAAATGATTCTCTTTATTTCTATTATGTGGTCGAAAAGATGATTGGTGACTTTTTTGAAGGAGTAAAAAATTTAGATCAGAATTTGCTTAGCAATGCCGGGGTGAGGCCGCAAGATGCAACTCGTTCCGATTTAGAGACGTTGCAGTCCGTACTTCACTCTTGTCGTTATGGTGCGTGAAGTACACTAATTAGCGGTTTAGTCAGGCTGGTTGATTAGTGGATTTTTAGAATTGGAATGCAGAGTTATTGGTCTGTACTGATCAACAAAATTCAGACAGCGTTTTAGGTTTTTCTTCAGCCAACGCTAGTGCTCTGCCTTTGTTGGCCGTGTGTGGCCGTTTCCAGTGGTAATGACCGAACAGATAATTGTTGGTGTCCTGACGTACAACCTCGATATATTCATATCGAAGTGGCAGAACATTCGCTTTTGAGGCTTCGGAATAGGCGCCGCTTCATTGGAGCGTTATCCGTGTAGTTCTCGCGCCGGCTCATGCTTTGAACCGTTCGGCATCGCCACAAGATGTTTCTAAGCTGGGACTAAGCATATTGGATTCCATGGTTCGAGGGAAACATTACCTATGAGTCGGCTTGGGTCAAATTTTTTAAATTCACAAATAATGCACAGGTATACATAAGAGCCTCCAACTCATTGATCTGTAATGCAAAATCCACAGATCACTATCCTCCTAAGGGGAAGGCCTGTGGTTCGAATCCACATGGGGGCGCCAAAATAAAGGGCAGTCGTGCAACTGAATGTCTGCCTGCTTACAAAATCGCAGACAGACAGTCCATCAAGTGGATTCCAGTGACACTCTCTTACACTGCGTTAAGGGCCTGCTCCAGATCAGCTAAAAGATCATCAATATGTTCGATACCCACCGACAACCGCACCATATCGTGAGTCACGCCCGCCGACGCTAGTTCCTCGTCGTTCAACTGTCGGTGCGTTGTCTCGGCAGGAATTGACGCCAATGATTTGCTGTCACCGATGTTAACGAGGCGAAGGAAAACCTGAAGCGCATCATAGAACTTACGCGTTGCGTCGCGCCCGCCGCCGACGCCGAAACTCAGCACCCCCGACGCCTTGCCTGCCATGTATTTTTGAGCCAAGGCATGATCTTGGTGCGAAGGTAGGCCTGCGTATTTGACCCAACTTACACTCGAATGCCGCTCTAAGAACTCGGCAATTTTCTGGGTGTTTTCGCAGATGCGCTCCATCCGCAAAGCCAGTGTCTCGAGGCCTTGAAGCAAGAGGAAAACATTCATGGGGGAGATGGCCGCCCCTGTGTTCCGAAGCGGTACAACCCGTGTCCTACCGATAAAGGCCGCAGGGCCAAAGGCTTCGGTATACACAACGCCGTGATACGAAACGTCGGGTGTATTCAGAAGCGGGAATCGTTCGGCGTGATCAGCCCAAGGGAAGTTTCCAGAATCGACGATAACGCCGCCTATCGAATTACCATGGCCACCAATGTACTTGGTCGCCGCCGTGACAATGATGTCCGCGCCTTGTTCGATGGGGCGCCATAAAGCCGGGCTGGGAACCGTGTTGTCCACAATCAAAGGGATACCATGTTTGTGCGCCACCGCGGCAAGCGCCTCGATATCAGAGACTCGACCGGACGGGTTACCCACCGACTCGCAAAATAAAGCTTTTGTGTTCGCATCAATCTTTGACGCGATCGCTTGGATGTCGTTGGTAGCAACGAATCGCACATCGATACCCTGACGGGGCAGGGTATGGGCGAATAAATTGTAAGTGCCACCGTATAAATCGCTGGCTGAAATAATGTTGTCGCCGACCTGGGCGATGGTCTGAATGGCGTAGGTAATTGCCGCCATACCGGATGCGACCGCCAAGCCTGCGATACCGCCTTCGAGGGCGGCAACCCGTTGTTCAAAGACATCCGTGGTCGGATTCATGATTCGGGTATAGATGTTACCGGGCACCTTAAGGTCGAAAAGGTCGGCGCCGTGCTGAGCATCATCAAAGGCAAAGGATGTTGTCTGGTAGATTGGCACGGCGGCTGACTTTGTTGTCGGGTCAATGGTGTAGCCGGCATGCAAGGCTTGAGTTTCTAATTTCATCTTTTATTTTCCTTAAACTGGGTGGTGAGAGTCTCGCACTCGAAATGGCAGATGCCTACGTCATTTTTAGATAATTCGGTCATAAGGTTAGGCTGATGAACTTTGTAGTGGTTCACCCAAGCCCCCCACCCAACTAGCCCGCAACACGCACTGTTTCCAAACGCTTTACCACAACCAACGCCCTCCATCACTTCTCCACTGTTTGTCCGCTTTCTCTCCCATCTTGGTGATCTAGATCCTTATTTAATGGCTCCACTTAAAAAAGGAGCTCGACATGAACTATCCACAGACCCTAACCACCGCAGCAGCAGTTGCACTCGTCCTTGGCTTTACCCAGAACGCTTTGGCGTCCGAATCCGCCGACCGATTACCCCAACACACGGGTGTCGGCGCCGGTGCCGTGATCGGTGCGCTACTGGGTGGCCCCGTTGGTTTGGTCGCCGGTGCCACCTTTGGCAACTTTATCGGCGTTGACCGCATCAAAGACAACGAATTGCAGACATCGGAATCGGCCCTCACCAAGACCCTGGGTGAATTGGCGGTTGCCAACCAAACCTTGGCACAACAGCGCGACCTGGTCGCCGAGTTAAAAGCCGAAGCGGGCGCCAAAGATGCCCAGGTTTTGGCGCTGCGCTCGCTGGTCACCGACATGCCCGTGGCCGTGCGCTTCGAGTCCAATTCGGCGGCGATCGCCGATACCTATACACCCACGTTGGATGCGCTGGCCAAAGCCGGCAAGGCCGTCGACGGTCTCAATGTGGCGGTAGTGGGGCACGCGGATCCGACTGGATCGGACAGCACCAATCAGGCACTCAGTGAAACCCGGGCCGCGGTAGTCGCCAGTGATTTGATCGCGCGCGGCATGAATGGCGAATCCGTGACCTGGATTGGGCTGGGTGAAACCGTCCCCACCGGACATGCGCAGCACGATCGCCGCGCTGAATTGCGTTTGAGCTTCGAGGTGCCGGTGCATGAAGGACTTCATTCTGCTCAGCAATAACGGCGTGCGGCGCCCTGTGGTGCCCTTTGATATCCAAAGCGTTCGCATAGTGCGTGCGCATTGGACCGATCAGGGGTTTGCGCTGGAAGTTCAGCGCGAAGTGCCAGGGCGCCACGCTCGACACCCTGCTAGGTCCGCGCGCTGACGGCGCGGCTTTAGGCCACTGTGACACTGCCGGTGGCCTCTTTTTTTCACGTAGGGACTGCGGTGCCCAATTGCCTGGACTTCGAGTAACGACGTTCCGATATTCACAGAGAGAAACCTATGCGCCACTTCCTTAGCTTAAGCCTATGGCTACTCAGCACTGCCGCGGCGGCTCAGCCATCGTTCAGCTGTGCCGGCACCGTTAACATGCCGGACCAAATGATCTGTGACAGCGTGACCTTGTCGGCGCTGGACAACGCGTTGGCCGAGGCCTACGCCGATGCCACGCGCAACACCGCCGAATTAATCGAACTGCGTAAACGGCAACGCGCGTGGGTCGTCGAACGCAACAACTGTCGCACCGACCCGTGTTTGGCGCAGTCCTATCAAGCCCGTATCAGCGCGGTGACTGCCTTGACGCGGCCGCTTGAAAATAGCGAATACAGCGCCGGGCGTGGCAAGGCCGAAGTCCGCTATGAATTGAAAAAAGCCATCGATCCGGCGGCCGCTTTGGGGCCCTTTGTGCGTGTTACCGACACGGCCGGGCGCGACGTCGAGCATGGCATTTTGTTGAAGGACCGAACCCTGACCATCACTGGGTTGGAGCCGTCCACCGACTACGACATCCGATTTCGAAAGGGGCTGCCGCTGAGTGCCGGCGCACTTAAAGCGGATCAAGTGGTACGCGCGAACACGCCGGCGCTGCGACCGGGCCTGCAGCTGGTCAACGGCCGTGGTGTCGTCACCTTGCCGGCGGGCAAGTCGCCTGTGGTTCAGTACCGGGCGACCGGGCGCGAGGCTTTGCATGTGCGGGTGTCGGGCATTTTGCCTGCGGTCGCCATTCGCGCGTTACAGTCCGGCGGGCTGGACCGGCTCGGCTACACGTCACGGGCGGATGAAAAATTATTGCACCAGCAAATCATCCAGCTAACGCCAGATCGCTATGGCCAAGCCGAGGGTTCGATTGCGCTGGGCTCGATGGGCCTGCCGGCGGGCACGGCGACCTTGATTGAAGTGTCATCGTGTCGCGACACGGCCTGTGATCGCCGCTATGACCGTGAATCGATCACGGTGGTGCCATCGGCCATGGCCCTATCGGCCGCGCGGGCCGGCGATGCGATTTGGGTGTCGATCCGTGACTACACAACCGCACAGCTGATACGAAGCGGCAGCGTGACCTTGTATGCGCGCAACTCAGAAGCCTTAGGTCGCTTCCCGATCGAGCAAGACGGCTACGCACGTATTCCCAGTGCGTTACTGGACGGTACAAACGGTCAGCGTCCGTCGCTGCTGGCGGCCGAGCATTCCCAGGGCCACAGCTACCTATCGCTACTGGATGCGCCATTGTCGCTAAGCCAACTGCCGGTTCAGGGCGCCCAATCCAGTGTATTAGGCAGTGCCTATTTGCGTACCGAGCGCGGTGTCTATCGCCCCAGCGAGTCGGTTCACTTTTCAGGCATTGCCCGGGCCACCGACCAACAGCCGTTGGCATCGACCGGCCTGCTGCTTGAAGTCGTGCGCCCCGATGGCAAGCGTATCGATCGCCGTCCCGTCCAAAGTGATCACAATGGACTGGTCACGGCCTCGCTCCAGCTCGGTGCCATTGCCAAGCGCGGCACGTACCGGGCGGTGCTAAAACGCGGCGAATCGGTCATCGGGCGCACCCGCTTTCAGGTTCAGGACTTTGTCCCCGAAACCATGGAGGTGGCGATCCATGATGTTCCGGTGGCGATCAGTCCGGCCGACACGCTGACGGTCAACACCCAAAGCGATTACTTGTTTGGTGCGCCGGGCAGTCACCGGCCGATTACGCTGACGTTGCGCCAACAGCCCGATCGGAGGGCGTTCGCCGCGTTTGACGGGTTTGTGTTTGGCGGGTTGGATGATCAAAACGATCGCATGGCGCTGCTGGATTCGACCACGCTGACCACGGCCCAGGGCGGTGAGGCCCGCTTTAGCTTTGCGCCGGCCGTGCTGTCAGCCATGGCCGGCGCGGCGGTACCGCAGCGGCTGTCGCTAACTGCCGAGCTGGAAGAGCTGTCAGGACGTATTACGCGCCAGGCCACATCGACCCTTGTCGCCACACAGCCGCGCTGGGTGGGTGTAAAGCCCGTGGACGGTGCGCGCTGGTATGCCACCAACAGCCAACCCCAATACAGCGTGATGGTCGCCGACAGTTTCACCGGCCAGGCCCATGACGGTGGTGTGCGTTGGCGGTTGATTAAAGAGGACTGGGATTACTACTGGTACACCCAAAATGGTGACTGGAATTACTCCGTCACCTATCAGGACGTCGGCATACGCGACAGCGGAACCGTCATGGTCGAAAACGGGCTTGGCACCTTGACGCTGCCGCCATTGGCGTATGGCCGCTACAAACTCGAGTTAATGCCCTCGGTCGGTCAGCCGACCCAGACCCGTTTGCAAGTAGGGTGGTGGAGCACCTCGGGTGCCAATGCCGCGATCCCCGACACCCTCGACATGGCGGTCTCGAACCCGACACCGGCGGCGGGTCAGGCCGTGACGGTGACCTTGGAAGCACCCTTTAATGGCCGCGCCGAAATCATGGTTGTGGGCGAGGGTGTTCATCAAACCTTGGACGTGGCGCTGGTGGATCGTAAAGCTGAAATCAGCGTGACACCGCCGGAGTCCGCCGATCAGGTCTATATCTTGGCCAAGGCCTACCGTGCCGGACAACCCGATGCCCCCGGGCCATCCCGTGCCGTGGGCGCGGCTCACCTAACGATTGAGCCGGAGCGGTTTTTGCAGGCGACCCGGCTAACGCTGCCCGACCTTGTCCGGCCCAACACCCGCGTCCAGATCGAAGTTGACGCGCCCGGTTCCCGTGATGGCGCCACGGTGGTGGCGACCCTGGTCGATGTCGGGATTTTGAACCTGACCGGCCATGCCAAGGCCGCACCGCATGATTGGTTTACGCGTAAACGTGCACTGGATGCGACGCTGTATGACGGCTACGGCTTGGTCGCCCGGATGCTGTCTGACTTTGGCGGGCAAACGCTGACCATTGGCGGTGACGAGGGTGGTGAAGCCGATGCACAGGCCACTTTCTTTGAAACCATCGCACGCCAAAGCAACCCGGTCCGGGTCAAAAACGGCAAGGCGCTGATCGGTGTGGATATCGGCCAGCTTAACGGCCGGGTGCGGGTCGATGTTATGGGCAGCGATGGCGCGCGATCGCTTCAAGCCAGCGGTGACATTACCGTGCGTGACCCGGTGGCGGTGACCTCGTCGGTGCCGCGAACCCTGGCCCACGGTGACCAGTTTATCGCCAGTGCCGGGCTGACGCTGACCGAAGGCGACGCCCAACGCGCGAAACTGACGTGGCGCACCGAAGGGCCCTTTAGCATCCAACGCCCCCTGGCCACCGTTGACTTCCAAGGTGCCGGGCAAACGCAAACGGTGCGCACGCCGGTCGCGGTGACGGCTAACGGCGCGGGGCGTATTGCACTGGACGTTGAGCTTGCGGACGGCGAGGTGTTGTCGTACGCCTGGCCGGTAACGGCGCGGGCACCTGGATCGATTATTACGCTGCGCGAACGCTTTGAGTTACCCGCTAACGGATCCAAATCGCTGCCAATGTCGATGCTGGAATCGCTCGAAGATGGCACCGCGTCGGTATCGGTCTCACGGGTGCCAATGCCGGATGCGTCGTCGCTGCTGGCGAGCCTGAGCCGCTACCCCTATGGCTGCTTGGAACAAACGGTGTCGAAGGCCATACCGCTGGCGTTGATGGACGCGGCCACGGCCGAATCCGTGGGCTTTGCACAGGCGCAGCGACAGTTGGCGCGCAGTTACCGGCGGCTGGCGGATCTGCAGCAACCGTCCGGCTTGTTTAACCTGTGGTCTTGGCGCGGCGACAGCGAACGCTGGCTCAGCCTGTACGCACTGGATTTCCTGCGCCTGCCGATACCCGACCGGGTGTTTGACAGCGCCGAGTTTGACTCACTGGAGCGCCTGCGCGTGAACATGATCGACGCCATGCGGCCGAACTTGAACAACCTGGCGCGCGCGTCCGATACCGATGTCAAAGCCTACGCGCTGATGCACCTAGCCGAGTCGGGCCAGCCGGACGTGGGTGAGATGCGTTATTTGCTGCAACAGGCCTCGGACCTATCACCGACCGCATTGGCGCAACTGGGTTACGGTTTTGCGGTGACGGGGGACGACGCGCGGGCGCGGGCGGCATTACGGGCCGCGACCCAGTCGAATACCACGGCGTATCGCTATTCCAGTTACCGCTCGCCGCTGCGAGCCCGTGCCGCGACCGCCTATTACGCGATCAAAGCCGAACAAGCGGCCCTTAGCCGCGATGCGATTGGCCTGATGGACCGTTCGTTTAGCGACGAGCGCCGGCTCAGCACCCAGGAAAAGGCCTGGGTGTATCGCGCGGTCAATGCAGCGGCGGTACTTGGTGGTGCGAATGACGCCGACTGGTCCTTGAGCGGTGATGCGCACCCCAATGTGATCCCGATCGACGACGTAAAGCGCGTGATCGAAAGCCGGATCGATACACCGCTGTACGTGACCTTTGCGGCCACCGGTGCCCGGGCCGATGCGCCTGCGCCGGATGCGTTGCGCCGGGCGATTGGCTGGTTGACCGATACGCCGGCCGCGGTCCGCACCGAGCGCACTCTGTATCGCTACGATGCCCAGTTCAACCCGTTGCCGCTGGCGACTGAGTCGCAACATATCGAGGTTAACCAGGGGGATCTGATCATGAGTGTGGTGACCACGCGCACCGAGGGTGTGCAGGTTGATGGCGAATGGCTGGTCGAGGAAAAAGCACCGGGCGGGTTGGAAGTCGAGAACCCGAATCTGGGCGGTTTAGATGCCATCGGGCTTTTGGAATCCATGGGCGAGGACACGCGCCAATACGACGAGGGCAACGCGGTCTACTTGGATGATCGCTATACGCGGGTGACCGAGATTACCCGGTTCCAAAAACGCTCGGATGCACTGACGCTAGCCAGCAATCCGCCAAAGTCCGGTTGGTTGCGGACGCTGTCGTTGTGGCGCGCGGTGACGCCGGGTGTGTACCGCTACCCGGGGGCGGCGGTGGAGAACATGCTAAACCCGAGCCTGAACGCGCAATCGCCGTCACTGACCTTGACCGTCCGTGCGCGCTAGCCTGAAGGCATGGTGGGGCGCCTGGCTGGGGGTCCTGGTGCTGGTCACGGGCCTGACTGGCGAGTGGCTCATTCACGCCTCGGCCCTGCCACTAACCGCGCTGGGTCAGCAAAGCCTGGTGTTAGCGACGGCGGAGGGTCATTGGCTGCACGTGCGGGTATCCGAGGATCGGTATCGGTTAGCGCCCCAGGGCAGGATCAGCCAGACCTACATCGATTTGTTGCTGGCCTACGAGGACCGCAGGTTTTGGACCCATGGTGGCGTTGATGCGGTCGCAATTGTGCGCGCGGCGACAAATAACTTGGCCCATGGCGGCATTGTGTCAGGGGCATCGACGCTGTCGATGCAGGTCAGCCGGTTGCTGCGGCCGCATGCGCGGACGTTGGCAGGTAAAGCCAGCCAAGCGCTCGGTGCTCTGTGGTTGGAGCGTCATTTTTCCAAGCAGGACATTTTGAATGCGTATTTCACCTTGGCGCCGTTTGGCGCAAACGTGGAGGGCATCGAGATGGCCAGCCGGTATTGGTTTAACAAAGCCCCGCGTGATCTGAGCCATGCCGAATCAGCGTTGTTGGTGGCGCTGCCACAGAGCCCGGCCCGGCACCGCCCGGACACACATCCGGTGCAGGCGAGGGCGGCGCGGGACCGTGTGCTGCGCAAGGGCTTTGAGAGCGGACTGCTGAGTTACCAGGCCTATCAAGACGCTATCCTGAGTCCGCTGCCAAGCCAGCCACACCGGTTTGCGCAGGGCAACCATCACCTGGCGGATCGCGCCCAGATGGCGGGGCATAGTGGGCGGGTGACGACGACGATCCAATCCGCGTTACAGGATCAGGTCAGCCAATTATCCCAGCGTTGGTGGCTGCCCGAGCGCGAGAACCTGTCGGTGTTGGTCGTTGGCCGCGACGGGGCCTTGCTGGCCCACGCCGGCTCCACGGGATATTTTGATAGCCAGCGCAAAGGCGCGATCGATTTTTCTCAGCGCTTTCGCTCACCCGGCTCGACGTTAAAGCCGCTGATATACGCCATGGCCGAAACGGCGGGGGTGCTGCGTTATGAGGAAGTCTACGTGGATGCGCCGCATGATTTTGGCGGCTACAGCCCGGTGAACTTTGATCGCTCCAACAAAGGCGCACAAACCTTTGGCAAGGCATTGGCGCAATCGCACAACCGGGCGGCGGTCGAGGCCTTGGACCGGTTATCGCCAGCCGCCTTCATGGCGCGGGTGCGCCAGGCGGGCATTGATGTCGAGGGTGAAACCAACTTGTCGGCGGCGGTTGGTGGCATCGGGGTGTCATTGCAATCCGTGGCGGGCCTGTATATCGCGTTTTTAAATGGGGGCGAGGCCAGGCGCGTTACTTGGGTCGCACGCGACCAGGCTGCGCCGGGTCAATCCATCATCGATGAACCATCCGCCGCCCGAACTAACTTCCATTTGCGCCAGGCCGCGTTGCCGGCGAATGTCCCACGTCGAGGCGTCCTAAATAATTTCGGATTAAAAACCGGAACAGGTCCGCGTGGCAGCGACACCTTAGCGATCGCCTACACCGATCATTTCGTGGTGGCGGTGTGGGTGGGCAGCCCAGACAACGACCCACGCCCGCACAGCACAGGGCTGGCATCGGCCGCCCCCTTGGCGCTTGAGGTGCTTGGGCTTTTGCCCGAGTCGGCCGCCCCCTATTCGGTGGCGACGGGGCCACCGATCCCGCGACACGACTCGGGTCGCCCATCAATACACCTGGCCTTCCCAGCGGACGGAACCGAGTTGGCGTTTCCACCCGGTGAACGGCGCATTACGCCTGTGATTGTCGGGGCGACGTATCCGGTCACGGTGGTGCTGAATGATCGATATGTGCAGACATTGGACAAACCCGGTGATGCGGTTGAGTTTCCAAGTGCTGGGTTCTGGGCGCTGGCGTATACGGATGCTGAGTCAAGTCAGTTGGCCGGGAAAGTTAGGGTGTGGTCGACCCACGATTGAGTCGATCGGTTTGACGTAACAAAGCCTTACGGCGAAGCCAACTGCACAAATTACGCACACGGCGCCGGTTATCCATGCCAAGACATGAAGTGATATAGGTACCGCTGCGGCCAATCGGACTGCCTGTGGTTCGAATCCACATCGGGGCGCCATACTGGGCTAAGTGCCTGCTTTGCGCAGGCACCCAGCGACACGCTACGCCAGATCTTGTGTCAGCGATCCCTGTGCTTCGGGTGAGATTTCGTCGACCCGGACGTTATAGGCCGCATGATCAATACCCATTGCGATGCTTTGACCGGCCTTGACCGCATTAATGCTGCCCGGGTCCAGCTCAAATCGGACAAAGTGCACGGCGGAGGTTTTGGTCTCATTAGCGCGTTCAAGGTCCTCATCGGCGATGGCGTAAATTCGATCACAGCCGGCGATTTGAACGTATAGGTGATTCTCGACGCCCTTAAGTTCCATCAAGCGTTGGGCTCGCTCATCGGCATCGACATACTCAATCATCATCGTCGCTTTCCAGTTGGTGCCATCTGGGATCAGCGGATTGTAGGCTTCCAGTTCATCCTCAATGCCCTCATCGTCGAAGGTTTTTTCAATCCGTAGCATCTCTTGAATTTGATAACGCAGGGTAACCTCGTTCTCAAATGCCAAGGTGACATGATCTCCAAGGTAGATACGGCGCTGATTTTTGCACTCAATCGCTTCGGTGCGAAGGGTGTCGCGCTGGCGGTGATACTGCTCAAGCGACAGCAGAGAGTCACGGCTGATATGTGGCATGTTGCCTCCTAAATTCCGTATGCCTTACGAACCAATGAAATGGGGTGCGCAAGGTCTGGGTTGTTTTGATGGTTTTGCTCAATTCCCTGGGCGATGTGCTGCCCTCCCAAGGGACAGTCCGAGCTGATGTAGTCGGGCTCTGCCTGATTCATCTGACGAAATACCGGACGGCCGATCTTCATCGACTTTTCATGGAACTCTTTCTTAATGCCGTAAGTGCCCGCGTGCCCACTGCAGCGCTCGGTGGTTTTGACCGTTACGCCGGGCAGCGTCTTCAAGAACGCCTCGGTCTTTTTGCCAATGTTCTGGACCCGGCCGTGACAGGGTGCATGGTAGGCAATGGTGCCGAGCTCGACGTTAAAGTCGTTTTTCAACAGACCATCCTTTGTTCGCTGCACCAGGTAATCAAAAGGGTCCCAAAAGGCGTCTTTGACCGCTTGCACATCCGCATCCTCGGGATACATCAGCGGTAATTCCTGTTTGAACATCAAGGTGCAGCTGGGGACTAAGCTGGTTAGCGCGTACCCTTCGCGGGCCAGTTTAGCCAGGTGAGGGATGTTAATGCGTTTTAACCGGTCCACCCCGTCAAGGTCGCCTTGTTCGAGCTTCGGCATGCCGCAGCAGACTTCTTTTTCGGCAACAGTCCACGGCACTTCGTTGTGTTCTAAAACGGCGACAAAATCATGGCCGATGCCAGGTTCGTTGTAATTGACATAACAGGTTGCGAACAAGGCAACTTTACCGGGTGTCCGTTTGCCGTCTTTTACGTCGAAGGACAGGTTGGGGTTGGCCGCGCTGCGGAATTTTTTGCTGGCAAACTCGGGCAGCCAGGCATCTTTATGAATGCCCAACGCCTTTTCTGCGACCGCACGAGCAGGGGACCATTTGTTGACCGCATTAATAGTCTCGGTCACCAGTGGAATACCGGCCATATGACCCAGCCCGTCAGTGCTCGACAGAACTTTATCCCGCACGCTTCCGCCGGATTCCTTAAATTCGATGGCTTTGTACTGAAGCATCAAGTGAGGAAAGTCGACATTAAAGGGGTGGGGTGGAACGTATGGGCATTTAGCGACGTAGCACATGTCGCACAGGTAACATTGGTCGACCACTTTCTTGTAGTCGGCTTTGTCGACGCCATCAACCTCGAGAGTCTCACTCTCGTCAATGAGGTCGAACAGCGTGGGGAAGCTGTCGCATAGGCTGACGCATCGGCGACAACCGTGACAGACATCAAACACGCGCTCTAATTCTTGGTTCAATGCTGCTTTGTCGTAGTAGGACTCTTCTCGCCACTTAAGCGGGTAACGAGTGGGTGCCTCTAAGTTGCCTTCTTTTGGGGGCGTGGGCATGGTCTGGACTCCGGTTTAAACAGACGCGCGCCCAACGCAGGCGCGCGCTGATCGACTTAGGCTTCTGCTTCTTCTTTGTAAGCGTCCAGAGTTTTCTGGAATTTGTTCGCGTGGCTGCGCTCGGCCTTTGCCAAGGTTTCAAACCAATCCGCGATTTCGTCGAACCCTTCATCGCGTGCGGCTTTTGCCATGCCTGGGTACATGTCCGTGTACTCATGAGTCTCACCGGCGATGGCAGACTCCAGCGCTTCTGCAACGTTACCTGCCGCCAGGCCGGTTTCCGGGTCGCCCGAACCCCCGTTGATTAGGTACTCCATGTGTCCATGGGCATGACCGGTTTCACCTTCGGCCGTGTTACGAAACACATTGGCTACCTCAGGTGCACCTTCGATGTCTGCCATGTTTGCGAAATACAGATACCGGCGGTTTGCCTTGGATTCGCCGGCGAACGCGGCCTTCAAGCTTTCTTCCGTTTTTGTTCCTTTCAGATCCATTATTTTTCTCCAACCTAGTGGGTGTTTTGGATTTCTGTGGGCACTGCCCACTCTTCGATAGTAGGGACGTAAGAAAAAAACGGAAGCCTGCAACGGGCGATTAAGTCAATAGCTCAACGCTATCGCCATGTGTCAGTTTGCAATTGTTCGCTGAATTCGGATCCTAAATTGGGAGGTAACCTGCCACCCAGCAAAGAGTGTTCGAGTGAGAAAGCGGCGTTCGTCTAGTCGAGAGTTCAAACGCGAAGTGGTGTCCATGGTTGTCGATCAGGGGTTTAGTGCCGGTGGCGTTGTAATACCCCCATTTGGAACGTGGCGTTTGACTCAAGCCTCAGCGGCACTTGAGTCGCCACCTTTTGGAGTATCGATCAATTTAACACCTAAACTACGTGCGGCTAACAGTGCTAAAATGATGCACAATTGATCCAGCTTCAGATAGTGGATCACCTCATGTTAAAAGCCATCGCAAACACATGTTTAGCTACCTTTATCGCTGGCGCTCATGCGTCTGATGCTCACTTCCAGTGCACCCAGACCGCCCATGCCCAGGTCAAGCCGAACCGGGTGAATTCGTATGACGTTGAGATGCGTTTGGACAGCAACGCAGGTCGCGTCATCCTGAAAGGGCGTGCCGTGATCATGCAAACACTGAGCCTACCCATTACGCCTCGAGTTGACCCGACGGGGCGGCTTAGGTTTCACGCGCAAATGTCGGATCCACAGGTGATCGTGAGTTATTCAGACGGGGAGCTGTCGTATGTCGACCTTGACTATTTGACGCGAGATAACCGACGCGTGATTAGCGCCTGGATTGCGGACTGCAGGTCGGTATAGGGCTGCGGGGTTAGGCTTCACCCAGTGCGCGTCCACCGCCACTGGCGGACGTCTTGCCTTTGGCGCCATACAAACGTTGGCCTTCGCCGCCGGAAATCACCGTTTTAATCGCATCGGCTTTTTGCTTCAGACGTTGCAGCACTTGGGCGTTGCCCTGGTTTAGATTTTGACAGCGCTCAATGGCCGCTTCAGCGTCCGCGGCACCGCGCTCTAGTTGCTCGGCCAACTCGGCCGTTAGGCTGCCCAGCAACTGACGATGTCCGTCGGCGTCGGGCGTCAAACCCGCATCCGTCAATAACTCACGGCGCAGTTCAATGTTCGTTTCAAGGGTTTTCAGTGCTTGGACTTTTTCGGTCAAGTTGGTCTTGACTGAGGCGGCACTTTGCGCCGCCATGTCATCGCGCTCGATCAGCAGGATCTTTTCGAGCGATTGCGCGCTACGGGTCATTTCACCCAACAGGGCGAGGTATCGCTGTACCGCTGCATTCATTTTGCTATCCGCCGTTTAAGCCCAGCATGGCCGATGCAACTTTATTGGCGTCCACGGTGAAGCTGCCATTGGCGATGGATGCACGAATCGCATCCACACGCGCCTGATCAACCTCACTGGTCGCCGCGGCCCGTTCCTGCACTGCCTGCATTTTCTGGGCTTCGCTGCTCAGCGTAACTGAATCGTTTGATTGCGGTGCCGCCAGCGGAGCAACCTGTGCCGGTTGCGCCGAAACACTAGCCGGCTGCTGTTTGTCAGCGGCCTGCGTGTTTGTCTGCTGGGGGCGACCCCCAATGCCATTAATATCGACTGCCATAATTTGAATTCCGTGATGGTACTCACACTGTTTCGGCAGTGTAGCGCATTTCTTTAACCTTATTTTACGGCATCTGAACGATGCCTTGGGCTAGCACGAAACCACGCACCGTGCGTCCGCTGGCCAAGTTTTTAACACTGACTTGCTCGCCTTGAACGGCGTCACTGAGGGCGGTTCCCATCACCGTGATCTGAATGCCTTGGCTACCGGCCTGAAGCTTTACCGTGTCCCCGCGGTTAACCAAGGTGGGCAGTTCGACCATGCGGCCAATGACGGGCTGACCCTCACGAATGTTGCGCTTGACCTGCTGGCCTAGTAAGCCGTCGAAATCGGTGTGCCACGATCCCCGCAGCTCGCGTTCCAGCACCGTTTCAAGGCGCAGGTCGCGGGCGCCGACGATGTCACCCCGATTCAGGCCACGGGCCGCGACCACCACATCAATTGACTTGGAATAGGTCGCCGATAGGTGGACTTGGGTGACCCCACAGGTGGCTTTGACCATGGCGCTGCCACGGCTTTTGGCCTTTAACGAAAAGTCCCAAGCCTCGTTGCAGTCGGGCAGTTTGACCCGACTGTCCAGCGGTCGAACCATGACCTCTAAGCGATCACCGCCGATCTCGACCTTTAGAAATTCCTCGGCCTGCCGTTGTAACCATTGGTTCAAGTCTGCTTGAGCGGGATGCGCAAGCACTAGCAATACAACGCTCAACATGCGTTTCATGGTGTCCCCCTGTCTGACCGAACCTATACTGTGCCGATCCATTGACGTTTTGATGGACAACGCAAAACCTGTGCCAGAGAGGAAACACATGTCAGGGTTGTTTGAGCGAGTTGACGCTAAAACCGATTACGTGGGTCAAAACCGAGTGGAGCTGCTGTTGTTTCGGCTGGCGGACGAGCAGGTGTATGGCATTAACGTGTTTAAGGTCAAAGAGGTCTTGCGTTGCCCCAAGTTGGCGACCATTCCCAACGGCAGCCCACGCCTGAAAGGCATTGCGCACCTGCGTGGGGAGGCTATTCCGGTTATCGATATGGCTGCGGCGACCGGCTTTGGCGAGCTTCAGGACATCGAAGAGCGCTACATCATTATCACCGAGTACAACTCGCAGGTTCAGGGTTTCCTGGTCCATAGCGTCGAGCGCATCATCAACACCACCTGGGACAAGATCAAAGCTCCGGACGCCGTTTTGGCCAAGGACAGTTATTTGACGGCAATGACCGAAGATAACGGCCGGTTGGTCGAAATCATCGATGTCGAACGGATTCTAAGCGAGTTGGACTACGGCGGTGCTGAGGTCAGCGAAACCTTGGTCCAGGAAGCGTTGCGCGCCAATGTCGGCGGTAATCGCGTGTTGATCGTCGACGATTCACTGGTCGCACGTAAGCAAATACAGCGAGCGCTGGAAAGCCTAGGCATCGAAACGACCATGCTGACCAACGGCCAGGAAGCGCTGGATCTATTAAAGAAGATGGTCGCGGCGGGGCGACGCCCGGCGGATCACTACCTGATGATCGTGACGGATATCGAAATGCCGATCCTAGACGGCTATACACTGACCGCCGAAATCAAATCCGATCCAATGATCCAGGATCTGTATGTATTAATGCACTCGTCCTTGTCCGGCGCGTTCAACGAAGCCATGGCGCTCAAAGTCGGCGCCGACAAATTGGTCGCCAAGTTCAAGCCCGACAGCCTGGCCGAAGCCGTCATGGACCAGATCGCACTGCGCTCGTAGCGCGCCGGAAAACCGGCATCACCGGCAACGCGTTGCCACCGTCAGGTTTCTGACGGACCCCAAAGCCTGCAATCGCGGGCTTTTTCGTACTTGGCACAGCCTTTGCTATTCACTTCATGTGACAAATCAACGTCGCGAGGAGCTTATGGCAATTTCATTCGACAGTGCGTTAGGAAATCAGGTCGCCGGCTTGCAGTTGCGAGTCAAGCGCAGCGAGCTGCTGTCTAACAACATCGCCAACGCCGAGACCCCGGGCTACCGAGCGGTCGACTTCGACTTCGCCAAGGTTTACGACCGCACCCGGGCCACGCCCAGCGGGGCAGTCACAGGCGCCAGTAACGGTCGCCACCTGTCCCTAGGGCTGGGTGCGGACGGGCTGGTGCGCTCCGATGACGTTGAGTTTCGTGACAGCAAATTTGGCTCTCTCGATGGCAACAAAGTCAGCATGGAGCAAGAGCGCGCACGGTTTATGGAAAACCAGATCCGCATGAACGCGACCAACATGTTTTTAAGTAAACGATTCAGCAGCCTGCAAAAAGCGCTGCGGGGAGTTAACGGCTAATGAGTATTGAACGCTTGATGATGACGGCGGCGTCGGCCATGGAGGCCAACAAGGTCCGGATGTCGACGACCGCGTCCAACCTGGCCAATGCCGAGACTTTGGCAAGTAACCCGGACGACGTTTACAAGGCCAAGAAACCGGTCTTTGAAACCCTGCGCGCCGAACAAGTGGCAATCATGGGGGGCCAGATGCCGACCGGCGCCACCGCCGGCGTTCAACTCAAAGCAATCGTCGAAAGTAACGAACCGGCCATCCGCCGCTTCGACCCCGGTCATCCGCTGGCTGACGGTGACGGTTATGTGTTTGCACCGAACGTCAACGTGATGACCGAAATGGCCGACATGATTGCAGCATCGCGGGCCTACCAAGCCAACGTCGAAGTGATGAAAGACGCACGTGAATTATCGCAGCAGCTGCTGCGCATGGGACAAAACTAATGACCAATTCTATCGGCGGCAGCAATGACATCAATTATCTGCAAAGTCAGCTAACCAGTACCCGCACCGAAGCGTCCCAGAACCAGTTGGATCAAGACGCCTTTATGCAGCTGCTGATTGCGCAAATGAAGAACCAGGACCCGACCGCGCCGATCGATGCCAACGAGCAGCTGGTGCAATTGGCCCAATTTAGTCAGGTCGAAGGGCTGGATAAAATCAACGCCAAGATGGAAGAGCTGGTATCGGCGCAATCGTCGGCCCAAGCGCTGCAGGCATCGAGCCTAGTTGGGCGAACGGTGACCGTTGAAACCAGTGCCTTTGACTACCGCGGCGGCCAGATGAACGCCCAGGTAGACCTGCCCAGCTCGACCGGCAACTTGGAAATCCAGGTCCTGGACCAGATCGGGCGCGAAGTCGACCGCATCAGTTTGGGCCAGGAGTCCGCCGGCACGATTAACTTTAATTGGTCCGGTGACAGCCGCGGCGCCCACCGATTTGTCGCCTTGGCGACCGAAGCCACCGGGGACACCTACGCGGTGCCGGTGTACCTGAATGCGAACGTTAACTCGGTCAGCTTGTCGGGCAATTCCACCACCTTGAACTTAAACAGCGTAGGACCCGTGGCCTTAGCCGACGTCCGCGCCATTACCGAATCCACCCAGGAGAACAACGATGTCAATTAACACGGCACTTACCGGCCTGCGCGCCGCACAAAGTCAGTTGGACGTGATTTCCAACAACATCGCCAACGCATCGACCACCGGTTTTAAGCGGTCGCGTGCGGAATTCGCGGACGTTTACGCCAGCGGCGTCGGCTTCTCGGGCGCTACCAGCGCCGGTAACGGTGTGACCCTGGCGGCGATCAGTCAACAATTTGACCAGGGCAACCTGAACTACACCAACAACAGTTTGGATATGGCCATGTCGGGCGAGGGCATGTTCATCCAGCGTGATGGCGACGTCACCACCTATACCCGCTCCGGTGCCATGCAGCTAGATGACGACGGCTTTATTATTTCCAACCAGGGCGCCAGCCTGATGGGCTACTTGGCGGATGCGCAAGGCAACGTCCAGGCCGAATTGAACCCGATTCGTATCGACAGCGCCCAACAGCCGCCGCAGGCGACCACCGACGTCCAAACCCAACTTAACTTGGATTCGGAATCGGCCGTGATCACCTCGGCGTTTGACCCCAGTAACGAGCAGACCTTTAACTACCTGACCACGGTGGCGGTCTACGATTCGTTGGGACGCGACTACACCATGCAACAATATTTCGTCAAAGACGCGGACAACAGCTGGCGCATGTACCCGCGCGTTGACGGCACCGATGTCATGGGCGGCGGTACGCCTTACGTCAATGTCGACTTTTCGGCGGACGGTCAAATCAGTGGCGTCGCCAGCGCCGGAACCGGGGCGGTCGATGTGGCGGCCAAAAATGCCGTCACCCTGACCATTCCGACCAGCATCACCGGCGCGGCCAGCACCTTGGCGTACGAATTCAACCTGACCACGACGACCCAGTACGGTACCGACTTTTCAGTCTCCGAAGTGTCCCAAGACGGTTACACCGCCGGTCGCTTGGCGTCGCTGGACGTCAACGACAACGGCGACATTTTGGCGCGTTACTCCAATGGCCGCTCGGCACTGATGGCGCAAATCGCGATTGCCGACTTTACCAACATGCAGGGCCTCAGCCCGTCGGGTGACTCGGCGTGGTTAGAAACCTCGTCCTCGGGACCTGCGCTGATTGGTAAGCCGGGCACCGGTACCTTGGGCAATATCCAGGCGGGTGCGCTTGAAGAGTCCAACGTCGACACGTCCGAAGAACTGGTCAGCTTGATTACCGCGCAGCGTAACTACCAGGCTAATGCCAAAGTGATCGAGACCGCCGAGACGGTGACTCAGGCAATTCTGAACCTGCGTTAACCCTCGGTACCTGTGAGCTGAAAGCCCCCTTAATTGGGGGCTTTTTAGTTTCTGGCACGCATTTTGTATTGCAATCAGTAGGCGTTGTTTTTTTGGCGTCTGACTGATTAAACCGGCAAAGGTTTGCCGATCGGAGGACAACATGGATAAAGCCATCTACATGGCCAGCCAGACCGCAACTAATATGATGCGGGCCCAGGCACTGGTGGCAAACAACATGGCCAACGCAGCCACCAGCGGCTTCAAGGCCGACCGTTTCACCATGGTCAGCCAAGAAATCACCGGTGGCGAGTACGGTGCACGGTCAACCGCGCGCCTGGCAGGCGGTGGTGTTGATCTGACCGCCGGTCCGATGCAGCAAACCGGTCGTGACTTGGATGTCGCCATCAGCGGTCGCTCGTTGTTCGCCGTTCAGGTCAACGAGGACCAGCAAGCCTTCACCCGTAACGGCGACTTCAAGGTGTCGCCTGAAGGGCTATTGACCACCCAGCAAGGCCAGCCGGTGCTGGGCGAGTTGGGGGTGATTCCAGTGCCGGTTTACGAATCGATTTCGATCGGCCAGGACGGCAGTGTCAGCGTGGTCCCCCCAGGCGGCGGCATGGTTCGGCTGGATCGTCTGAAAATGGTCACCCCGGTTGAAAATTTAGATGTGTTTAAAGGCGACGACGGTTTGATTCGATTCAAGGGCGAGGTGCCGGAACCGGACATTACCGCAACCCTTCAATCTGGATTTTTGGAAGGCTCGAACGTCAATGGCGCCTCCGCCTTGGTCGAGCTGATGAACCTGTCTCGCCAGTTCGAGATGAGTGTGAATTTGATGAGCCGTTTGGACGATGCTGAAAGCAGCGCCAACGACGCCATCTCTAGTAATTAAGCCAGGAGATAACCGATGAACGCAGCACTTTGGGTCGCAAAGACCGGATTGGCAGCCCAGGACAAGGCACTCGCCGTGGTGTCCAACAACCTGGCGAACGTGTCTACCAATGGATTCAAGAAAGACCGCGTCGTCTTTCAGGATTTGTTGTACCAGGTCGAACGTGCGCCGGGCGGCGCCAATGGTGACGATGCGCAGTTGCCATCCGGCATCCAGATCGGCACCGGGGTCAAAATCAGCGGCACCCGCAA
This sequence comes from Litorivicinus lipolyticus, assembly GCF_009650135.1. Classification (NCBI taxonomy): domain Bacteria; kingdom Pseudomonadati; phylum Pseudomonadota; class Gammaproteobacteria; order Oceanospirillales; family Litorivicinaceae; genus Litorivicinus; species Litorivicinus lipolyticus. The sequence goes on from NZ_CP045871.1 coordinate 1,257,135, forward strand.
GGTATTCAGCAACGGCTCCATGCAGGTCACCGGCCAAGCCCTGGACGTCGCCATTAACGGTCGTGGGTTCTTCCAAATTCAGCGCCCGGACGGCATTGTCGGCTACACCCGTGATGGCCAGTTTCAGGTCAACTCGGACGGTGCCGTGGTGACCGCCGAAGGCTACTTGCTCGAACCCCAGATCAACATTCCGGCCGGCTCATCGGTGATCACCATTGGTAAAGACGGTTCGGTTAGCGCAGTCGAACAGGGCACTGGGCTGTCGACCGTGGTCGGTAACATCACGCTGGCTGACTTTGCTAACCCGGAAGGGTTGTTGGCCATGGGCGGCAACAACTACGTGGAAACCGAAGCCAGTGGCCCGCCCAACATTGGCACGCCGTCCGAAATCGGCTTGGGCTCACTGGAGCAGGGCGCGGTTGAAAACTCCAACGTGTCGAGCGTCGAAGAGTTGGTCAACATGATCACCACACAGCGCGCTTATGAGATGAATTCGAAGGTCATTTCGGCCGCCGATCAGATGCTGTCTTACTTGAATCAACAATTGTAGGGGTCTGATTATGCTGCGAATTATATTGACTGTATCGGCACTCGCTCTGGTCGGATGCGGCGGTGGTGTAATCGCCCCTAAACCGGGCGACGAAGCCTACGCGCCGGTCGTCCAACAAAACGCGCTGCCGCCGGTGATCCCCAATGGATCCATCTACCAAACCGGCCGCACCATGGATTTATTTGCCGATTCCCGGGCGCGCAACATCGGCGATATCGTCACCGTGACCTTGCAGGAATCGACCCAAGCATCCAAAAGCGCCACCAGCAATTCCAGCAAAAGCTCAACCGCCAATATTTCGGCGCCGGTCATAGGCGGTATCGCGCCATCCATATTTGGCAAGCCGTTAACCGCCAGTTTCGGTGACAACGCCCGCGGCTTTAATGGCGCCGGTGCCGCCAATCAATCCAACAGTTTGTCCGGTCAAATTTCGGTCATGGTGGTCGATCGTCTGCCCGGCGGCGTCCTTCGCATCAGCGGCGAGAAATGGCTGGAACTTAACCAGGGCAAGGAATACATCCGCCTGACTGGATTGATTCGCGACCAAGACATTGACCCCAGCAATGGCATTTCCAGTACCAAAATTGCCGACGCTCGGATCGCCTATTCGGGCTCCGGTCCGATTGGCGACGCCAACCGTCCTGGCTGGTTGGCACGATTCTTCAATAGTCCTGTGTGGCCATTTTAGGAGCAGCCCATGAAACGCCTTTTGATTGCAGTATTAAGCCTCAGCGTCCTGACCGCGGATGCCGGTCAGCGCCTCAAAGACTTGGTCAAAATCCAAGGCGTTCGGTCCAACCCGATTTTGGGCTACGGATTGGTTGTCGGATTGACCGGAACCGGTGACAACAGCGCCCTGACCGACCAAACCTACCGCAACCTGGCGCGCGAACTAGGCATTACCCTGGCCGCCAACGCCCGGCCCGGCACCGACAATGTGGCCGTGGTGACCGTGCATGCGGACTTGCCGCCCTTTGCAAAACCGGGTCAAAACCTTGACGTCACCGTGTCCAGCATGGGCAACGCGGCGTCGCTGCGCGGTGGCACGCTGTTGATGACGCCGCTGAAAGGCGCGGACGGCAATATTTACGCGGTCGCCCAGGGCAACATGATTGTCGGCGGATTCGGTGCCAGTGGTGAGGATGGCTCGTCAATCCAAGTCAATATCCCCAGCGTTGGGCGTATCCCCAACGGCGCCATTATCGAACGCGCGGTCCCCAACGGATTTAGCCAGGGCGACGAGATCATCATGAACCTGCATGAGGCCGATTTCACCACCGCCCAGCGTGTCGCCAACGCCATCAACGATTTGTTGGGCGGCGGCGTGGCCGCGCCCATGGACGCGATCAGCATCCGTGTCACGGCGCCGCGCGATCCGTCACAGCGGGTCGAATTTTTAAGCCTGTTGGAAAACGTCGAAGTTGAACCCGATGCGTTCCGCTCGCGGGTCGTGGTTAACAGCCGCACCGGCACCATCGTGATCGGCGAAAATGTGCGGCTGCGACCGACCGCCATTACCCACGGCTCGATGGTCGTGACCGTCACGGAGGACCCCGCGGTGTCCCAGCCCGGTGCTTTTGCGGACGGTGGCACCACGGAAGTCGTGCCGCAATCGACGGTCGACATCGAACAAACGGGCGGTCGCATGTTCCTGTTTGGACCGGCCGTGACCTTGCGTGATCTGGTCGCGGCGGTTAACAAAGTTGGGGCGACGCCGTCGGATTTGATGGGGATTTTGGAAGCCTTGAAGCAGGCCGGCGCACTCGAAGCCGAGCTGGTTGTCCTGTGAACCTGGCGGACTCCAAGGCCGTCGTCGGCGGCTTCTATGACCTCAATGCAGTCACTGAGCTGAAGTTCGGCGACTCCAGCACCGAGACCGAGCGCCTGCAAAAGGTCGCCAAAGAATTCGAAACCCTGTTCGTCAACGAAATGTTGAAAAGCGCGCGCAAGGCCAACGAAGTGTTGGCCGATGACAACCCGCTCAACAGCGAGGAAGTGAAAACCTTTCAGGGCATGCTGGATAACGAGCTTGCGTTAACGCTGGGTCGTCAAGGCAAGCTGGGTGTTGCCGACATGTTAGTACGTCAGTTCGGCGGCGAGCCCAAGACGGCCGTGCCGGCAGAACAGATGGTTCAGCCGCTGCGCCCATTGGCGCGCGAACGTTCGGTCGACAGCGGCGCCATCAATCAAGTCGCACAGGCGGGGCGGGTCGATTTGGGCGGCGTCAAACCTGAGCAAACCCAGTTCGTCAAAAAGATAGCCGCCTTTGCCCAAGGTGCAGCCGACCGTTTGGGCGTGCCGGTCAGCCACATCGTGGCCCAGGCCGCGCTCGAAAGCGGTTGGGGCAAACACGTGCCCAAAGCCGAAGACGGCGGCAGCAGCTATAACTTTTTCGGTATCAAAGCCGGTGGCTGGGACGGTGACAAAGCCGTGATCAACACCCAGGAATACAAACAAGGTCTGTGGGTCACCGAGCAAGCGGCATTCCGTGCCTATTCCGGCATGCGCGAAGCGCTGAACGATTACGCCAGTTTCGTCGAGCGCCCGCGTTACCAAGACGCGATCAACAACCCCGCCGGCTACTTTGAAGCGCTGCAAACGGCCGGCTATGCCACTGACCCCAGCTACGCCGACAAAGCCCGCAGCGTATTAACTCAAGTGGAAAAGATTTTGGCCGTTAACCCCGGTAATCAGGAGACCGGTGCATGAGCATTCTTGGAACCGCGTTAACGGGCCTGCGGACAGCACAAACGCTGATCGACACGACCGGTAACAACATCGCCAACGCGAATACCCCCGGCTACGTTCGCCAGCGCGCGGACGTGTCGACGCTGGGCACGGTGGGTTACCAGTTGGGCGCTCAGGTTGCGCGTATTCGCCGCGATGTGCCGACTGAATTGCAGAACCAAGTGCGCCTGGACGGAGCAAAGAGCTATGCCAGTTCCGCCTACGCGGACGGTGCGACCCGCGTTGACCAGATTTTGGGCGACACTGAATCCGGTTTGAATTCGGTCATGAACAGTTTCTTTTCGTCGGCGCAGGCACTGACCCAAGACCCCTCAAGCACGCCAAACCGTCAAACCTTTTTGGCCCAGGCCGGGGCGATGGCGAATCGCATCAACCAGATGGGCGAGCAGTTATCGCGCGAAGAGGATTACCTCAGCAACTCCATGCGCGTCGGCGCAGATCGCCTCAATCAGCTGGCGGACGAGTTGGTTAGTTTGAATCGTCGTATCGCCGACCAGAGCAACCTACAAACGCCGCCATTGCAGCTGATGGATCAACGTGACCAAGTGCTGTTTGAAATGTCTGACTTGGCCGGCGTCGACGTGTTTCCGCTGGACGCAAATCAAGTCGCAGTCTACTTGTCGGGCGGCAGTGTATTGGTATCCGGGCAATCGAAAATGGATGTGGCCGCCGAAGCCTCGCAGTCCGACCCGACCCGTTTGCAGTTGGTACTGCAAAGCAACGGCAGTACCGTCGGCTTTGTCCCCAATGGCAGGCTGGAAGGCACGCTGGGTGGCCTCAATCAATTGCTGGACGACGTGGTGTTACCCGCACGCAACGAGCTTGGATTGATTGCGATGAGTATAGCCGACGCGGTTAACACCACCTTGGGCCAGGGTTTGGACATGAACGGGGACTTTGGCGCGCCGCTGTTCAAGGACCTGAACAGCGCCGGGTTCTTGCCCGGCCGCGCCATTCCGAACCTCACCAATGGCGCCAACGGTCAAATAACTGTCACGATTGATGACACCCAGGCCATGACGGGCAAAGACTACAACCTCGCGGTGGCCGCCGGTGGTGCCTTTACGGTGCTCGACCGCTTCGGCGCGCCGGTCACCTCGGGTACTCTCAATGCGGGCGCCGATACATCGGTCAGTTTCCACGGCATCACGCTGACCTTAGGCCCGAGCGGCGACTATGTCGCCGGCGATAAATTTGGTATTCAGCCGACGCGACGCGCGGCCGAAGCCTTGTCCGTGGCCCTACAAGACCCCAGCGCACTGGGCTTGGCGGCACCCGTCATTGGCACCGACTCGTTGGCAAATGGTGGCAGCGGTGCCGTCAGTTACGGCGCCACCCTGGCCGTTGGCACCGGCACCAACTTTACGACATCCCCGGCCGCCATGACGCCTGAGCTGAATGTCGAATTCGGCGCGGGCAATACCTATGTGGTTAAGAATGCCGGCACCGGCGCAACGCTTTGGTCATCGACCTATACGCCGGGGCAAACGCTGGACCTGTTTTCGAGCACGCCCGGGGACATCAGTTACACCGGTTTTAGCGCGACCCTGAACGGTTTGCCCGAGGTGGGCGATACTTTCAACTTTGGGTTTAACGCGGGCGGCACGGGCGATAACCGTAACGCTCAAGCCTTGGCCGGCCTGCAAACGGCTGGGTGGCTGAACGGTGGCGAAAAACGATTCAGCGATGCCTATGGTGGCTTGGTTGGGTCGGTCGGTTCCAAAGCGTCACTTGGGCAAATCACGGCGGCGGCGGATCAGTCAATTTACAGCGCCTCCGAGACCCGTTTGGGTGATATCTCGGGGGTCAATTTGGACGAGGAGGCCGCTAACTTGGTGCGCTACCAGCAGTACTACCAGGCATCGGCCCAAGTCATCTCCATTGCCAATGATTTATTCCAAACACTGCTGGGATCATTGAGGTAAGCCATGAATAGACTCTCGACGGCCGCATTCTTTCAACGCTCGATCGACCAAATGACCTCGGCCACCCAACGACTGGAAAAAGCACAGTCCCAAGTGGCTACGGGCAAACGCTTGCAGACCGCTGCGGATGACCCTATCGGGGCGCCTATCGCGGTCGCACTGCGTCAGGCGATGGCGCGGCGCGAGAATTTTGACGCCAACATCGAAAGTGCTCGGCGTACTTTGAATGCCACCGAAAGCAGCCTTAATGCGATCGAGACCGCGATCATGCGTTCGCGTGACCTGGCGTTAAACGCGGGCGACGGCACATTAAGTGATACCGACCGGGGCGCGATCGCGGTTGAATTGCGGTTACGAATCGACGAAATCATGAATCAAATGAACGCCCAAGACGCCAGTGGCGATTTCCTGTACAGCGGGTTCAAGACCAAGACCCAGCCTTTTGTTCGCCAACCCGATGGCACCGTGCAGTTCGCCGGGGACGGGGGTGTCCGTGAAATGCAGATCGGCTCCAATTTGTCGGTCAATGACCGAATCAGCGGTCGCAATACCTTTACGCGGATCCCTGCGCCAACCGCGGCAGCCGCAACCTTGGTGGGCGCGGGCCTTAGCCTGCAAGGCCCGGTTATCAGCGACGCCAGCGATTTTGCGGCGGTCGGGGGCGATAACCTTGAGCTTACTTTTTCCTCGGCGACGGAATTCACCGTCAAACTGGATGGGGTTGCGGTCGAGGTGTTGGTTGACGGCAGCCCGGTTGCAGCGGGCAGCAACGCATCATTTTCCAGCGGCGCGACCATCTCGATTCAGGGCGCATCGATCGAATTGTCCGGCACGCCCGCGGCCGGCAACACTGTGACCGTCACCACCGCAGCCAGCGGCCAGCAGGACCTGGCGTCTGGAATAGACGCACTGGCTGATCGTTTGGAGGCCGGATCAACTGGTTTTGCTGGGCAGTTTATCAGCAGTGACATTCAAGCCACGGTCAGCTTTTTGGACAGTGCGATGGATAAACTGAACGCCATGCGCAGCCAGGTCGGCGTGTCGCTGAACGTGTTGGACTCCGCTCAACAAAGCAACCAACTGGAGAGCATTATCGACCAAGAGCATTTGGGCAAAATTGAAAATGCTGACCTGGCCCAAGCGATCAGCGAGATGACGCTGGCGCAAACAACACTGCAAGCCTCACAGCAGACCTTTGCACGAATCAGCTCGTTGTCGTTGTTCAATTACCTGAACTAGTTCGGCCATTTAAACAGGCAAGAGCGCTGTGACTTCACTGCGTTTTTTCGCCAATAAAATATCAATATGACTTTGGTTATAACCATCCGCGCTTTATTTTTGTGATTTATTCCGTATTAATTAATGTCGGGATGATGCTCACCTGGACTTGGAACCTGAGCTTGGCAGCACCCCGCGTAAAAAAGACTTAATGATATTGCTTGTTCTGCCGAAATATTCCTTAGGCGGCCTTGGCCGACGAACTGTGTGGAAAGCGCTGGGTTGCCAGCTCATCCACAATTCGAATAGGGGAAAGACATCATGGCACTATACATCGGCACTAACTCTGCAAGCTTATCCGCACAACGCTCGCTGATCTCGTCACAAAACAATCTGCAAACCAGCTTTGAACGTCTGTCATCCGGCAGTCGTATCAACAGTGCGGCCGACGATGCCGCGGGCTTGGCGATCGCAAGCCGCTTAAAGGCACAGGCCAGCGGATTGCAGGTAGCACAGCGCAATGCCGCCAACGGCGTGAGCTTAGTCGAGACCGCTGACTCAGCCCTGGGCACAATGACGGACCTGTTGACCCGGGGCCGGGACTTGGTACTTCAATACTCAGACGGCACCTTAAGCGCATCGGACAAAACCGCAATTGACGCCGAACTGACGGACATCAACACCGAGTTGGAGCGCGTGCGCACTAAAACCAGTTTCGCAGGGGTCGACCTGTTAAACGGAGCGGTCACCACCGGTTTGGGTGGCACCAGCGTCAGCATTGGTATCGATGCGGCTGGCACGACCGTTGCCGTGGCCTTGGACACAGCCTTTGACGGTATGACCTTCGCTTCCACCGACGCCCTCAGCAACTCCAAAACTGTGGCTGCGATCGACACCTTGATCGATGAGGTCAACGCGCAACGTGCAAGTTTCGGCGCGCTGGCGAACACCTTTCAATCGGCGATTGAAAACTTGGCAGCCGTTGAACAGGGCGTGACTGCCGCCGCCGGCCGCATCATGGACACCGACTTTGCCCGTGAATCGGCGGAACTGGCAAAAAACCAGATCCTTCAGCAGGCGGGCACATCGATCCTTGCCCAGGCCAACCAATCAACGCAATCGGTGCTGTCGCTGCTTCAGTAAGCCGCATGAAGCGCCGCGACTGAGCGGCGCGCAGGGCAAGCAATAATGATGCAGGAGTGACCGCCAAATGGTCTGTCTGCGCAACCCGGAAGGAAATCAACATGGCCTTATACATTGGAACCAACTCATCGAGCCTATCGGCACAGCGCTCGCTGATATCGTCTCAGAACAACTTACAGACCAGTTTTGAACGGTTGTCCTCAGGCAGCCGTATCAATAGCGCCGCTGACGATGCCGCTGGCCTTGCGATTGCCAGCCGCTTGAAAGCGCAGGCCAGCGGTTTGCAAGTGGCCCAACGCAATGCCGCCAACGGTATCAGTTTGGTTGAGACCGCTGACGCGGCCATGGGCACCATGGTCGACCTGTTGACGCGTGGCCGCGATTTGGTATTGCAGCAAACGGACGGCACATTGTCGGGGGCTGACTTGGATGCCATCGATGCGGAGTTGTCGGACATTTCGACCGAGTTGGAACGTGTCCGCGAAAACACCAGTTTTGCCGGTGTCGATTTGCTGGACGGAACGCTGAGTTTAACTGTCGCGATTGATGCCGCGGGCACGACCCAAACGGTCGCCACCGGTGCGACATTTAATGCCTACGATTTTAACGACCCGACTAAGGACTCGTTAATTGATGCGGCGCTGGCCGCCGGTGCATCCGACGCCAACAAGACCGTGGCGGAAATCGACACATTAATCGACGGTGTTAACGCTCAGCGCGCTGAGTTTGGTGCGCTGGCCAACACCTTTCAATCCGCCATAGAAAACCTGGCGGCGGTCGAGCAGGGCGTAACTGCCGCGGCTGGACGCATCATGGACACTGATTTCGCTCGTGAATCGGCCAATCTGGCGAAGAACCAAATTCTGCAACAAGCCGGCACATCAATATTGGCCCAAGCCAACCAGTCGACTCAGTCGGTGTTGTCTTTGCTCCAATAAGCCGTTCGGCGACTGACGACGAAGCAGCCTAGGGGCTGCTTTTTTTTTGGCTCAAATATGGGCCTGAACAAAGCGCTCAACCCACCCATAAAACTAAGTATTAAATTCATATTTTAACGCAAATTGACCATTAAATTGGGCGCACGCCTAAACCTTCGGATTCTGCCGCCGTTAGCCCCCTTGTAACAGCAACGATCAAACAGTGCAGAAAGGCCCAATACTGGGTTGTCTGCGGGTTCAGGGGATTAAAGATGGCTCTATATATCGGCACCAACACATCCAGCATGGCGGCGCAGCGTTCGCTGATTTCATCGCAATCTAACTTGCGAACCAACTTCGAGCGCTTGTCGTCGGGCAGTCGCATTAACAGCGCCGCCGACGATGCCGCGGGTCTATCAATCGCCAGCCGACTAAAGGCCCAGGCCAGCGGTTTGCAGGTCGCTCAAAAGACCGCTGCGAACGGCATCAGCCTGGTTGAAACCGCCGACGCGGCATTGGGTACGATGACTGATTTGCTGACGCGTGCTCGCGACCTCGTTCTTCAATACAGCGACGGGACTCTGAGTACCAGCGATAAAGCGGCGATTGAATCGGAGCTTGGGGACATCAATACCGAGCTCACACGAGTTTACGAGAAATCCGAGTTTGCCGGCGTAAATCTACTTAACGGTGCGGGCACTGGGATTGGCGCGGCTGCCGGCGTCAACGTAACCGTCGATTCGGCGGGAACGACTGTGGCCGTAAAGCTGGAGACCGCATTTAAAGGGATGCTGTTCGGTAGCACTGACACAATAGATAAAGATAGCACTGTCACGGAAATTGACACATTGATCACCGAGGTCAATGCGCAACGCGCAGGTTTTGGCGCATTAGCCAACACATTTCAGTCGGCGATCGAGAACCTGGCGGCAGTTGAGCAGGGCGTATCCGCCGCAGCCGGCCGCATCATGGACACTGATTTTGCCCGCGAATCCGCAGAGCTGGCCAAAAATCAGATTCTGCAGCAAGCCGGCACGTCGATCTTAGCCCAGGCCAACCAGTCCTCGCAGGCCGTGTTGAGCTTGCTCCAGTAATCAGACCCAACCTTTTATGCGCCAAGCGCGAGTAATCGCACAGGCTCAAGGAGCACATCATGGCCCTTCAAATAGGCACCAATTCGTCAAGCTTGGCCGCCCAGCGCAGCTTGATTACGTCTCAATCTAACTTACAAACCAGTTTCGAACGGTTATCGTCGGGTAGCCGCATTAATAGTGCAGCCGACGATGCCGCCGGCCTGTCGATCGCCAGCCGCCTAAAGGCCCAAGCCAGCGGTTTACAGGTCGCTCAGCGCAACGCGGCTAACGGCATTTCATTGGTCGAGACCGCGGACGCGGCGCTGGGTACCATGACGGACTTGCTGACGCGGGGACGTGATTTGGTCCTGCAGTACTCAGATGGCACCCTCAGCACCTCAGACAAGTCCGCCATCGATGCCGAGCTCGCTGACATCAACACCGAACTTGACCGGGTCCGCACGAAATCTACCTTTGCCGGGGTCAACTTGTTGGACGGGTCGTTTCCGGACGGGGCGGAGGTGTCTAACCTAGGCACCGGCGTATCCATCGCCATTGATGCAGCCGGCACCACAGTGTCTGTGGCTCTGGATTCCACGTTAGGCGGTTATTCATTCACCACCGGAAACGAATCGGTCGGTGACAGTGCGGCCGCGGCGGGTGATGCCGCGCAGGCACTGACCAACGCCACCACGGTGGCCACATTTGACACCTACATGAACGCGGTTAACAAGGCCCGCGCCGAATTCGGCGCCTTGGCGAACACCTTTCAATCCGCGATCGAAAACCTAGCGGCGGTTGAGCAAGGCGTGACCGCAGCGGCCGGGCGCATCATGGACACCGACTTTGCACGAGAATCGGCGGAACTCGCCAAAAATCAGATTTTACAACAGGCCGGAACCTCGATTTTGGCGCAAGCTAACCAGTCGACCCAGTCTGTATTGAGCCTGCTTCAGTAGGCCATTGCCGGGGGCGGCTGGCGCTGTCCCCGGCTGATCGAGCTACCGATTAGAAACTGGATTTAAATGCTTGCTAAATAAATACCTAGCTTTGCCGTAAACCTTCGTAGGCAACTTCGCCTTGGTGTGCCAAAGGTCATCGATTGACCTGGGCCCGGAAGTCGTTACGGAGAGCAACGTATGGCACTTTACATCGGTACTAATTCAGCCAGCCTGTCAGCGCAGCGCAGTCTGATCAGTTCGCAAAACAACCTTCAGACCAGTTTTGAGCGCTTGTCATCGGGCAGCCGCATTAACAGCGCAGCTGATGACGCCGCCGGGCTCGCAATCGCCAGCCGCCTAAAGGCCCAGGCCAGCGGGCTTCAGGTCGCTCAACGTAACGCCGCCAACGGCATATCCCTGGTCGAAACCGCCGATTCGGCGCTGGGCACCATGACGGATTTGCTGACACGTGGGCGTGATTTGGTCCTGCAGTACTCAGACGGCACCCTCAGCACCTCAGACAAGTCCGCCATCGATGCCGAGCTCGCTGACATCAACACCGAACTTGACCGTGTCCGCACGAAATCTACCTTTGCCGGGGTCAACTTGTTGGACGGATCGTTTCCGGACGGGGCGGAGGTGTCTAACCTAGGCACCGGCGTATCCATCGCCATTGATGCAGCCGGCACCACCGTGTCTGTGGCTCTGGATTCCACGTTAGGCAGTTACTCATTCACCACCGGAAACGAATCGGTCGGTGACAGTGCGGCCGCGGCGGGTGATGCCGCGCAGGCACTGACCAACGCCACCACGGTGGCCACATTTGACACCTACATGAACGCGGTTAACAAGGCCCGCGCCGAATTCGGCGCCTTGGCGAACACCTTTCAGTCCGCGATCGAAAACTTGGCTGCGATCGAGCAGGGTGTGACCGCCGCTGCGGGACGGATCATGGACACTGACTTTGCTCGGGAATCGGCGGAACTCGCCAAAAATCAGATTTTACAACAGGCCGGAACCTCCATTCTGGCGCAGGCCAATCAATCAACGCAGTCGGTGCTGAGCTTGCTCCAGTAACGGCGCCTAGCCTTGGCCGAGATTGAGTGTTTTTTTTTTGCATTTTGGACTAAAGCCTTGGACGCGGCGGTCGTTAACAGTACTGAGGGCATGTATTTGCCTTGATGTGGCAAGTGCACAAGACGCACAGCGACGGAAGATATTTGACTGACAGCGGTCAGTGTTTTGAGAGATATGTCTCAAATGCGCTTCCCTGTAAGCCTTTAACTCTCTGGAGCCGTTCAGTTCGATCGGCACCTGATTGGCAGCTCTGGCTGTCAATTTTGACGAGGTACAATCATGAACTCCATTAACACCACTAATGTGAGTAGGGTCCCGGTCAGCAGCGCTCCTGCGGACGTGAAACCGGTAGCACAGCCTAATGTGGCGCCTACACCGGCGGACGCACCGTCGCAGATGCAGCTGGATCAAGTGGTCAGAAAAATTCGGTCGGCATTAGATCGTCCGGATCTTAAAGTTGGCCTTGCAGTCGATAACAACACCGATCGGCTGGTGATCTTGGTGACCAACCCGGACTCCGGCGAACTGATCAAGACTATTCCGTCTGAGGAAGCCTTAGCGCGCTCGGAACGCATGGAAGAAATGCGGAATCTGCTAATCAGCGACCAGGCTTAATGGTATGGCGATCGACTTTGGTAATACCGACTACAAGTCGCTGATCGCAAACCTGGTGGCGGCGGAGCGGAGCTCGCGATCATCCATCGTCGTGAGCAAAGCCGAAACCTATGGCAGCAAGGTCGATGCACTCGCGGCTATTAAAACTACCGTGTCGTCGTTGGGCGCGGCGGCCGGCAAACTGGATTCCTCGCTCGACTTTAAGAAATTCAACGTCACCACCTCGACCGACGGCTATGCCAACGTAATTTCCACCGGCTCTGCGCCGCCCAGCAGTCTAGATATCGAAGTGGTGGCGGTCGGCAAACCTTACCGTGGCTTGTCGTCATTTGACTTGGGCGGATCTGCATCGACCAGTGGCACCTTCTCGTTGACGGTTGGCACGGGGGCGAGCGAGCAAACCATTGCGATTGCCGGCGCTACGTCGCTGCAGGACCTGGCGAGCCAAGTCAACGCATCAGTAGACAATCCTGGCGTCCGCTTGACGGTGATCAACGATGCGGCCGGATCTTCAAAGTTATATGTTGAAAGTACCGAAATCGGTACCGTCAATGCCGTGACCGGGATGAGTGGAACGGGTGATTTTGGTGATCTTGGCGCGCTCGACACGACCGGTTTTGACGCGGCATCCAGCGCCTCGATCAAGGTCAACGGGGTCACCATCACCAATGACGCGAGCAACACGTTTGACAGTGCCATTTCCGGCATCACGATCGAAGCGCTTAAAGCAACCACGGGGGTGGCTGACATTCCGGCCAGCGTCCAAGTCGACGTTAGCCGAGATAAGGAAAGCGTCACCGCCGCCGTCAGCGCTTTTGTGCTGGCCTACAATGAACTTCGTTCCGAAATCCGTGAGGGCCTTAGCTACGACGTGGACACTCAGTCCGCCGGCACGCTTTACGGCGAAAGCCGTATCAAGCAATTAGAGCGCGAACTGACGGCATTAATGAGCAACACCTTTGGCCTGACCGGTGGCGACTTTACCAGCGCTACACAGCTTGGCATCAGCTTCGATAAAGCCGGCAACCTAACGCTAGATACTGACAAGCTCGACAGTGCATTGGACACCGACTTCAATGAAGTGGTCGCCATGTTTGCCGGCGCCTCGTCGGGCCAAGGGGTCACCGAGGGGTTGGCCGACGTATTCGCCGACATGGCCGATCGATACAGCCAATTTAATGGCTACCTAGACAGCCGCCGCACGGCACTGCTGGACTCACTGGACCAGCTTCAATCCAAGCAGGACCGCATCGACCTGCAGTTACTGGGCTATGAAGCCGTGCTGGTTAAGCAGTTCGCGGCGCTCGAAGCGCTGCAGTCTCAGATCGAGGGCACGTCAAGCTTTCTCGACAGTCAGTTCAACGGTACAGACTAATTTAGTTGTACCTGAGTGGCAGTTCGCGCTTAAGCAAACACCGGGTTCGCCGATAACCTTATTACGCAAACTAATGACTCAGGAGTCGCTCACGTGACTGGAACACTTGCAGCCAAGGCCTACTCGAATGTAAATGTCAGCAGCCAATCGGGGGCCAGCAAATCGCGTTTAATCTTAATGCTATTAGACGGCGCTCTTGCGCGAATGGGCGCGGGTGAAGCGGCAATCCAGCGCAAGGACTTCGAAGCCAAGGCGACCAATTTGACCCGGGCGATGGACATTACGCTGGCATTGAAAGCGAGCTTGGATATGGAATCAGGCGGCAAGTTGGCCAGAAACCTCAAAAACGTATACGACTTCGTCGAACGGACTTTGCTACTGGTAATCGCACGCAACGACCTCGAAAAACTAGCCCAGTGTCGCCTGCACCTCAACACTATTCGCGAAGGGTGGGTCACGGTTGTCGATTCTGAACTTAACCCAGGCTAAACGCGCATTGGTCGACATGCTCATTTGTGTCGATAAAAATGAGCTGGACCAAGCGGCCAGGCACGATTCGGATATCGTTCGCTACCTGACTGGATGCGACAAATCCGCCCCGGAAATACGCCAGTTTGTTTCTGATCTGATGTCCGCCTACGAGCGATTGCAGGGGCAACTTAGCGCCGCCGCTATCGACGCGCGGGCCGAGACGCTTCGATCAACAAAAGCCAAGAAATCGGTTACTGCCTACCAAAAAGCGTCACGGTACTAGGTTTCAGCGTCAACCTTTTGACAATCCTTAACTGACTGCTAGATTCAAATCATAACTAAGGAAGGTCAATGGCCCACCAACATGCACTCTTGCTGATCGACAACGACGCTGCCAGCGCACGTGACCGCTCCTTGCTCATGGACTTTGTCGGTGAATCCTATGCACTCGCCGAATCCCATAATTGGGAAGAGTGCGCGGCGCCCATCGGCGGCATTGAAAACGTCCGCATGACCATCATTAGCCGCGTTTCACATTCAAAATTGGCGCCACTGCTGACTGCGATTTTAGACGCCGACCCGACCATGCCGTTCGTCCGCATCGGCGATCATGACCTATCCGGCGTCTCGGACCCGGTCAGACGTGCCTGCATCGCACGGATTGACGAAAAAGGCGGGTACAACCAATGGGTCGACGCCACCCACCGCGCCCAGGTCTACCGCGAACACCTGGCACGCGCGGCTAGCACCGAACGCCGCGAAGTGCACCTGTTTCGATCCTTAGTCGGCACCAGCCGCGTCATCTGCGATGTCCGTGAAATGATGGGCCGAGTCGCCGATTCCGACGCCACCGTCTTGGTGTTGGGTGAATCCGGCACCGGCAAGGAAGTCGTTGCGCGCAACCTGCACTACAACAGCAGCCGCAAAGACAAACCCTTTGTACCGGTCAACTGCGGGGCGATACCGGCCGAGCTGCTAGAGTCCGAACTGTTTGGTCACGAAAAGGGCGCCTTTACCGGGGCCTTCAGCGCGCGGACCGGGCGTTTCGAGCTGGCCCAGGGCGGCACCTTATTTTTAGATGAGATCGGTGATATGCCGCTGACCATGCAGGTCAAGTTGTTGCGGGTTTTGCAGGAACGCACCTTTGAACGCGTCGGCGGCAACAAGGTCATCAAGGCCGATGTGCGCATTATTGCGGCCACTCACCGCAACCTGGAAGACATGGTCCGCGACGGAAAATTCCGCGAAGACCTGTATTACCGCCTTAACGTATTCCCAATTGAAATGCCGGCATTGCGTCAGCGCACCGAGGACTTGCCACTGTTATTGCAGGATCTGATGCGACGGCTGGAAACCGAGGGCCGTGGCAGTATTAAATTTAACAGCGTGGCGCTAATGAGCCTGACCCACCACGCCTGGCCCGGTAACGTGCGCGAGCTGGCTAACCTGATAGAGCGGTTGGCGATCATGCATCCGTATGGGGTCATTGGCCTCAAAGAATTGCCGACCAAGTTCCGTTATATCGAAGACGATGATGCCGAAGAAGCGGCCATTATTGAGGCGGCCAAGACTCAGGGCGCGCGCGCCTCGGTCAGCACCGATCCCAGCGCCGGGCACACCTTGCCGGTCACTGGCATGGACTTGAAACACTACCTGGCGGACATTGAAAAGACCCTGATCGAGCAGGCCCTGGACGACGCCCACGGCGTTGTCGCACGGGCCGCCGAGCGTCTGAAGCTGCGCCGAACTACGCTGGTCGAAAAAATGCGCAAATACGAACTTAGCGCCGAAAAATAGACTGGCACGCATCCTGCTTTGACATTGCCTAAGTATCCGATTTTTGACGGGGTAGGGAATGTCCAATTTAGCAGTGCTGACACCGACGCAGTCCAACTCGCGCTTCGATTCGCTGATCCATGTATTGCCCGACGCGGTATTGGTGGTCGGTGCGGATGGTCGTGTTGAGCAACAAAACCCAGCCGCGTTTGAATTGCTCGGCACCAGCCTCCTCGGTGACCTGTGGTCCGACGCGATCGGCCACTTATTCGCCCCCAAGCCCGATGATGGCCACGAAATATCCTTGGCCAATGGCCGCCAGGTGTCCCTGAAAACGGTTGCGCTCCCGGCCGGTGATGGTCAGCTGGTGGTCATGACGGACATGAGTCAAACCCGAGCGCTGCAACGCGCGCGCGCTCATCAAGACCGGCTCGCGCAGATGGGCCAGATGGCCGCGTCCTTGGCTCACCAAATTCGAACACCGCTATCGACAGCGATGTTGTACGCCGAACAATTAAATGCGCCACACCTGATGGCCGACCAGCGTAAACGCTTTGCCGGCCGGCTGTCCGCCAGCCTCAGCGGCCTGTCGGCGCAGCTGGACGACATGCTCAGCTATTCCCGGGGCGAGTTAAAACGTGACGATAGGCTGAGCGTTAGTGAATTTTGGCGCGCACTGCGCACCAGCATTGGCAGTCAGTTACCCGCCACCGCACGCGCCACCTATGCGCTGGATGACAGTTTACGCCCGATTCAGATCGCCAAAAGCGCGCTGACCGGTGCACTGCTCAATCTGGTGCGTAACAGCATTCAAGTCGCCGACGGGCGGGGCCGTCTGTTGCAGCTAATGCTGCGTGGGCGGATCGAGGGCGACACCTTGGTGCTGACCTTGACGGATAACGCCGGCGGCCTGCAGGGGATTAATGCGCGCGAGTTGATGCAGCCCTTCAAAACAGCCCGTAAGGGCGGTACGGGTTTGGGGCTATGTGTCGCCGACGGCATTATCCAGGCCCACCAAGGCAGTCTGCACATCCGCGAGATCGGTGATGGCGTTCGGGTCGACGTGCGTGTGCCGCTGGAGGTTGGATGAGCCGCATTCTATTGATCGAAGACGATCCGGCTTTAGCCGAGGCACTGTCCGACATACTGTCAATCCAAGGCCATAGGGTCGATCATTGCGACACCGTCAGTGCCGGGATCGCGGCGCTGGGCGAAGCGGACTTGGTGTTGAGCGATATTAATTTGGGTCACGGGCCGGATGGCTTTGATGTACTGCGCGCCGCCGCAACCGCTGCGCCGGGCACACCGGTGGTGTTAATGACCGCCTACAGCGACGTCCGCGGGGCAGTCAATGCGATCCAACTCGGCGCGCGCGATTACTTGGCCAAACCGTTCAAACCCTCAGATCTGGCGCGCATCATCGAGCGCCATACCCATGCCAGTCAAAGCGAGCCGATCGCCGCATCTGAGGCGGCGAAACAGGTGCTGCTATTGGCCAAACGTATCGCCGCCAGCGACGCCACCGTCATGGTCAGCGGCGCGTCCGGCACCGGCAAAGAGGTCCTAGCGCGCTATGTCCACCAGCACTCCAAGCGGGCCGGCCAACCCTTTGTCGCCATCAACTGCGCGGCGATTCCGGACAACCTGTTAGAGGCGACCCTGTTTGGCTACGAAAAAGGTGCTTTTACCGGCGCAGTCAAACGCATGGCCGGTAAGTTCGAACAGGCCTGCGGCGGCACCTTGCTGCTGGACGAGATCACCGAGATGGATATCGCACTGCAATCAAAATTGCTACGGGTGCTGCAAGAACGTGAAGTCGAGCGACTTGGGTCAACCCAGCCGATAGCGGTTGACGTGCGCATCATTGCCACCAGCAACCGGGTGCTGGCGGACGCGGTTAGTGACGGAGTGCTGCGCGAAGACCTCTATTATCGCCTGAATGTAATGCCGCTGGCGTGGCCGGTTTTGGCCGAACGCCGGGGGGACATTGAGCCTTTGGCACAACACTGTTTGGCCAAACATGCGGCCCAATCCGGTGTTCCCCAGCCAACCTTGAGCGCCGCGGCGATTCGCCGTCTGATTGCCCATGACTGGCCGGGCAATGTGCGCGAACTGGACAACGTCATGCACCGCGCGCTGGTGCTGTCGGTCAACGGCGTGGTTGAGGCTGCGGATTTGCTGATGGATTCGGCGCCCGTCACCGCCAACGAATCGGCACCCGTTGAACTGGCCCAGTCCAACCAGCTGTCCGAGTGGCACAGTCTAAAAGCCGCGCTGATCGCCGAGAACGGACGCAAAGAACGCGCCGCGCAACGGTTAGGTATCAGCCCACGCACGCTGCGCCACAAACTGGCGAAATATCGCGAGCAGGGCATGACCCTCTAAACTTGGCACACAACCTGCATTGTTCTGACTACGAGAGAAAACCGTCAGGAGAATGACACATGGTTGAACGCGCCGACATTTCTAGTGTGTTAACCCAGATCCGGAGCATGCAGTCGCAAATGCCGCGACCCGAGGGCGTCACCTCCCCGATCAAACCGGGCGTCAACGGTGTCTCTTCGACGCAAAAAACCAACGCTCCCGGGTTCGGTGAAATGATGACGAATGCCATCAACGAAGTGAACGGCCTCTCAAAATCCTCTGGCGAACTGCAGAACTCGTACATGCGCGGTGACGAAGGTGTCGACCTGGCGCGCGTTATGATCGCGATGAACAAATCCAGTGTCGCCACGGAAGCGCTGATCCAAGGGCGTAATCGCCTGGTTCAAGCATACGAATCCATCATGAAAATGCCCATTTAAGGATCTGACCCATGGCTGCTAACTTGAACGAAGCGTCCTCGCCTGACTTCTTATCCGGGCTTGGAAACCTGACACTAATTCGCCAGCTGGGTCTGATGATCGGCTTGGCGGGCGCCGTTGCGCTGGGCGTTTGGGTGGTCATGTGGAGCCAAGAACCGAGCTGGCGCCCGCTGCTGCGAGACATTCACACCACGGATTCGGCCGAAGTCACCTCGATTTTGGCCGGCCAACAAATTCGCTACAAAATCGATGGCAACGGCCAGTTGCTGGTTGACGAAGGCGGCTTTCACCAGGCTCGAATCGCCTTGGCCGGTGCTGGCATCACCGATCAACGCGACCTCGGCTTTGAAATCCTTCAGCAAGACAGCGGATTTGGCACCAGTCAGTTCATGGAGAGCGCCCGTTACTTACGTTCCATCGAAGGGGAACTGGCGCGCACCATCTCGTCGTTCCGTCAGGTTCGTGGCGCCCGCGTTCACTTGGCGGTGCCGCGTCAGTCGGTGTTTGTACGTGACCGTCGTCCGCCCAGCGCCAGTGTGTTTTTGGAACTTGCCGGTAGCACACCGATCTCGAACGGCCAAATTCAGGCGGTCGTCAACTTGGTCGCCAACTCCGTCCCCGAACTGACGGTAGATGCCGTCAGTGTGGTCGACCAGCGCGGCCGTTTGTTAAGCGCGCAATCCGATGACCCAGGCATTCAGTTGGCGGCACGTCAATTGAAGTACCAGCAAGAGGTTGAGGATCGTTTGCGCTTGCGCGTCGAATCGTTATTGAACCGGATTGTCGGCGCCGAACGTTTCCGGACGGAGTTAACCGTCGCAATGGACTTCACCCAGGTCGAAACCGCGGTCGAAAGCTACGATCCCACCAAATCCGTGGTCCGCAGCCAACGCCTGGTCAGCGAGGGCGGGGTGTCGACGTCAACGGTCGGGGGCATTCCCGGTGCACTCAGCAACCAGGTTGGGGAAGAACCCGTTGAAGGCGAAGCCAATGCCGACGGCGCCGCACCGATCGCGCAGACCGTCGCATCGCAGTTCAACAGCGGCGTTCAAACGGGAACTGACGGTAAGTACGAAGAGGTCAAAAACTTCGAACTCGAACGCCAGATGACCTACCGCCGCGGCCAACAAGGGCAGATTTTGCGGATGTCGGTGGCCGTTGCCGTTGATGACATTGTTTCAGTCGACCCGGATACGGGCGAAACCCTGCGTGAGTCCTGGACCAAGGCAGACCTTGAGCGCTTGGAGCGTTTGGTACGTGAAGCGGTCGGCGTCAGCGAAAATCGTGGTGATACGCTGAGCATTGAGAACACCCCATTCGCAGCGCTGCCGGAGGAGCTGGAACGCGCCGAGACCCCGATTTGGCAGCAGCCGTGGGTATTGAACCTGGCCAAACAGGGTGCGGGTGCTTTATTCGTATTGTTCCTAGCCTTTGGCGTGCTGCGGCCATTCCTGAAGCGAGTCACTGAAGTCGGCTCGGCTGGGATGATGGTGCCCGCAGGCGCTGGCGCTGGCATGGCCGGGGGAGGCTCCATGGGCGGCGGCGAATCCGCTGCGGCCAACCCGAACAACTTGTTGGGCCTACCCGGCCCCGACATCAAAGAAGCTGACGTTGACTTGCCCGGCCGCAATTCGGGATACGAAAAACAGCTCGACGCGATTCGTTCCCTGGTCGCCGAAGACCCCGGCCGTGTTGCCCAGGTCATCAAAGAATGGACGATTGAGGACTAACCATGTCAGCACGCATTGAACAAGCAGCGATTCTGCTGATGACCCTAGGCGAATCGGACGCCGCGCAGATCCTTAAACAGTTGGGGCCCAAAGAAGTCCAGGCCGTGGGCGCCGCGATGGCCTCGTTGGGCAGCATCCAGCGCAGCCAAGTCCAAGAAGTAATGGGCGATTTTTTAGAGGCCGTCAGTAACCAGACCGGCTTGACCAGCGAATCGGACACCTTTATTCGCAACATGATGACCGAGGCCTTGGGCAGCGAAAAAGCCAACGGCCTGATCGATCGCATCTTGGTCGGTGCCAACACCAAGGGTTTGGACACGCTCAAATGGATGGACTCGCGTGCGGTCGCCGAGCTGATTCGCCACGAGCACCCCCAGATCCAAGCGATTGTGGTGAGCTACTTGGATCCGGACATGGCCGCCCAGGTGCTGGGTGTGTTTGACGAGCGTGTACGTGTGGACTTGATCATGCGCATTGCCAATTTGGACCAAATCCAGCCCCAGGCCCTGCAAGAACTCAACGACATTTTGGAAAAGCAGCTGAGTGGCAACAGCGGCAATGCGACGACCTCGATCGGCGGCATCAAAACCGCAGCCAACATCATGAACTTCGTCGACAGTGCCGTCGAGGCCAGCATGATGGAGCAAATACGCGAAGCGGACGAACCGCTGGGCGACCAAATCCAAGAGCTGATGTTTGTGTTCGAAGACCTCAAGAACATCGAAGATCGTGACATGCAACGGCTGCTGCGTGACGTCAACAACGACGGCCTGTTGTTGGCGCTTAAAGGCTCGGACGACGAACTTAAGGCCATGGTGTTCGGCAACATGTCCGAGCGTGCGGCTGAAATGCTCAAAGACGACTTGGAAAACAAGGGCCCGGTCAAAGTGTCCGAAGTCGAAACCGCCCAAAAAGAAATCCTGACGCTGGCACGCAGATTGGCCGACGATGGCGAACTCAGTCTAGGCGGCGGCAGCGGCGAGGACATGTTGTAAATGTCACGCTTTGAATGGCCGTCGATCGGCGCCGACGGCCGCGTTATTGAGCGGCCCAGGTCGCAAGCGACCCAATTGCGGCCACCGACGGCGGACGAGCTAGAAGCCGTCTACGAGCAAGCACGGCGCGAAGGCCATGCCCAAGGCATGAGTGAGGCCGCGGTCGCCGCAGAGCAGGCCCAGGCGGCGCAGCTGCAAACACAGCAACAGGCCTTTGAAACAGCCTTGGCCGAGGGCATTGCTAGGATTAATGAACAGATCGAACGTGACGACATGGCGCTGCGCAGTTCGATCGAATGGCTGTGCCGCGAAACGGTCGAACAGGCGCTATTGAATGTATTGTCCGAACCCGAATCCATGCCGACGCTGGTCGATGCTCTGTTGCAACAAATTCCCGGGCGGACCGACCCACTGACCGTGTTTGTGCACCCCGACCAGGCCCACCGGGTCACCGGTGCCGTGGCCGATCCGGGCCTGGCCAGTTTTGCCATACGCATTGAAACTCAAGACGCGTCGCTGGAGCATGACCCAATGGCGGCGGTACACGATGAGCCGAACTGAGCGAATCGCCAGCACCTTGCCGGTTAGTCTGGCGGTGCGGTCACCACACCAACGCGGCAAACTGAGCCGCCTGATTGGTTTAAGTTTAGAGGTACGCGGCATCCGGTTGGCGCTCGGTGACCGGATCCTGATCGACGCCCAACCCAGGCCCGTGCGCGCCCAAGTGGTCGGGTTTCGGGACGACACCAGCATTGTTATCCCAATGGACGATGCCAGTGGGTTGACCCCTGGGGCAGCAGTGACCCTTGACGGCGATGCCGGGTCAGTCCACCTAGGCATGGGTCTTTTGGGCCGAGTGGTTGATGCCGAAGCGCAGCCCATCGACGGACTCGGCCCGATCACCGACACTCACCCCGAGTCGTGGCTGACGCCGGCGCTGAATCCGCTGACCCGTAGCCCGATCAATCAAGCGCTGGACGTCGGTGTCAAAGCCATCAACGGCTGCCTGACCATTGGCAAAGGCCAACGGATGGGGCTGTTTGCCGGATCCGGCGTCGGCAAGTCGGTGCTGATGGGCATGATGACCCGCTTTACCGAGGCCGAAATTGTGGTGGTCGGATTGATTGGCGAACGCGGCCGCGAAGTGCGTGAGTTTGTCGAGGACGCCCTGGGCGAGCAGGGCCTACGCAAGGCCGTGGTCGTTGCCTGCCCGGCCGACGCCTCGCCGCTACTGCGCTTGCGCAGCGCCGAGCTAGCCACGCGGATTGCCGAGTATTTTCGCGATCAGGGCGCACATACGCTGATGCTGATGGATTCACTGACGCGTTTTGCCCAGGCCCAACGCGAAATTGGCTTGGCGTCGGGCGAGCCACCGACGACAAAGGGCTACCCGCCCAGCGTATTTGCCAAACTGCCGGCACTGGTCGAACGTGCTGGCAACAGCGACAGCGCCGGATCGTTGACGGCGATCTATACCGTTTTGACCGAAGGCGACGACCAACAAGATCCGATCGCCGATGCTGCGCGGGCGATCCTAGACGGCCACATCGTGCTGGATCGTAAAATTGCCGAAACCGGTCAGTACCCGGCGATCGACATTGCCCAGTCCATATCGCGGGTGATGCCAAAGATCACCACCCCCGAGCACGCCAGTGCCGCCATGCGCGTCAAACAATGGTTGGGGGCGTACGAATCACGCCGTGATTTGATCGATGTTGGCGCCTACCAGCGCGGTGCCGACACGGTGGTCGACCAGGCCATCGTCAAACTGCCGGCGATCCGAGAGTTTCTGGCCCAGCCGATGAATCAAGGCAGTGATTTCGAACAGACCCAGCAGCAGCTGCAAACGCTGGTGTTGGGGTAGTGGACCCCAAGCGCCTTGAAAAGTTGAGGTGGCTCGCGGAATTGCGTGTCGACAAAGCCGCACGCCAACTTGCAGAGCACCAGCAGCGGATACGCGAGACGACCCAACAAATTGAAGATTTTCAACAATTTAAAGCCATGAGTGAAGCCCCATTACGGGAGCATGAAACGCTCAATGCGGCGGGACTACGGGCACGCCAAAATCGTTTGGGCTTCTTGAAAAAACTGGAGTCGGCGATCGAAGCGAGCGCGCGAAAGCTTGATAACCAACGCAGCGACCACGACCGCGCCGAGGACCTGTGGCGGCTGCAACGCCAAAAAGAGCAGGGCTTGGAGTCACTGGTCGACAGCGCACGCGACGCACTGGAACGCGCTGACACCCAACGTGCCGATCGGGACGCCACCGAACAGTGGCGACATACTAGGCCACGCTAACTTGGGCGGCGCTGACATCCAATAGGTCCGACAATGAATCGAACTGTTCAGCATTCATCGACAGCACCGTCCCTTTAACTTCACAGTCCGCCATCACGTCGCGGGCCTGAAACAGGTCGTGGTGGTCATCCCACCATTGCTGGGCGTCATCCAGTGCGCACGGCCAGCAGACAATAAACTCGTCGCCATCGATACGGCCGTATACCGATCCTTCGGGTGCGTTATCAATCAGCGCATGCCCGATGCTGACCAGAATGCGGTCACCATAATCGACGCCATTGGTGTGATTGATTTGCTCCAACTCCATGACGTCCGTTCGGATCAGGCTGACCGGTTGGTCGTCACGCCGGCAATCACGCCACAGCCGCAGCAGCTTTTCGATCAAAACCGTTTTGCCTGGCACGCCGGTTAAGGGATCGTTGCGGTAACTAGCCAGCTGGGCCTGAGCCGACAATAGGTCACGGCGCATATTGCTGATGCGCGACATGGCCACCAGTTTGGCGCGCAATACGGTCGGGTTAATCGGTTTGGTCAGGTAATCGTCGCCGCCGGCTTCTATGCCGCGTTCGATCAGTTCGGCTTCTTGGCGGGACGACAAAAACACAATCGGAATCCAGTCGTTCGCCAACCGCTCACGCAGCGCCCGGGTTAGCTCAAAGCCGTCCATACCTGGCATCTCAACATCCACCAGAACCAGGTCAATCCGCTTTTCGGAAAAGTACTGCAGCGCGGCGTCGGCATCGCGTGCTGTCAAGGCCCGGTGACCCAGTTCGCGTAACACCGCGCCGATCAAGTGGCGCATGGATTTGCTGTCGTCAACGACCAGTACGTTCATGGCGCGTTGCGTGAGGGTAGCGTCGGACATGCTGTTTTTCCTGAGTAATACTGATCGTAACCACTCCACAGGTTAGCACCGGGCTGACCGCGGGGAGATTTTTTCCTCAAGTTAACTAACGCCAGGCCGATTACTGTCTAGTCTTAGACAAAATCAGTTAGGAAGAGCCATGGCAGCGGTCGAAACGATCAAGCTTGAAAAGCAACTACAGATCATGCTGGTTGAATCGCTTCACGAGGAACTCGAGGAGCTGATCAACGGCGGAGCCGAGCTTGAAATCGATGGATCTCAAGTAGAGCGCTGCGATACCGCAGCCCTGCAGTTATTGGTTGCCGTGCAAGCTTCGCTAACCGGCCGTGACAGTGAAATTCGTTGGACCGGTGTGTCGGAGCCCCTTTTGGATGCCGCGCGCCGCCTGGGTCTGACCAACGCTTTAAACCTATCTGAAATTCGCGCTGAAGCGCACGAGGACAATTAATAATGGCTACGATTTTGGCAGTGGACGACTCGGCATCGATGCGTCAGATGGTCACCTTTACCCTAAAAGGTGCTGGATTTGATGTGATTGAAGCCGTGGACGGCGTCGAGGCCCTCTCCAAAGCCCAAACAGCGAAGGTCGACCTAGTATTGACGGACGTCAACATGCCCAACATGGATGGTATCCAGTTGGTCAAAGAACTCCGCGGTCTACCGAGCTTCAAATTCACACCCATGCTTATGCTGACGACCGAGTCAGCTGGTGACAAAAAAGCTGCGGGCAAGGCGGCCGGCGCGACTGGCTGGATCGTTAAGCCTTTCAACCCCGATCAGCTACTGAACACCATCAAGCGGGTCCTAGGTTAAGGAATCCCCATGTCGGTTGATATGTCGCAGTTCCATCAAGTGTTCTTCGAAGAGTCACTTGAAGGTTTAGACATCATGGAACAAGGTCTGTTGGCCCTTGAACCAGGCAGTCAGGATCTAGACACAATCGGTGCGATCTTTCGCGCCGCTCACAGCATCAAGGGCGGAAGTGGCACCTTTGGATTTAGCGAAGTCGCTGAATTCACCCACATTCTGGAAACCTTGTTGGACGAGATCCGCGACGGCCAACGGCTGTTAACCGGCGACGCCATTAACCTGTTCCTACAGTCGGTTGACTGCTTGCGGGCCATGTTCGATGCCCTGCAGACCGAGTCACCACTGGACATGGAAAGCGCACACGCGCTGAACAAACAGTTTCAAGCTATGCTCAATGGCGAGGCCGTAACCGTTGATACGGGTATGGGCAGCGAGCCGGTCCCGACACCGGCCACGGCGGCGGATAGCAAAGGTCAATCCGGTGTTCGGGGGTGGGTGGTGACCTTTAAACCCGACCTTGATTTGCTTCGGACCGGTAATGAGCCCGTCCGGATGTTCCGCGAACTGGAAGTCTTTGGCGAGGTCACGGCCCGCTGCGATCTGAGCAAACTACCGTCCTTAGGCACGCTGACTCCCGAAGAATGCTACCTGTCTTGGACGCTGGAAATCGTCACCGATGAAGCGCTGGAATCGATCAAAGAAGTCTTCGAGTGGGTTGAGGACGAATCAGACCTGACTTACGCCGCCTTGGGCGACCACGATAGCCCCGATCAGGCTACCGAGGTCTTACAGCCGGCACCTGCGGCCATTGAACCTCTGGACGCTGCGCCGGCGCCCGCGCTTGTTGATGACGCTAGCCGGACCCAAGCGGCGGCCGCTGTCGTGAAAGCTAACAGCGGCAAAAAGGCCGACACCTCGATTCGGGTATCGACCGACAAAATTGATGCGCTGATCAACATGGTGGGTGAGCTGGTGATTACCCAGTCGATGCTCGGCACCTTGGGCGAAAGTTTTGCCATGGCCAACCTGCACAAGTTGCAGCAAGGGCTAGAACAGCTCGAGCACAACACCCGTGAACTGCAGGAATCAGTCATGCGCATCCGCATGCTGCCCATCAGCTTCACCTTTAACCGTTTCCCGCGTTTGGTGCGTGACATGTCCCAGGCCATGGGCAAAAAGATCGAACTGATCATGGACGGCGAGGGCACCGAGCTCGACAAAACCGTCATGGAAAAAATCGGCGATCCGCTGGTGCACTTGGTTCGCAACTCGCTGGACCACGGTATCGAGATGCCACAGGATCGCTTGGATGCCGGCAAGCCAGAAACCGGACAGATCAAACTGAACGCCTTTCACCAGGGCGGCAGCATCGTGATCGAGATCAGTGATGACGGCAAAGGCTTGGATGCGGACGCCATTTTAGCCAAGGCGCGCCGCAATGGGTTGGTCGGCCCGGACCAAGAATTGTCGTCCAACCAAATCCACGAGCTGATTTTTGAAGCCGGCTTGTCAACCGCAGCGGCCGTCACGGACGTCTCCGGTCGCGGTGTCGGCATGGACGTAGTTCGCAAGAATATCAACGAGTTGGGCGGCGGAATCGAGATTGAATCGGCCAAAGGTGTCGGCACGACGATGCGCGTGCGATTGCCGCTGACACTGGCAATTTTGGACGGCCAGTTGGTCCGAGTTGGCACTCACACCTACATCTTTCCCATCATCAACATTATCGAGTCGTTGCAGGTTAAAACCGAGCAAATCAACCAGATTGCCGGCGGCGCCGAGGTCATGCGACTGCGCGATGAGTACATCCCAGTCGTCCGTCTTTACGACGTCTTCAGCATTACAGCCGACAGTACGCGTCTGGAAGACGGTTTGGTCGTAGTGCTTGAATTTGACAACGAAAAGGTCGCCATCGCGGTCGATGATCTGTTGTCACAACAACAGGTTGTGATCAAAAGTTTGGAAACGAACTACGAGAAGGTCGATGGCGTCAGCGGCGCGACCATTTTGGGCGACGGCACCGTCGCCATGATTTTGGATGTCCAAAGCCTGATTCGCATGGCCGGCGTCCGTCAAAGCCACATTCAGCGGACGATCAGTCTGTGAGTAAGGAGAATTCGATGGAAGCAGCAGCTGCCGAACGGAAAGCCAACGGCGTTGCCGGGGCACTGGAGCAGTACCTAACCTTCATGCTGGATGGTGAAGAGTACGGCGTTGATATCTTGAGCGTTCGTGAGATTCGCGGCTGGGATTCAGCAACCCCGGTGCCCAACGCGCCCAAACACGTTAAAGGCGTGATCAATCTGCGCGGTACCATCGTTCCGCTGATTGATTTGCGCGAGCGGTTCAACTTGGAACCGCTGGACTACGGGCCAATGACCGTGGTTATCGTGTTGAACGTCAACACCGAAAAAGGCGAAAAAACCATGGGGATTGTGGTCGATGCGGTCAGCGACGTTTACAGCATCAGCCCCGACGACATGCGTGATCCACCAGATTTGGGCGACAGTGTCGATACCCACTACATCAAAGGCTTGGTCAACGTCCAAGAAACGATGGTCATCCTTTTGGAAATCGATCGCTTTCTAAATGCCGACCGCCTGCCAACGTCCAGCGACTACGCCGCCGAGGCCTAGACTCAACGCAGCAGACAACAAAGCCCGCCCCGTGCGGGCTTTTTTACGCTACGCAAAAATATCAGTTAAAGATCAATCAACTAGTGCCGATAACTTATAAATCCCCCGAGCTGTTCGCGGGGTTTGAGAAGAATTAGGAGTCAAGGATGTTGAGCCGCGTCAATAATCTACGAGTTGGGGTCAAGCTGTGGCTGATCGTCGGCTTGCTTACTGCGATCGTGCTGGGGTTTTCGGGCGTGTACTACCTTCAAACCAGTGACAGCATCCACTTCAGCGAGAAAGAAGAATACGGCAACCACTACATTCAAGCGCTAAGGCCCATCTACAAAGGCGCGACCGAACACCGCGAGGCGGTCGTTGGGCGACTGTTACACTCGCCCCTGGGCAGTGTTGAAGCCGCCAGCGCGCAAGCCGTCGAGCAAGGATTTGCCGGCGCCCGCGACTTTGACGCCTACCAAGCCGGCGAGCTAAAGATCGGATCGCGGCTGGACGATTTGGCGCGCGAATGGCAATCCGTAATGGCGCTGTCATCCACGTCCAAAGACATCGACGCGGTGGTCACCGCGCATACCCACTTCACCGACAACATGGTGTCGTTGGTGGCTTACGTCGGCGACACCTCGAATCTAATTTTGGATCCGGACTTGGATTCCTTCTATCTGATGGACTATGTGGTCTTGCGCGAGCCGGCACTGCAAACGTTGGCGGGCTTGGCCGGCAATATCGGCGCCAAAATTATCTCCAACGGCGTTGTCTACCCTGATTTGGCCCGCGAACTGACGGTCACACAGGTTCGCCTGGAAGACGCCTTCGGTGCGGGCACCACCGCGCTGCTGACGTCGGGCGACAATAACGCCACCGTCAAAGGCATCGTCGCGCCCTTGGTCAGTGACCTAAATCAAGCCCGCGACGACGCACGCACGGCAATCAATGATGTGCTGGCGGGACGCTATCAGGGTGAGCCTTCGGATTTCGCGACCTTGATGCTGCAATTGGCCGGCGCCAACGAGCGAGCCGGCGACGTCGCCTCTCAATGGCTGGACTTACTGCTCGACGCGCGGATTGCCAGCATGCAAAACACGATGTTCAGCGTGCTGATTGGCGTGTTCGTTTTGCTAAGCGCGACCCTGATCATTGGATATTTTGTCCTGCGCAGCATCGCCCATCGCATGACGCTGATTTCGGGCTACTTCGCCGGCATTCAAAATGGCGATCTAAACCAAACGATCGTCATCCGCACCCAAGATGACATGGGTGCGTTGATGGGCAATCTGTCAACTATGCAGACCCAACTGCGTGAAAAAATCGAGCGCGAAGCCATTGTTTCGGCCGAAAACAGCCGAATCAAACAGGGGCTGGACAATGTCTCGACCAGCGTCATGATCGCAGATGGCGATGGCAACGTGATTTACTTAAACGATTCCGCCCACGCATTGATGCGCACGTCCAGCGACAACCTGAGCAAACAGATCAGCGGGTTCCGCCACGACGCCATCGTGGGCACCCGCTTTGACGATTTTCACGCCAACCCAGGACACCAACGCAATATACTGGGGAACCTGCGCGGTACCCATCGCACCGAAATCACGGTCGGCAACCAGGTCTTTTCATTGATCGCCAATCCGGTTTACGACGACAACGAAGTGCGTTTGGGCACCGTGGTTGAATGGGCCGACAAAACCGAAGAACGAGCGGTCGAAGCGGAAATCGGTGAAATCGTAGAAAAAGCCGCCAACGGCGATTTGTCTGCACGTTTGGACACGGCCAACAAATCCGGCTTCTTCAAAGCGCTGGGCAGCGGCTTGAATAAACTGACCGAAGGTTCGCAGGCCATTATCGCCGACACCAACCGCGTCATGTCGGGCATGGCACGAGGTGACCTAACCGGTCGCATCGACGCCGACTACCGTGGTGAATTTGGTGACCTGGCGGACGCGGTGAACCAAACCATTGCCCAGATGACGGGGGTGATCGAGCAGATCACCAACTCTTCCGAACAGATCCGCGCCGGCGCCGAAGAAATCGCACAGGGCAACTCGGACCTGTCGCACCGCACCGAACAACAGGCCTCGAGCCTGGAAGAAACCGCGTCCAGCATGGAAGAGATGACCGGGTTGGTTCGCCAGACCGCGGAAAACGCGCGTAACGTCAATGAGCTTGCGGGCGGCGTGCGCGACAACGCCTCCGAAGGCGGTCGTGTAGTCGAGCAAGCAGTGACGGCGATGGAGGCGATCAGCGATTCGTCCAAGCGCATCAGCGACATTATTACGGTGATCGACGAGATCGCTTTCCAAACCAACTTGCTGGCATTGAATGCTGCCGTCGAAGCCGCCCGAGCGGGCGAGCAAGGGCGTGGATTTGCCGTGGTTGCCGGTGAAGTCCGCAGCCTGGCACAGCGCAGTGCGGAGGCCGCCAAAGAGATCAAGGACTTGATCCGCGACTCGTCGGCAAAGGTCGACGACGGCACCCAGCTCGTCAACAAATCAGGTGAAACGCTGCAATCCTTAGTCGGTTCGATCGCCGAAGTCGCAGACCGAGTCGCCGAGATCACCCGGGCGGCCGAAGAGCAAAGCTCGGGCATCGAGCAGGTCAACACCGCCGTATCGCAAATGGACGAGATGACTCAACAAAACGCCGCCTTAGTCGAGGAGGCCAGCGCCGCCGGCGAGAACATGGCCGAACAAGCGCGCAGCATGAACCATGCGGTTGGCTTCTTTAAGGTCGCAGAGGGCGCAACCGGCGCTCGTACGGCAACGACCCACGCTCGCGCCGTGCCAAAGGCTGCAACACCCAAGGATGCCTCGGCACCCACCGGTGTCCGCGCCACGGCGGCGGTGCACACCGCCAGTGACGACGACGATTGGGACGAGTTCTAGTCAACTGCTACAGGTTGTAACCGTGAAGGGCTGCACAATTTGTGCAGCCCTTTTTCGTTGCACCTCAACCTAGGCATCAAGCACCCGTTAACAAAGGGGTGCCCCAGGGAACGGCGGCACATCATTGGCTTAAAGGAGTCCAGCATGTTGGCGCGCTTATCATCGATCCCAGTCGGCACCAAACTAAAAGTCTCATTTGCTTGGCTAATTGCGATCATTCTGGTGTTCGCGTTCTCGTACTATCAACAGACCGATGACGACATCCACTTCAGCCGCCAGGAGCTTTACGGCAACGCCTTTATTGGCGACTTGCGCCCACTACTGCGCGATATCCCCGAGCACCGTAGGCTGACCCATGCGGTAGAGCTGGGGAACGGCACCCTGGCTGGGCAATTGCCCGCGATTCGGGCGTCAATCGGCGATACCTTTGAGCAACTGCACCGGTTTAATCCGGCGTGGGCCGCGGACATTCAAATCGGCACCCAGGTGGACAGCCTCGAACAGGCATGGACGCAACTGCGCTTGGATGCTGAATCGCATAATCGGGCCGAGCAATTTACGGCCCACAATCAGTTGATCGGCCAGATCCAGGCCACCATTTTCCAGGTCGGCAAAACCTCAAACCTATTGTTAACGCCCGACCTTGACTCGCACTTTTTGATGGACAACATCGTCCTGCGCTCGCCGGCGATGGGCTAATACGTCGGCCAAGCGCGCGGCATGGGCGCCGGCATTATCGAACGTCAGTTCATTTCCGCGAGCGAGCGTAGCCAACTGGAGGCCATCCGAGTGCGCCTGCACGATGCCTTGGTTGGGGCGGTCGCCTCGTTGCACGCCGCCGGCGAAAGCACGCCAGAACTTGCCGGACAGCTAGCGCAGGTCACCCAGCAGCTGGAGCTGCGCGGGGCTGAGGCCGAGGGTTTGTTGCAACGCGTGGTCGCCGAAGATTTTAGCGGCCTCACCAGCGCCAGCTACGTCGACGCCATGAGCGCGGTCATCGCGGCCAATAACCAAGCCGTCGAGCAGTCAGCAACCTTGATTGAAGCAGTCGTCAGTGGCGTCTCGGCCGGCGACCTGTCCAGCCGGATAAACGAGGGCGATAAGGTTGGGTTTTCGTTAAGCCTTGCACGCGGTATTAACACCATGGCCACCGGTGCTGCCCAAATCATCGACGAAACCAACGGCGTGATGGCCGCGATGGCCCAAGGTGACCTGACCGGCCGTGTCAGTGAAGGCTATCAAGGTCAGTTTTCAGATTTGGCCGACAACGTCAACCGCAGTATCGAACAGATGACGGCGACCATTGACAAGATCTTGCAATCGTCCGAACAAATCCGCGCCGGCGCCGAAGAAATCGCTCAGGGCAACTCGGACCTGTCGCTGCGCACCGAACAGCAAGCCTCTAGCTTGGAAGAGACCGCGTCGAGCATGGAGGAAATGACCGGGCTGGTGCGTCAAACCGCTGACAATGCCCGTAACGTCAACGAGCTAGCCGGTGCTGTCCGTGACAATGCCGCCGACGGCGGTCGCGTGGTACAGCAAGCCGTGACGGCAATGGAGGCCATCAACGACTCGTCCAAACGCATCAGCGACATTATTACCGTGATCGACATTACCGTGATCGACGAAATCGCCTTTCAAACCAACCTGTTGGCCTTGAACGCGGCGGTCGAAGCCGCGCGTGCCGGTGAACAGGGCCGTGGCTTTGCGGTCGTCGCCGGCGAAGTCCGAAGCCTTGCCCAGCGCAGCGCCGAAGCCGCCAAAGAAATCAAAGACCTGATCCGTGACTCCTCAACCAAAGTCGACGACGGCACCGCCTTGGTCAACCGATCCCGTCCAACCCCAGCCGAAGGCCATCGGCTAACCGCCGCACGCGACGGACTGATGACGCCGTGCGACGTTGCACGGCTTTTTTATAAATAAGTATTTAGTTAGCAAAACATCGGCCGTTACCTACTTTAATGCTGTCCAACCATCGGTCCGTGATGGCACATCTATTTGGAGAATCCAATGTTCAGTCGTTTACCCATCGTGCCGGTCGGCACCAAGCTACGCATCGCGTTCACCTTGCTGGTGGTGATTATTTTAGGCTTTGCCGGTGCGTATTTTATGCAGACCAAGCAGACGGTCGCATTTAGTCAAAAAGAAGTGGTCGGCAACGCCTACATCCGTGCCGTACGCCCACTACTGACGTACATTCCACAGCACCGCGGCACCACCAACGCGGTCTTAGCGGGTAACGACAAACTCGCCAGTCGCTTGCCGGGGCTGCGCTCGAAAGTCGCGGCATCGTTCACGGCGCTGGAAAACGTGGACCCGGACTGGGCGGACCTGTTGGCGATCGGTAGCCGAGTCAACGACCTGAAACGCCAGTGGGCGTCACTTAGCCAAGGCGACCAAGGACGCTCGGCGGCGGATGTTTTTGCCGCGCACACGGCCTTGGTGTTAAACGTCAAAGACTTAATCAGCTATGTCGGTGACACCTCGAACCTGATTTTGGACCCGGATTTAGATTCGTATTATCTGATGGATAACATCGTAGTGCGCTCCCCAGCATTGGGTGAGTTCGCCGGCCAAGCGCGTGGACTCGGCGCGGGCATTGTCGCCCGCGGCGTACTGACGGCGACCGAAGCGGAAAAACTCCAGGGCCTGCAAATTCGCATCGAGGATGCATTTGCCGGTGCCATGAATGCGCTACAAACTGCTGGCAATAACAACGCCGACGTTGCCAAAAAAATACAAGGCCAGCTCACCACCTTGAGCGCCCGTGGCAACGAAGCGGAGGCCCTAATCGCACGGATCATGAATCGCGACTTTACCGGCATGACCTCGGCCAGCTACTTTGACGCCATGACCGCAGTCATTGCCGCCAATGGCGCCGCGGTGACCGAGTCAGCCATTCTGCTGGACGGTTTGCTGGCGGATCGGATCGATGATTTCAACAATGCCCTTTACACCACCTTGGCGGTGGTCGCGGTCATGGTGGTTTTCGCGGCTGCCTTCACCCTGAAAACGATGGCGTACCAAAATGCGCTACTGGCGCGGGTCAACAACCACTTTGAGGAAATCCGCGCGGGCAATTTGGACCAGAGCATCATCGCGCGGACCACGGATGCCTTTGGCAAGCTGTTTCAAGGGTTGGCTGAGATGCAGGACAGCCTGCGCGAAAGGCGCGCCCAAGATCGATTGGCGCTCGAAACCAGCAGCCGTATCAAGCAAGGCTTGGACAGCGTTAACACCAGCACCATGATCGCCGATGCCGATGGCAACATCATTTACTTGAACCGATCGGCGCAGGCATTGATGACCTCATCAAACGACAACCTGCGCGCCATCCTGCCGAACTTTGACCACAACACCGTGCTCGGTTCCAACTTTGATATTTTCCACGCCAACCCCGCGCATCAGCGCAACTTGTTGGGCAACCTGACCGGCACGCATACGTCCGAAATAAGCGTCGGCACTCAGATCTTCCAGCTGATCGCCAACCCCGTGTTTGATGATGACAAGCAGCGTCTGGGTACCATCGTTGAGTGGGACGAGCGCACGCTGGAACGCGCAGTCGAAAAGGAAATCGAATCAATCGTCGGCCAAGCCTCAAACGGTAACCTGTCCGCCCGAATTGCCGAGCACGACAAGGATGGCTTTATGCTGACGCTGGCCCAAGGCGTCAACAAAATGGCTGAAAGCGCCGAGGCTATTGTCGGCGAAACCAACACTGTGATGTCAGCGATGGCGGCGGGCGATTTGACCCAACGCATCACCAGTAACTTCGAAGGCCAGTTCGGCGAGTTGGCTACCAATGTCAACCAAACCATCGCCCAAATGACCTCGACGATTGAACAGATCTTGCAGTCGTCCGAGCAGATCCGTGCCGGCGCCGAAGAAATCGCCCAGGGAAACTCGGACCTGTCACACCGTACCGAAGAACAGGCCTCGAGCCTGGAAGAAACCGCGTCGAGCATGGAAGAAATGACCGGTTTAGTCCGTCAAACCGCGGAAAACGCACGCAACGTCAACGAGCTTGCCAGTGGCGTACGTGATGACGCCGCAGCCGGCGGCGATGTGGTCAAAAAGGCAGTGGATGCCATGGGCGCCATCAGCGAGTCGTCCAAGCAAATCAGCGACATCATCACCGTCATCGATGAAATCGCTTTCCAAACGAACCTGTTGGCGTTGAACGCCGCGGTCGAAGCGGCACGGGCGGGCGAGCAGGGACGCGGGTTTGCCGTCGTCGCCGGTGAGGTGCGTAGCCTAGCTCAACGCAGCGCCGAAGCTGCCAAGGAGATCAAAGACCTGATCCGCGACTCGTCAAACAAGGTCAGTGATGGCACCCAGCTGGTCAATCAATCCGGAGAAACCCTGCAGTCATTGGTCACCTCAATCGCCACGGTGGCCGACCGTGTCGCCGAGATCACACGGGCCGCGGACGAGCAGAGCTCGGGGATCGAGCAGGTCAACACCGCGATTTCGCAGATGGACGAGATGACCCAGCAAAACGCCGCGTTAGTTGAGCAGGCCAGTGCCGCCGGCGAAAACATGGCCGAACAGGCTCGCCAGATGGTCGCCGCAGCAAACGTCTTTAAAGTCGACGGCAGCGGCGGTACCGGAGCTCGCACTCCCGCCCAGGTGACACCAGCGCCGCCACGCGTACAGCCCAAACCGGCGCCCGTCTCCAGCCCGAGTCGACACGACGCCCACTCGGTCTCGGACGACGACGAATGGGATGAATTCTAACGCGCGACAGGTCGCCAAAAGCCCAGCAATCGCTGGGCTTTGCTACGGAACCAGGTCTTACAAACGTGTCGATGCGGTTCAAGTTCAACTAATCCTCGCCGTTAACAAGTAGGAATCCTGCGGTTCGGACCGGCTGGTTCGACACCCCAACAACCAAGGTCGAAGCTACGTGAATCAAGCAGTGAGCGCATTCGGCGCCGAAGCCAACAAACGCGAATTTCTGATGACCCAGTCAGACTTCAATCGAATCGTGCGTATTGCCCACGAATCGACCGGAATTGTGCTGTCTGATCACAAAAAAGAAATGGTCTACTCACGCTTGGCCCGACGTATTCGCCGCTGCCAACTGGGAAGCTTTTCTCAGTACTTGGAGTTGATTGGAAAGGACCCTGAGGAAACCAACGAGTTCGTTAATGCGCTGACGACGAACCTGACCTCGTTCTTCCGCGAAAACCACCACTTCGAACACATGCTGGCGACGTCACTGCCGGACCTACTGAAACGCAACGGTGGCAGTCGGCGACTGCGGGTGTGGAGCTGTGCCGCGAGCACCGGCGAGGAGCCTTATTCAATTGCCATGATGCTCCGCGAGTTTGGCTTTGATCGGTCGTGGGACATAAAACTGTTGGCCACGGACTTGGACAGTGCCGTACTAAACACCGCACGCGCTGGGCTTTACAACGAAGATCGGGTCAATGGCATGAACCCGGAGTGGCGCGACAAGTACCTGACGCGTCAGGGCGATGGTCACTGGAGCGTCAACGATGACGTGCGTCGTCTGGTCAGTTTCAAACGGCTGAACGTGCTTGAAAAGTGGCCCATGAAAGGCCAATTCGACATCGTTTTTTGCCGCAACATTGTGATCTATTTCGACAAAGACACCCAACGCGTTTTATTCGATCGGATTGCCAATCAAATGGCACCCGAGGCATGGCTGTACATTGGCCATTCCGAGACGCTGCACCGCGTAACTGAGCGTTACCAAGGGCACGGGCAAACTATTTATCGGAAAATAAAATGAGTATTTTGACGCCGCGCCCGGCCAAGGTCGACTTCCCCAAAACCTTACCCGGGTTCGAGCACGTCAATCGCTTTTGGGACAACACCCACCAGCGCTATGCCGCCAAGATCATGCCAGGCGAATTCTATGTCTCCAGTCGCACGGACGAGGTCATCGCAACCGTATTGGGTTCGTGCATTAGCGCCTGTGTCCGTGACCCCATCGCCAAAGTCGGCGGCATGAACCATTTCATGTTGCCGGCCACCGAAGAAGCTAACTTTTTAGGCGCAGCCACCCGTTACGGGCAGTGGGCAATGGAGTACCTGATTAACGAGGTGCTTAAGCAGGGTGGGCGACGCGAACGCCTCGAAGTCAAGATATTCGGTGGCGGTCAGGTGCTGTCAAACATGACCGACATTGGCAAAAAGAACATCGATTTTGCCCGCGACTACCTGCAAAACGAAGGTTTGCGCATTCAAAGCGAAGACGTCGGCACGGTGTTCCCGCGCAAGGTTTTGTTTTTTCCTGACTCCGGTCGGGTCCGCGTAAAACGCTTGAAATCGACGCGCAACGACACCGTCGTCAAACGCGAAACTGAATACCTACGCACCATTCAAAAGCCGACGGACACCGCCGGCGAAATCGAATTGTTCTGAGGATTACACGTGGCAAAAATACGAGTTTTGGTGGTCGACGATCAGGCACTGGTTCGGCGCATGGTGACCGCAATTTTAGAGCAGGATCCGGAAATTGAGGTGGTCGGCTTGGCCGCGGATCCACTTGAGGCACGTACGCTGATCAAGCGGCTCAACCCCGACGTGGTCACGCTGGACGTGGAAATGCCAAAAATGGACGGCATTACCTTTTTAAAGAACTTAATGCGGTTGCGGCCAATGCCGGTGGTCATGATCTCGACGCTGACACAAAAGGGCGCACCAACCACCCTAGAGGCCCTCGAAGTCGGCGCGGTCGACTATGTGGCAAAGCCGTCCAACCAATCGCCGGGACAAATCGAAGCCTACGGCGAGGAAATCATCAGCAAGGTCAAGGCGGCTGCCAGCGCCCGGGTCAGCATCGCCCGTGCAGATACGCCAACGCCTCGCGTTGCGCTGGAAAGCCAGCGCTGGGACACCCGCCGCCTGATTGCCATTGGTGCCTCTACCGGCGGCACCGAAGCCATTCGCAATTTATTACAGGGCATCAGCGCCGACTGCCCGCCGATCGTGATTAGCCAACACATCCCGCTCGAATTCAGTGAGTCCTTTGCCAACCGTCTGGATCGCCAATGCCCGATGAAGGTCTACCACGCCGAGGACGGCATGCCGATCAAACCCGGCTGCGCGTACGTCGCACCAGGTAGCCACCATCTACTGATTTCCGGCCGCGGCGACGCGCTCACCTGCAAGCTCAGTGACAGCGAACCGGTCAATCGCCACCGCCCAAGCGTGGACGTCATGTTTGACAGCGTGGCCGAAAAAGTCGGCGATCGTGCGATCGGCGTCTTATTAACGGGCATGGGTGCTGATGGTGCGCGCGGATTGCTAAAGCTAAAGGAAAACGGGTCGATGACCTATGCACAAGACAGGGACAGTTCAGTCGTTTGGGGAATGCC
Organism: Litorivicinus lipolyticus; assembly: GCF_009650135.1. Taxonomy (NCBI): domain Bacteria; kingdom Pseudomonadati; phylum Pseudomonadota; class Gammaproteobacteria; order Oceanospirillales; family Litorivicinaceae; genus Litorivicinus; species Litorivicinus lipolyticus. Next base: position 1,295,327 of record NZ_CP045871.1, read on the forward strand.
CGGCGCTGCGGTATCGCTTGGCGCGACCGACGGTGTTTTTCCCCTGGACCACATGGCAGACGTCCTAGTCAAAGCCGCTTCCAAGAAATGAGAGTTCTATGAATCAATGGATCGAGCACAAATGGACAACCCCGGCACTGTTAGGTGCCACCGCGGTGGTCGCCACTCCGTTCAGTGTCCCGGCTGGTGCCGCGCTGATAGCTGGGGCGGGTCTGTCCGTCGTCCTCACGATGCTGCGACGCTCGGATGAAGAGATCCGTTTGGCTGCGGACAACGGCGCTTCGCCGACCGACGACGCCGAAGCGCTGCGCGAGTTGGTTGAGGCCGTCGGCGCCCACATGCTCATTAAGGTCGCGGACACGTCAAATTTTGTGTCGGCCGACTTGACCAAGACGCATGACCTCGTGGGTGATGCCATGGCTAACTTGAACACCTCGTTCATGGGCCTTAACAGCCAAACCTCCGTCCAAGACCAGATGGTTCAAGCGCTGATCTCAAAGCTGTCCGGCGTGGTTCAAGACTCCGACGCACCGGATGCGTTAAAAATCGAGGACTTCGTCACCGAAACCGAGGAGGTCCTGACTTACTACGTCAACATTTTGATTCAGGTTGCCAAACACGGCGTTCAAACCGTAGAGAAAATTGACGACATGGTGATGGAGATGGAACGCATCCAACAGCTGGTTGTCGACATCAAAAGCATTGCCGACCAAACCAACTTGTTGGCGCTGAACGCGGCGATTGAAGCGGCGAGGGCGGGTGAAGCTGGCCGCGGATTTTCAGTCGTGGCGGATGAAGTACGTAAGCTAAGCGCGGATTCGAACAAGTTTTCGGACCAGATCGACTCGCAAGTTCACACCATGAAGCGCACCGTCAGCGACGCCAAAAAGATCGTTGAAGCGATGGCGGCCACCGACATGACCACGGCCATTAACAGCAAGGGCCGTATCGAGGACATGCTGACGCGGCTGAATGCATTGTCGGAATCATTCTCGTTTGAGCTCGAAAAAGTCGGCGGAATCAGTCAGGACGTTAACGAAAGCGTCAATTTGGCCGTTCAGTCCATGCAGGTCGACGATATCGTCAGCCAGTTGTTGATGCAGGCCCATCGTGCATTGGAGAGTCAGGACACTATTTTGACCGAATTCATGCCGGTACTGGTACAGGCTGCAAACGGTGAGTTAGCGTCCAATCAGATACGTACTATAGCGCAACAAATACGGACCCGTAGTGACGAAGAGACCCGACAAGCTGTACCCCAAGGTACACTCGACGAGGGCGAGATTGAACTATTCTAGACGTAGCAAACAGGAGGGCTATCCATCAACGCCCTTATTTACAAAGGAACGTCAATGTCGGTTTCAACCAGTTTTCTAAGCGCCGAATCGCGCCTGACCATTCGCGTCACCGGGCGCTTTGGGTTTTCACTGCACAAAGCCTTCCTAGATGCCTTCCAAAAGTTCGGCAGCGGCGCCCGTTGTTACACGGTTGACCTGACGGATGCCGATAGCGTCGACTCGTCGGCACTGGGCATGATGCTGTTACTGCGTGACTTCGCCGGTGGTGACCGATCCAACATTACGGTCGAGGGTGCCAACTTGGACATCGAAAAGGTGCTAAAGATCACCGCGTTCGATAAGTTATTTCATATCCCGGGCCTTAGCATCCGTGATCTCGAAACCGTCTAATTGGCACGCATATTGCTAAATTGTCACTAACGCCAACTTAGTGACGGATTTAGTGCATGACAGACATCGCGATAGCACCCACAGCTCCAGTAGCCTCCTATAGCAGCGCGTCCAAGGCCACAGGCTCCAGCCTCAAAAGCGGTGGCGAGTTCGCGAACTTGATGAACCCAATAAAATCCGCCGCTGCAGGGACCACAAACGGCAAGTTATTGCCGGTCGCCCAGCCCGCTTCGGTGGCGCTCACAGTTTTGGTCGCCGCACTGCCGATCGAGGTCAGTGACGGGATTCAGGCCTCGTTGGCCGCGTTTCTTGAAACCGCTGGCATTCCCAGTACCACAACGCAAATCCCAGATGCCGTCATGGACGCCTGGATTGAGACCGAACTGCCATTGCTGGCCGTCGAATTACCGGCGCTGGCGGATGCGCTTGACCAATTGACGACGATCGCAGCCCCGTCGCCCACACCCTTGCCGTTATCGATCCCCCCCGTGGAAGCGACAAATTCAGCCGTGCCCATGCGTGTTGCCGCCACCGAAACGCCCGCCATCGCGAGTGTCACAACCCGCACCGCATCGCCCGAGCGTGCCGACACCCAACGCAACTTCATCGCGCTGGCTGCGGGGACGCGGGCCGACTCGGCCTCAACACTGCCCAAAGCGAGCCTTGCGCCGGTTGCGACCATGGCAGTACCAACAGCCCAGGGCGCGATTACCCCAGATGCAGCCGGCCTGATCGTGACGACGCGTGAACCGTCTGGGCTGAACAAACCCGAACAGACAGCGCTGTCGCGCCTGGCTAACGCGCTCAACACCCAGAGCGCCCAGACGCCCGCGAATACAGCGAGCACGGGCTACGTGCCGCTGGCGACGCTCAATTCAGCGCTACCGGCGCCCGCTATCAGTCAAGTTGTTGACGAGGTTAACGCGATGATCGGTAGCCCCGGCGCAGCACGCCCCGAGGCGCCCGTGATCAGTACGGCCCGTATGCCCACCGACGGCAGTCTTGGTCTAGCGGAGAACGTGACCGAGGGCCGGTTGATGGCAGCCCGCGTGGAGGCTTCAGCCGCCGCGCCGGCCCCGACGCGCGCCGAAGCCCCAGCCGCGCCTGTGGCGGGTGACACCAAGTTGCCGCACTTCGATGACCCCGCGTGGCTGCGCAGTGTCGGCGAAAAGGCCCAAATGATGCTGCGAAATGCACAGCCCGAGGCACGACTGCGCCTGGACCCGTCTCACCTGGGCACCATCGAATTGAAAGTCGCCCAAGGTAACGACGGCACACAGATCACCATGGTGGCGACGGACGGGCGCGTACGCGATGCGCTCGAGGCCGGCCAAAACCGTCTGCGCGACCAACTGGCAGAGCAGGGCGTTAGCCTGAGCCAGTTCGACGTCAGTGATCAGGCCCAACAACAAACCGCACGCGACAGTGATGACCAACCTCAGACCGGTCAAGGACAGGCGAGCGCTGATGTTGATAGCCTTTCGGACTCCACTGATGACAAGTCCGCTACGTCCCTTGCCGCCAACGATCGATTGGTCGATCAACGCGTTTAACCACAGGATTTAATAAGCTCATGGCCGACGAAGACAACCTCAAAACCGACGATGCCGATGACAGCATCGACAGCGGTGGTAAAAAGAAACTCATGATCATGGGCGCGGCCGGATTGTTGCTGCTCAGCATCATCGGCGCGGCCGTGTGGTGGTTCATGTTGCGCGACACCCCAGCGGAGTCTGTGTTGGACGCGGACGGCAACGAGATCGTTATCGAGGGCAATGTCGCAGCATCGGTTGACGGCGACCAGGACGGTCAAGGGCCCGACATCACCGAACCCGATGCCGGTCCGGCCGAGTACGTCAGCGTAAGACCGCCGCTACTGACCACGTATTTTCAGGGTGAGCGTGTGCGTAACTTCCAGCTCAAATCGACCCTTGTAACCCGTGACTCAGCCACTGCGGATGCAATCCGTGCGCACATGCCCCGGATTGCCGACGCCTTTGCGATTCATTTGCGTCAGATGAGCTTAAAACAGGTAATGGATGCACAGGTTCGACTGGACCTGCGTGAACAACTCACGACCATTGCTAATGATGTCCTGAGCAAGGCCAAATCGGCGGCAAAAGTCGAGGCGACCTTGTTTGAACAGGTGGTGGTCCAGTAATGCAAGATATCCTAAGCCAAGATGAAATCGATGTACTGCTGCATGGCGTCGATGACGGCGATGTCGACACGGACGAGGGTGTCGATGACGGCTCGGCCACGAATTACGACCTGACCAGTCAGGACCGGATTGTTCGTGGCCGAATGCCGACCTTGGAAATGATCAACGAACGCTTCGCTCGCTACACCCGAATCAGCCTATTTAACCTATTACGGCGCACGGCGGATGTCGCCTCCAGCGGCGTCCAAGTCCTCAAGTTTGGCGAGTACATGCACACACTGTACGTTCCAACCAGCTTGAACCTAATTAAAATCAAGCCGTTACGAGGCACGGCGCTGTTCGTGATGGACGCCAAATTGGTCTTCAAACTGGTCGACAACTTTTTTGGCGGCGACGGTCGTCACGCCAAAATCGAAGGCCGTGAATTTACGCCGACAGAAAATCGGCTGGTCCAAAAAGTTCTGGATCAAATGTTCGTCGATCTAAAAGAAGCCTGGCGCACGATTATGGACCTGGAATTCACTTTCGTGAACGCCGAAGTAAACCCAGCCATGGCCAACATTATCAGCCCGTCCGAGGGTGTCATTGTCTCGACCTTTCACATCGAGCTGGATGGCGGCGGAGGGGAATTGCACCTGACGTTCCCGCTGTCGATGATCGAACCGATCAAAGACATGTTGGACGCCGGTATTCAGTCCGACGTTGATGACGTTGATGACCGCTGGGTCGCGACGCTCCAGCAAGACATCATCGAGGCGTCGGTGCCGGTGACCTGTCGCGTTGCCCAGACCACGCTGACACTGCGCGAAGTCAACAAACTAAAGGTCGGCGATGTGATACCGATCGAAGAGCCCAAAGAGGTCAAGTTGATCGCCAACTCGATTCCGACTTTTGTTGGCCGTATGGGCCAGTACAAAGGCAACTACGCGGTCCAGGTCGAGCGGCCCATCAGCCGCGATCGACCCACCGCACAACCCTTCAACCTAAAGAAAGGTAAGTCATGAGTGACGACAATCAAAACATTGCAGACGACCTGATTGCTGACCTCGCGGGCGACACCAGCGACGGCGGTGATGCACTAGCCGACGAATGGGCGGCAGCGCTGGAACAACAGGACGATACCGCGCCTGCCGGCTTTGACGAGCTAAGCCCGGGTGGCAACGGCGACAACCCAGAGCTGGAAGTGATTTTGGACATTCCGGTGTCGATCTCGATGGAAGTCGGGCGCACCCAGATCCCGATTCGCAATTTACTCCAACTTAACCAGGGATCGGTCATTGAACTGGATCGGTTTGCCGGTGAGCCGCTGGACGTATTGGTCAACGGCACGCTAATAGCGCAGGGTGAGGTGGTCATGGTCAACGAAAAATTTGGCATCCGATTGACCGATGTGTTGAGCCCATCCGAACGCATCAAAAAGCTCAAATAGATGGACGCCGGAAACCTGTTTGGCGTGTTCGCCGCGTTGATCGTCGTTTTGGGCGTGATCGTCGGTGGAGCCTATCTAATTCGGCGATTTGGCGGCCAACTCGCCACCAACCCCGGCCCGCTGCGAGTGCTTAGCTCGATCAACGTCGGCACGCGCGAGCGCGTGGTGCTGATTCAGGCGGGCGACGAGCAGTTACTATTGGGAGTCGCACCGGGTCGCGTGGAATTATTAAAAAACCCGACGACGCCGATCGATGTCCCGGCGCCTGCCGCATTCGCCCAATCCCTATCCAGCGCGCTGAACCGAGGCCGCCAATGATGCGTTATCTGTGGCTGTTGCTGCTGCCGCTGAGTACCATCGTCGGTGCCGAGGACCTAGGCATCAAGGCCTTCACCGTGACCCAGAACGCGAACGGTGAAAACGAATACTCGGTGACGCTGCAAATCTTGGCGATCATGACCGCACTGTCGTTTTTGCCCGCGGTGGTCATGATGATGACAGCGTTCACCCGAATCATCGTGGTGCTTGCAATCTTGCGTCAGGCGATCGGCCTGCAACAGTCACCGTCCAACCAAATCTTGGTCGGATTGGCGATGTTTTTGACGTTTTTCATCATGGCCCCGGTGTTTGCCAAGATGAACGAAGCGGGCTTACAGCCGTATTTGAACGAAACCATGGGCTCGGTCGAGGCCTTGAACGCGGCGATCGTGCCACTCAAAGCGTTCATGCTGGCGAACACCCGCGAGGTCGACCTGCAACTATTCAGCGAGATGGCCGGCGTCGCCGCGTTTAACGGTAACCAAGATGTACCCCTACAGGTATTAGTACCGGCATTTGTGACCAGCGAGCTGAAAACCGCGTTCCAGATCGGCTTCATGCTGTTCATTCCGTTTTTGGTCATCGATTTGGTTGTGGCCAGCGTACTGATGGCGATGGGCATGATGATGTTGTCGCCGATTATCATCAGCTTGCCATTTAAATTAATGCTGTTTGTTTTGATCGACGGGTGGGCCATGATTATGGGCACGCTCGCGAGCAGTTACGGAGTCTAGGATGGCACCCGATGCAGTCGTCAACGCGTTTAGCGAAGCCCTGTGGCTGATTGTGCTGATGGTCTGCGTGATCATCCTGCCAAGTTTGTTCGTCGGTTTGATTGTCAGTGTGTTCCAAGCTGCAACCCAGATTAACGAGCAAACGCTGTCGTTTCTGCCGCGACTGCTTGCGACCCTGATCGCCGTCTCGGTCGCCGGTCCTTGGCTGGTGCGCCGGATGATGGAGCACTTCAACGGTATTTTGGCCTCGATCCCCGGGATGCTTGGGTGAGCATCGGCGAAGCCGACCTGATCAACCAACTGATGAGCACGCTGCTTGCGATCTTTCGCATCGGTGCGTTCTTTGCGGCCGGCCCTATATTGGGCGCAACCTTCATCACCGGCCCGGTGCGTGCCGGTCTGGCCCTGATCATGGCCTTGATTATCCAGCCCCTAATTCCCGCCGTACCCGCGATTGATCCGCTCAGCATTCAGATGCTGGTGGTCATCGGCCAGGAAATCATGATGGGCGTGGCCATGGCCTTTGTGGTTCAGCTGCTGTTTCAAATGTTCGTCTTGGCAGGTCAAGCGATCGCCATGCAGGCAGGTCTGGGCTTCGCCAACATGGTGGACCCCTCCAACGGCGTGTCGGTGCCGGTGGTGTCGCAGTTTTACTTAATGATGGTGACCTTGCTGTGGCTGACTTTAGGCGGGCATCTGGTGATGATTCAGGTGCTGGTCGACAGCTTTACCGTGCAACCCATCGGAAATATTCAAAATCTAGTTCAAGGCATGGCGCTGTTGCCCGAACTGGGCAGCTGGTTGTTTGCCGGGGCGCTACTGATTGCACTGCCGGCAATCGCCGCGATGCTGATCGTTAACCTCGCCTTTGGCATCATGACGCGTACCGCCCCCCAGCTGAACGTATTTGCCCTCGGCTTTCCGTTCACGTTGCTGTGTGGTCTGTTGGCGATGTACATCGGCTTGGACGGTTTCTTGCCGCGCTTTGAAGTATTCGCCGCCGAAGCGCTGGGTTACGTCCGCGAAGTGATGAGTGGGCGCGATGGCTGAAGAAAACGAAGACGGCCAAGAAAAATCCGAAGACCCCTCCGAGCGACGCCTCGAAAAGGGCCTTGAAGACGGCCAAGTTGCGCGCTCAAAAGAACTGGCGACGCTGCTGAGCTTGATGTTCGGCATGATCGCGATGTATTTCGCCGGCTCCATGTTGGCTGAGGCCCTGGCTGCGATTGGCCGAGATGCCTTCACCATCAGCCGCGGCGAGTTGGCCGACAAAAGCAGCATGGCCACGCTGCTGGGTGAATCCAGCCGCGCCGTGATCGGCGGCATTATTGTGGTCGGCGGCGCCGGCATGATCGCCGCGATCGCCGGCAACTTGGGCGTCGGCGGCTTTTTGTTAAGTGCCAAATCCTTGATGCCCAAAGGCTCACGCATGAACCCGCTGCAGGGGCTCAAGCGTATGTTCAGCGCCAATTCACTGGTCGAGCTGGTCAAGAGCGTACTCAAAGTTGCCTTGACTGCCGGCATTGGCGGTGCGGCGCTGTGGGCCCAGCTCGATATCCTGTTGTCGCTAGCGGACATGCCCATTGAACAGGCGATTGAAAAAGCCCTGACGTCGGTGTTGCTAACGGTCTTGTACATGGTGTCCGGGCTGATCTTGGTGGCCGCATTGGATGTGCCGTACCAGCTGTACGAGCACAAGAAAAAAATGCGCATGACCCTGAAAGAGGTCAAGGACGAATTCAAAGAAACTGAGGGCTCGCCGGAGCTGAAAGCACGAGTGCGCCAAGTCCAGCGCGAAATGGCCAATCGCCGAATGATGCAAAAGGTGCCCGACGCCGACGTCATCGTCACCAACCCGACCCACTACGCGATCGCGCTCAAATACGACCCACACGGTGGCGGCGCGCCGACCGTACTGGCCAAGGGCAAGGACGAACTGGCCATGCGAATCCGCGAAAAAGCCAGCGAACACGGCATCGCGCGCTTGGAAACGCCGCCTTTGGCCCGTGCGCTTTACCACAGCGTCGACATCGACCAGGAAATTCCAGCCGGACTCTACGTCGCCGTGGCCCAGGTGCTGGCCTACGTGTTCCAGCTAAACGAACACTTCAAGGGCCGCGCCCAGCGCCCAGCGCACCCCTCAAACCTGCCCATCCCGACCGAATTCAGGGTCGACCCCGACTAACTGGCACGCATTTCGCTTTGACCCACGGAGAACCGTCAATTTTAAGGAGCCTCCGTGGCTGCAGTGTTACCCAGTATTAGTGGCATCCGCTCACAGCTCGCCGTTCCGATCATGGTGCTGGCACTGCTGGGCATGATGATATTGCCGCTGCCGGCTCTGGCCCTGGACATGCTATTTACCTTTAACATCACCCTGTCGCTGGTGGTGTTGCTGGTCACGGTGTACGCGCGCAAACCGCTAGACTTCGCTATTTTCCCGTCCGTTTTGCTGGTCGCAACGCTGCTCAGGCTGGCGCTGAACGTGGCATCAACTCGGGTCGTACTACTGAAAGGCCACGAGGGTGGTGATGCTGCAGGTAAGGTCATCCAGTCGTTCGGCGAGGTCGTCATCGGCGGCAACTACGTGGTCGGTTTGGTGGTCTTCCTGATTTTGATCATCATCAACTTTGTGGTCGTCACCAAGGGTGCCGGTCGAGTCTCGGAAGTCACGGCACGTTTCACCTTGGACGCTATGCCCGGCAAGCAAATGGCCATCGACGCCGACTTAAACGCCGGTATATTGACGCAAGAGCAAGCCAAAGCGCGGCGCCAAGAAATCGCCCAAGAGTCCGAGTTCTATGGCTCGATGGACGGTGCCAGTAAATTCGTCCGCGGTGACGCCGTCGCCGGCATCCTGATTTTGATCATTAACATTGTTGGCGGTTTGGCCATCGGCGTGGCACAACACGACCTGGCCTTTGCCGACGCATCACGCATCTATGTGCTGTTGACGATCGGCGATGGCTTGGTCGCACAGGTCCCTTCGCTGTTGCTGTCGACGGCCGCGGCGATGATCGTGACCCGTGCCACCAGCGACGACGACATGGGCGTTCAGGTGCGCAACCAGCTTGGTTCACCCAAGGCGCTGGCGATCGCATCGGGCGTGTTAATGGTCATGGCGATCGTGCCGGGCATGCCCCACATTGCCTTCGGGCTGCTGTCGATCGGCGTCGGTGTGACTGCGTACTACCTAAACCAGCGGCCGACGGTATCGGTCGAGTCCGAGCCCAAGGTGCCCGGCGCGCTGTCCGACGGTATAACGAACGAACCGGGCGCAGCACGCGCACCCGTTAACGACCCCTTGCCGGAGCTGTCGTGGGACGACGTCGAGGCGGTTGACCGCATTGGATTGGAAGTCGGGTATCGCCTGATTCCGCTGGTCGATCGTGGGCAGGGTGGGCAGCTATTGGCTCGGGTCAAAGGCGTGCGCAAAAAACTGTCGCGCGAACTGGGCTTTCTATTACCCAGTGTTCACATCCGTGACAATTTGGAGTTGTCACCGACCGCCTACCGCTTGACGCTGAATGGGGTGGCCGTGGGCGAGGCGGAGATCAACCCTGACATGGAAATGGCGATTAACCCCGGCCAGGTGTTTGGCAACTTGGACGGTGAGCGCACCCAGGACCCCGCGTTCGGCTTGGACGCCGTCTGGATCCCCGAATCGCGCCGCGATCAAGCCCAGTCCCTCGGGTACACCGTAGTCGATGCGTCAACCGTGGTCGCCACCCACTTGAATCAAATTCTGGTCCAGTCAGCTCACGAATTATTGAGCCACGATGACGTCAACCAGCTGCTCGAAAAATTGCGCGACACCTCGCCAAAGCTGGCGGAAAACCTGGTCCCGGAGTCGGTTAGCCTCAGTCAGTTGCTGCAGGTATTGAAGTCACTGCTGCGTGAAGAAGTCCCGGTGCGCGACTTCCGCGGCATCGCCGAAGCGCTGACGGCTGCGGCGCGGCAACATTTAGCCCGGGTGATTATTGACGGGATCAACGGCAACGAATCCGAACTGCGCGTCATTGCCCTGGATCCAGAGTTGGAACAGTTATTGCTAACCAGTGTACAGCAGAGTCAGCAATCTGGCGGTGCTGCCGACGAGGCCGTCATGGAGCCGCAACTGGCGGAACGTTTGCAGCGGTCATTGATTGCCGCCGCCGATCAGCTCGAAATGGAAGGGCGACCACCGGTGCTGCTGGTATCCGCCCCCATTCGACCGCTACTGGCTCGATTTGCGCGCTTTGGCGCACGCACGATGCACGTTCTGGCGTACCAGGAAGTGCCAGAGAACAAACAAGTGACCATTGTGGCCAACGTCGGCCAACAGGGCGCATAGGAGCAAGACCATGAGCAACCAACGAATTCAAGCCCGGGACATGCGCAGTGCTTTGCGACAGGCCAAAGAGCGCTTTGGTGAACAGGTCAATATTTTAGCCAATCGGGCCATTCCAAACGGGATCGAGTTGCTGGTATCGACCGGCCCGGTGCCGTCGATTGCCGCGACAACCCGCGATGATTATGGCATTGGTAGCCAAGAGCGCTTTGCCCAGCGCGCCCGCCAGACGGGCCGCGACTTAGCCGCGCAGTTTGGCGTCGACTTAAATGGTAGCGTCGATCAACGGACCCGGCACGGTCTCCCCGCCCGCTCGACAGTGGCGCCGGAAATCACCGAGCTGCGCAGCCAACTGGTCGAACTTAAACACATGATTAGCGCCGTCTCGCCGCCACCCGTAGCCGCCACAGCGGAGCCGGTGCCCGCGGCGCGCTCGAGCACGGTCGACGCATTGGAGGGCATTGGCTTTACGCGCCAAGCAATCATGCGACTGGATATGACCCGTTCACACAAAGACCCGATTCGAGATGGTTTGAATGCCGTCGCCAAAGCACTGGCGGTGGTCAAAGCGCCCGGACTACACGCGCCAAGCCAGGTGTTCGTCGGTGCGGCTGGGTCCGGCAAGACCACGACCATTGCCAAATTGGCGGCCCAAAAAGTCATCCAAGGCGGCGCCAACTCCGTCGCCATTATTAGCTTGGACAGTCGGCGCATGGGCGCCGGCCTGATTGCCAGCTCTCTGGCCCGCGTGCTGGGGGTTCAGGTGGTCACCGTATCGCCCGACGAATCACTGCTCGAGGCGCGCCAGAAAATTGCCGCCCCGCAGGTGCTGGTGGATACCGCAGGGTTAACACCGGCCGATCCCGGATTCCGGCGCCAACAACAACAAATCAGCGAGCTAAAAGACGCCACTGTGTGGCTGGTATCCTCGGCCACACAACAGATCGCAGCGGCGCGCTCGGTGTACCGAGCCCAAGGAAAACTCGCGCTAAGCGGTATGATCCTGACTAAACTGGACGAGGCGTGTAACTTGGGCGAAGCACTAAGTTTGACGCTTGAATCTCAGTTACCCGTGGCATGGAGCACAGACGGACAACGCATTCCGGACGATATTCAGGAAGGCAAGGCCAGCTCTCTGTTTCACCAAGCGTTATTGCTGGCTCGCCAGTCAACACATGCATTCGAAAGTAAGGCTGTTTGATGAAACCTGTTCAGGTCATTGCCGTATCCGGTGGTAAAGGGGGCGTTGGTAAAACCAACGTGTCGGTCAACTTGTCCCTCGCGCTGGCGAACCTGGGGCGTCGAGTGGTGCTCATGGACGCCGACCTGGGCCTGGCTAACGTGGACTTGCAACTGGGCATCAAACCCAAAAAGACGCTGTTCGACGTGATCTCCGGCGAAGCCGACTTACGTGACGTCCTGGTCCAGACCCACGGCATCCGGGTAGTCCCCGCGGCCAGTGGCATTCAACGCATGAGCCAGTTAGAAAGTATGGAGCACGCGGGGTTAGTACAAGCCTTCAGCGACATTGGCGACGACCTGGACGTATTGGTGATCGATACCGCCGCTGGCATTAGCGACAGCGTCATCACCTTTACCCGCGCCGCGCACGAAGTGCTGTTGGTGGTGTGTGACGAACCCAGTTCTATCACCGACGCTTACGCGCTGATGAAAATCCTCAACAAAGAACACGGCATGAACCGCTTCCGCGTGGTCGCCAACATGGCTAGAAGCACCAAAGAAGCCCAGAACATTTACAACAAGTTGCACACCGTAAGTGAGCGATTTTTGGATCTCACCCTGAAATATGAGGGGCTGATCCCGTTCGACGAAAACCTCCGCAAAGCGGTCCAGAAGCAAAAGCCAGTGCTCGAAGCCTTTCCCCAGTCAAACGCCGCGCGTGCCTTTCGCGCTCTGGCTGCGCGGGTTGATAATTGGCCCAAGCAGGGCGGTCCACGCGGGCACCTAGAGTTTTTCGTCGAGCGTCTTTTGGCTGGAGGAGTCTAATGGCTACATTGGCAAGCAACCCTTACCAAACCCCAGAAGCCGCCCACGCTCGGGTTCACCACCTGATGCTGGAAACGGCGCCCTTGGTCAAGCGCATCGCTCACCATTTGCTGATGCGCCTGCCGTCGCACATAGAAGTGGACGACTTGATTCAAGCGGGCATGATCGGATTGGCCGAAGCAGCCGGAAAATTCGACGGCACCAAGGGCGCAACCTTTAGCACCTATGCGGGCATTCGTATCCGTGGGGCCATGCTGGATGAAATCCGCAGGCTCGGTTGGGCGCCCCGCAGCGTCCACCGCAAAGCCCGGGAAATTGCCGAAATGATTGCCGAAATTGAACGCGAAACCGGCAGTGCCGCCAGTGAAACCTTAGTCGCACAGCGGCTTGGCATCACACTGGACGAGTACCACGGCACCCTGGCCGACGTCAGCGGCAGTCGGCTGTTCAGTTACGACGAACTGTCCGACCCCGAAGACGACGCCGGCTTTAGCATCGGCGCCATCGCAAGCGCCGAATTATCGCCAGAACAAAACAACGAAAAAGCAGCTTTCACTAAAGCTTTGGCCACTCAGATCGACAAACTCCCTGAGCGTGAAAAATTAGTGCTGGCGCTCTACTACCAAGAAGAGCTCAACCTCAAGGAAATTGGCGAGGTCCTCGGTGTCACCGAATCCCGAGTCAGCCAGATTCATTCCCAGGCCGCCGCGCGTTTGCGAGGCCGATTGAGTATGTGGAACGAGCATTCCTAAAGGTTTGGAGGAAACCCAACTTGAATAAAGACATGAGAATATTGGTGGTCGACGACTTTTCGACCATGCGCCGGATCGTCAAGAACCTGTTACGTGACTTGGGCTTTACCAACACCGTCGAGGCGGATGACGGTCTAACCGCGTTACCGATTCTTAAAACCGGCCAAATCGAATTTTTGGTCACGGATTGGAACATGCCTGGCATGTCCGGCTTGGACTTGCTTAAAAAAGTGCGTGCCGACGAAAATTTGAAACACATCCCAGTGCTGATGGTGACCGCCGAAGCCAAGCGTGAACAGATCATCATGGCCGCCCAAGCCGGGGTCAACGGTTACGTGGTCAAGCCCTTCACCGCGGCCACACTGAAAGAAAAAATCGAAAAGATCTTTGAGCGTATCAATGCTTGATGGCCTATCGGATGAGCAGTACCTGAGGCTGCAACAGCTCGTCCAGAGCGATGATCGTGACGGCGTCAATGACCTGCTTGCACGTTGCCAACAGCAACAATATGACGCCCTGTTTCAGGACGTCGGGCGGCTAACCCGTTCGCTGTATGACGCCATCAACAGCCTACACACCGAAGTCCAGGGCCAAAGCCGCGTCGAGGAAGCCTCCGATTCATTGTCGTATGTGATTAAAGCCACACAAACGGCTGCCGAAAACGTATTGGATGCGGTTGATGATGCCCAGCCCTATGCAACCCAGTTGCAGCGGCGAGCGGAAACACTGGCGGCGGACTGGGAAAAACTCGGTAAGCGGCAACTGAGCGTCGACGAATTCAAGGCGCTGTACGCCCAGGTAGGCAACTTTTTGTCGGAAACGGTTGACGATGCCACAGTACTGAATGAACGACTGCAAGCGATTGTTTTAGCACAGGATTTCCAAGACCTGACCGGGCAGGTCTTGGAGCGCGTCATCACCATGATTCGTGAAGTAGAACAGGGACTGGTGGGGCTGGTCTCGCATGCCGCCAGCGTCGACCACGCGCTGGGCCATGATGCACCGGAAAAAGTCGACAAAGACCTGTCCAAAGGGGTCGGGCCACAAGTTAACGCCAAGGCAAATGACGCCATGGCATCCCAAGACGACGTCGATGACTTGCTATCGAGTCTTGGGTTTTAGGAGCCAGTACAATGGATGAAGAAATCCTCCAGGATTTTTTGGTTGAGGCCGGCGAGCTTCTCGAAGCCCTGTCCGAACAGCTCGTCGAGCTCGAGCAGCGCCCCGAGGACTATGACCTGCTGAATGCAATTTTCCGTGGATTTCACACCATCAAAGGCGGTGCGGGATTTTTGGCCATCGATGCCATGGTCGAGTGCTGTCACATCACCGAAAACCTATTTGACTCGCTGCGTTCCGGCAAATTGAGTGTCAACGCCGAGCTGATGGACGCGGTGCTCAACGCACTGGACGAAGTCCAACGCATGTTCGGCGAAGTCAACGACGGTCAGCCCGCCTCGAAAGCCGATCCGGCGCTGATTGCACGCCTGCACGCGCTTGAAGCGGGCGAGACGGCGCCGACTACGGCAGTTTCTGAACCGCAATCGCTCGACGAATCGACCGAGGCTGCTGAGTTGCCGATCGCTGACGCCGCCGGAAGCGACGCGTCGGAGGCTGAGTTTGAAGCCATGCTGAACGCGATCGCCCCCGTAGTTGACCACAGTGACAGCGAGTTAGCAGGCGACGCGCCGGCGACTGATCTGATTACCGACGATGAATTCGAAGCCTTGCTGGATGAATTGCACGGCGAAGGCCAGATGGGCGGGCCGGCTTTGGCCGAAGCGAGCGCGGAGCTGGAAACCCCAAAAACCGAAACCACCGGTGACGATGAAATCACCGAAGATGAGTTTGAGGCACTGCTGGACCAGCTGCACGGTGAAGGCCAACACGCCAGCAGTACGCCGGCCGAGACTGCACCGGCCGCCGCTGCGGCGCCGACCAACAACGTGGCGCCAATGCCTGTGCGTCCAAAGGCGGTAACGCCCGCCAAGCCGAAAGAGGAAACCTCCGTACGCGTCGACACCGCGCGGTTAGACGACATCATGAACATGGTCGGGGAGCTGGTATTGGTGCGCAACCGCCTGGTTCGGTTGTCTGACAAAACCGAGACCTCCGAGGATATGGGTAAAGCCGTTGCCAACTTGGATGTAGTCACGGCGGACCTGCAAAGCGCGGTTATGAAAACCCGCATGCAGCCAATCAAAAAAGTCTTTGGCCGTTTCCCGCGCGTCGTGCGTGACCTCGCCCGTTCACTGGAAAAAGAGGTCAACCTCGAACTGGTGGGCGAGGAGACCGATCTCGACAAAAATTTGGTCGAGGCGCTATCGGACCCATTGGTCCATTTGGTCCGCAACTCGGTCGACCACGGCATCGAGACGCCAGCCGTGCGCGAAGCCAGCGGCAAACCGCGCAAGGGCACCGTTGTGCTATCGGCCAAGCAAGAGGGCGATCACATCCTGTTGTCGATTACCGATGACGGCGCCGGTATGGACGCCGAGGTGTTGCGTAACAAGGCGGTAGAGAAGGGCATGATGGACTCCGAGGCTGCCTCGCGCCTGTCTGACTCGGACGCTTACAACCTAATTTTTGACGCCGGTTTTTCAACCAAGGAAGCCATCAGCGACGTCTCCGGTCGCGGCGTTGGCATGGATGTGGTCAAAACCAAAATTTCCCAGCTCAACGGGGCGTTGGCGGTATTGTCCGAAAAAGGCCGCGGCACTCGGATCGAAATCAAAGTACCGCTGACATTGGCGATCATGCCGACGCTCATGGTGCTATTACAACAGCAAGCCTTTGCGCTGCCGCTGGCCAGCGTTAACGAAATTTTCCACCTGGACCTGACCGAAACCAACGTCGTCGATGGCCAAGAAGTCATCATCGTTCGGGGCCGACCGCTGCCGCTGTTTTATTTAAAGCGATGGCTGGTCAAAGGCGCCAACCCATTCGAGAAAGTGACATCCGGGCATGTCGTGATTGTCACCGTCAGCAACATGCGCGTAGCGCTGGTGGTCGACCATCTGATCGGCCAAGAAGAGGTCGTCATCAAGCCGCTGGGCAAGATGCTACAGGGCACGGCAGGGATGGCCGGTGCGACTATCACCGGCGACGGTCGTATGGCGTTGATATTGGACATCGGCAGTCTGTTGAAACGCTACGCTGCATAACTGGCACACAGATTGCTCTGTTCTAACTAATCGGTCCATCGTCAATTGATTGACTGAACCTTTAGGAAACGAGTGAATGCAAATCTGGGGTGTCGTTAATCAAAAAGGCGGCGTGGGGAAAACCACGACCACCGTCGCGATCGGTGGGATCTTGGCCAAACAAGGCCAGCGCGTACTGATGCTGGATTTGGATCCGCAGGGATCCTTGACGCGGTACTTCGGCTTATCCGCCGACGACAGCGACAACACCACCGCCTCCCTATTCGACGAACCCTCCGCCGTGCAAATCATCAATTCAGTACGCCCAACGGGCGAGCCGGACCTATCATTGATCCCCGGCTCCGCGGCCTTATCCGCCTTGGAGCGTAAAAAAGCCAGCACCGGCGGCATGGGCATGGCGATCGCACGGGCTCTGCGCTTGATCGCCACCGAATTCGACTATGTGTTGCTCGACAGCCCGCCTGTGCTGGGGCTGTTGATGGTCAATGTGCTGGCCGCCTCGGACCGTCTGATGCTGCCATCACAAACAGAGCCGTTGGCACTCGAAGGCCTAGAACGCATGGTCCGAACCTTGGAAATGGTTAAGAAAAGCCGCGGCAGTGCACCGCCGCACTTGATCGTGCCGACCT
The DNA here is from genome assembly GCF_009650135.1 of Litorivicinus lipolyticus. Taxonomy (NCBI): domain Bacteria; kingdom Pseudomonadati; phylum Pseudomonadota; class Gammaproteobacteria; order Oceanospirillales; family Litorivicinaceae; genus Litorivicinus; species Litorivicinus lipolyticus. The sequence continues at coordinate 1,312,539 of NZ_CP045871.1, forward strand.
TGCATGACAAACGTACCCGCGCCGGCAAAGACTGTTTGAACGAATTGCGCCGGCGCTATCCGGATTCCTTGTGGCGCGGCGCCGTGCCCGTCGACACACTGCTGCGCGAAGCCTCGCGCCAACAAATATCACCGGCCCAGATCAACGAGTCCAGCCGCGGGCTGGATGCCTATGAACAGTTGTTGCGTGACATTGCAGCGGGCACCGAGTGCGTGGAAACACCAGACAAACCGGGCGCGTGGATGGCCGTATGAACAAAGACGTATTGGACTATTTTGATGACCTATTGGGGCCCGACATCCATGCCCCCGAAAGCTCCGAGCCACAGCTGGCCAGCCTAGATGCGGTCACCACCGGCACTCTACTGACTGACGAAGTAGCCGGTGACTTTATTGGCGCTCTGACTGACTTTATTGATCAGGCCGAGCTAATCGAGTCTGTGCCAGAAAAAAACGACGGCGCACTCAGCGCAGATGACCGCGAATTTGACGCATCATCCACCGACACCCCAGACAGCGCAGAAATCGCCCCTGTGGCACCACCGATGACACCTGCCGCCATCGAGCCCCACGCGTTTTCAACCAGTGGCATCGGCCCGCTGAACCAGTGGAGCAAAGACGGGCGCAGCTCGGCCATGCTGCTGGAAGTGTCCGGTATTTCCTTTGCAATTCCCCAGTCGTGCGTAACCCAAGTCATGTATAAAGGCCGCGTTCAAAGTGACACCACCGATCCCGAACAACCCTGGCGTTGGGGCATGGCGGAAACCGACACCGGCAGCGCGATCGTGGTCGACACGGCGTACCTAGTCATGGGTGATCGATACCAACCGAGCATGCGTGCCAGTTACCGCAAGCTGATTGTGATTGCGGGCCTTGGCATCGCGTTGGCCGCCGACGCGATCGCCGACGAAGTTAACGTGCCCGAAGGCGCCGTGACGTGGCGCGACGACACTTGCAGCCGGCCATGGCTGGCGGGCACCTGGTCTGATCAGCGCTGCGCCATGGTCGGCTTGCAGGGGATGGTTGAACAATTAATGGAGCTAGAATCATGAGCAACGCCAAACAGCAGGCCAATGACCCCTTATTGCAGTGGGTCACCTTTCGGCTGGGCAACGAAACCTATGGCATCGATGTCATGTTCGTTCAAGAAGTTCGGCGCTATACCGAAATTGCGCCGGTGCCTGGGGCAGGGCACGACGTGCTCGGCATCGTTAACCTGCGTGGCAGCGTCGTCACCGTGGTCGATGCTCGTGTGCGGCTGAGCCACGAAGACGCTCCCATCACCGACGAAACTCGTATTGTGATTGTCGAGTACAGCGGAGAAGTCATTGGGCTGCTGGTCGATCAGGTCTCGGAAGTAGTCTACCTGCGCCGCTCTGAAATCGAAGGGTCCCCGCGGATTTCCAACGATGACGCGGCCCGATACATTTCGGGGGTCTGTAACAAAGACGACCGGCTGTATATCCTATTGTCGATCGAAAAATTATTGGGCAAATCGGATGCCAGTGCAGAAATGGACCTGTTTTGATCGCGGTGGCTGCGCTGGTGCTGGCAACGGCTGCGTTGCTGCTGGCGGTGGTTATTGGGCGTGCCCAGTTAAGTGACCGCGCGCGAATCGAGCAAATGCAAGCGCGCATCAAAGCGACCGAACAGATGCAAACGGTATTGGCGCGAAGTTACCGCGGCTTAACCGCAGCGGTCGGCAAAGGCGCCGCCGAGGGGCAGGGCGACGACGCCAAATATGCGCGGGCCGCTGAACTCATTACACGCGGGGCTGGGGCCGACGAATTGGCGCGGACCTTGGCGCTACCGCTGGAAGAAGCAGAATTGATGATTCAACTTAATGTAGGCAAGAACCGAACCCATGGATAAGCCGTTTTGGCAAACCACCGCGTTAGCGGACATGAACGACACCCAGTGGGAGTCGCTGTGTGATGGCTGCGGGTTGTGCTGCGTGCACCTGTTGCAAGACGACCTGGACCAGGTCTATCAAACCGACGTGGTGTGCGATCTAATCGATCTGGATAGCTGCCAGTGTACGCGTTACCCAGAGCGTCAAACCCTGGTGCCCGAGTGCAACAAAGTGTCGTTGGAGTTGCCTCAAGCCTTTCCGACTATGCCCGAGACCTGTGCCTATCGCCGCCTTTACTATGGACAGCAGATCCCGGCATGGCACCCATTGATCACCGGTTCAAGCGACGCAATGCACCAAGGTGGTCACAGTGCCCGTGGCAAAGTCGTTCATGAATCCGATGCCGGCGATCTAGAAGACCACGTGGTGGCCTGGACTCCAATTCGAATGCCAGACTAAGCAACACCCCCTCAAATCACGACGCCAGTACCGACATCGACGCCATTATCAGTAGCAAGCCCAGGCAAATTTTCATGCCCCAAGCCTAGTCAGGAATGCGCTAAAAAGTAGCCACCTACTTAGTACCTTCGGCCGCCGCCAATAGCCCTTCGGTTTGCTGACGAATGCCGTCCAAGTCTGCCAATGTCTCAATTATGTCTTTTTGTTGCTGAACCAGCTGAACGCGGCGCTCCTCTACCTTGTTCAGCAACAGCTGCATCTGAGACACGAGGGTGGGATCCTGGTCGTAAAGGTTTAGGTACTGGCGTATTTCCTCGAGACTGAACCCCAAGCGCTTACCACGCAATATGAGCTGCAAGCGGCCTCGGTCGCGGCGCGTATAAACCCGACGTGATCCCGCCCGCCCCGGGACAATTAAGCCCTTATCTTCATAAAAGCGGATGGCTCGCGCAGTGATGTCAAATTGCTCGGCCAGTTCATTGATGCTGAATAAGGTGTCCATTTACGCGCCTGTCTCGTGAGTGTGATGAGGTTACACCAGCGGGTCCTTGTAAAAAACTCTAAGGACAATTACCTTACCTTTACGTTAATTAAATAACCAAAGAGGCAAGCCATGAGTGCCGGTGTCGCAACCCTAGTCGTAACAGCATTGCTCCTGGCAATGGCCTACCGTGGATCGAGCCTAAGAGACTGGTCGGCTGCGCTTTTGTTCATCGGCATCGTGCTGGCTATCAGTGACTTTGGCAGCCTCTGGCTGGTGCCGGGTATCGTCGCCGCCGTGCTGTGCATTCGCTCGGTACGCATGCGCTTGGTTACGCGGCCGGCTTACGGCTTGGTGCGCAAAATACTGCCAAAGGTCTCGCCGACCGAACAGGAAGCACTGGACGCCGGCACCGTAGGCTGGGACGCGGAACTTTTTAGTGGCTCGCCGAACTGGGATACCTTGGCTGCGACACGGGCGCCGACTTTGACCGACGACGAGCAAGCATTTATGGATGGACCGACCCATGAGCTGTGCAAAATGCTCGACAATTGGGACATCAGCCATCACCGTCGCGACCTACCGCCGGCGGTTTGGGCCTACATTCGTGACAATGGCTTCCTCGGTATGCTGATCGAAAAACAGCATGGCGGCCTGGGTTTCAGCGCCCAAGCCCAGTCCATGGTGGTCTCCAAAATTGGTTCTCGCAGCGTCGCCGCCGCCATTACCGTCATGGTCCCCAATTCGCTCGGGCCGGGTGAGTTATTAACTAAATACGGCACGGACCAACAAAAATCCTACTACCTACCGCGCTTAGCCGACGGCACAGAAATACCCTGTTTTGCCTTGACCGGACCCAACAGCGGTTCGGATGCCGGTTCGATGCATGACGTCGGCGTGGTCTGCGAACGTGACTACAACGGTCACCCCACCTTGGGTGTCGCGCTAACCTTTGATAAGCGCTACATCACACTGGCGCCGGTCGCGACGCTCATCGGCCTGGCGTTTCGCCTACATGATCCTGAACAGCGTTTGGGGCAGGGCACCGACGTCGGCATCACCTTGGCGCTACTGCCGCACGATCACCCGGGCGTTAGCACCGGCCGTCGACACTACCCGTGCCGCAATGCCTTCATGAACGGACCGGTCACGGGCACGGACGTGTTTGTACCGATGGAATTTTTAATCGGCGGGGCGGACTACGCCGGCCAAGGCTGGCGCATGCTGATGGAATGTTTGAGCGTTGGCCGCGCGATCTCGCTGCCGGCCATTGGCACCACCGCCACCAAGGCGACCTTGCGCACCACCAGCGCATACGCCCGAGTTCGCCGCCAATTCGGCATCGCGATCGGACGCATGGAAGGTGTGGCCGAGCCGCTGGCCGATATGGTCAAGACGGCTTACGTGTTCGAAGGTGCCCGCGCGGCGACCGCGGCCATGGTCGACGACGGCGAAAAGCCCTCTGTCGTCAGCGCGCTGATGAAGTACCAAGCCACCGAGGCCATGCGCCGCAGCTACGACAACGCCATGGACATTCATGGCGGCAAAGCCATTTGCGACGGCCCGAGCAACTACCTGTTCGCGGATTTTGGCGCGGTGCCGGTTGGCATCACCGTTGAAGGCGCGAACATTTTGACCCGGACCTTGATCACCTTTGCGCAGGGCGCACTGCGGGCTCACCCCTGGCTGTACAAAGAGATCCAAGCTGCCCAGGCTGACAATGCCGACCAAGGCGCCAATGATTTTGATACGGCGATGGCGGGGCATACGCGCTTTACGCTGCAAAATTTGGCCGCCAGCCTGGTTCATAACCTCAGTGCCGGTCGCTTGGCCTCGGCGCCAGACGACGCCGGCCACGAGCAGCACTGGTACCGACAACTTCATCGCATGAGCCACGCCTTCGCATTAGTCGCGGACCTGACCGTGGTCGTGGTCGGCGGCGATTTAAAACGTAAACAGATGATCAGCGGTCGTCTAGCGGACGCGTTGGCGGAACTGTATTTGATTGCCACGTCGCTCAAGCGCTTTCGCGATGATGGCCGCCCGGATGCCGACCAACTGGTGTTGGATGCCAGCATCCAAGACGCACTGGCGCGGTTCCAAGGCCACATCGACGCGGTCATCGATAACTTTCCCGTGCGTCCCGTGGCATGGTTGATGCGCGCCTGTGCACTGCCGCTGGGGCGGACATTCCGACCCACCAGCGATCGCGTTAATTACCGCCTGGCCAAGGCCATTTTGGTGCCCGGCGAGTGGCGTGACCGGATGACCCGCGACATGTTCATCAGCGACGATGCCGCAGACGTGACGGGTGTGTTGGAAGCGGCATTGACCGCCGTCACCGCCGTCGAAGACATCGAGCAACGCTTCCTCAAAGGGATGCGCAAGGGCCTTTACGAATGGCGCCATGATCAAGATGCCATTGAACAGGCCGTTGGCGCCGGCGTCATTAGTGCCGACGAGGCTGCACAACTGCGTGACGCCCTGCGCTTGACCGACCAGGTCGTCGCCGTCGATCACTTCGATCCGCGCGAGTTGGCACCTGGGGCGCAGGCATGAACACACCAGAGCTAAGCCATTTCAACACCCAGGTCGACGCCGACGGCATCGCCTGGATCACCTTTGACCAGCACGCAAGTGCGGTCAATACGCTGTCTACGGCGGTATTGGCCGAGCTAGAAATGCTGACGAGTTGGATGGAGCAGTCGACGCTGACCGGCGCGGTATTGCGCTCCGGCAAACCCGGCGGCTTTATCGCCGGCGCCGACGTGCGCGAATTCGAAACCTTCACGGATCCGGCCCAACTGAGCGCGGGGCTGCAACAAGTCCACGCCTTGTTTGAGCGCCTGGAACGGCTAGCGTACCCGTTGATCGCGGCGATCCATGGTTATTGTTTGGGCGGTGGACTGGAACTGGCCTTGGCCTGTCACGGGCGCATCGCGGTCGACGACGCCCGTACCAAACTCGGTTTCCCGGAGGTCAAGCTCGGCCTATTTCCCGGCTTTGGCGGCACCGGTCGCAGCGTCGCATTAAGCGGCGGTGTGGCCGCCATGACCGCCATGTTGAGTGGCAAAAGCTACAGCGCTCGGCAAGCACGCGGGCTCGGTTGGGTTGACCGCTGTGTTGCGACCCCCGACCGCTTGGCCTGGACGGCCCGAAAAATGATCAACCGCGGAGTGCCCCGGCGTACGCCCCGCCTGACTCACCGGCTGATGGCACTGCCCGGGGTTCGCCATCTGCTGGCCGAACAAATGCGTAAAAAAACCGCCGCCAAGGTCAACCCGACGCATTACCCGGCGCCATTCGCGCTGATTGACCTTTACCGACAGCACGGCGCCAATCCACAGCGCATGCGCACGGTCGAGACCGCGGCCTTTCCACCGCTGATGGTTTCGCGGACCAGTCAATCCCTGCGCCGACTGTTCTTTGCCTCCGAGGCACTCAAAGCCGATGCCGAGCCATTTGACGGTTTAAAACGGGTGCATGTCATCGGTGCCGGCGTCATGGGCGGCGACATCGCCGCGTGGTGCGCACTCAGCGGATTCGAGGTGACCCTACAAGACCTGGATGCCGGCGCCGTCGATCGTGCGGTTGAGCGGGCGCAACAACTGTTTGCCAAGCGCGCACGGCGTCAACCGGCGCGTGACAATGTGCGCGCCCGCCTAATCGCGGATCCCGAGGGCAACGGCATTGCCAACGCCGACCTGATCATCGAAGCCGTGGTCGAGCGTGAGGACGTTAAACAAGCCTTGTTTCGTGATCTTGAAGCCCGTGCCAAACCCTCGGCGGTGCTGGCGAGTAACACCTCATCGATCGCTTTGGCGCGCATATCTCGCGCCATGGACGATCCGTCGCGATTGGTCGGCGTTCATTTCTTTAACCCGGTGGCCCAGTTGCCATTGGTCGAGGTGATCCACGACGCCGGCACTGATGCCGCCGTGGTCGAACGCGCCCGCGGCTTCGTCGTCGCCATTCGCAAGTACCCACTGGTGGTCAAGTCCGGACCGGGCTTTTTGGTCAACCGGGTGCTGGGCCCGTACATGCTGGACGCGCTGCGCCGGGTCGACGAAGGCGAGTCGATCGACGTCATCGATGCCGCCGCGGTCGCCTTTGGCATGCCCATGGGCCCGGTCGAACTGGCGGATACGGTCGGGTTGGATATCTGTTTGGCGGTCGCCACGGAACTGGGCATTGAGGCGCCGGCGGACGGTCGACTGCGCCAACACGTCGCCGCCGGTAACCTCGGCAGTAAAACTGGCCAAGGCTACCTCAGCTGGACCCAAGGTAAAGTTGCGCGCACCTTGCCCGCCGGCGACGCCGAGCTGGGCGGCGCATTACTCAAACCCCTGGTCGATGAATGCGAACGTTGTTTAAGCGAGGGCGTCGTCGCCAGCGCTGACGAAATTGATATCGGCGTCATCATGGGCACCGGCTTTGCACCATTTTTAGGCGGGCCGTTAAACGCACGTCACCTGGAGATTATTTAATGAACCCATGCCGTGACGTGTATGTCATCGCCAGCGCGCGCACCCCATTTTGTCGCAGTTATACCGGCTACCAAGACCTGTCCAACTTGGATTTACTGAGCGTTGCCCTTAACGGGCTGGTCGCCAAAACCGGATTGGCCGGCGACAGCGTCGGCGAAGTCACCGCCGGCGCCGTGGTCGTCCACAGTGCTGACTGGAACTTGGCGCGCGAAGCGGTGTTGAACACGGCGCTGTCGCCGTCAACTCCGGCGACCACGTTGCAGATGGCCTGCGGCACCAGTCTACAAGGGGCGTTAATGCTGGCGGCCAAAATTGCTACTGGTGAAATTGACAGTGGTATTGCCGGCGGTAGCGACACCATATCCGACGCACCGCTGACGACGTCGCGCAAACTGGCAAAACGCCTGGTGGGGCTGTCCAAAGCCAAAACCTTCGGCGCCAAACTCGGCGCGTTCAAGGGACTTTCATTGGGCGAGCTAGCGCCGATCGCGCCGTCCACCGGCGAGCCCAGAACTGGACTCAGCATGGGCCAACACTGCGAGCGCATGGCCAAGCACTGGGCGATTGAGCGGACCGATCAAGACGCCTTGGCCGCGCAAAGCCACATCAACGCGGCGGCGGCTTATCAGCGTGGTTTTTTTGACGATTTGCTGGTGCCGTGTAACGGCGTGCTGCGCGACAACAACCTGCGCTCGGACACGACGGCGGCAGGGCTGGCTAAACTGCGCCCAGCCTTCGATCGTAAAAATGGCACCTTGACCGCGGGTAACTCGACGGCACTGACCGATGGCGCCGGGGCCGTGTTGCTCGGGACTCGGGAATGGGCCGAGGCCCGCGGGCTGCCGCTGTTGGCCAAACTGACGCTGGGGCAAACCGCAGCGAATAACTTTGCCGGGGGTGACGGCTTGTTGATGGCCCCGACTCAGGCCGTCGCCAAACTCTTAGAACGTGCCAGCTTATCACTGCAAGATTTTGATTTTTATGAGATTCACGAAGCATTCGCCGCCCAGGTACTGTGCACGCTCAAGGCGTGGGAAGACGGTGACGGCGTGCCGGTATTGGGTGCGATCGACCGCAGCCGTTTGAATGTGGTCGGTTCATCCTTGGCGATGGGGCATCCCTTTGCCGCGACCGGCGCTCGGGTCTTGGGCACCGCCGCCAAATTGGTCGCCGACCAGGGAACGGGCAGGGCGTTGATCAGCGTGTGCACCGCCGGCGGCATGGGGGTCGCGGCGATCGTCGAAGCGGTGGCTTAGGTCAGCGCCCGAAACAGCGCCACTGCGCCGACACCGGCGGTGATACTGAGCAAGTTGTTGCGCGTGACGGTCATCACCGCCACCGCGACCGCGCCGCCCACCCGCATGGCCCAATCACCGTTGATCATCAGCGGGATGACCAAGGCCACCAACACGGTGTTGGCCATCCCCGACAAGAAGTCCATGACCCAGGGCGTTAACGGCACATAGCGCATGGCCGCCAGCCCGACCAATCGGGTGCCATAGGTGACCACCGTCATCCCCAACAAAACCAGTAACAGCGTTTGCGTGCTCATTTACGTTGCACCGCGTTGACAACGCCACCGACCACCGCACCGACCAAGACATGCCAGTTGCCGCCCATGACCCGTTGCCACGCGATCGCCACCAAGGCCGCGCTTAACCACGGTAGCAACGAGCGGCGTCCGCGAAAGGCTGACACCAATACAACCAAAAAAAACACCGGCATCACGGCGTCAAACCCATACAGCGCAGGGTCGCCAATGACGCTGCCGAATAGCAATCCGATCACGGTGCCCAGCACCCAGGCCAGCCACACCAACCAACCACCGGCGACAATCAGGCCAATACGTTTAGCCCGATCCGGTTCGTTTTGAATCAGTGCAAATGGTGCGTCGGTCAAGGTCATGACCATGGCCGCTTGACGACCAAAGGAATAGCGCCCGAAGTCCGGATACAACGTGGTGCCCATCAGCACGTGACGGGCGTTGACCGCAAAGGTCAGCAGACAGATCGCCAACAACGACCCCTGACCGCCGAGCAGTTCCAGCGAGGCAAACTGACTGGCCCCGGCGAACACCACCGCCGACATCGCCAAGGTCATCCAATCCGGTAAACCAGCGGCTTGGGCGGCGACCGCCCAGGCAACCCCGAAGGGCACCACCGTCACGCAAAATGGCAGGACGCTGAGGGCGCCCTGGCGCATGGCATTAGCCATCGCGTTTGGCCTCTAGGGCCTCCCACGCTTCGTAGTCCGCCATCAGGGCGGATTCAAGTGTCGCCAACTCGGCTTGCAGCGCTGCAATGGCATCCGCGCCTTGTTGGTACAGCTCCGGATCGGCCAACTGGGTCTGCAGGCCGGCAATCGCCGCTTCGGCTTGTTCAATTTGCAGCGGCAGCGATTCCAGCGCCTGCTTCTCCTTAAACGACAGCTTGACGACTTTTTTGGCCGCGGTGGCTTTGGCCACCACCAGCTTGTTGTCGCCCTTGGCCGGCGCCGGCACCGACAGGTCGGGGCGCTGGCGAACCCAGTCGTCGTAGCCGCCGATGTACTCGTTGACACTGCCGCCCTCAAAGGCCCAGCAGTGAGTCACGACGTTGTTGATGAAGGTTCGGTCGTGGCTGACCAAGAATAGGGTGCCGCTGTATTCCACCAACAGCGATTCCAACAGCTCTAATGTTTCGGCGTCCAAATCGTTGGTCGGTTCGTCCATCACCAACAAGTTTGCCGGTTTGGTAAACAGCTTGGCCAACAACAAGCGATTGCGCTCGCCGCCAGACAGGGCGCTGATCGGCGCACGGGCGCGGGCAGGGGAGAACAGGAAGTCCTGCATATACCCCATAATGTGCTGCGGGCGCCCGTTAATAGTCACGGTATCGCTGCCGCCGGACACGTTATCCAATGCACTCAAGCTTTCGTCGAGCTGGCCACGCATCTGGTCGAAGTAGGCCACCTCAATTCGGGTGCCCATTTCGACCGTGCCTTGCTGCGGCTCAATTTGGCCCAGCAAAATACGCAGCAGGGTGCTTTTGCCAGCACCATTGGGGCCCAAAATACCGATCTTGTCGCCGCGCACAACGTCCAGGTTGACGTTGTCGAATAACAGCCGATCCGGAAAGCCAAACCGTAGGCCCTTGGCCTCGACCACTTGCTTGCCCGACTTCTGGCCTTGGTCCAGTGCTAAACGCACGGTGCCTTGTTGCTCACGCCGCGCCGAGCGTTCTTTGCGCAGTGCCTGAAGGGCGCGTACCCGACCTTCATTGCGGGTGCGGCGGGCCTTAATGCCTTGGCGAATCCAGACTTCTTCCTGGGCTAATTTCTTATCGAATTGGGCGTTGTGCTCGGCTTCGACTTCCAGTCGTGCGGCGCGGCGCTCCAAAAAGGTTTGATAGTTACAGTCATAGCTGTGGAACTTGCCACGGTCCAGCTCGACGATTCGTCCGGCCACCGCCTGCAAAAATGCGCGGTCGTGGGTGATCAGCAATAGGGTGCCGGCGAAATCCTTTAAAAAGGTTTCCAGCCACTCGACCGCATCGATGTCCAAATGGTTGGTCGGTTCGTCAAGCAACAGCACGTCCGGTTCGGCAACCAGCGCCTGGGCCAACAACACTCGACGCTTCATACCACCAGATAGGGCCGAAAATTCGGTCTCGCCGTCCAAGCGCAGGCGCGACAATACCCGCTCGACTCGGTTTTCAACCGACCACGCGTCCTTGGCGTCCATGTCGGCCTGGGCGTCGGCCAATTCATTCATCGCCGCGTCCGACAAATCGTGGTTCACACGGTCCAACGCGTCATGGTAGCGGTTGACGCACTGACCCAGGTCGCCCAGGCCATCAGCCACCACCTTGGCAATGCTGCCGGCGGTGCCCTGGGGGACTTCCTGAATCAATGCCGCAACACGCAAACCTTGCTGTCGTTCAACGCTGCCGCTGTCGTGTTTTAACAGACCCTTAAGCAAACCGAACAACGTCGATTTGCCTTCGCCGTTGCGGCCAACGATGCCGACCTTTTCGCCGGGTTGTAGTCGAAAATCAGCACCGTCAAAAATCAACGGGCCACCAAATGAGAGGCGCACATCGCGCAGGGTAATCAATGCCATGGCGCGCACAGTAGTCGAGGACAAAACCAAGTGCAACGCGCCTGATAAGGCGGTTTAATGTTGCGTAGTAAAAACGACGACTAGGAGACCGCTGTGCAGGGTTTTGATCCGCGCTGGGAAAGCCCAGAACACTACGTATTGGGCATCACCAAGGCCATCTGGGAGGGTCGTGATATCGGCTCCCTGACCCATTACTACGCGGACGACATCGTGGTGCGTTCGTCGGCCAGCGTTATCCAAGGCAACAGCGGCATTATCGCCGCGACGCTGGCAACCTTGGCTGAATTTCCAGACCGCGAACTGCTCGGTGAAGACGTCATCTGGTCCGGCGCCGGCGATGGATTTTTAAGCTCGCACCGGCTGATCAGCACCGCCACACACAGCCACCCAGGGGTCTACGGTGCACCAACGGGCCGGCGCGTGGCCTATCGTATTTTGGCCGATTGCCACTGCCAAAACGACCAAGTTAACGACGAATGGTTAGTCCGCGATCAAGGCGCGATCGTGCGCCAAATGGGCCTGGACCCGAAAGCCTTCGCGGCCAATCTGATCAACAACGAAGGCGGGGCACAGGTGTGCGTCCAACCCTACACCGAACACAACGACATTCAGGGACCCTATCGCGGGCGCGGCAACACACATATCCGCGGCCAGCAGTTAGCCGACCTGATTACCCGGATCATGAACGCCGAGTTGTCGGCGATTGAACAGACCTATGACCGAGCCTGCCAACTGGAATACCCGAGCGGTCAGTCAGCTCAGGGCTGGAAAGCCGCCGACCAGTTTTGGCTAGGTTTGCGCGCAGCATTCCCCAACGCGGTATTTAGCATCGAGCACCAGATCGGTATGGACGGCGGCGATTTGTCACCACGCGCGGCGGTACGCTGGACACTGAAAGGCAAACACGATGGCTGGGGTGCTTTTGGCACGCCCAGCGGTGCGGACGTGTTCATCATGGGCATGACCCACGCCGAGTTTGGCCCCAGGGGGCTCAGGCGCGAGTGGACGCTGATTGACGAGACCGCGGTTTGGAAACAAATTCTGTTACAGACAGGGTAAATGTTAAGGCGTGCCGGCGCAGTCACATGCACCGGCAGTGGCCACATGAAAATAATATCTTATTTAACATAATATACATTACACGACATAAAGGCTGCCCCGGTGATCAGCGCCAACTCACGGTTTCATCCAAGGGCTTGCGCTGAATATCGGGCACCTGAGCGCCGACTGCCGGATAACCAACCACCAATAACAAATACGGCCGCTCGCGCTTGGGACGATCGAGTATTTGATTCAAAAAACCCATCGGGCTTGGTGTGTGGGTCAAGGTCGCCAATCCAGCTTGGTGCAGCGCGGCGATCAAAAAGCCGCAGGCAATACCGACCGATTCAGGCATGTAATAGTTTTTAGTTTTTTCGCCATCGGCGTCGACGCCGTAGCGCTCCAAGAACACCGCTATCAAGGCCGGCGCTGTTTCCAGAAATGGCTTGTCAGCATCGGTCGCCAATGGCTTCAAATCATCCAACCATTGATCGCCAGCTTTGCCTGCATAAAACGCACGTTCTTCATCTTCGGCGGCCAGTCTAATCTGACGCTTGAGTGCGGGTGTTTGGACAACCACAAAGTGCCAGGGCTGCTTGTTGGCGCCACTGGGAGCTGAGGCCGCGGCGCGCAACGCGTCGGCTAAAATGGCCGGATCAACGGCTGCGGTTGAAAAGTCTCGAACCGTACGCCGGCGAACCAAATAGTCAGCCAGTTCGCGCACATCCGTGCGCCCCTGCGCCGGCGTTTTGACGGTAAAATCTAGCACTGTTTGCGGGACCACTGAAACACTCTTTTATTAGCATTTTCAGCAGGTTAACAGGCCAAACTGAAGTTTCCTAGCGGCATAGGTTGCGGCCGCGCATGGTGGCATGACTAAAGTCCCCCGAGCGCTCGCGCCAACGTACAAGTGCGGCCTCCACCTCGTCGGCGCTACCCAAGCGCATGACGCAGTGGCTCAACAACGTCTTGTTGGGGTCGTAACCTAGGGTCGCCAATTCGTTGCATTCTTTAAAAACCACACGCTCGACGATGCTATTACTGACGGGCACACTAGTCTCCGGCAATTGCTTGTACCCTTTATAAAAGTTGCTGAGAGTAACGACACAGCGAATGTGCGCCGTTTATGTGAACCCGTTTCCAGTCTGTTACAGGAGCTTGCATGTCGCTATCGATTCGCGACGGTTTATCCGCTGATTTGCGAGGCATCCAGGCTATTTACGCCCGCGAGGTGCTGCATGGCTGCGCCAGTTTCGAAGAAATCCCGCCGAGCATCGAAGACATGCGTGTGCGCATGGACGACATCCAAGCACAGGGCTTTCCGTACCTGGTCGCGGTTGTTGACGGCGCCCTCGCCGGCTTCGCCTACGCCAATCGTTACCGGTTCCGCCCGGCCTATCGCTATACCCTAGAAAATGCCATTTACGTCGACCCCAGCCATCGCCGATGCGGCGTCGGTCGCGCCCTGCTCGGCGCCTTGATTGATGGCTGCACTGACGCACGGCAACTGATCAGCGTCATTGGTGACAGTGCCAACGAAGCCAGCATTCAACTGCACCAGTCACTGGGATTCAGCCATGTCGGCACGCTCAACTCGGTCGGTTTCAAACACGGTCGCTGGCTGGACTCCGTATTGATGCAGCGGCCGCTTAACGGGGGCGATACGCATCCACCCTAGCCCGCCAAGCACCCCCGGTTAAGCGGCACGGGGGTCAGCTCGCGCATGCGTTCAAACACATCAACGCCCAATTGACGATAGACGTCCAACAGGTCCACCAGCACCCAGTTTTCTCGAATCAAGCCGTGCTCGCAGCGCCAAAAATCCAAGCTACGCATGGTCAAAGGCTGATTGGCCGGGGCAATGCCCATCCAGCCATCGCCACTCAGGGTCATCTGCATATTCGGCCAGCCGGTAATACCGACGTAGTCCCCGTCTGCAAACAAAGCGCCTTTGCCTCCGGTACCACGGCGATCGGGCATGGCTTTCAGGAAGGGTATTTGATGCCAGTGTCGGAACCCGGCAATGCCTCGATTGGTGCCAATCCCAGCCGGACCGTACCAATTCATTTTTGGGTGCCAATAACGCTCCAGCCCCATCGCGCCCGCACCGCCCTCGGCAAAGTCCAATAACCCGGACAGCATGTTCGACACCAGTCCGGCCGCGGACGACGCACGCGCCGCATCGCGCGGGCCCGACTGAAGCCCGTCCTGTGTCGCAGGTCCAGGCGCCTGCCACGTACGACCCAGGCTAGGCGCCATTGGCCACGCGGCGCACTGCATCATTAACTCCGGGATGTCCCAAATCGCCTGAATCTCGACCACTTGACCGCCTTCAAAACGGAAAAATTCGTGGTACCGCATGGCCACCTGGTGACCGGTCGGCGGTATGTCGAGCCAGGGAGCGACCATGACGCCGGTGAAATACCCAGCCAATCCGACCCAGTCGCCATCCTCGGCGGTGTCACCGGCGACCCGAATAAAGTCGCGACGTTCAAGGTCCGGCATCGCAGCGGCCAAGTCGGCCACCGCGTTCAGGTAGTGTGCGGCGCCCGTCGCGGTGCCCAGCGGGTGACACAGATTAACCACGACGTCCGCGGCCAAAATCCGTTCACACACAGTCGCCAGTGCCGCCGGATCGTAATCATATTGAGCCTTGGAAAAGTCCATCAAGGCGTCTCGGTTGGACCGATGCGGCATGCTCAGACCCCTTCGCTGGCCGCGGTAAATCCAGCCAACGACAGCTCGACGACCTGAGTTTCAACGGTCCCAAATAAGCGAAAGCCAAGTCGCGCACGGTTGCCCGCGCGCAGCGTCGCTAACAAGGCCTCGTCGACCGCCAACACCGCAGCACAGCCCTGTGCAACACAGGTGCTGTAGGCAAATCGTTGTTCCTCACCTTCGTCAATTTGAATCACCAAGCCCGCGCGCAAATCCATACCCAGCGGCAACGCGATTTCTAAAAACTGGCCATCGGGTACGCGTGACAGTGTTGCCCGCAATAACGGACGGGTCTGCTCGTCCTGAGTTACGTTTAACACTTGTATGGCTTCGCATCGGCTGACTTCACCTTCGGACAAACATACCTGGGTCCAGTCTTTGTAGCGGGTTTCGTTAACCTCGGGCGCGGCCATCGCCAACGGCGCAATCACAGCCAATAGCGCGAGTTTGTTTCGTATCATTGGAACTCCAGTTGTTTTCTGTTCAGTCATTGATTTTTACTATAGCGCCCACAAAAAAACAGTGGTTGTGGCAAATTACCACTTTGCTACTCTGCGCCCGCACCATTCCACTGATTGACTTAGGAGATTCACCCATGAGCCAAGGCTCTACTTTGCCCGTTGTTACTTTTCACACCCGTGTGCGTGACGAATCCATCGGCGGCGACAACCCCTTCCGCTGGGAAGACGTCCAATCAGACGCCCTGTTCGGTAGCGAAAGCAACCCGCGCCGCGTTGTGCTGTTTAGCTTGCCCGGTGCGTTCACGCCCACATGCTCGACCTTCCAGCTGCCTGGTTTCGAAAACAACGCCCAAGCATTTAAAGATGCCGGCATTGATGACATCTACTGCGTCAGCGTCAACGACACCTTCGTGATGAACGCATGGGGCCGCGGCCAGAAACTCGAAAACGTCAAAGTTGTACCGGACGGAACCGGCGAGTTCACCGACAAAATGGGCATGTTGGTCGACAAGAGCAACATAGGCTTTGGCAAGCGCTCGTGGCGCTACGCGGCGGTCATCAAAAATGGTGTCGTCGAGCAGTGGTTCGAAGAACCCGGCAAGTGCGACAACCACGGCGAAGACCCCTACGGTGTGTCATCACCCGAAACCGTGTTGGAATACTTGACCAAGTAATCCGCTTACGGCAATGCCTTGGCCAACAGCGCCAGGGCATCGTCAAGTGCATCGCCATCGCGAATCAGTCCAATCAACTGATGATCCGCGTCCAACACCAGCAGCCCTGCTGAATGATCGACCAAATAATCCTCACCATTCACCGCATCCACTTTGGCGAAATACACGCTAAAGGTCTGTGCGGCCGCCTTCAATTCGGCCTCGGACCCGGTCAACGCAATTGTCGTCGGATCGAAATAAGCGACGTACTGAGTCAGCCGTTCGGGGGTGTCGCGGGCCGGATCAACGCTGACGAACACCGACTGGGTGCGCTGCCCAGTGGCGGCCTGCTGCGCGTCCAGCACCTGCGCCAGATACGCCAGCGTGGTCGGACAAATATCGGGGCAAAAAGTATAACCAAATGTGACCACGTACGGCTTGCCGGCCAGCGCAGCGGCCGAATCAAACGGCGCACCATCCATCGACGTGAGGCGCAATTCGCGAGCATTTTTGGGATCCGGTAACCACTGGCTGCCGATCACGCCCATGCCGAGCGCCAGAACGCCGGCCAACAACCACATCAGCGTCCGCGGCATCAGTGTTTCGCCCCGGGTTTGGCATGTTTCATTTTACGAATATCAACCACTGGCGCGTTAATCGGGTAGCGACCTCCCTGCTCGTCAATCAGCACAATATCGATGGCAGTGCCGGCAACTAGCGGCGCGTTGAGCCCCATTAACATTACGTGCAAACCGCCGGGTTTGAGCACTACAGAGTCGCCCGCGGCGATCGATATGCCGTCGACCTGGCGCATGCGCATCACGCCGTTGTCGTTCAAATGGGTGTGAAGCTCGTTGCGTCGAGCCACCGCAGTTTCCACCGCGACCAGGCGCAGCGACGCGTCCGAATGGTTAGTCAACGTCATAAAGGCTGCCGAGTTAGCGGCGCCGGGGACGCTGGCGCGGGCGATCACATCGGTTGCGATCAATGGGCCGGCATTTGCAGCCAGGGCAGATATGGTGGCGATCGTCGCCAAAAATTTCGTCAACATTGGGTGATCCTTTTCAATTCATTGTGGAGTAGTGAGTTAAACGAACAATGAATGAATCGGCGGGTCGCGAGCATGGAATTGGGGGGTATCGGCATCGACCATGAGCCCATCACGGACGCCAGCGTCGACCGAATGTGCATTCGCGATGCCTAGGTTAAGCGTTGGTATCAGGCCATCAAGTTCCGCCAGCCGCCGCCAACAGTCACAAGCTGGTGCATCGGCCAATGGAACCTTGGATTGGCCGGCATCATCGAGGTAGACAACTTGAGTTCGGTCCAGGCTGCACAATACCGTCGCGGTCAGGCCCAGTGACGCCACCGATGCGGCGTTGGACCCAACCAACACTAACAGCACTAAACCCAAGACTTTCATCATGGGGCTAGCCTATCGCAGCCGTTTTTGGTTGACTACAGAGGTTCCCAACTTACGACAATAAAAATTAGAGGTGAAAATCATGGTCAACGTTGCCAATCAAGGTGAAACACTGGGCTGGATGCTGGGCGGAATCGCGCTGCTGTTCGTGGTCGTTTATCGCTTAATTTCGAACAAAAAAAGTAAGCATTGATCCCCTTTCTATCGACCGCCAGTGACGACGAACAGGCGCACTGGCTCGAGCAGCTCAATAACAACACCCACGGCCTGACCTTCGCACACCCCGATCAGATCGACCCCAGCCAACCGCGCGTCGCCGTTTTCACTGCGCCTGCGGCGTCGCAGCTGAACCAATTTCCGAACCTTGAATGGGCCCAATGCACCTGGGCCGGGGTTGATCAGGCCCTGTCTCAAACAGCGGTGCCGATCGCACGCCTGGTGGACCCCGGTTTAACGGCGATTATGGCCGAGGCGGTATTGGCCTGGACGCTGTATTTACAGCGCGACATGCCGCACTACCAACGCGCCCAGCGCACGCGTCAATGGGAGCCGCGGCCGTATCGGCCGCCCGAGTCGATTTCAGTCGCCATCTTTGGCGCCGGTCAACTTGGCCTGGCCGGTGCCGAACGCCTGCACCAGCACGGCTTCGATGTCACCACACTGAGCGCATCTTCAGCGCCGATCGTGCCATGGACCCACATCACCGGCACCGCAACGCCAGCCCAGTTGGCGCGCTTTGACCTGATCGTTAACTTGATACCCGCGTCGGCGTCGACACAGCGCCACTACACCACTGATTTCTGGAGTCAGTGCCAACCGGGGCTGGGGTTCATTAACTTCGGGCGCAGCGCCGCTGTGGTTGACGCCGACCTGCACCAGGCGCTCAACCACGGGCACATCGGTCATGCGGTGTTGGACGTATTTGATCACGAACCATTGGACATGGCGGACTGGAAATACGGCCACGAAGCCGTCACGGTGCTGCCGCATATTAGCGCCCAAACCCCAGCCCCCAGCGCCGCGAAGGTGATCATCGAAACCCTACGCCGCTACCGGCTCGACGGGGCGGTGCCTGCTATGGTCGACCGCTCGCGCGGGTACTAGCGATCCCAGCTTTCGGTGCGATTAACGTAGCGCGTGTCGATGTGATGATTTGGGTTCAATGCCCAGGTCGCTACATACCCGGGCTGACGCCACCGCTGCTCGGACAACCCAAATGACTCGGCCGCTTGGACCGATCCGATATCGATGCCGCGACTGACGATGTCGCCGGTACGCGGCTCAAATTCGCCGGCCACCACCCACAAATGCGCCAACCCTTCGTTCGCGGCGTAGTCACGCGCACGGTCGACGTGGGCTTGGCAGGCCTCGGTGCAGTCAGGACCGATAAAGGTCACTTGATAACCCCGCCCGGCGTGGTCCAAGGTCGAATCAAACACCCCGCCATCGACCGCCAAGGTCACGCTGACCGGCGCGAACAATCCAGGCGCTAGACTGTGACAAATAGGTAGCAACTCATCTTTTTTGAGATAAGAGCCGCCGACGACGCCGGCGGATAAGCAGGCCGCGACAAATACTAGCCAAAAGGCATCGGACAATTTCATGCGCCGACGCTAGCGCCCTTGGCGAACATCTTCAAGCAGGTTTTGCGACGCGGTTCGACCCTGCCCGATCCCAGCCTTGCATACTACGGCCATGAGTTTCCGTTTTAGAAATGCCCTGCGTGGCTCCGAAGTATTACTAGCACTGCTCTTTATCGCCGCCGCAACAGCGCTCAGTGTTGGCTTTGGCTCGGCTCAGCGCCAAGCCGCCGAATCGCGCGAAACAACTCGGGTCGACGCCCTCGCCACGCGCATTCACAACGACATGGTCAGTCGTAGCTTCGCATTGGCTCAGGTCGGACGTTACTTTCAATCGACAGCTCCGGTCAGCTACGACGAGTGGGCGCGCTTCGTCGAACCGATCCTGGACCACTTTCCCGAGCTCACCGGGATTGCCTATGTTGCTGTTGGCGAAGGCCCTGCCTTGGAGCGCGCGGTGACCTTAGGCCAAACGCAAGACCCCAATTTTAGTATCTTCGAGTTGACCGCAGAGGGGTCACGCGCAGTCACACGCCAGGCTGGGCCGCGCGCGCCAGTGGTCTATGTCAGTACCGATGACCGCAATACCGAAGCCCTCGGCTTGGACCTTTACCGTGAGCCGGCACGCGCCGAACTGCTCAAACAGATTTCCGCACTGCGGCGCTTTACCCTGTCCGAACCCTTGGTCTTGGTCGACACAGCGGCGCCTGTCGCGGTGTTGTTTGGCGTGCCTATCGTGGACGGCGCCTCGATTTCCCGTTTCATCGTCGGCGCCGTTCAGATTGATACACTGGTCACGCAGATATTGACCGGCACCGGGCTTAACGACTCTGCCATCCGCATCATCGATGCCGAACGCCCCGATCAGACCCTATACAACGGGCTGGCAGCCGCAGACCCTGCCAATGGCGTCGAGCGTCACCGCACGATCCAAATCGGCGGACGCACCTGGGACATCAGCTTCAACATTGCGCCGGTACGGATTCCGCTTTGGGTCTTTTTGCTGTGGCTGGTACCCAGCCTACTGGCGCTGACGATGCTGGTCATTAGCACCCAACGCCGCGTTCAACTGGCGCAAACCCAAGCCGAAGTCACGCGTACCGTCGCCGACAGCGAGCGGCTGAACCAGGATTTGATTAAAGAACGCGCCAAGCTGACCGAAAGCCTTGATCACATCAACCGCAAAAATCGGGAACTGGAGTCCTTTGCCTATGTTGCCTCGCATGACCTAAAGGCACCCTTACGCGGCATCCGCAACGTCAGCGCTTGGCTGCTCGAAGACCTGGCGCTGCTGGACCTGCCGGCCTCCATCACCGAATACAACTTGCGCTTGACCACCTTGACCCAAAAAATGGGCGATCTGCTGGACGGGTTACTGGGTTTCAACCGCGCCCGCCTCGACGATCAACAAGAGCCAGTCGATTTGAACGCCATGGTCGCCGAAATTGCGGCGGACGTGGATCAATCGCACGGCCCTTTTGGCCTGACATGTACTGAGTTGCCAACGCTGCAAACCCGCGAATCAGCCCTGCGCCGGGTGTTAACCGAGCTGATAACCAATGCGGTCGTTCACAATTCAAACGCAGCGCCAGCGCTACAACTAACCGCGACCCCAGACGCCGACGGCCTGGTTTTTCGGTTGTGTGACAATGGCACCGCGATACCGGTTCAAGCACGCGACCGCGTGTTCGAGATTTTTCAAACCTTACACGCAACCGGCGATCGGGTGGCGGGCCTGGGACTGGCGGTGGTTCGCAAACTGGTGTCTTACCACGGCGGTCACATCCACATTGTTGACAACACTACGACCGATGGCACCTGTTTCGAATTCAGTTGGCCGTGCACACTAGCGGCGGATTCAAGCGAGGCATGAGCATGCGCGAACACTCCCCTGTGAGTTTTTTGTTAGTCGATGACGACGAGGTCGATATCATCAGCATGCAACGCGCGCTGAAAAAACAAAAGATCGCCAACCCGCTATTGGTGGCGCGCGATGGCATCGAAGCACTCGAAATTTTGCACGGCACCCACGAGGTATTCCGGCGCCCGCACAGCGTGATAGTGCTGTTGGATTTAAACATGCCACGCATGAACGGCCATGAATTCCTAAACGCCATTCGCGGCGATGCCACACTCAGCCAACTCGTGGTGTTCGTGCTGACGTCATCGCGCCACGAACGCGACATTCACCAGGCCTACGAACAAAACGTCGCCGGCTACATTGTTAAAGAAGACCTCAACAACGGCGGCCTCAGCCATGCACTGGGGCTTTTGGATAAATACTGGCGTGTGGTAGAACTGCCAGACATTTAAGCCAAGGTTGACCATGCTGCGCGTAATTCTACTGTCCTTCTTACTACTGAGCGGCTGCACGTCTGGCGACTTCGAACCACGGCGACTGGCCCAGTCGGACACCCAACTGATTATTGAGCGGGTCCGAAACCAGCTTGATGAGGACCTCGACACACTGATCGGCAAGCTTTACGCGCGCAACCCGATCTTCTTAAATCGATCCGGATTCACATTACCCCAGCGCCAGCGCATGCTGCGTGATGCGCGCTTTTACGCTGAATTGGACGAAGCACGCAGCACCGAGGCGGTGAGGCTGGCGTTTAACGACGACTTTGGCGGCGACCGGGTATTTGCTTTTGTTTACGGGCTCGCCAGCATGATCGACGAAAGCTACGGTCGCAAACGCGAGTTTTACTTACTCGACGGACCCAGCGGCCAATTCATCTTTAACTCGGCGCGCAACATCGATACCGCGACCTTTTTGCTGCGCACTCAGACCCGCAGCGACGGCAGCCCCTACCTTTACGCGGACGGTTACCAAGGCGACATCTTGAACGCGAGTTTCTCGCAGTTATTGGGGCGTCTATCGGCCAAACAGGACGTGGTCGCCGATATGCTGGGGGACGGCAACCAACGTCAGGTCAACGCGGTCGCCCGTGGCGTGTTCACCACGGTATTCTTGCCGATCGGCCTTTAATGCAGCGTGCGCGTGGGGCCGTCGTCATCCCCAGCGTCGTCGACCTCGTCGCCGTTTTCGTCATGGTTGGCCACGCTCGCCGCCATGCCCTCCGGCAGCTGCTCGTTGAACTCAGCGACTAAATCCGCGACCACATTGCGCAGTGCGTCGACCGCGACCTGGTTGTTTTCGCGGATCGCTTCTTCTTCCAAATCCATCGTGCCATGCCAATACAAGGTCGACGCCATGACGTCGTGGACCTGCTCGGTGACTGCATCGTAAAACTGCTGATGCGCGCTTTCGTCGCCGACTGCTTCGGACCGGGTCACTGAAATGCGCAGCGCCACCGGTTCGTTGTGCTCCAGCCAGCTAGGCTCGTACAGCGACAAGCGCGCAATGTAGGGGCGGCCATCGTGTTCGAAGACACAAATCGCCTCGTCGTATTGCAGCGCCATACCATCTTCACGCTCACCGACTACGATGTAACTGGCCATGACCGGCGTGCTCATCCACCCGACCGCCTCGTCGGCAAACGCGAGCTGGGATTCGAGCAAGCAATGCAGGCAATCAATTTCGTGCATCCCCAGCACGTACTCAGCCTCAAAACGGGTCAAGTCATGGCTGTGATCGATCGCCGCAAAGTCCTCGTTAGTGATCCGCACACCGGCATCTTGGCTGGGCGCGTCGGAAAAAATAGTCAATTCAGAAATCATGAAATCCTCGCAAGGCGCGCAGTGTAAAGCACCGCGTGCCGTCACTAAAGTGCCGGAACTCGTCGCAACGCCCAAGGTCATACTTTTTGGCTTGTTTATTAACAACTTAAACCGTATAGATAAAAGATGACTGGATACTTCATCCGACGGCTATTGCTGATCATCCCCACCTTCCTCGGAATTACGCTGATGGTTTTCACCATCACGCGCTTTGTTCCGGGCGGCCCTATCGACCGAGCCTTGGCCCAAGCCCAGGCCGCGTCGGAAAGCTCCGAGTTTCAATCCTCGCGCCCCGGTGACTCGACCAGCATCCTGTCGGAATCACAGCTGAACCAGCTGCGTGAATACTATGGCTTCGACAAACCGGTACTGGAAAGCTACGTCCAGTGGTTAGGCAAGGTCATGCAACTGGACTTGGGGGTCTCGACGCGATACGCCGAACCGGTCTGGCAAACCATCGCTGATCGCTTACCGGTGTCGTTGTACTACGGCCTAGTCACGCTAATTTTAACTTACCTCGTGTGCATACCCCTGGGGATTTGGAAGGGGATCAAACACGCCGGCACCTTTGATCATGTCTCCAGTGCGGTCGTGTTTATCGGCTACGCTGTACCCGGCTACATCGTCGGCATTGCGCTGTTGACCGCGTTTGCCAGCGAAATTGAGCTGTTCCCGCTGGGCGGCTTCATCAGCGATGACTTTGACGACTTCACCCGCTGGGAACAGGTCAAAGACATCATTTGGCACAGCGTGCTGCCGTTGATCAGCTACATGGTCGGCAGCTTCGCGGTGATGACTTTTATGGTCAAAAACTCGCTGATGGACAATTTAGCCGCGGACTACGTGCGCGCCGCCATGGCGCGCGGGCGAACCTTTGGGGGCGCGGTCTGGCACCATGCGTTGCGCAATTCACTGATACCGCTGGCGACCCACTTCGGCAACAACATCGGCATCGTCTTGACCGGGTCTTTTTTGATCGAGACCATCTTTAATATCAACGGATTTGGCTTGCTGGGCTACGAGGCCGTGGTCGAGCGTGACTACCCGGTGGTGCTCGGCATTCTGGTGATATCGAGCATGCTATTTCTGATCGGCAATATTCTGAGCGATTTGTGCGTCGCCCTGGTTGACCCACGGGTCCGCTTTCAGTGATGCACTTGGATCCGCTGACACGCCGTCAACTGGCCCGTTTTCGCTCGACCAAGCGCGGCTGGTACAGCGCACTGATTTTGGTCCTATTGATCGCCAGCACCGCCGTTACCGAGCTGCTGGTCAACAACCGGGCGCTAGTCGTCAACTACCAAGGCGAGTGGCACTTCCCGACCTATGCCGACTTCAAGCCCGGCTCGACCTTTGGCTTGGACTACGCCTACGAGACCAATTATCGCGAGCTTCAAGCGAGCCTAGCCCAGTCAGGCGATGGGTTTGTGATCATGCCCCCGGTGCCTTTCAGCCCGTATGAAATCAACAGCTACGACGGCCTGTTTGCGCCGCACCCACCCAGCGCAGCCCAACAACACTACCTGGGCACCGATACTGCCGGGCGTGACGTATTAGCGCGCTTGGCGTATGGGTTTCGGATTGCCATTTGGTTCAGCCTGGTGCTGCTGGTGGCGACCTTCGTGGTCGGCATCGCGGTCGGCTGTGCCATGGGTTACTACGGTGGCGTTACGGACCTGATTGGCCAACGCGTGATCGAGGTGTGGTCGAACGTACCGATGCTGTACATCATTATTATTATTGCCAGCGTGATCACCCCGGACTTCTGGATACTGATGGGCCTGCTGTTCGTGTTCGGCTGGATGGGCATGACCTGGTACATGCGCACGGCCACTTACCGCGAAGCCGCCCGCGACTATGTGTTGGCGGCGAAGTCACTGGGCGCATCCGACAGCCGCATTATTTTTCGCCATATTCTGCCCAATACGCTGTCGCTGATTGTGACCTTTATACCCTTCGCGGTGACCGGTGGCATCGGATCGCTGACGTCGCTGGATTACCTGGGCTACGGACTGCCGCCGCCGACCCCGAGCTGGGGCGAATTATTGAAGCAAGGTACCGACAATTTGGACTCGGCCTGGATCGTCACTTCGGTGGTGACGGCACTGGTCGGTCTACTGGTTATGGTGACCTTTGTTGGCGAAGCGATCCGCGATGCCTTTGACCCCAAACAACACACAACCTACGAATAAGGAGTAGCCCATGCGCTCAGCCTTGACCACCCTAGTCGCTGGCTTATTACTGCAACCGGCCATGGCCCTTACCCTGTCGTACGACGCCCTCGGCCTGAACGCCCTGCCTGACGGGTTAGTCTGGGAACAAGGGGACCCAGGCCAGACCTTTGGTTCCAGCGAGGCCACCCGCGGCGGCACCTACCGCGCGACCATCCCGTCGTATCCACTGACCCTGCGCACGGTCGGTCCGGACTCAAACGGGGCGACCCGCGGCATCGTGCTGGACAATCAGTACGCATTGACGTCGCTGCACCCCAACAGTGAAACCATCGTGCCGGTGCTGGCCGACAGCTGGGCCTACGACGACGACGGCAAGACGGTCTATTTCAAACTGCGCCCCGAAGTGCGCTGGAGTGACGGTCAACCAGTGACCGCCGACGACTACGTGTTTGCGATCGAATTCATGCGCTCCGAATTCATCGTCGCGCCTTGGTACAACAACTATTACAGCGAACAGATCACCGACGTTCGTAAATACGACGACCACACCATCGCGGTCACCGCAGGGGTCAAAAAACCCAAGGTCGACCTGCAACTTTCGGTTGGCATCAGCCCCCGGGCCCAGCACTTTCACAACCTGACTGAAAGCTGGGTGACCGACAACAACTGGGTCATTGAACCCAACACCGGGCCCTATCAGCTAACCCAAGAATCCGTGCGCCGTGGCAAGGGCAAGTACCTTGAACTGGAGCGAAAATCCGATTGGTGGGGTGACGCGTTGCCCCAATTCGCCAACCGTTTCAACGTCAACAAGGTCCGCTACACCGTGATCCGGGACCCGAACATCGCCTACCGAACCTTCGAGAAAGGCGACCTGGACACCTTTGGCCTGGTGCTGCCGGAGTTATGGCACCAAAAGGCCACCGGCCCGCTGTACGACCACGGCTACATTCACCGACTCAAGGCCTACGACGACACCCGTCAACCGAGTTACGGCATGTTCATGAACCAAGGGCATCCGTTGCTGGGCGACCGAGACATTCGGCTAGGCATTCATCACAGCATGAACCTGGATAAAATGATCGAACAGGTGCTGCGCGGTGACTACGAGCGCCTACCCCAGCACTACACTGGCTATGGCGATTACTCGGACAACAGCATCAGCTACCGCCCCTTCGACTTGGGCCTGGCGGATGAGTATTTCAGCCGTGCTGGGTTCGTCGAGCGTGGCGGTGACGGCATCCGCGTCAATCCCGAGGGCACCCGGCTGTCGTTCGAAGTCAGCTACGGAACCCCCGCCCACACCGATCGTTTGGTGGTCCTAAAAGAGGAGGCGAAAAAGGCCGGCTTGGAGCTGGAACTGAAGTTACTGGACAGCCAAAACGCCTTTAAATTGTTGCTCGAAAAGCGCCATCAAATTGGTTGGAGTGGCTGGAGCACAGGCTTCCGCCCGGCGTACCGCGAGCACTACCACAGCGACAACGCCAACAAGCCGCAAAACAACAACATCACCAACATGGCGGTACCGGCCATTGATGCCCTGATCGATCAGTACCGTATCGAGGAAAACGTCGACACCAAAAAATCCCTGTCCAAGCAAATCCAGGGGCTGCTATACGAGCAGGCGGCCTATATCCCAACCTACATGGTGCCCTACACGCGGCTGGGTTATTGGCGCTGGATGAAGCTGCCGGCGGACAACTTCAGCACCAAGACAGGGTCCGGGTTGTTCAGCCTGTTTGATTCCGTTGCCGGTGGCTTGTTCTGGCTGGACACCGGGCTGAAGCGCGAAACGCGAAGCGCCCTCAAGGACGACGCTGTGTTCGAGCCCGTGCTGATCATTGACGAAACCTGGAAACCTAACTTTGGCGGCTGAATTACTGTGCGTTGAAAACCTCAGTGTGGCCTTTGCCACCGAAGCCGGCCGCGCCGAGGTCTTGGACGGCGTGTCATTTTCCATCGGCGCCGGCGAGACCCTCGGCATTGTTGGCGAATCAGGCTGCGGTAAAAGCGTTACCAGCCTAGCGATCATGCGACTGCTGCCACAGCCCAGTGGACAGATCACCGGCGGCGACATTCGCCTCGATGGGGACAGCCTAGTCACGCGCCCCGCCCGCGCAATGCATGCCATACGCGGCCCGCGCATTGGCATGATATTTCAAGACGCGATGACGGCGCTTAATCCGGTCAAACGTATTCGGGTGCAGCTGGCGGAAAGCCTCTCGCTGCATGGCCAGGGCCATAACAAACGCGACATTCAAGCGCGCAGTATCGCCCTGTTGGAAGACGTCGGAATCCCAGAGCCGGCATTGCGCCTAGACGACTACCCGCACCAGCTATCCGGCGGCATGCGTCAACGTGTGATGATTGCGATTGCGCTGGCCGGCGACCCGGACCTGCTGATCGCCGACGAACCGACCACGGCACTGGATGTAACCGTTCAGGCCCAGATTCTGAGCCTGATTCAGTCGATTCAAGCCAAACGCAACATGGCCGTCATTTTTATTACCCACGATTTAGGGGTGGTCGCCCAAGTGTGCCAGCGCGTCGCCGTTATGTACGCCGGCCGAATCGTCGAATCGGCGGCGGCGACTGAGCTGTTTGCCGACCCCAAGCACCCCTATACCCAGGGGTTATTGCACAGCATCCCACGCTTGGATCGGGAGCCACTAACGGCGCTGCCGACGATTGAGGGGCTGGTGCCTTCGGCGCTGGATATGCCGCCTGGATGCCGCTTCGCACCGCGCTGTGCGCGCGCCATTGCCCGCTGCCACGCACAGGTGCCGACGACCCAGCAACGTGGTACACGTCAGTTAATGTGCCACGAGGCCAGCCTATGAGCCTGCTACGTATTACTGATTTGGCCAAGCGTTACCCAGTCAAAGGCGGCGTGCTGCGGCGAACGATTGGCCAGGTCCACGCGGTCGACGGGGTGTCGTTTTCGCTCGAAGCCGGCGAGACCCTCGGCATCGTTGGTGAATCCGGCTGTGGTAAGTCAACTCTGGGCAAAACCCTGTTGCAGTTAACCTCGGTGTCGGGCGGCCAAATTGAGTTCAAGGGCGAGGACATCACTGCCCGTTCGCGGCAACAGCTGTTGCCGTTTCGCCGCCAGGCACAGATGGTATTTCAAGATGCCTACGAAGCCCTCAATGCGCGTCACAACGTCGCCCGAATTTTAGCCGAGCCGTTCGAAATCCATGGCATTTCCGGGCCGCATGACGAACGCGTGCTGGCGCTGCTGAGTCGAGTCGGCTTGGGTCGCGACGCCATGGGGCGTTACCCACATGAATTTTCCGGCGGGCAGCGTCAACGCATCGGTATCGCGCGGGCAATCGCGCTGGAGCCGGAGCTGTTGGTGTGTGACGAGCCGGTCAGTGCGCTGGATGTCAGCGTGCAATCGCAAATCATGAACCTGTTGATGGACCTGCAACGTGAGCGCCGCCTGGGCATATTGTTCATTGCGCACGATTTGGCCGTGGTCAAACACCTATCGCATCGTATTGCAGTTATGTACCTGGGGCGGATTGTTGAAATTGGACCGGCGCAGACGCTGTTCAAGTCGCCCAAACACCCCTATACCCGAGCCTTAATCGACGCAATTCCGGTGGTCGATCCAGCTCAACAACGTCCGCTGAAACCGCTTGAAGGTGACGTCCCCAGCCCCATCAACCGACCACCTGGCTGTGCCTTCGCGTCGCGCTGCCCTTATGTTATCGACGACTGCCGCGCCGCGCGCCCGGTACTAGAAGGTCTGCATCATCAGGTCGCCTGTATCCGCGCCGACCAGCTCAACCTGTCTTAGCGCTGGCTGCTTGCGGTTTAATCTGGGCCAAACGACCACGCAGGCGTTGGCGCAGGGCGCGCGGCGGGATCACCCGCTGTTTGCGTGCCACCACCAAGGTGCAGGTATTGCCCCACCATTGGCGCTTAGCTAACCAGCCGGCGACATCCGGATAGCCCAAGCGCTCGACGCGCTGGGGTGGGCAATTGAGCAGCCCCAACCAATCACTTAAGCGCTTACTGGAAATCCCCAACGCCGGCCAAACGCGGCGGCCCAGTGGCGCCTTGGACCAGCGCAGTGGCCCGAGAGGATCAAAGCCAATAATCAAAACGGTGCCACCTGGGCGCAACACACGAATCGCTTCGCGCAACACCGAGTGCGGGTGACGAGTCACGTCCAATGTGTGGTGAAGCACGACGACATCGACGCTGTCCGAGGCCAGCGGTAATTCGCTGGGTCGCGCCACTAACGCGGGCGTATCCCGATCGCCCAGACTTTCGCGCGCCACGACCCAAATCCGGTGCGCCGATTTGGACTGTGTCAGCAGCGAACCGGCGCCGCTGATCTGGACCGTCAACGGCGCAAACAACGCGCGCAAACAGGGGTCAATCGCCAGACGTTCATCAGCCAACAGGGCTTGGCCGGCAGGGGTCTGGAACCAGCGGAACAAGCCGAGCGCGGCGCTATCGGAAAAGTCGGGACTCATCGGAACAAACTGCATGCACTGAGGATACCCCAACCCCGCGTTCAGCGTGATAAACTGCCGACGATTTTTGACCGACATATAAGGATGTTTATGGGTTTCTTAAGTGGCAAGCGCTTCTTGGTTGTTGGCGTCGCCAGCAAGCTCTCTATCGCCTCCGGCATTGCAGCGGCAATGCACCGTGAAGGCGCCGAACTGGCATTCACCTACCAGAACGAGAAACTCAAAGACCGCGTGGTCAAGTTCGCCACCAGCTGGGGATCCAATGAGTCCCTGTGCTTTCCGTGTGACGTCGCCAGCGATGACGAAATTGACGCCGTATTTACTGAACTCGGCAAACAGTGGGATGGCCTGGACGGCATCATTCACGCCGTCGGTTTTGCACCCGCGTGGGAATTGGCCGGCAACTACGTAGACGTCACCACCCGCGAAGGCTTCCGAATCGCTCACGACATTAGCTCGTTCAGCTTCGTGGCCCTGGCCAAAGCCGGCAAAGCGTTGCTGGACGGCCGCAACGGGTCGTTGTTGACCCTGAGCTACCTTGGCGCGGAACGGACCATGCCGAACTACAACGTCATGGGCCTGGCCAAAGCCAGCCTCGAAGCCAACGTGCGCTACATGGCCGCCAGCATGGGTCCGCAGGGTACTCGTGTAAACGCGATCAGCGCAGGCCCAATCCGCACATTGGCAGCCTCCGGCATCGGCAAATTCCGCAGCATGTTGGCGTACAACCAAGCGCGCTCGCCGATGAAACGCAACGTCACCATCGACGAAGTCGGCAACACCGCGGCATTCTTGTGCTCGGATTTGGCGTCGGGCATCACCGGTCAGGTGGTCTACGTCGACAACGGATTTAGCGTCACTGCGATGGGCAACGACGAGGCCGACGATTGATCGAGATTGTTCGTCTACCGGCCTTCACTGACAACTACTTGTGGCTGATTCGCCGCGGCAGTCAGGCCTGGGCAGTTGATCCAGGTGACGCCGCCGTGGTGGCGTCTTACCTGTCCCAGCACGACCTCGACTTGGCCGGTATTTTACTGACCCACCGCCATGCCGATCATACCGGCGGTGTCGCCGACTTAGTCGAGGCTTTCCCTCGGGCACGGGTCTTGGGCAGTACCATTGGACTGTGCGGCATCAGCACCCCCGTGGTCGACGGACAGGTCATCGATATTTTTGACCGTCGCTTTGAAGTGATGCACCTGCCGGGTCACCTTGACGATCACGTTGCCTACTACAGCGCCGATCCAACGCCACTGCTGTTTTGCGGCGACGTCTTATTCATGGCCGGTTGCGGGCGCAATTTTGAAGGCCCACCGGGTGCATTTTATAAAAGCCTGGTGCGCATCGCCGCCCTGCCGACTCGGACAATGATCTATTGTGCGCACGAGTACACCCAGAGTAATTTGCGCTTTGCGCAGCATTTGATGCCGAATAATCAGGCCGTCAACGAGAGACTACAACGCGTCAACGAGGCACGCGCACAGGGCGAAGCCACGGTACCTGGGGCACTTGAAATTGAACTGCACACCAATCCGTTCCTCCGACTCGACGATGCTGAAATCATGCAATCGTTATCGTTGACACACAGCATGTCACCCGCCACGCGCTTTCACGCGGTCCGACGGGCGAAGGATAACTTTTAACGTGAATTTTCTGCCTTGGTCGGTCGTGATCACGACCGCGTTGCTGGCTGGCTGCCAACTCAACCCGACACGGACCGATAACGACGACAGCACCACTTTGGCCGACCTGCTCGACAGCAGTGACACCCTTGACCT
The DNA here is from genome assembly GCF_009650135.1 of Litorivicinus lipolyticus. Classification (NCBI taxonomy): domain Bacteria; kingdom Pseudomonadati; phylum Pseudomonadota; class Gammaproteobacteria; order Oceanospirillales; family Litorivicinaceae; genus Litorivicinus; species Litorivicinus lipolyticus. The sequence goes on from NZ_CP045871.1 coordinate 1,343,915, forward strand.
GCCGGACCCGCAGGGTTTTTACGACCCCTTTAGTGATCCACGATTTGCAATACCCGCACCGCGCATAACTGCGACTACCGCACCCGTGCCGGCCGACGAACCGGCACCGAGCGATACGCCGACGCCGGCAGCCAGCGTGTGGTCCGACTTGGTCACGCGTTACCAGCTAGGTCCACTGCCCGCCAACATCGACGTCCAAGGCCAATGGCGATCGGCCGGCCGCAACCCGCAACTGCTGACGGACTTCCTCGGCCGTGGACGCCTGTGGATGTACCACATCGCCCTCGACATCGAGCGTCGCGGGATGCCGGGCGAGTTGGCCTTACTGCCTTACGTCGAATCTGGATTCAAGCTAACCGCACGCAGCTACCGTGGCGCCGCAGGGCCTTGGCAGTTAATGCCGGCGACGGCCACCGGCTTAGGGCTGACTCGGGATCGCAGCTGCGACGAGCGACTGGATGTCATTCGGTCGACCGACGCGGCGCTGGACTATCTAGAGACCCTGGTCGCCCGTTTCGACGGCGACTGGCTGCTCGCCATTGCCGCGTACAATTCCGGCCCAGGGCGGGTATCCAAGGCGATCAAAGCCAACCGTTCGCGCGGGCTGGCGACCGACTTTTGGTCACTGCGGCTGCCGGCGGAAACACGCAAATACATCCCTCGGCTGCTCGCACTGGCCGAAATCGTCAAGAATCCGGGCGCCTTTGATGTCACGTTACCGGCACTGCCGCCTCGGCATACCTTCGAAACCATTGAGCTGACGCGCGCGGTAGACCTTGAGCTGCTGGCGCGCTGGAGTGACTCCAGCGTTGAAACCATACGTTTGCTGAACCCCTGCTTTCGTGCCTACTCGACGCCGGATCGCGTGGCCAATGTGGTTGTGCCGTTGGGTACGGCCGACAACATTCTGTCACAACTGGCATCGACGCCGGCCGACCAACTGGCGACCGTCAGCGACTACCTGGTTCGATCGGGCGACACCTTGAGCGCGATCGCCGTGCGCTTTGACACCAGCGTCGCTGACCTGCGCAACCGCAACGGTCTGACCTCAAATCGCATTCGAATCGGGCAACGCTTAGTGGTCGGTGCGCCGGCGCCTTCGGCGGTCACGGGCTACGTGGTTAGGCCTGGGGATTCCCTGTGGTCGATTGCGCGCGCCTATGGCACCACGGTCAGCGCCTTGCAGGCCATCAACAATGTCGGTCGCTACCTTAAGGTCGGCCAATCCATTAGCTTGCCGGCGGTTAACTAGCGATCCAGGTGTCGATCAATGCTCGACTGATGCTGGCGCGCGGTGGTAGCGGCGGCAATTGGTCGCGGCTAAACCACTGGGCATCTTCGATTTCGACGCCGTCAACGGTGATTTCCCCGGACTCCCAGTCGGCGAAATACCCCATCATCAACGAGTGTTTGAACGGCCAGCTTTGGGTCGCAAAGTAGCGCGGTGCGGTGACCCGAACACCGACCTCTTCCATCACCTCACGGCGTATCGCGTGCTCGGCCGATTCGCCAGCCTCGATGAAGCCCGCCAAGGTTGAATACATTCCCTCGACAAAACGCGGCGAGCGCCCCAACAGCGCCTGGTCACCTCGCGTCACCAAGACAATAATTGACGGCGCCACTCTCGGATAGGCCACCAGCGCACACGATGGACACTGCTTGCCCATGTCACTGCTGGAGTTTTCAGTCGCGCTGCCGCAGCGCCCGCAAAAACGGTGTTCCTCGGCAAACTCGAGGCGCTGAATACCAGCCTGAATCGCCATAAACGCATCGTCGGCGGCCTCAATCAAGGCCGCGCGAATCGGTACCCACTGGCCCGGGCCCTCGATCGAGTCGTGGCGCACAGCGTATACGCAATGCGCGCCGATGCCCCCAACCAACGTGGCAGCGCTCGGCACTGGGCTGGCTAATAGCGGGCCGTGATCGCTAACCCACACGTCCCGGTCCGCGTTAAAAGCAACCCAAGTTGGCGTGCCAATGGCCAAGCCGGGCGCCCAATCTCGCTCAACATCGCCGCGAAACACCCTAGGCGTCCCAGCCTAGGCTGTCGTTTTTGGCGCGCAGCGTATCCAACAGCGCATCAAACGCGAGCGCTTCGTCCGCACTCGGCGCAATCACACACCCCTGTCGCTGGCCGCCCAGTCGCTCGATCGCTTGCGCTTGCGGCACCTGCACGGTATTCCCGCCGGACGATGCCAACAACGAGTTCTGCTCGCGCGTCATCGATAGGTACACTTCCGCCAACAGCTGGGCATCCAGCAAGGCGCCGTGCAGCTCACGACTTGAGTTATCAATGCCAAAGGCTTTGCATAAGGCATCCAGGGAATTACGTTGCCCCGGGCGTTTTTGGCGCGCCATCTTCAGCGAATCCAGCGCTTTGCCTTCAAAGCACAGGTCCGCGGTCAGCGGTGTTTTGGGCCCGAGCCGGCGGAACTCAGCGTCCATAAAGCCGACGTCGAACGCGGCGTTATGGATGACCAATTGCGAACCCTGGATAAATTCGATGAATTTATCTGCGATCTGGGCGAAGCGCGGTTTGTCCGACAGAAATTCGTTGCTGATTCCGTGGACGTCGTAGGCGCCCTGATCAATGTCCCGATCGGGCTGGATATACTCGTGAAAAACGCGCCCGGTTGGCCGCCGGTTAACCAGCTCAACACAGCCGATTTCGATAATGCGATGGCCCAACTCCGGCTCAATGCCGGTGGTCTCGGTGTCTAAGACTACTTGCCTAAGCACTGTTCAACTCCTAAGTTGGCCAACTCGTCCGCGCGTTCATTACCGGGGTCGCCAGCGTGACCCTTGACCCAGCCCCAATGCACTTGGTGACGCGCAGCCGCTTCGTCCAGTGCTTCCCACAAATCCTTGTTTTTAACCGGTGAGCCACTGGCCGTTTTCCAGTGCCGTTTTTTCCAGTTCGGCAGCCACTTGGTAATGCCGTCTTTCATGTACACCGAGTCAGTAATTAGGTGGACGTCACACGGGCGTGTTAGGGCTTTTAAGGCCTCAATCGCCGCGGTCAGCTCCATCCGGTTGTTGGTGGTGTCCGCCTCGCCGCCGTACAGGGTTTTCTCATGCTCGCCCAGCAGCAGCAACGCGCCCCACCCACCAGGGCCCGGGTTACCCTTGCAGGCCCCGTCCGTGTAGATCGTTAATTTATCCATGACTGATCAAACCCAAGCGTTTTCCAAATTCACGTATTCCCAGCGCCGCGGACTGCCCAAAACGAGCGCCTAGGTTTCGCGGCCGTTTAAACTCGACCTGCAAAATACGGCGTTTCTTCGCACAGGCCATCAGGTAGTCGTCAACCGAACCGATTTCATCCACCAAACCCAGCTTCAGCGCGTCTTCGCCGAACCAGTGGCCGCCATCAGCAACCACATCCAAGTCCAGTGACGGGCGGAAACGCGTGACGAACTCTTTGAACAAAGCGTGTATTTGCTCCAGGTCTTGGCGAAACTTGGCTCGACCCTCGTCCGTGTTTTCGCCAAACACCGTCAGTGTCCGCTTGTGCTTGCCAGCGGTCATGACCTCAACGTCAACGTCCGCTTTTTGCAGCGCACGGTGAAAGTTGGGCACCTGAGCGACCACGCCAATTGAGCCGACCGCGGAAAATGGCGACGCAATAATATGGTCCGACACCACCGCCATCATGTAGCCACCGCTGGCGGCGACCCCTTCCACTCCGACCGTCACATGCAGCCCGGCATTTTTTAACCGGACCATCTCGTTGGCCGCAAGGCCGTAATCGCTGACACCGCCGCCGGGGCTTTTGAGGCGCACACACACCTGGTCCGTGGCCGGATCAGCCGCCGCAATAATCGCACTCACCGTTTCGCGCAAGCAGCCCAGGCCGGATGCTCGCAGGTCGCCGGAAAAGTTGGTTACCCAAACTACGCCGTCTCGTTCAACCTTGGCATCGGCCTTGGCCTGTTTGCGTAACGCGCTACGTTGGCGGCGAGTGAGGCCCCTTGCACCGGCCAAGGCGTCAGCATACCCACGCCAGCGCGCGGCCAAGTCACGGACACTGAGTTGACCGTGCGACGGTGGCCGCTGACGCGACGCACTGGCTACGATCACTAACACGACGGCCGCAATAACGGCCGCCTTCAGGGTGAAACTGAGCAGTTCAATCAATGCGTCCATTAACGCTCTACGGTCGCATTTTCGCGGGCCCAGTTACCCAGTGCCGCCTGACTCTGGCGAGCGTACTGGCTGGCCAAGAAACCGCGCATGGATTCGGCGTCCGAGCCCTCGCCCTGTGCAACCGAGATCAGCTCGACGGCCCAGGCATCACCCGAATCCAGCACAATCACGTCGGTGCTATTACGGGGCATGGCAAAAATCTGGTTGACCAACGGCTGCGGCAGGTCATTGCTGGCAACACGACCTAGGGTCAGCGGCTCACCGCTCAGTTGAGTCAGCAACAATTCGGCGGCGGCAGTGGCGGCATCCGAACGAGCCTTTGCAGACCACACCCGAACCAGCTCGTCACGCACCTCATTCAGGGTTTGTGTGCGCGGCTCGACCCGATCTACGACACGCAACACCAAGACGCCGGCATCGATTTCCAGCAGTGATGAATTTTCGCCGCGTTCCAGCACTTCTTCGCCAAAGGCGGCGATACGCACACCCAGATTGGACATGACACCGGTGCCGGCATCGCGAGAAAAGGCGTCGCTGGTCATGATATCGACGCCCAACAGCTCGCTAACTTCTTCCAAATCACCGGAAAAGGCGATGTTCGCCATTTCTTCGGCCAAAGACTCAAACTCCAACCGAGTTGCTTGCTCCGCCAACTGTCGGCGCAACTGCACCGCTTTGGACTCAAAACTGTCGGCCGTTTGCTCCCGTGCCTCGGTCAACTGAATCAGGTGATGGCCAAACTGAGTTTGGACCGGTTCCGACACCTGTCCGACGCTGAGGGCATTCAGTGCTGATTCGAATTCAGGCACATAGGTTCCCGCCGCCGCAAAGCCCAAATCACCCCCGGCTTCAGCGCTCAAGGTGTCATCGGACAGTTCACCGGCAACCGCAGCGAATGCTTCGCCCGCGTCCAAACGGGCCTTGGCCGCGATGGCCTTGGCCAGCGAGTCATCCCCGGTCAGCAATATATGCGAAGCCCGGGTTTCTTGATTTGACTGCAGTCCGGCCACATAGCGATCGTAGGCGTCACGCACATCGGCTTCATCAACCGCGTCCAGATCGATCTGTGCATCGCGGGACAGCAACACGTACTCGGCCGTCAACTGCTCCGGCAGTTGCCACGCAATCAGGTTTTGCTCGTACAAGGCTTCCAATGCGGCCTGGTCGGGCGTTGCCGTAACCACCTGGTCGGCAGCTGTCACACCCTGCACACGCACGCTACGGGTCTGACCTTCAAGCAACATCGCCGCACTGACCGTGGCCGGCGCTGCAAAGGCGCTGCTGGCTAAGCCTTGGTTTAACTGATCCGCGATCACGCGGGTCTTCATCCACTCACGAAACCCAGTACGCGAATACCCCAGCTGGCCGATAACCTGGTCAAAACGATTGGAATCAAACTGCCCATCGATTTGAAACTCCGGCGTTTGAAGCAACACGTTATCCAACTGGCCGTCACTAAACGACATGCCACGGGCCTCCGCTTGGGTCAACACCGCGGTCGACTCGACCAACTGCCTCATCACACTAGCACGCAGCTGCGATTCGTCGATCAACGCGGGGTCGCTGACGAACTGCAACGCTTGGCGGCGCTGTTGGTCCAGCGCGCGCAAAAACTCGCGTTCCGTGATCGGACGGTCATTGACGACCGCCACCTCGGGCTCGCCGCCGCCAAACTGGATCGCGCTAAGGCCACCGGTGATCAAAAAAGTCAGGGCGATCAGGCCAACTAGAATTTTGGCACCGATACCGGTTGAGTTGTCTCGAATATTTTGCAGCATGTGGGGTTCTTTTGTTTTTGAAGATACAAAAAGGGGCGCCTAAGCGCCCCTTTTACCAATCCGTGTGGAGCCGAATTAGTTTACCGCGTCTTTCAACGCTTTGCCGGCTTTAAAGCCCGGAACGTTCGATGCGGCGATTTGAATTTCTTTGCCCGTCTGCGGGTTACGGCCCGTGCGTGCTGCACGTGCTTTAACGGCAAAAGTGCCGAAGCCGACCAAAGAAACCTGGTCGCCGCCTTTCAGCGCGTCAGTGACGGCCGCAACAGTTGCGTCCAGAGCCTTACCTGCGTCAGCTTTGCTCAAACCAGCGCCATTTGCGATTGCTTCTACCAATTCAGTTTTATTCACGTGTTACCCCTTGTGAGTCGTTTTTTTTGATGCATTGGACCAACCGATGAGCCCGGTCCGCAGTTGATCCATTATGTCTCAACTCGGGGAGTTTTATATCAACGCACAAACTAACCGGTCAAGCCCTGAAACCCTTATTTAATGGGCTACAGGCGAAATTCTTTCATTTTTTCGCTCAGAAATCAGCTTCGCGGTGTTTTCTACGTGCACCACGAACTCATCGACCAACGCCAGCCGCAACACCTCGTCGACCCAAGCTACGTCAATGATTTCCAGGTCACCTTTGACGTTTTCCGGGATTTCCTTCAAGTCTTTAACGTTATCCCTAGGTATCAAAACACGTTTAATCCCGCCGCGATGGGCCGCCAATAGTTTTTCCTTGAGCCCGCCAATCGGTAGGACTTGACCGCGCAACGTAATTTCTCCGGTCATGGCCACATCGGCTCGCACCGGGATGCCAGTCAGCACGCTGACCAACGCCGTTGCCATTCCAACGCCTGCACTGGGGCCGTCTTTTGGCACTGCGCCCTCGGGCACATGAACGTGAATGTCGTTCTTCTCGTGGAAGTCCGCCGCCAACCCCAGCGATTCCGCGCGGCTGCGACACACCGTCATGGCCGCGGTGATTGATTCCTGCATCACGTCACCCAGTGATCCCGTTCGCGTGACCTTGCCTTTACCCGGCATCGACACCGCCTCTATCGTCAGCAGCTCCCCGCCAACGCTGGTCCAGGCTAAACCGGTGACCTGACCAACGCGGTCTTGGTCTTCTTTAATGCCGTAGTGGAACTGTTCAACGCCGGCGTAAGCTTCTAGGTTGTCGGTGTCGATTGTAATGGGCGCCAACTTACCCTTGGCTTCGACCACCTTGCGGGTCACCTTGCGCAAAACCTTGGCGATTTGACGCTCTAATCCTCGAACGCCCGCCTCTTTGGTGTAATGGCGAATTAGCTGCATGATCGCGCCCGAACTCAGCTCCGCTTCGCCCGGCTTGAGGCCGCTATTTTTTTGCTGCTTCGGAACCAGGTAACGTTCAGCGATCGCGCTTTTCTCATCCTCGGTGTAGCCCGGCAACCGAATCACTTCCATACGGTCCAACAGCGGGCCAGGAATGTTCATACTGTTGGAGGTACAGATAAACATGGTCTCCGACAGGTCCAAGTCAACTTCCAGGTAATGGTCGTTAAACGTATGATTTTGCTCGGGATCCAACACTTCCAACAGCGCCGAGGCAGGATCCCCGCGGTGATCCATTCCCATCTTGTCGATCTCGTCCAGCAACACCAGCGGATTACGCACACCGGCCTTGGTTAGCTTCTGAACGATCTTGCCGGGCATCGAACCGATGTAGGTACGGCGGTGACCACGAATTTCCGATTCGTCGCGCACACCCCCCAGCGCAATACGGGCAAACTTACGCCCCGTCGCACGAGCGATCGACTCGCCCAAGCTGGTTTTACCGACGCCAGGCGGTCCTACCAAGCACAGCACCGGCCCTTTAACCTTACTACCCGAACGACTTTGAACGGCCAAGTATTCCAGAATTCGCTCTTTAACTTCTTCCAGTCCGTGATGGTCGTCATCCAAGGTGGTCTGGGCTTTGGCTAAGTCACTCTTGATACGCGAGCGTTTCTTCCACGGCAGCCCCGTCATCCAGTCCAGATAGCCTCGGACCACCGTGGCCTCGGCACTCATCGGCGACATCATTTTCAGCTTATTTAGCTCACCATTGGTTTTTTCCAGCGCCTCGGCGCTCATGCCCGATTCGGCAATTTTCTTTTCCAGCTGTTCAAACTCACTAGCCCCGTCCTCGCCCTCGCCCATCTCTTTTTGAATGGCCTTCATCTGCTCATTCAAGTAGTACTCGCGCTGGCTTTTTTCCATCTGCTGCTTAACGCGGCCACGGATTCGCTTCTCGACCTGAAATAGGTCCAGCTCTGACTCCATCAAGGCAACCAGGTGCTCACAGCGTTCGCGTACCGACGACAACTCCAACAGAGCCTGCTTTTCGGACATCGCAAACTGCAAGTGAGCGGCCACCGAGTCGCACAAACGATCCGGCCGATCCAACGACTGCATCGATGCGGTCAGTTCCGGCGGGACCTTTTTACTGGCCTTAGCGTATTTTTCGAACTGCCCACGCAACAATTTGACCAGCACCTCCGATTCGCTGTCGCCCAGCTCATCATCGGACAGCACCTCAACCTCGGCCAACATGACCTCGTCGTCGGTCATACCCAGGACCCGGGCACGCCGCTCCCCTTCGATCAGCACCTTTACGGTGTCATCGGGTAAGCGCAGCATCTGCAACACCGTGGCCACCGTGCCGACCTGATACAGGTCCTTTTCAGTGGGATCGTCGGAACTGGCTTCTTTTTGGGCCACCAAAAAGATCTTTTTTCCGTTGGCGGACGCATGGTCCAGCGCCGCAATCGACTTCTCGCGGCCGACGAACAGCGGAATAACCATCGACGGGTAAACAACCACGTCACGAAGCGGCAGAACTGGCAGGGTTTCAGATGGATTCGACACGGTGGACTCCTTAGATCGCATCCCGTATTACTGCGGGTCAACGCGACATATTACAAGCAAAAAAAAACGCCCTTGCGGGCGTTTTCATAGAAACCAGCGGTTTAATCTTCGGCGCTGGCGACTTTGGGCTCATCCGCATGCACCACCAAGGGCGTGGCTTCGCCCAGCACCACATTGGCGTCGACCACGACTTTGGTGACGGTATCCTGGCCGGGCACGTCGTACATCACATCCAACAGGATCTGTTCCATGATCGAGCGCAGGCCACGGGCACCGGTTTTACGCTCCATGGCCTTTTTAGCCACCGCACGCAGCGCATCATCCCGCAATTCCAATTCGACGTTCTCGATCGCAAACATTTTGGTGTATTGCTTAACCAACGAGTTTTTCGGTTCCGTCAGAATCTGAACCAAAGCGTCCTCGTCCAATTCTTCCAGTGTCGCAACCACAGGCAAACGACCGACAAACTCTGGAATTAAACCAAACTTCACCAAGTCTTCCGGCTCGGTCTGGGCCAAGGTCGCCCCGACACCACGGCTGGTGTCCTTTGAATGAACATTCGCACCAAATCCAATGCCGCTCTTTTCAGATCGATCACGAATAACCTGGTCCAGGCCGGCAAAAGCACCCCCGCAAATAAACAGGATGCTGGCCGTATTGACCTGCAAAAATTCTTGCTGCGGGTGCTTGCGTCCGCCCTGCGGCGGCACCGAGGCCACCGTGCCCTCAATTAACTTGAGCAGCGCTTGCTGGACGCCTTCGCCGCTGACGTCCCGGGTAATGCTGGGGTTGTCGCTCTTGCGCGCGATCTTGTCGATCTCATCGATATAAACGATGCCCTGCTGGGCCCGTTCAACGTCGTAATCACACTTTTGCAGCAGCTTCTGAATAATGTTCTCAACGTCTTCGCCCACATAACCGGCTTCGGTCAAGGTGGTCGCATCCGCCATAGTAAACGGCACGTTCAACGAGCGCGCCAAGGTTTCCGCCAATAAGGTCTTGCCTGAACCGGTCGGCCCAATCAGCAAAATGTTGGACTTGCCCAGCTCGACGTCGTCCTTGGCAGTTTCACCATGACGCAGACGCTTGTAGTGGTTATAAACCGCCACAGCCAAGACTCGCTTGGCCTTTTCCTGGCCAATCACGTACTCGTCCAGCGTCGACTTCAACTCGGCCGGGACTGGCAGGCGCTCAGAGTCACCGTCCATCGCTTCCGACTGGATTTCTTCGCGAATAATGTCGTTGCAAAGGTCAACGCACTCGTCACAAATAAATACCGATGGGCCCGCAATCAGCTTGCGCACTTCGTTTTGGCTCTTACCACAGAATGAGCAGTAAAGAACCTTATCGTCGCCCTCGTGGGTTTTGCTGTCGTCAGCCACTTGCGATGTCTCCGCGTAAATGTCGTATCGATGAAGTAAAGATAGCGCTTAGAATAGAAAAAGGGCAACCGAGATTGCCCTTTGGTGGCGGCCTGTTACCGCCGACCTGGTTCCTAATTATGAACGACGGTCCAAGACTTGGTCAGCCAAGCCATAGGCCACTGCTTCCTCGGCACTCATAAAGAAGTCACGTTCCAAGTCCGCCTGGATTTTATCCAAAGGCTGCCCGGTGTGCTTCGCGTACAAGTGGTTCAGGGTATCCTTCGTGCGCTGCATTTCCAACGCTTGGATCTGAACGTCTGTCGCCTGCCCTTGGCTGCCGCCGCTGGGCTGGTGAACCATTGTGCGGCTTTGCGGCAACACATAACGCTTGCCCGCTGCACCGGCCATGGCCAAAAACGACCCCATTGAACAAGCCTGACCCAACACCATGGTGCTGACGTCGGGCTTGATGAACTGCATGGTGTCATAAATCGACAATCCGGCGGTCACCACACCGCCGGGAGAGTTGATGTAGAGGTGAATATCCTTGTCAGGATTTTCGCTCTCTAGGAACAACATCTGAGCGACCACCAGGTTGGCCATTTGGTCTTCGACCGGCCCGACCATAAAAATTACGCGCTCTTTAAGTAAGCGCGAATAAATGTCAAACGAACGCTCGCCGCGGGCGGTCTGTTCGATGACCATGGGCACTAGGCCCAAACTTGTGATGTCGCTCATATTACCTCTAGTCTCTGCGTGTACGTAGTTGCAGTGACTTAGGCTTGTGCCTGCCCTGCAACCGCTTCCTCATAGGATAGCTTTGTTTGGGTCACTTTGGCTTGATTGCAAATGCCTTCAGCCGTCATTTCTTCCAGTACCATGGTCTCAACCTGGCGCAGCGCCTCTTCGTTGCCGTAGTAGTACTCGACCACTTGGGTGCCGTCTTCATACGCGCTGGCGATGCGATCAATGGCTACCTTGACCCGGTCAGCGTCGGCTTTGAGTTCATTTTGACGAGCCCATTCACCCACCAACACACCCAACTTAACGCGACGGTTCGCTTCTTCTTCGAAGGGTGCGTCCGGCAGTGTGTGCGGATCGATTTGGCCCTTGCCAAAACGCTCAGCAGCTTGGTGCTTCAAGCTGTGAATTTCGCTTGAAACGGCAGCCTTAGGAACTTCGATGTCATTGGCGTTAAGCAATGCGTCAAATGCCGCCTTTTTGTTGCGGTTAGTGATCGCTTGATCCAGCTCACGCTGCATGTTGACCTTGAGCTCGCCCTTGAATTTCTCCAAGTCGCCGTCCTCAACACCAAAGGACTTAACGAAGTCTTCGTCAACCTTAGGCAAGTCAGCACGCTCCAACAGCTGGACCGTGATCTTGAACACCGCGGCTTTACCTTTTAGATTTTCAGCCTGGTAGTCATCGGGGAAGTTGACGTCGATGTCTTTCTCTTCGCCTTTCTTCATGCCGATGATGCCGTCTTCGAAGCCGGGGATCATTTGACCCGAACCGATTTCCAGGGTCTGGCCTTCAGCGCTGCCGCCGTCGAACAGTTCGCCATCAATGCTGCCGACGAAGTCGATGGTGACACGGTCGCCAGCCTTAACGGCGGCACGCGCGCTCTCACGCCATTCTTTCTTTTGGCTGCGCAGGTTTTCGATCATGCCGTTGACGTCTTTGGCGGCAACGCTTGATTCAGCCTGCTCAACGTCAACCGCTGATAGGTCAGCCAATTCAACATCCGGGAAGACTTCAATGACGGCAACGAACGACAGGTCGCCGCCTTCGGGCATGTCAACGGGCTCAATGGTCGGCTGACCGACTGGGCGCAGGTTCTCTTGGGTAACCGCTTGATAAAAGCCGCGTTCAATCACTTCACCCATGACTTCCTGACGAATGCTCGCGCCGAAACGCTTGCGCACTTCTTTCATCGGGACTTTGCCGGGACGGAATCCATCAATGCGCGCGCGCTTTGATGTTTCTACGAGTTTGGCTTCAACCTGTGTATCAACATCCGCCGCGGGGACTGTGATGGTGAGGCGGCGCTCCAGGGCGCTGGTGTTTTCGACGTTGACTTGCACTGTTATTTGCTCCTACGCGTACTTTATTAAATTCATATGAATTTTGAAGGCGCGAAGGATAGAGTTTGGGGGGGCTTACTTCAAGCATTTGTTGCGATTTGGGGAAGAAGATATGGTGCGGACGGAGAGACTCGAACTCTCACACCTTTCGATACTAGAACCTAAATCTAGCGTGTCTACCAATTCCACCACGTCCGCAGGAAATGGGGTGGATGATGGGGCTCGAACCCACGACAACCGGAATCACAATCCGGGACTCTACCAACTGAGCTACACCCACCACTGCTGTTGAGACAACAACTACTTTTCACACGCTGCTTGCCGGGGCGTGGCACGCCCGGCAGGACTTGAACCTGCAACCCTCGGCTTAGAAGGCCGATGCTCTATCCGGTTGAGCTACGAGCGCTCCGTGTTTAAGCGGGGCGAAATATAACGGCGAGTTCGGGCTTTGTCTAGCGAATTGTGGCCCCAATTTAGATCGAACGGACGAATTGCTCTGACAAGCCCATCGACATCGACGAGACCGCATTAAAAGCGTTTTGAATAAGGACAAGAAGAACCAAGAACGGCGGCGCCAGTAGCACCCAAGAAAAGTTGGTCGGAGCAGAGGGATTCGAACCCCCGACCCTCTGCTCCCAAAGCAGATGCGCTACCAGGCTGCGCTATGCTCCGACGCGGGCCGCACTTTACGACCCTTCGCTAAAAACCACAAGGGATTTATACACGATTCCAGCGCGTGCCCTCTCGGCTGTCCTCGATCTCGATGCCAGCGGCCAACAAATCGGCACGAATTTTGTCAGCCAAGGCGAAGTCACGGTCGCGTTTTGCCTGCGTGCGGGCGGCGACCTGGGCCTCAATGCTGGCGTCATCTAATGACGATGCCGAGGGCTTGGCACTGAATGCGGCTGGGTCTTGGGCAAACAGTCCCAGCACTGAACCCACGGACTTCAAGAAGCCCGCGGCGGCCTCGGCGCGGTCACCGGTATTAATTCGCTTGCAGGCCTCGTGAATCAGCGCAATCACGCCGGGCACGTTGAAGTCGTCATCCATCAGCGCGGTAAAGCGCGCACTTAGGTCGGAACAGGGATCGCCGACCGCAGCCCCGCGCAAGCACCGGTAAATACGCGTTAACGATTCGGCGGCGGCGTCAAGGCCTTGGTCGCTGTAGTTAATGTGCCCGCGGTAATGGGTTCCCAGCAGGAACCAACGCACGACCTCGGCGTCATAACGTTTGAACACATCGCGAATGGTGAAAAAGTTGCCCAGCGACTTGGACATTTTTTCATTGTCGACCCGGACCGCACCGGCATGCATCCAATACCCTGCATACGGCTTACACGTGGCCGCCTCGGACTGGGCGATCTCGTTTTCGTGATGCGGAAACTTCAGATCCGGACCACCGCCGTGAATATCAAAGCTCTCGCCCAAGCACGTCATGCTCATAGCGCTGCATTCAATGTGCCAACCCGGACGCCCCTCGCCCCAGGGAGACGACCAGGCATGCTCGCCCGGCTTAGCCATTTTCCAGAGCACAAAATCAGCCGCTGATTCCTTGTCGTTCGCGACATCGACACGTGCTCCGGCCAACATCTCGTCCAGCTTACGGTTATTCAGCTTGCCGTAGTCCTTAAAGGCGGCAACACGAAAATAGACATCGCCGCCAGCGCCCTGGTAGGCCGCACCCTCGCCTTGGAGTCTCTCGATCAGCGCAATGATGTCGCCAATGTGATCGGTCGCGCGCGGCTCCATGTCCGGCGGCAAACAACCCAGTTGCTCCAGATCCTGGTGCATGGCGTCGATAAATTGCTGGGTTAGGGCGTCAAATGGAAGACCGCGCTCGGCGGCACGGGCAAAGATCTTGTCGTCGACATCAGTGATGTTGCGGACATAGGTCAGCGGATAGCCCTGAGCGCGTAGGTAGCGGGTAATGACGTCAAAGGCGACCATCACGCGGGCGTGCCCAATGTGGCAAAAGTCGTACACGGTAATGCCGCACAGATACAGCCCGACGCGCGACGGATCAAGGGGTTGGAACGGACGCTTCTGACCCGTCAAGGTATCGAATATTTTCATGCAGGCTCTGCGGTTAGCGGTAAAAGCGCGTATGATAGCGCCAAAATTCACCCTCCGGAGCTTTTTGAATGATTCAGCTAACCACGAACTACGGCGTTATTTCGATTGAACTGGCCGAAGACAAGGTCCCTGCGACCTGCGCCAACTTTAAATCCTACGTGGAAAGCGGCTTCTTTGACGGCACGCTGTTTCACCGTGTGATCCCAGGCTTCATGGTTCAGGGCGGCGGCTTTGACCTGAACTTTGAACAAAAAGAAACCCAGGACCAAATCGAGAACGAAGCGTCACGCGGCCTAAAGAACACCCGCGGCACGCTGGCCATGGCCCGTACGATGGAACCGCACAGCGCGACCAGCCAGTTCTTTATTAACGTGGTCGACAATGAATTCCTGGACCACACCTCCGAAACCATGCAGGGCTGGGGTTACTGCGCGTTTGCCACGGTCACCGATGGCATGGACGTGGTCGACAAGATCGTTGGCGTTGAAACCGGTCGTCGCGGACCCCACGCGGACGTTCCGAGTGAAGACGTCATCATCGAAAAAGCCGAGTGGATCGCCTAATCGACCTCGTTGTTTCCGACCTTCATTTAGGTCAAGCGCCCTGCCCGATCAGCCGCAATTTTCTGGCACTGCTGGACAGCGTACAGGGGCAAGTGGCGCACTTGGTCATCGCCGGCGACTTGTTTGAAGCCTGGTTAGGTGATGACCTTGCCAACGCGTTCGAGCACCAAATCGCCGCCGCCATCGCCGCGGTCGGCGCCGACCAGACCTCTTTCCTACCGGGCAACCGGGATTTTTTGATCGCGGATGACTGGGCACGCCGTGCTGACCTGACCATTCGTGATCAGGTCGACCTCACCGTTAGCACATGCCCCACGCTGATCACTCACGGTGACGAGCTGTGCCTGGATGACGAGGCCTATCAAGCCTGGCGCCGGACCTGCCGCAACCCCGAGTGGCAATCCGCTTTCAAAGCCCAAAGCGCAGACCAGCGAGTCGCCTTTGCCGCGCAAGCACGAGCGCAAAGCCAAGCCCGCGGAGGCCAGCAAGAATCCGTCATTGCCGATGTCGCACAACGCGCCCTCGGACCGGGCAATCGCATTCACGGACACACACACCGCCCTGCCATTCACCGCAACGGTGCCACGCGAGTGGTAATCGGCGACTGGCGGCCACAAGCCTGGGTATTTGTGAATGATGAACGCCCCCACCTGGGACTGTGGGACCATGGCTGGCAGGCCCGAATAGACCTTTAGCCCACAAACGGGCCCGAGTGAAACCTGAATTCGCTGTCCGGCGACTCGATTAAATCGCGCTCGATCGCGCGCAAATCATCCAACCGCACACGAACCTGCTCCTCGCCGACGCGGTCGACCGCCAAAGCCAGGTAATCTTCGAAATGTCGACCCTCGGCTCGCAGCAATGATCGGTAGTACTTGGCGAGCTCCGAGTCAAAGCCCTCGATACGCGGGGCCAGGACGTGAAAACGCTCGCACGACCGCGCTTCGACTAGCGCTCCAACCAGCAACGTGTCGACCAGTCGCTGTGGCTCGTGTTTCGAACACACGGCCCGCAATCCGGCCGCGTAGCGTGCCGCAGTGACCTCTTCGTAGGCGACCCCGCGCGCTTGCATCAAACCACACACCTGCTCGAAATGGAGCAGTTCTTCGCGCGCCAACTGGGACATTTTCTGCAATAAATCAGGCTGATCCGTGTAGCGCCAGATCAAACTCATGGCGGTCGCCGCCGCCTTCTTCTCGCAATTGGCGTGATCGATCAACAGCAACTTAATATTGTCCGGGTGGGCCGCATGATCCAACCAAGCCTGCGGTGTTGGGCACGGCAGGAAGGCATCGATGGCCGCAATAATCTTGTCGTCTTTGGTCACTTAGGTCGCTCGGTAAAATAGGGTCTCGAGGGTGCCGTCGAAAGTCATCTCGCCGACTGGCTGAAAGCCTAATCCACGATAAAACTCGGCGGCGGTTGCGGCGCCACTGCCGAGGGCAATGCCGTCAGCTGCTTGCATGCGCTGCACGCGCTGCCAGACATCGTTGAGTAGCCCGCTTCCGACACCGGCACCGCGGTAATCGTCCAACACGCCAACCAGTGGTAGGTAACACCACTGGGCTTTCGGCATTGCCGCTCGCAATTGATCCTGGTAAGCCAGGTAGCGCTTGGCGCTGCGAATGCCCAGGGTCAACGCCAGCCCAATACGGGCACGCCGGGAGGCATTCAGGGCGCCTTGATGGCCGGGTTCGCACAACAAAGCCGCACCAACCAAGCGACCCTCAATTCGCGCTCCGACGATGGCTTGGCGTTCGCTCATGTGCTGCAAGCAGTACTCGCGCACAAAGGCGCGCAACCGTTGCTCGTAACCGCTGCGATTGCTATCGAACAACGCTTGAAATGTTCGTTCGCTACGGTACGCATCGACCAACACAGACTTAACCTCGGTCAACTGATCGCTGGTCAGCAGCTCAAATTCCGCTGCACCCGTGGCTAAGTCCATGCCGCTCTCCCGTTCGATTGCATTTAGCTGTAGTACGCGTTGCTCCGATCACTGTGGTCGGTGACGTCGCGCACGCCTTTCAATTCCGGGATCTGTTCAAGCAGCGTTCGCTCGACCCCATCTTTTAGTGTCATGTCGACCGCTGAACAGCCCTGGCACCCGCCGCCAAATTGAAGGATCGCAATCGGGTCGTCGGTCAATTCGATCAAGCTCACTTCACCACCATGAGCGGCAAGGCCAGGATTGATCTCGGCCTGCAATACATAGCTGATGCGTTCCGCCAAGGGTGAGTCGGGGTCAACCTTGGGCATTTTGGCGTTCGGCGCCTTGATCGACAACTGGCCGCCCAAACGATCAGCCTGGTAAT
Organism: Litorivicinus lipolyticus; assembly: GCF_009650135.1. Classification (NCBI taxonomy): domain Bacteria; kingdom Pseudomonadati; phylum Pseudomonadota; class Gammaproteobacteria; order Oceanospirillales; family Litorivicinaceae; genus Litorivicinus; species Litorivicinus lipolyticus. The sequence continues at coordinate 1,361,118 of NZ_CP045871.1, forward strand.
CAATGCGCGCGTCGTCCAAAAACGGCAGGCTGGCCGCCTCGATCCAGGCGCTGAAGCCCTCGTACGGGAACTCTTGATCGTCGGGCTTTTGTTCACCAGGGCGGCAGTAGGCCAAACAAGTTTCGGCATACGGCGTACCGGGGCGTGACACGAAAATTCGGACACCCGTACCGTCGCTGTCCTGCTTGTCCAGCAAACCACGCAAATATTCTTGGCCGCTAGGCGTAATTTCAATCATGTTTGGCTCCCATCGTTATGGCGCCTATGATGACGTCGAAACCGGCATTATCAAGGACGGACGATGAAAAAGTGGCTACGGGCATTGATGAGCGTTGCGGCGGCCGCGTTTGGCGTTCAAAGCAACAAAAACCGCGAGCATGACTTTGCCAACCTCCCAGCCGGCGTGGTGATCGCCGCGGGTTTGATTTTCACCGTGCTGTTTGTTCTGACGCTCGCGGCCATCGTGTCTTGGGTGATGCCCTAGTTATTGGCTGGCGACCCAAAATAAGGCACCGGCCACGGCTGCACATACCAACCCGATAATCGCAACGGTATCGGCGGTATGGTCTTTACTGGACGAATCTGACATTTGCTGCCCCTCCTGTTATTTTTATACGACATCACATTATTAGAGCAATTTGCAGCCTATGACCACCCCACAGGTCGCCATCATCGGCGCCGGCATCGCCGGCCTTGCGTGTGCACATGCACTACGCCAACACGGCATTGAATCGATCATCTACGAAAAATCCCGCGGCCCCGGTGGCCGCATCAGCAGCAAACGCACTGACAACAGCAGTGTTGACCTGGGCGCGCAATACTTCACCGCACGCGATCCGGGTTTTGCAGCGCTGGCGTTACAAGCCGAGCAAGCCGGCGCGCTCGCACGTTGGGAACCGAACTTGGCGATGATTGATGACGCCGGCATTCAGGCGTCGCCCGATACACAAACGCGCTGGGTTGGGGCGCCGCGCATGGGGGCGTTTGCTCACTATCTGGCGCGCGACCTGCGGATTGAGCCGGCAACCCGCATCGGCGAGCACCGCAGTTTGACCGAGCTACGAGCCCAGTTCACGTCGGTGGTCATCGCAACCCCGGCCGACCAGGCCCGAGCATTACTGCCGGACCTAAAGGTACCGGCCCAGGCGCCCTGCTGGGCCGTCTGGATTGATATCGACCGCGACCAGCCGTTTGACGCAGCCTTTGTTAAAACCGGGCCGCTACGCTGGATCGCCAACGACGCCAGCAAACCGGGCCGGGCAACGCGGCGGCGCTGGGTGTTGCATGCCACGCCGTCGTGGAGCGATACCAACTTGGAGTTAAGCGCCGAGCAGGTGCTGTTAAAGTTGACCGAGGCGGCCGGGGGCTTGTTGCCCAACGCCTTTAGGGTGGAGGACGGCCACGCCCATCGCTGGCGCTACGCACGCCCATGGGACGACCAAACCGCGATGGCTGATGCCTGCATCGACGCGGGCGACCACCTGTGGGTGGCCGGTGACTATTGCATGGGTGGGCGCGTTGAAGGGGCTTGGCTGAGCGGCGTTGCCGCCGCCCAACGGATTATGCGTTAGCCGCCAAAGATGCGGCGGCGGTCCGGGTTTGATCGCGCGAACAGCACCAGCGCAATCGCCGCGCTGACCAGTTCGTAACCTAACAACAACAAGGTGTTCATCGAGGCGGAGTCGGACTGCATGGCCAGTAAACGCGTAGCCGCCAGCAGGCCGTATAGCGACGCGAGCTGAATCAAATAAGCCCGTAAGTTCGAGCCCATGGCCCCGCTTAAAAAGTGCACGCCTAAAAACACCCAGGTTCCGCCGATCGCAACTTTCAATTCGATCCGACCGGCGCCCTCGGCGCTTACACCCAATATCGACCAGTCGCTTAAGAACGCACACAACAGCCCAACCGCCAGCGCGATCAAGCCTTGAACACCCAAAAACAACCGAGTTAACACCGCCGCCACTCACCTTTTTGCATATTGATCAGAACGTTACGCCACTTTTTTAACACAGCAACCAAATTAACACCAAAACCCGTTGAGTCGCCGCGCCTTGGCCCCACTAATTCGGTATGCTAACGCGGGCACATGGATGGTGCCCGCCACTCACTTCTACGGACGCTTGATTTTAAGGCAACCCACATGCCCCACCTTGTTTGGCTTCGGCGCGATCTGCGCGTGACTGACAACCCGGCACTGTCCGCGGCCTGCGCCAACACCGGCGACGTCATCACCTGCGTCGGCCTGCCGGACGCTCAATGGCAAAGCCATGACCTCGGGGCGCCGGCACGCAACCTATACCAACGGCGACTGACACCGTTAACGGCTGACTTGTGCGCACTCAACATCCCGCTGTTGATGCTGGACGGGGCAACCTTTGCTGACCAGGTGAATGGCTTGCAGGCCCTATGTAAACACCATGGCATAACCGCGGTCTACGTCAATCGCGAGTACGAATTCAACGAGCGCGCACGCGATCGCGCCGTCGACCAAGCCTTGGCGGCATGTAGCATCCAAGTGCACTGGTTTGACGACCAATGTTTGGTGCCGCCCCAGACCTTAAAAACCGGTCAGGGTGGCCCCTACAGCGTATTCACCCCGTACCGGCGACGCTGGGAGGCGAGCCTGCGCGAGGAGTTCAACGCGCCCTTATCCGCACCGGCGCGCCGGCCAGCATTAACCCTGGCCCCGGCACGCCTGACCGCTCCCGACGATCCATTAGCGGCGCTGTGGCCGGTCGATAACGACAGCATTCAAACCCGTTTAGAACGCTTCGTGGCGCGCCCGTTGGACCGTTACCAAACCGACCGCGATCTGCCGGCGCTGGAAGGCACCAGCTCGCTGTCCCCCTATCTTGCCATCGGTGCGATCAGCGCCCGCCAGGTACTGCATGCTGTACTGCAGGCAGCTCCGCATGCGCTGGACGGTGCCAGTGACGCCAACACCTTTGTCAGTGAGCTGGCATGGCGAGACTTCTACAAGAACCTGTTAGTCGAAGCGCCGCGGGTAAGTCGTGCCCGCCCCTTCAAAGTCACCACCGAAACACTGCCCTGGAATCCTCCGGGCGAGGCCTTTGAGCGCTGGTGTCAGGGCCAAACCGGGGTTCCTCTGGTGGACGCGGCCATGCGTCAACTCAACACCACCGGCTGGATGCATAATCGCTGTCGTATGGTCGTAGCGATGTTTTTGACCAAAAACCTGTTTATCGATTGGCGCCACGGCGAACGCTACTTTATGCAGCGCCTGGTCGATGCCGACTTGGCGGCGAACAACGGCGGTTGGCAGTGGTCCGCCTCGACCGGGACCGATGCGGCACCGTATTTTCGGATCATGAACCCGGTCAGTCAAAGCCAGCGGTTCGACAAAAACGGCGATTACATCCGCCGCTGGGTTCCTGAACTTGCGGCCCAGGACGCGAAAACGATTCATGCACCCTTTGACGCCAAGGCACACCCGATCGGGCTCAAGTACCCGAAACCGATGGTCGATCTAAAACGCTCTCGGCAACAAGCGATTGATACCTTTAAAGCACACCAACAGGACAGCGCATAAGCATGGCTCGATTGGCAATTATAGGCGCCGGCATCACCGGCTTGGGCGCGGCCCGCGAGCTGCACGACCGAGGACACGACGTTCAGGTGTTTGAAGCGGACTCACGAATTGGCGGCCACACGCATACGGTCAAGGTCACGCTAGATGGGCGCGAACGGGCGATCGATACCGGTTTCATTGTGTATAACGAACGCACCTATCCCAATTTCATCGCCTTGCTTGACCGCCTCGGCATCCAGCGCCAGGCCACCACCATGGGCTTTAGCGTGACGGATGAAGGCGGTGACTTTGAGTACGCCGGCACCAACCTGGCCACCTTAGCGCCGAGTTGGAAACTCAAATTTTCACTCAGCCACTGGCGCATGATCCGCGACATTGTGCGCTTCAATCGCCGGGTCAAAGCCGACCTCAAGGCCGACCAAATAGAGCCCGCGTTGACGCTGGGCGACTACCTGGCGCGGCATCGTTTTTCCGAGGCCTTCGTGCAACGTTACCTACTGCCGATGGGTGCGGCTATTTGGTCGACGCCGGAAAGCAACATGCGCGAATTCGAAGCGTTGTTTTTCGCGCGTTTTTTCTACAACCATGGGCTGCTGGAAATCCAAGACCGGCCTCAGTGGTTCACCCTGATTGGCGGCTCCCAAGCCTACCTTGAACCCCTGACCGCCCCCTTTGCTGACAACATTCGCTGCGCCGCTGCAGTCGCACGGGTGACAACGTCGGGCGAGTGCGTCGGCGTCGAGTTGGCCAATGGCGAGTCATTTGAATTTGACGGAGTCGTGATGGCCTGTCACAGCAACCAAACCGCGCGACTATTGAGCGATCCGACACCCGCGCAGGCGGCGTTATTGAATGCGGTCCCGTATTTAGGCAACGAGGTCGTCATGCACACCGACGCCAGTTTGATGCCGGCCCACCGATCGTGCTGGGCGGCGTGGAACTATATGCTGCAATCCAAACACCCAGAGCAACCGTTACTGACCTACTACATGAACGAGTTGATGTGCCTGGATGACCCGGTTGATTTTTTCGTCACGGTTAACCCAGAATGCCGTATTGATCCCGCCAAAGTGCTGTCAACGCACCACTACGCGCACCCCCAATTCAGCCCCGAGTCGCCCGCTGCACAGGCGCAACTGGCAGCCACCAACGCAGGACAGCGTGTGGTCCTGGCCGGCGCATGGGCGCGCAACGGCTTTCATGAAGACGGCTATACCACCGGCCTCGAGGCCGCCGCCGCGCTGGACGCTAGCGTTCGTGGCTGACGTTCGATTAAACGGGCGCCTATTCCACCGGCGCTTGCGGCCGATAGGACACAGCTTTGGCTATCCGTTGTGGATGGCGTCGCACGAACTAGGCGCCGGCGACCCACCCCGTGGCATACGCAATCGTCGCCACCTGGACACCAGCAACCGCAACCTGCGCGACAAAGTACAGGCATTGGCCACCGCCCATGGACTGCCAAAGCCCGATTCGATCACACTGTTAGCCCAGCCCAGTGTGCTTGGCATCGGATTCAACCCGCTCTCGGTCTTTTACCTCAGTCACGCCGGGCAACCGCTTGCGTTGTTGCTGGAAGTACGCAACACCCCGTGGCGCGAGCGCGAGGTCTATGTGATACCGGCGAACGGTCGAACGGTACGCCACCGCTGGCAAAAAACCTTTCACGTGTCACCGTTCAACCCCAGCGGTCAATCCTATGATCTGCACGCGCGTTGGCCAGATGACGGGCGTTTCGCGTTGGACCTGTCCTTGCGCGATGACGCTGGTGTACTGTTCCGAGCGGGTTTTCGGCTCGCCCCACTCGTCCAGCTGCGCCTCGTCGATCGTGTCGGCCAGGCCCTGATGCCGCTGATCACCTTGGGCGGCATTTATTATCAAGCGCTGCGCCTGTGGTTGCGCGGCCTACCCTTTCAGCCCTACCCGAAGGAGTTAAAAAAAGGATGACTACATCCGTTCATAAACTCGCGCCGATGGCCCAAACCGGCTCGCTGATTGAGCGTCGCTGCCGCAAGGCTTGCTTTGCCTTGTTGAACAAGCTTGAGCATGGGCTGCTGGAAATTGAAGAAGGCCAACACATCCACCGCTTCGGCCGCGATGACGATCCAGAGTTACGCGTCAAGGTGCATGTTTTGGACCCCAGCGCCTGGGCTGACTTGGCGCTGCGCGGCGCCATTGGCGCGGGTGAGGCCTACATGCACAGCGTGATCGAAGTCGACGATCTGACGCGCCTGACGCGGGTATTCGTACGCAACGTCGAGGTGCTTGATCAGCTCGACGGCGGCCTCGCCAAGCTGCTCGGCAGTACCCTGCGTGCGGTGCATTGGTTCAACCGCAACAACCGCGAAGGGGCGCGCCGCAACATCCGCGCCCATTACGACTTGGGCAACGATCTGTTCGAAGCATTTTTGGACCCGACCATGATGTACTCCAGCGGCGTTTACCCCAGCGCCGACGCCCCGCTGGAAACTGCTGCGGTCCACAAACTGGATTTGATCTGCCAAAAACTGGGGCTGCAACCGGGCATGCGCGTGATCGAGATCGGCACCGGCTGGGGCGGCATGGCGATCCACGCGGCCAAACACTACGGCGTCCATGTGACCACCACTACCATCAGTGACGCCCAGTATGATTTGGCTCAGGCCCGCGTGACGGCCGAAGGACTGGACGATCAAATCACCCTGTTGAAACAGGACTATCGTGACCTGACCGGCACCTATGACCGGCTGGTCAGCGTCGAGATGATCGAGGCGGTGGGTCACCAATACCTGGATACATTTTTCGCCAAGTGCCGCAGCCTGCTGAAGCCCGACGGCCTGATGCTGATACAGGCCATCACCATTGTCGATCATCGCTACGACCAAGCGCTGCAAGGGGTCGACTTTATTCAAAAGTACATATTCCCCGGCGGTTTCGTGCCCAGCGTCAGCGCGATGATGAAATCGGTTGGCGCGGTCACCGATTTGCGGCTGGTTGATCTGCAGGACTATGCCGGTCACTACGCGCAAACACTGGCGCACTGGCGACAGCGCTTTGATGACGCTCGCGATCACGTCGACGGGCTCGGTTACGACGAGCGTTTCCAGCGTATGTGGCGGTTTTACCTGTCGTACTGCGAAGGTGGCTTTGCGGAACGTCAATTGGGCCTGGGTCAATTGCTGTTAGCGGCGCCGCGCTCGTCGGCTCAATCACCAGCCAGCCCCCTTTGATGCCAAGTTTCAGCCGCGCGCAGCTGTACAACCTGGTGGGTTTCAATCTGTTGTGGTTGTTGTTGATCACCCAGCGCAGCCCCTGGGCTGATGGCGTGGGACTGGCATGGATTGGCGCGCACTTCGTTTGGTTTGCCCACCCCGGCGAGCCGCGACGGGTGGCACTGGTGATGCTGACCGGAGTCGTTATTGACGGACTGTTACGGCGGGCGGGGGTGTTTCAATTTAGCGAAAATGCGCCGTGGTTACCGGCTTGGCTGATGCTGATGTGGGGCTGCTATGCGACCACGCTGGAACACTCGCTGCGCTGGCTGGTCCGTCAAACTCGGCTGGCAATTGTGCTGGGCTGCGTCGCCGGACCCCTAAGCTATGCCGCTGGCATGCGCCTGGGTGCCGTCGAATTCCCGATGGGGCTGTGGACCACCCTGGTGCTACTGAGTGTTATCTGGGCCACCCTGATGGGCAGCCTGTCTTGGTTGTACCGGCGCAACGGCTGGGTTTAACTGGCGATCACTAGGCTGCTGGCGTCTGCCGGCAACCACAGCGTCACCCGCGTGCCTTCGTTCAGAGTCGATTCGATGGCAACGCTGCCACCGTGCAAGTCCATAATTTCCTTGACCACCGACATACCGAGACCGGTACCTGGGATATTACAGCTCGGATCCGCCCGGAAGAACCGATCGAATACCCGATCGACCGCGTCCGGCGACATGCCCATCCCGGAGTCCTGGACCCATACGCCAACCCGACCGCCATCAACATCCACGCCGACATCGACGTCCCCACCACCGGGCGAGTACTTAAACGCGTTCGAGATGATGTTGTTGAGCGCCTGGGCCAATTTGCTGTCGTCATAGGCCACGGACGGCAGCTCACCGTCCACATTCCAGTTAATCTTGCGCGGGTCGCCGACGTTCACAAAGCTGGCGCACAGGTCGTTAACGAAGGTCGACAAATCACCTGGGGTAATTTCAAAGTCCTTGCCGGCCCGCGCCTCGATCCGCGCCAAATCGAGCAGCTCATCGATCAGCTTGGTCAAGCGCGAGGCTTGCTTGTGGATCGTGCCCAGCAAGTCATCGCGGGTTTCTTTGTCGTAATCAACGCTCATTAGCAATTCAGAGAAACCATAAACACTGGCCAAAGGCGTGCGCAGCTCATGTGCCGCGGTCGACAGAAATTCCGATTTCATGCGATCGACTTCGGCTTGGTGCGTCACGTCACGGAAGTACATCACCCGACCCAAACTGCGTCCGTCTTCGTCGCTCATCGTGCGGGCGCTGATTTCAACAATGCGCGGCGCCGGCTTAAGCAGGCTAATACGATAGACTTGGCCGTCTTTGAGGCTGTCAAGGTGGGTATGCCAATCGTCGGATTGACCGATCATGCGGTGACTCAAACTGCCGATCGTTTGACTGGCGACTTCCGACGCTCGTACTCCGATCAGGCGACTGAAGGCGGGGTTGGCGTAACCAACCTGGCCGATACCATCAAAGGCGACAAAACCGTCTCCGGACAGGCTCAAAATGCCATCAAGTTGTTGCGAGTGCGCGCGCAAGGCTTCTTGGGCTTCGCGTTTTTCGGTGACATCACGGACCACCGCGGTAAACAGCTCCTCGCCCTCGCTTTCCATCACGCTCAAGGACATTTCAATCGGCACGTCCGCACCGGACAACCGTCGGCCCACCGTGCTGATGACGCCGCTCGAATCACTCAGCGCCATTACTTGGGTCACGCCACGGCTCAGAGAGGCTCGTAGTTGCGGCTCCAATAGCTCGCCAAACCAGAGCCCGATTAGTTGTTCGCTGGGCAGCCCAAACACCTCACCGGCGGCGGTGTTCGCGCTTGACACCACGCCGTTCGCGGTCAAGGTCATGATCGCATCACTGGCCGACTCTAGGATCGAACGGATCTTGTTTTCGTTTTCACGCAGCTGCGTTTCCGCTTCCAATCGTGCGGTCACGTTGTCCCGGGCTTCAACCAATTGAGAGCAGGTTGTGATCAAAGGTTGCAGGAAGCTTTCAAGGTTTTCGGAGTAGGGTTCGCTGTTGCGGAAAACCCCAAAGGTGGCGACGACTTGGCCTTTGTGAATCAACGGTACCAACGCCATGTAGCGGTATTCATCCGCCAGCGGGGATTCCCCGAGGCAGTCAACGATGGCCGCGCGCCCCGTCAGGTAACGGCCACTGGATTCGAACCCAATCCCCATGTCCTCAACCGAGCCCTGCCAGTTAAACCACCAGTCCCCGTTTTCCAGACGGTCGCGGACCCAGCTGACCTGTTCGTGATTGCCGGAGCGCGAAAAACCGGCCACAACTTTGAGGCTAGCGCCGCTTTGCGCGACCCCCTCGGCTTGGGCAATAAAGCCCGCCTCGGACAGGGTAATATCGAGCAAGTCCTGGACCAACGCCGAGTTATAAACCGCCTCAATCGGGTTCAAAATAACGTTCAGCTGAACAACGTTCAGCAGGTTTGACATCTGGTTATAGGCTTCGACTTGACGCGTGCGTTCGATCAAGTCGGATTCTTTTGAGCGGGCCTCATCCAGCGCGGCATCTCGCTGCCCGGCCTCGGTTCGCAGTAGCTCGGCCATGTTATTAAACTGGCGCGCCAAATCCGAAAACTCATCGTTGCCCGTATCGACCACGACCGTACTCAGGTCGCCCTGCCCCAAGCGCTGCGCGGCACGAGTCAGTCGCTGGGCACGCGTTGATAACCAACTGCCTAACGCGAAACTAAAAATTGCCGACAGCACAATGCCGACACCTGCCAAGCCAGCAAAACGCCAGCCTGCCGCGGTGACTTCGGCACGACCTGCTGCCAAACTGAGGCCCAACGCCAAATCGCCAAAACGCTGCCCGCCGGCTGACACCGACACCATGGTGTCCAAAATATCATCCGAGGCGTCTGCCCAGCCTGATTCTTGAGTACCCGCTTGGTCCGTCAAATCGCCACTGAATGACAGCCAGCGATCGTTCAAGCGAACCCCGGCGTACACGATATCCGTGTCCAGCGTTAACGCTGACAATATGTCGTCGACACTGGCCAGGTCACTGGATATCAACGCATCAACCAACACGCCGCGCATCATGATTTGAGTCGCCTCGGCGCGGCGAACAAACTCGGAGCTGACGCTTTCGCGCATCGCATTGATCGAGGTGTAGCCGAGGATAAATAGCAAAACAACCTCGATCGCGGCGATGCCAAGCACCGTCCTAAACCGCAGGGTCATGGTGTCGCGATGGCCTTTAAATCAAGCGCACGCACATCATTCCAGTCTGCATCCTCGGCAGCCACGAACGCATTAATTTTTAACGGGTCCAAGACCTCGCGATCGACCAATTCCGTGACTGCGCGCTGGACGCGCCCGATCACCTCAGGATCAACCTGCGGGGCCGCTGCGATTGCATGCGGCGTGTAAGCCGCGGTGGTGTGCAGCACCCGCAACAGCGAACGGGTGTCGGCGTCAACCGCAGCCAAGGTCCGACCGATACCGCCGCCCGCTGGCATCAACCCGGCGCTGACCGCACGGTAAACGCTGTCGTGGGACAGGGTATAGCGCGGTATAAAGGTGACACCTGCGGCCGTCAGCTCGGCACCGGTAATCAAGGTCGCGGCAAAGGCGGCCGGTGCTGGAAACGCAACCACGCCGCCGTCGAGCTGGCCTAATTCCGTGATGTCGCTGTCTTTGGCCACCACGATCACGCCGCGAATACCTTGGCCGTCCCGATGCGCCATGGCTTGGTAACCGGGATTTTCGTTAAATACCGTGAAGTGGTAAGGGTTCATGTAGGCAAAATGGAAAGCCCCCTTGGCAAGCTCCTGCTCAAAGGTCGGGATGTCGCGCGACGTTTTCAGCTGGATCTCCAGCCCGGTTTCCGCTGCCAGATGGCTCACCAGAGGACCCCACAACGTGGCCGTTCGGATCGCTGACTGCTGAGGCACCACACCGAAATACAGGGGCTCTGCCCACGCCGACAGGGCCAACCAAACCCCCAGGCCGACCGCCACAATCGAGCGCATTATGCGGTTAACTCGCGAACCGTTTGAATTAACTGCAACGGTGAAAATGGTTTGACCAAGTATTTGTCCGCACCCACACGATCGCCCTCTTCCAAGTCACTGGCCTGACCGCGCGCGGTTAACAGCACCACCGCCAGCCCCTGGTACTTTTCATCCGACTTCAACAGTTGGCACAGCTGATAGCCGTCCATCTCGCCGGGCATCATGACGTCCAGCAGTAAGATGTCGGGGCGAAAGGCATTGACCTTCTCCAGTCCCTGAGTGGCGTCTTCCGCTTCCTGGACCTCGTAATCACCCATTTTCAAGGTCATCGTGATCAACTTTCGCAGCTCTGGTTGGTCGTCAACGACCAATACACGTTTTGTCACTTAGGTTCAGTCCTATTATGATTTTCGGCGCGACACCGCTTCCATAAGCATAGCCATGTCACGGGCATATTGCTCAGCTTGTTCCAAGGCAGTCTTGGCACGGGTTTCAGCACAGGCGTTCATACCCTGGCCGGTGGGTATTTCGACAATGTACTCGACCCCGAGTGCACTGGATTTAAACTTAAAATTGCCGCCAATTCGCTTTAGCACGGCGTAGGCCAGATTCAGACGCACCCGGTCGACACTGACGCTGCCATCGACTGCGATCAGCGGTCGTTCGTCCAGTACACTGAGGTCAACGCCGCGTTGACCAATACCGCCGACGACGCGAAATACAAGGTTAAGCATGTACGGCATTTGGCGCGCGACGATCCGCACATCGGTGTTTTCAGCCGCATGCGCTACCACGTCGCCGAGCAGCCCACGCAGGGCCGCCTCGACCCAGTAACTGGGGCCATACATGGCGCCAAGTGGTTTTTCACCGGTACTCAAATCGACCCGGACACCGCGGCTGGCGACGTCATCCGTCGACACGCCTTCAATCAAGGCCGGCAACAGTTCAGAAAAAACAATGCGCTCTTCGGCATCCAAGGATTCGTGGCCGTACAGACGGGCCAAATCCAACACCGCCGGCATCAAGGCTATCGACTGGGTCGCCGGCGCCAACCACTGGTTGACCAACGCCAGGACCTCGGGGTCCTGGATCGCCGAGGTCTTCAACGCCTGTGCCGATGCCGCCAGCGTTTTCAACGGGGCTTGAAACTCACGGTTCAACATCGACAGCAGGTTATCGCGCAACACCAGGTAATCACGGCTAACACCGGCCCCGGTCAGCTTGAAAAAGTGTTCGCCGTTGACGGTCATCAGCTCAAGGATTCGGACACCTTGACTGTCACTGATGATCTTGAGGCAGGCCGGGCCGTCCAAGCCACCGCCAAACAGCCCGGCCAAGTGGCCGAGGCCGCCCCAATCGCGGATGTTTAGCTCGCCAAACGCACGCGCGGCTGGGTTTACCGCCACCACCGACCGTGCACGCCATTCAAACAGCGGCTCCGAAACCATCAACGCCCATTGCGCACTTGTTGCCACTTAAGATTCCTGCAGGTTGCTGAGCGCGTCGGGTGCAGTGGTCGCTGGGATACCCAAGCGGAGACTAAAACCCTGTCGCGCGTCAATCGACAAAGCGATACTGATATTACTATCGGCAAGAACCCGGGCGACTTTAGCTAGACCCACACCGGCTGTGTTGTCGCCACCTGAATTAGCCACAACCCCCAACCGAAACAACTGCTCAGGTTGATACTGCCAGACCGGTGAAATTCTAGGATGTTGCGTGCGCAGGGTTAAGCACACTTCGTGACCTCGGTGGGTTGCACTGGCCAGCAGTCGCGCCTCGTGAACCGCCACGGGACGGTCAAAGCGCAGGGCGTTGGCAACCAGTTCAGTCAAGGCACAATCCAGCCGCGCCGCATCAATACTGACCTCGACATCCGAATCAACCTCAGCCGACCAGTGCAAGGTCGGACCGGCCAGTGCCGACAAGCGCGCGCTAACCACCCCCCAGGGCTTTGGCTCAGCGTCGTAGCCGGCGTCGATCTCGACCCAACTGGCCAGGTGATCCAGCTGAGCCTGTATCGCGTCCGCGTGCTGTGCCGCCAAGCCCTTCAACAGCCGCACCGCCGGCAAATCAGCCCGGTCAGCCGCCTGCTGGCCGCTGCCCAAGCCTTTCAGCTCGACCAAAGCCGGCTCCAGCTGTGAGCGCAGGGCCGTTAACTGGGCATCAATGCTCTGTTGAGCGCGTTTGCGCTCGTTGCGCAGCTGAACCCGGCGTGTCGCCGAATCAATAACGCCGCCCAACAGGGCGCGGGTCAAAATTTCCTTGGGCAAGAAATGTTGCGCACCATCGCCACGCAGGTCATCCACGCGCTGCGGCAACGACAACTCAGAGACGATCACGACAATCGGATTGCCCCAGCGCCCCTCTCGAGCACTGCGTAATACTTCGCTGCCATCGCCGTCCGGCAGACGTAAATCCAGCAGCACCAAGTCCGGCTTGACCGCTTGCCACTGCTGGATGCCTTCATCGACCGAGGCCGCCTCGTGGAATATCACCTGGCGTTCCTGGCTCAGCATCCAGCTGATCTTGAAGCGGTCATCGGGATTATCGTCGACCAGCAACACCACCGGCACTGCCTGTGCAGGCAGGCCTATCATGACATCAACCAGGCCTGAACCTGGTTCGGGTCAAACGGCCAACCCAGCTCGCGTTCGCCAACGCGAATAACCGGGATACGTACCCCGTAGGCCGCCATCAAATCGCTGGACGTGGCGATATCGACCGCGCTGTAGGCCAGCCCTACATGGTCCAGAACCGCCATCGCCAACTCGCACAGATGACAGTCCTGGGTGTGATATAGCGTTACTTCGTCAACAGCCAACTTTTGTGCCCCGATCGGTGGCTAGGCGGACAATCCTGATCGCGTGTGCGCTCGGTAAAGGGCACCACCTCAGACCAGGCCGGCTCCAGTTCTTTGGGTAGCTTGAACCCTTTGGCATTGTTTGAAAACAAGCATTGCCCTCCAGGTCGTAGCACCCGGTGGACCTCTGCCAACAGCGACGCTGCATCTTTTTTTAGGTCCAGCACGGTGTCCGTGCGTGCGGAATTGGAAAACGTTGGCGGATCGAGCAAGACCATGTCGTAAATGGCCGGTGGCGCGTTATAAATCCACTCAACCACGTCCGCTTGGATCAAGGGGTGCTGCTCCTTGGCTAACTTATTCATGCGGAAATTCTGCTCGGCCCAACGCGTGTAACGCGGCGACAGGTCAACACTGGCGACCTTGCGGGCGCCGGCCAGCGCCATCCGAACGCTGGCGGTGGCGGTGTAGCTGAACAAGTTCAGGCAATCCTTGCCGCTGGCGTTTTGGGCCAACCACCGGCGCGCACCACGGTGATCCAAAAACACACCGGTATCGTTATAGCGGGTCAGGTTGACGCGCAATCGCGCGCCCTCTTCACTGATTTCCATCCAATCGTCATCTTCACCACGCTCGTAGTCACCTCCGCGCGCGCGGGTCTTAAAGACGATGTCCGATTCGGCCATCTCGAAGACCTGGGCGACGGTGCACAACATTTGCTCGCGTCGACGCCGCGCCACCACCGGATCGATTTGCTTGGGTGGTTCATACTCGGCGACATGAATGCGGTCGCCGTATAAATCAATCACAAATGAATATTCAGGAATATCGGCGTCATAAATCCGATAGGCCTCAATGCCCTGACGATTCGCCCACTTCCGCAAATGCTTATAACGCTTGGTCAAGCGCGCCGCCAAATCCGGCGACGGTTCGATGGTCTTAACAGGTTGCCCAGCCGTTGCCGGCCCGATGTCATAATGGTGCAGGTGTAACTTGTCGACGCCGGCGGAAATCGCATTGCGCCGCCCAACTCGAAGCCCGGTGGCTTGGGCCAGTTCACGACGATCCGTCAGTAGCGCCAAACGCGCCCCCGGCCAATGGGCCTTCATGGTCTTGCCCAAGGTCTCGTAAAGGTGCTCGATGTCATCGGTACGCAGGCGTTTACCCCAGGGTGGGTTGGTCAACACCAACCACTCATCCGGGCGCTCGACATCCGGTAACTCTTCGATGCTGGCAACGTCAAACTTGACCCACGGCGTCAGCCCCATGTCATCCGCCTGCTTGCGGCACAGCTGGATAAAGGCGGGATCAATGTCACGGCCCCACAGTCGTGGTTCACGCGGGGGCTCACGGCGTTTTTTGACGGCGCGGGCGCGGGCCGCGGCCATCGCATCAGGCTTATAGCGCAACCAGTGCTCGGCCGAGTTCTCGCGGTACAGCCCGGGCGCTTGGCCCGACGCGATCAACGCCGCTTCAATAATCAAGGTGCCGCTGCCACAAAACGGATCCATTAACGGCGTCTCCGGCGTCCAGCGAGCGCGTTCCAGCAGCGCCGCACCGAGGCCTTCGCGCAGCGTCGCCGGGTGTCCGGGCGCACGGTATCCGCGGCGATCCAGTGGCTCACCGGCCAAGTTCAAGCCGACCGTGGCGCGGCCACGGTTAAAGCGAACTTCGACGCGGTTCGGTTCATCAGAGCCCGAATTGGGGCGGTCATCGAACTTGTCGCGGAACTGATCAACAATCGCGTCTTTGACGATGACGGCCGGGTAACGGCGATCGCGAATCCATTCCGCGGACCCAAACACGTCAACCCGAAAGCCAGGCACCAGCGGCAGGTGACGCGTCCAATCCACACGCTGGGTCAAGCGGTAAAGGTCTTCATCACCCTCGACCGGCCCTTCCGCCAGCGGCAATATAATCCGTGAGGTGTGACGTAACCACAGCAGCAAGTCATACAACTTGGCCGGGTCTTCGATATGAACACGCACTTCACCCGGTGTTACGTGCTCGACGTCACACCCCAACTGGGCACTTTGTTGCGCTACTAAGTCTTCGAGGCCACCGGGGGCCGACAAGATCAATTTCATTGTGCTAATTTCCTTATGTGGTCGTGCAAATGACCACGTGCCTGACCCGTTTGGTCGGGTCGGCATCCGAATCGCTCTACAGAGAGGTCTACAGGATGAAAAGACAAAAGAGAGACGTTCACCGACGCGCCTACCTTAAAGGCTATCAAGCTGGCATCGCTGGTAAATCCCGCGATGACTGCCCTGCCTCCAATCGACCCGATTGGCTGGGCGGTTGGCGCGACGGACGAACGGATTTCTGGGACGGTAGAATCGGCGTTTCTGGAATACAAACCAATCCCATGATGGCATGACCCCCGCCACCCATGGATGCGGCCTCGCGTAGGCCCGGCATCACGAGGCCCGCCACAAGCGGGCCTTTTATTATCCGCGCTGATCACGAATGGCCTTGACGCAGCGGCGCGCCAACCCCGGGCCTTCGTAAACGAGCCCGGTGTAAAGCTGAATCAGATCGGCACCACTGGCCAGTCGCTGCAACGCCAACGCCGGCGAGTCGATGCCACCGACCCCCACCAAGGTGGTTTCAGCACCCACAGTTGCCCGCAAACGTTGCATGACCTGATTGGCGCGCGCACAGACCGGCTGACCCGACAGCCCGCCCGCCTCATTGGCGTAGGGCTGACCGGTGACCGCATCACGGCTTAGGGTCGTGTTGGTGGCAATAATGCCGTCGATACCCGCCTCTACCAATCGTGTCGCCATTTCATCCAAGTCTTGGTCGGCTAAATCCGGGGCCAACTTGACCAGCACCGGGGTGCGCGCGCCAAAGCGATCGGCCAGGGCAGCCCGTGCCGCCGACAGATCGCTCAGCAGATGATCAAGCGCTTCACCCAATTGCAGGTCACGCAGGCCCGGTGTGTTCGGACTCGATAAATTTACGGTGATGTAGTCCGCTAGCTGATGAACCGCGTTTAGGCCGGCGACGTAGTCGTCGCTGGCACGATCCGCCGGTGTATCTTTGTTTTTGCCTAGGTTAATGCCCAAGACACCGCTGTAGCGGCGGCCATCGACACGCCTAATCAGCGCATCCAGACCATGGTTGTTAAACCCCATCCGGTTGATGACGGCACGGCTTTGCGGCAGTCGAAACATGCGCGGCTTGTCGTTACCCGGTTGCGCCCGCGGCGTCACCGTACCCACTTCTATAAATCCAAAGCCAAAACGCGCGAGGCCATCAAACGCAGTCGCGTCCTTGTCCAGCCCGGCCGCCAGACCGACTGGGTTAGCAAAGGTCAGACCCATGCGTTCAACGGGGTGGGCGTCGGGCACAGTGCCCGGGCCGGCGACTCGGCCTATCCAGTGCATTGCCGACAGCGTTAGGTCGTGAGCGG
This sequence comes from Litorivicinus lipolyticus, assembly GCF_009650135.1. Lineage (NCBI taxonomy): Bacteria > Pseudomonadati > Pseudomonadota > Gammaproteobacteria > Oceanospirillales > Litorivicinaceae > Litorivicinus > Litorivicinus lipolyticus. Next base: position 1,378,100 of record NZ_CP045871.1, read on the forward strand.
TCTCGGGATCAAGGCGAAACAATAAGGGGCGAAGGGCCGAATACATGGGGCGTTGCTGTCCTAGCGTAAAACCGCATTCTATCAGTTCTTGGCGTCCAACGACCGCAACGCCACCAGTTTTCCTTGGCTTGTATATTCCAACTCGAAATAACCATCGACCCCGTCCCGGGTCACAAAAGGTCGCAGCTCCAACGCCGGGAAACGCACGTGCCGACCGTCGACGGTTGTGGCTTGAGCGTCACGCACGCCCTGATACATGCGTTCAATTTCCTGTGGACTGACCCGCAGCCGAAACCTAACGCTCGGCATCTGGCAGCAATGCCAGCGTGCGCCCCGCCACCGCCATCACAGGGTAGGCATTGTCACCCGCCGCTTCGATCGCATCGATCAGTTCCTGCCACTGGGCTACCGCCTCCGGGCGTGCCTGGACCCACTCGTCTAAAGCGTCCGCCGGCGCGCCATCACACGCCAGCAGGCGCCCCGAAAATGCCTGGTAGGCGCGATCAATATCGTCGCGGAAACCATCCCGCGCACGCGCCTCCCACGTGCTCTGAACGCGCAGACCGTTAACATGACGTGCGAAGTCATGCAGCCCCATTCGCTCGCCCAGAGCCAAGTAGAGCTCAGTCACACGATGAACCCCCTGATCGGACGCCAAACAGGACTCGACCACACTGGGACCACTGGTCAGTGACGGCGTTCCGGCGACATATTCCGCGACGGCCTCCGGCACACCGGCCGCAACCCAACGCTCAACTAAACGCTCGAACTGAGTCTTGGGCTTGCCGTACAGCCAGCCGCGCATGCCACCGGACAGCTCGTTCAAACGCCCCTGATAGCGCTCGACTAGGTCCGCGACCGCGTAGTCACTGCCATGGCGGCGTAATATCCAGCGCGTTACCCGGCGCATCAAGCCGCTGAGTCGCAGCAGCAACTCGCGTCGAATCTCGACGCTGACCGAGGCCGGCAGGCTCTCAATTTCGCCCCAACGGCGATCCAAATCGAAGCAAATACGTGCAACCTGAAAGGCTTTGGCGACGCCAACCGAATCGGTCGCCGCCAGTGCCTCGAGCCGATGGGTCACCGCAATCCCGAGATAGTGGACCATGGCGTTGGCCAGCTGAGTCGCAACCAGCTGCGGGCGCAGCCGATGCTCGGCAATTTCCTGGGCGTAGTCGTCGCGCAAGCTGGGCGGAAAGGCTTCCGCGGCAATCGCCGCCAAGGTGTCGTCTTCAACGGCCAATATGAGCGAGCGTTTCAAACGGTTTTTGGCCGTGGCCAACAGCACCGCCAACTCCGGTCGCGTCAGTGGGCCTCGGCCGGTCAAGTCACGCGGCAACCCTTCAAGCTCGGGGTCCAACTCGCCGCCCGCTTCTAAGGTTTCGATGAACCGCATCAACTCGAATTGCGAACGCGGGGCGTCCGACGCCGCCACGCCCAGGGCTCCAGCTTGGCGGTCATTGTTTGCCAGCACCAACGCCGAGACTTCGTCGGTTTTGGACTCCAACAAACGGTCTCGCTGGCGCCGCGTCAGCTCGCCTGCGCGCTCACGCTGGGCCAATAGGATCTTTAAGTTGACCTCGTGATCCGAGCAGTCGACGCCGGCTGAGTTATCAATGAAATCAGTATTGACCAGGCACCCATTGAGTGCCATTTCGACCCGACCCAACTGGGTCAAGCCCAAATTGCCGCCTTCGCCGACAATGGCCGCACCAAGCTGGGCGCCATCAACCCGAATGGCATCGTTGGCCTTGTCGCCGACGTCGGCATGGCTTTCGCGCGCCGCCTTCGCGTAGGTCCCAATACCGCCGTTCCACAGCAGGTCGACTTTGGACGTTAGCAACTCTTTAATCAGTTCGTTCGGCGTCCGCTTGCCCGCTTTCAAGCCGAGCGCCTTGGCCGCTTCCGGCGACAGCACAAGCGACTTTGCGGTGCGATCAAAAATAGCGCCACCCGGGCTGATCAGCGCAACGTCGTAATCCGCCCACCCAGAACGCGGCAAGGCAAACAGACGGGTACGCTCGTCAAATGACTGCTGGGGGTCCGGCGTCGGGTCAATAAAGATATGCAAGTGGTTGAACGCCGCCAACAGCTTCATCTGATTCGACAGCAGCATGCCGTTGCCGAACACGTCGCCGCTCATGTCGCCGATACCCACCGCAGTAAATTTGTCCACGGCGGGGTCTTTGCCAAGTTCACGGAAATGGTGAATAACGCTAACCCACGCGCCCTTGGCGGTAATGCCCATACCTTTGTGGTCATAGCCTGCCGACCCGCCCGAGGCAAAAGCGTCACCCAACCAAAAACCCCGTTCGACCGCGATGCCGTTGGCAATATCCGAGAAAGTGGCGGTACCCTTATCCGCCGCGACCACCAAATAGGGGTCGTCGGCATCGTGACGGCGCATACTTGGCGGCGCCACGATTTCGTTCTCGACCAGGTTGTCCGTCAAGGCCAGCAACCCACTGATAAATTCCTTGTACGCGCAAATTGCCTCGCGCTGGGTCGCCTCGCGATCCCCGCGCGGAAGCTGCTTTGGCACGAAACCGCCCTTGGCACCCTCCGGCACAATGACGCTATTTTTAACTTGCTGAGCCTTAACCAATCCCAGAACTTCGGTACGGTAGTCCTCGTGACGGTCGGACCAGCGCAGGCCTCCGCGGGCAACGCTACCGCCGCGCAAATGAACACCCTCCACCCGCGCGCTGTAGACGAATATCTCGAACAGGGGCACCGGCTTTGGCACCCCTTCGATCGAGCGAGGCGCGATCTTGAAGGCCAGTGAGAGACTCTGGTCATCCGCCAGCGGCTGGAAAAAGTTAACCCGCAAGGTCGCACCAATGACGTCACGGTATCGGCGAAACAGGCGATCCTCGTTAAGTCCGGCGACCTCTTCTATTAGGCCGTTAAGACTCTCCAACACCCGCGCTTCCAGGGCGTCTGCACGGCCCGGCTCGTGGCGCGCACGGAACAGCGCAATCAGCTCTTTGGCCAATACTGGATTAGCCACCAGCGTCGCCGCAATCCACTCGCGACTGAGTTCAAAACCGATCTGTTTGATGTAGCTGCTGAGCGCGCGCAACACCGACACTTCGCGCCAGTTCAGGCCGGCGCTGAGCACCAAGCCGTGAAACGCATCGCTTTCGGTACGCTGGTACCAGGTCGCCGCAAAGGCGTCTTGCCAGTCATCACGCCAATCCGCCAAGGCCGCAGCCGAGCGCATGTCGAGGGTGAAGTCGTGGATATACCAGTCGCGATTGCGCGATGCATAGGTCTGATCGGCCAGTACCCGCGCACCCAAGTGCTCCATTATCGGCAGCGCATCGGACAATGGAATCGGGGCGCCGAAATGAAACAACTTCAGGTGCAGCTTTTGCGTGCCTAAGTCATGAAACAGGCTCAGGTCCATGGGTTTTTCGGCACTTAACCCGGCCAGATGGTTGATATCCAAGACCGCCCGCTTGGCGTCAAAGTCTTCGCGGTACCCAGCCGGGAAATAGTCGCAATAGTCACGCAACAATGCCCGCGCCTTGCCGTCGCCATGGGCATCAGCCAAAGCGATGCGCAATTGCTCGTCCCAACTTTGGACCAGCAACTCAACACGCGCTTGCAGGGCCGATGGATCCAAGGTGACCGGCTCGCTTAGGCGGATAATGAACTGGACCCGAGTGTGCACCGACTCGCTAAACGTGGTGTTGAATTCAATGTCCCGCGCCGCCAGCTCCGTCGCCAGCATTTCCTGGATAAGAGTTCGAATGCGGGTGTCGTATCGATCACGCGGGATATACAACAGCGCCGTCGCAAAATGCCCCAGCGGATCAACCCGGACCATCAAACGGGTGCGCTCACGTTCCTGTAAGCGCAACACTACCAGCGCCTGCTCCGACAGCGTCGGCTGGTCTATTTGGAGCAGCTCGTCGCGCGGAAACACCTGCAGGATTTGGCTTAGTTGCTTGTAGTTGTGACCGCCCCGCGCAAAACCGCTGGCGTCCAGCACCTGCTGTATTTTTTGTCGCACCAACGGGATTTCCAGGGTCATTTCCTGATAAACGCGCGATGTGAACAACCCATAAAAGCGGTGCTCGCGCGCCCCTTTTCCGTCGGCCTCGGTGATCACGATCAGGTCGATGTAAGCGCCGCGGTGAATCTTCGACCGCTCCGGGGCCTTGGTAAACAAGATGCCGGGTTGCTGCTGCATCGACAGTTCATCGCCCAACCCGCAACCCTCACGAACCCTCGAAATACCAAGGTTCAGCTCGGTTTCGACGGTGCCGGATTTAGACTTGCTGGTACGGGATAATTGCTCGTAGCCTAAAAAGGTAAAGTGATCCTGGGCCAACCAGTTAAAGAACTCGCAGCCTTCTTCGTCCTGGGATTCAGCCATCTGGCGACAGCGATCACGCATGCCCATAAAGTCATCGACCGCCGCACCGAGCAAGCGCAAAACGCTCTGAATGGCGCTGGCCAGCGCACGCTGCCCGGTCAAATCATCAATCCGATCAATTTCCAGAATCATCACCGCGTGCGGTTGCTCGCCGGCATCCAGCGACGACAAGGTGCCGTCCTCAACAACAGGACGCGCGACCAGATTCTGGGTCAGGTGAATACGGTGCTGCTGTCGGCGAATTTCCAGGCGCACGGTGTCGACTAGGAACGGCTGATCCGCCAACACCACGGCCACCAGCGTGTGCCGAGAATCCCAGCCGTCGCGCTCGGCATTCGGGTTGAACACCTGGACGTGATGCTCGCCGGAGGCCAGCAACCGCTCGATCCACTGCGCTCGTCCCAACAAACTCGGTAGATCCAAACGACAGACGTCCTCGTCCGGCACGACACTCAGTAAGCGTCGCGCCAGCTCGCCGGTAATTGACTGGGGAAAGGTATCGGACAGTTCAGAACGGGACATCAGTTACCACCTTATTTCCCCCAGTGTAGGTCCTATTTCAGAGCTTTGCCGATAACCTCCCGGCAATCGGCTGACTGACACACTTTATCCAAGCCTTTGAGGACGTGGATAGCGCGCTCTCGCTGAGACGTCGACCAGTTTTTATAACGGGTCAACGGAATCACCAAACGCGCGCCGATCTGGGGGTTGCTGACGTCCAAGGACGCCACGCAGCCGGCCAAAAGCTCGTAGCCGCCGGGTGCGTGAAAGGCTTCAGGGTTGGCGCGGGTAAACACCCCGAGCACGCTACGTGCCCGATTCGGGTTGCCCAAACTAAAATCGGCATGCTCCAACAGCGCCGAGATTGCGTCAAAGTCACCGAACCGCGCTTGCTGTTGAAACCACTGATCCAGCAGTAGTGGCTCGTGCTGCCAATCCGCATGAAAAATGGTCAGCATCGACTGGAACATGGACGGGTTATGGCGCGCCATCACCCCGGCCACCGTCATGCAGTTCATGCGGTCGGTTAAGTTATCGGCGCCGACAAAACGTCGCGTCAGCGCATCGGCGATTGAGTCGTCGGCGGCATGCGCCAGCAACTGTGCTAACAAGCACCAAAGGCTGCGCTTTGCGGCCTGGTCACCGCCCGGCTGGTAGGGCTTAACCGGTTCCAGTGCCAGCAATATCGGCTGAATCAGCTCACCCATACGGCGGCCCAGTTCTGCCCGAATGGCGTCGCCGGCTTGGCGCACCCTGACCGGATCGACGTCGGCACCCAGCTCGTCCAGGATCTGGCTGTCGTCGGGCAGGCGAATAATTTCAGCCGTTAGTGCGGGGTCCTGCTCGAACTGCGCCAAGGCCGCATCAAACAGGTGCTCGATCGGGTCAATCAGCCCAGCATCAGCATTGCCGACGTAGGCCGCCCAGGCCTCTATCACAATTTGACGACCCGCATCCCAACGGTTGAAACCGTCAAGGTCGTGACGCGCCAGCACATCGCGCTGACTGGCGTCGAGTGCATAGTGGATTCGAACGGGCGCCGCAAACCCCTGATTGACTGACACTAATAAATCATCGCTGGGCTGGTTGACTCTGAACGACTGCTCGACCTGGTCCAGCTCCCAGCTAAGGCCCTGTTCGAGCAGCGCACCATCGGCCGCGTATAGGCTGCACGGCATTGGCATATGGAACGGCGCTTGGCCGTCGCGCAATTGCTGGCGGAAGGTGATTCGGCTGCCGTCACCGTCCGCGGCCACCGACACATTGATATGCGGGGTGCCGTTTTGGCTGTACCAGCGGCGAAACTGGGTCAAGTCGCGGCCACTGGCTTGCTGCATACAATCAACAAAGTCATCGCAGGTCACCGCCTGCCCGTCGAACCGTTCAAAGTACAGGTCGGATCCGGCGCGAAATTGATCCCGCCCAATCAAGGTCTCGAGCATGCGCACGACCTCGGCGCCCTTCTCGTAAATCGTGACGGTGTAAAAGTTACTGATCTCTTCGTATTCGGCCGGACGCACTGGATGCGAGGTCGGGCCGGCGTCTTCGGCAAATTGATGCGTGCGCAGAAAGTCCACGTCCTGGATACGTTTAACCGGGCGCGAACGCAGGTCTGCGGTAAATTCAGCATCACGGTAAACCGTAAAACCCTCTTTAAGGGACAGCTGAAACCAATCACGGCAGGTCACACGATTGCCCGACCAGTTGTGAAAGTACTCGTGTCCAATGATCGCCTCGACGCGCTCGTAGGCGTCGTCCGTGGCGACATCCGGTGTCGCCAGCACACAGGATGTGTTGAAGATATTGAGCCCTTTGTTCTCCATCGCGCCCATGTTGAAGTCGCCAACCGCAACCACCTGGAACACATCCAGGTCATACTCGCGCCCGAACCGGCGTTCGTCCCACGCCATCGCTTGCTTGATGCTGGCGATCGCAAAATCGACTTTGTCGGCATCGGCTTGGCGCGTGTAGACGTGCAGATCAACCTCGCGGCCTGACGCCGTGGTGAATCGGTCATTACGCAGCACCAGATCACCGGCGACCAGCGCAAACAAGTACGCCGGTTTCGGGTGCGGGTCACTCCAGTCGACCTGGCGCCGGCCGTCGGCGGTGGTGCGGTCGCCGACCCGGTTACCGTTGGACAATAACGTCGGCATGCTGGCCGGGGCGTCAATACGAACGGTCCAGATCGCCAACACATCCGGCCGATCCAGGAACCAGGTAATACGCCGAAAGCCTTCGGCCTCGCACTGGGTGCAATACATATCGCCGGATTTGTAGAGGCCTTCCAGCTGAGTATTCGACTCCGGTTTGATTCGTACCCGCGTCTGCAAGGTAAAGTGACCGGCCGGCGGCGTCAGTACCGTCAACGTCGTCGCGGTCACGACATAGGCGTCGGCATCTAAGATCACGCCATCAATGGCGACCGACAGCGTCTCTAAGCCCTCACCGTCCAATACCAACGGTTGTAAGTCCGCGCTGTTTTGCGCCAACTCTAACGTCGCCGCTATCTCGGTTTCGCCGTCATTGATCGTCACGGTCAGGGCCACCTGACTAATCAACCAATCCGGAGCGCGATAGTCGGCCAGACGAGTCACCGCAGTTGCATCAGTCATCGACACAGTCCTTTATTGTTGTTGGGTCGGAATTAAGTTGGCCGGGGCACTCTTACAGTCCGGCTGGGGCAGATAGCCAATGCGCTGGTCTTCGGGCAGGTGCTGGTGGCCAAACCGAATCAGTGCCTCCATCACCAGCTGCTTTTGTTCGCTGGACAAGGTGCCACCGTCGGGCCATTTGCCAAGTTCCATCGAGTCTTTAAGAGCCTGATAAGTGGTCAGGTCCATCCGCTCGATCAATAAATTCAGGTCCACAGTTTCTTCCTCGTAATGCGCTCAATTCCGACATGAACAATGGCGACCACTAGCCCGCCTAGCAAGCCCCCAAGGTGAGCAAAGTTGGCCAAATTCATGCCCAGCATGCGGTCAAGCCCCGTGAAACCGACCGCCAAAAAGCCCAGACACAGCCCCAAATACACCGACGGCACCGCGTATACGTCCGATCGCAACCGATCCCACAGCGCGGTGTAGCCCAGCACGCCATACACCACGCCACTGAGCCCGCCAAACCAAATCGTGCCACCAAAAACGAGCTGGGCCAGGTTGCCGGCCGCCGCCGACACCAGCACCACCGCCACCCACACCCCTGCGCTGCGCCATTCGATTAAGCGCCCGACCGCGAACATCCACAGCGCGTTAAAAATCCAATGCGGCCAGGAAAAATGCAGCAGCGCCGGTGTCAACAAACGCCAGGGTTCAGCCATAAAAAACTCAACATTGGGCGCCATCACCAAAGGCGTCACGAAAGCCCGGTTGGCGCCGGTATCGGACAACAGCGCCACCAGTGCACTAATCAAAATCAAGCCGGCACTGAATGGGGTCGCGCGCCAAGGCATACGCGATGGGTGCTGGTAAAATGGTGATCTCATGTCCACTCCGGGGCCGCATCGACCCACTCAAATTGATCCGCGATCAACGCCTGTCCTGGGCGGTGGCGATAGGCGACCAGTTTCTCACGCAACACCGCGCTGTAGTCTAGGCACATCACATTTTCGGCCAGTGGCGCCGGCCGGCCGCGACGCCAATAGTGACCAAAGAATAAGTGCGGCTGGTTGCTGGCATAGCTTGGCAGCCCTGCTCTGATGGTCCCATTCAAGGGTTGTTCAGCAACCCCCGGGGGCAGCGGATCCGGTTGAAACACTAAGTCACCCAGGGTGTCCGGTTCGTCCAACCAAAACGCAACCCGAAACGACTTCCGCGCGGTCCCATCACGCGACACCATGGATTGACCATTGGGCAGCGGCAACGACGGGCCACGAACCAAGCGCGACACCGCGCGTTGAAGCTCGCCGGAGCGGTACAGTTGCCCAAAGTGTTGGCGCGCAATAATGCCGTCCGGTGCCACCGTACGAATACGCGCTACTGCATGGTCGTCCCAGCAGGCGTGCACGGCCCGAAAATCGGCCTGTTCAAGCCACAGCGGGCAGTCTTGTAGCCACTGGCACAGGCTCAGCAATTCAGGGCCGGGAATCGAGTTAAAGGTCGCGGCGGCTTTGCCTAAGCGCCGTTTGGTATGGTCAAGGTAGGGTTCGATGCCATCACCCAATACCAGCCCCATGACATCAATTTCGTGGTTACCCAATATCCAAGTGGCGTTGCCCGCCTCGACCATGGCCCGCGCAATCTGACAGGCCAGCCGCACGCGCGGCCCGCGGTCCATCAAGTCGCCGATAAACACCGCATGGCGTTCGCTGTGCCGATACGCGCCGTCACGGTATTCGTAGCCAAGCTTGCGCAGCAGACGCCCAAGCGACTGACCGCAGCCGTGCACGTCACCGATCAAATCAATCACCGTGCGATTACTCAATCCCCTAGCCGCGTGGCCCACCCCAACTTTTCACGGCACACCGCGTAGTAGTTGTAGTCCTTTCCAGGGTGCAACAAATGCAGCTGCTCCTTGAGTTTTCGAATCATGATCCGGTCGCCCGGCATCACTGAGATATGGGTCTGGCCGTCGCACGAAATTAACGGCAATGACTGGTGCTGATCGGTTATCGACAAGCACAAAATTTGATCATCGCCGATGACCAAAGGGCGATCCGCCATGGTGTGCGGGAACATCGGCACCACCACCCACGCGCTCAAACTGGGGTGCAAGATCGGCCCACCGGCACTTAACGAATACGCAGTTGAACCCGTCGGCGTGGCCACGATTAGGCCATCAGCCTTGGCGTCGTAGACCTTTTGACCGCCGACGGCGACATCGAAAGACAGCATGCGTGCACTGTTGCCTTTGTGCAGCACAATGTCGTTCAGTGCGCTGCCACTGGCGATGCGCTCGCCGTCACGCTCAACGACAACACCGATAAGGTTACGACGATCGATCAGGCAGTCCCCTGCCAGCGCTTGGTCCAGGGCCTGGATGGCGTCTTCGGGGCGGATATCGGTCAGAAAGCCCAGGCTGCCTCGGTTGACACCCAGTACCGGCGTGTCGGCTTTGGCCAGGGCACGGGCCGCACCGAGCATGCTACCGTCACCACCGATCACCATGACCAGATCGCAGTGCGCTGACAGCTCGGACAACTCGACGCTGTGTGCCGCGACGAACCCATCCGGCACCCCCTCGCGTGCCGACACGACCCAGTTCAAGCCTTTTGATTGAGCGTGCTCGACCACACGTTGGGCGGTCGCAGTTGCCGAAGCGTTGTCGGCTCGAATGACCAATCCGATCGTTTTTATCATGCGTGTTCAATCCTTATCGCAGCGGCGCAAGGCTAGCATAAGGGCGCGTGGGCTGGAGTGGTAGGTCAAAGGCGGGCTGGAAAATTGAGAACTTGGCGATTAGCGATCGAGCGGTGCGCGCTGGCAGGTCAAAAGTCGCTTCGCAAAGAAAAACACTGAGGTTCAGGCACGCGGCGATCCGGATGGGACTGCGCCTGCGCGTCCCGCTTCGGCGTCCTTCGGACTCGCGCTAGGCGCTCGCTCAAATCGGCCGTCCATGGCCGATTTGTCGAACCCCGCACGAGGGTTCGAGCACCCTTCCGGTAAAAAACTCACATACAAAAAAGTCCATGTCAAAAGCCGCTTCGCTGCTTCTTTTGACATGGACTTTTTCGTATGAAATATGGCGATCCGGAAGGGACTCGAACCCTCGACCTCCGGCGTGACAGGCCGGCATTCTAACCAACTGAACTACCGGACCGCTGGTGGGTAGTGAGGGGCTCGAACCCCCGACCCTCGCCGTGTAAAGGCGATGCTCTCCCAGCTGAGCTAACTACCCGCGGTCTGTGGGGGCGCATTCTAGGGACTGAGCAAAAAGTGTCAAGCGTTTATCCGAAACTTTTTTAAAAAGGTTCGTGTGACCTGGTTCACGTCTCGTCGATTCGCTTGCGTCAAAGAGGATATTCCGACACCAAACCGCGGGTTAAACGGCAACACAACGGCATACAGAAACTAGGGTACTAGTACCAATGTACGGAATAGGAATGGCAAGACCATGAACCCAAACGAACCGCTGCTGTGCATTTTACTGGCGCTTGCCTTACCCGCGACACTGGCCGAGGCCGGCGCTGGGCGCCAAATCGTCGGCTTAACCGAGCGACTGCAGAATGCTCAGATGTCGAGCATCGGCACCCTAGTAGGTCAAACCCCCAAAGGCTCATGGGTCGGGGGCGCCGCCGTGATCGCCCAAACTGACTGCCACTTGGCAGTATCGACCGCGGGTCACAACATCTACGATGGCCAAGGTCACCCGACGACCTCAATCGAAAAAATGCACATCCGACTGGGCGCGCTTCGCCTTCCAGTCGTCCGCGCGGTGACCGACCCGGCCACCCGAAGCACCACCGCCCCGGAAAATGACTGGGCTGTGGTCATTGCTGAAAAGCCTCGCTGTGGCATTCAGTTCACCACGCTGGATCCCCGGCCGATCAAACAATCCCAGCTACCGGCCTCGGGCCTGCGCGTCCAAATGATTTGCTTTCACCATGATTCGCGCCGACTCAAGGACAGCTTAGCGACCGAGTCATGCCGAATGTACCCAACCGGCCAACACTTCAATGGCCTCTACCGCAGTAAGCACAAACAACCGGTTGGACTGCACAGTTGCAAAGCGGACTTGGGAACATCTGGGTGCCCGCTGGTGGTCTCGAACGGCAGCCAATTACAGTTTGTCGGCACCCAAATCGAAGCGCATCCCAGCACCGGTGCCGGCGTCGCGCGCTTATTTGCCGATGCATACGAACGGGGATTCAAGATCGCCATGCGTGCCATGGAAGCGGTTGAGCAACACCAAGCACCCCATTTGGCACAGCGCTAACTTGGACATAACTGTCGGCTTTTAAAGGTAAATTCGGCTAAGATGGCGAAAATTAACCGCGATCAACGGACTTTTAATGACTGACATCAAACTCTCTGACATCAATGTCGCCAGCTACGCCCCGGTAGTGTCGCCCACTAACTTAAAGGCCGCGTTGCCGTTAACTGGCGAAGATCGTGAACGTGTTGCCCAATATCGCAACACCGTGAAAGCAATTTTAGACGGCGACGACCCGCGCCTAATGGTTGTGGTCGGCCCTTGCTCGATCCATGACACCAAAGCGGCCATCGAATACGCTGAAAAACTGAAGGCGTTAGCGCCCCAAGTCGACGATCAGCTGTTCTTGGTGATGCGAGCTTACTTTGAAAAACCGCGCACCACGGTGGGCTGGAAAGGCCTGATCAACGACCCCGATCTGGACGACAGCTTCAACATCGAAAAAGGATTGCATGAGGCTCGCAAGCTTTTGATTGAAATAACTAAAATAGGTCTGCCTCTAGGCACCGAAGCGCTCGACCCGGTGACCCCTCAGTACCTCCAGGACACCATTACTTGGTCGGCCATTGGCGCCCGCACCACCGAGTCGCAGACCCACCGCGAAATGTCCAGCGGACTGTCCAGCCCCATCGGATTTAAGAATGGCACCGACGGTGGACTGGACGTTGCAGTCCAAGCCATGCAGGCCAGCGCGCAGCCACACGCCTTTTTAGGAATCGACCCTAACGGCCAAGTCGCAGTCACCCAGACCCTGGGCAATGCCTACGGCCACGTCGTCTTGCGTGGTGGCGGCGGCAAGCCCAACTATGACTCGGTCTCGGTTGCCCAAGCCGAAGCTCGGCTAACCGGCGCCGGCTTGTCCAGCAACATCGTGGTCGACTGCTCGCACGCCAACAGCTCCAAAGACCCCAGCATCCAACCGCTGGTATTGGACAACGTGATCCACCAGCGCTTGGACGGCAACCTGGCGATCAAAGGCGTGATGCTAGAAAGCCACCTCAACGCCGGCAACCAGTCGTTGGGCAATCCCGCCGACCTCGCCTATGGCGTGTCGATCACGGATGGCTGCATCGACTGGGCAACGACCGAAGCTGCCTTACTTAAAGCCGCCCAGCAGTTGCGCGGGTGACCTTCCAAGCCCTATTTGAAGGCAACCAGGCCTGGGCCCAGGGCTGCACTGACAAAGATCCTGAGTTTTTCAGCAAACTCTGTGGCATCCAATCGCCTAAGTATCTGTGGATTGGGTGCTCGGACAGTCGCGTGCCCGCGAACACCATCGTCAACCTGAATGCCGGCGAGCTGTTCGTGCATCGCAACGTGGGCAACTTGGTCAACCACTCGGACATGAACTGTGTCGCGGTCATTCAATACGCGGTCCATGTCTTGAAAGTTGAACACATTATCGTCACCGGCCACTACGGCTGCGGCGGCATTCATGCCGCTATGCAGCGCCACGACCATGGCATTCTGGAAAGTTGGCTGAGTCACATTCGCGGTGTCTACCGTGATCATTATGATGACTTGATGACGCTGGACCCGACGCAGCGCACCGACCGTCTGGTCGAACTGAACGTGATGCAGCAGGTGCGCAACGTGTCGCGCTTGCCGGTCGTCCAGCAAGCCTGGGAAGCCGGACAGCCGTTGGAGGTTCATGGCTGCGTGTACAGCCTAGAAAACGGAATTCTGCAGGACTTGGGGCTGACCCGGCGCGGCATCATGGACTTGCACCCAGCGCACCGGCTGATCCCCGGCGGCTAACCCTTCAGACGCCCAACCCGGTTGACCCGGCGCGAGCAGGCGCGTGCAAATTCAGTGGGATCCGCACCGACCAGTTGAAAGCGACGGCGTGCGCGCGTAATTGCGGTGTACACCAGTTCCCGCGTCAACAGCCCACTTCGATCGCGCGGCCACAGCAATGCCGACTCGGCAAATTCGCTGCCCTGGGACTTATGCACCGTCATCGCATACACGGTTTCAACGCCTTGCATGGCCGATAGCGGGAACCAGCGCAACACACCGTTCGCCACCATCGCGACCTGCAAGCGCTCGACACCGTCGACCGCACGCGGCAAACACAGCCCCAAATCCCCGTTCATCACGCCCAAATTCGGTTGATTACGCGTCATTATAACCGGCCGGCCGACGTACCACTGAGCGATCTCCGATCGTCCAAAGCGCGCCACCAAGGCGTGTTCGACCGCCTGGTTGAACACCATTACGCCGCCGGCCCCGGCACGCACTGCCGCCAACACCTGAAACTCGGACAGACGATCGACGCACGCTCGCGGCCAGCCCGGGTCGCGTTCATCGCGCGACTGCTCGATCATATCCGCCGTGCGCTGAACACAGCGCTCAACTGCAACTGACATATCCGGGGTCAGGTCAATATCGGCAAACTCCTCGAACAAGGTCCACGCGTGCTCCCCATGCCCCTGGTTAACGGCCTTAGCCAGGGCGCCGATACCGGAGCGGTGGTCGAAGCGATGACTGACTTTTAAATGCGCCCAGACCGCGCCCATCCCGCTGGGCGCCGCGCCCGCCACCTCAACAGGCCCGGCACCCAACGCCTCCAGTCGCGCGCACTGAGCAGGCTCAAACGCCGCAGGCGCCGACGACGCGGTCAGTTGACCCAGCACCGCACCGGCCTCGACGCTGGCTAACTGGTCCGGGTCCCCCAGCAACACCAGTCGCGTGTCCGGGCCCAAGCTGTCGACAATTCGCGCCATCAGGCGCAGGTCAATCATTGATGCTTCATCGACGATCAACCAGTCCAGCGGCAACTTGGCGGCATCCGCGTAGCGCCCGCGCGGCTGAGCCGACGACAGCCCCAGTAAGCGGTGAAGGGTGTCCGCCGAACTAGGCAGGCTCGCTCGGACACCCGGTGCCAACCCAGTGAAGTCCATGCCCGCGACCTGCTTGGCAATCGACTCAGCCAAACGCGTTGCCGCCTTTCCGGTCGGAGCTGCTAGACCTATCCGCTGCGGCACACCCTGTTGTGCCATGGCCATGTGCTGAATCAGAGCCAACAAGCGCACCACCGTGGTCGTTTTGCCGGTACCCGGCCCACCGGTGATCAATGAAAACGCCGCCTCCAGGGATACCAAACAGGCGACCCGTTGCCAATCCGTAGCCGTCCCCTCAGCCTCACCAAATAACACTGCGACCGCCGTGGCAACGGACTGGGCATCGACCGGATAACGATCAGCAAGGCGCGCGCTCAGGTAATGTTGAATGTGGGCTTCATCGTCGTAATGACGGCGCAAAAACAAACACCCATCCGCCACGACCAAAGGCCCCATCGGCCCGCACTGGTCCACCAGTGACGCCTCATCCCAGGCGGCAGCGGCAGCCCACGCGCACAGGGGGTGCCCGTCGCCCTCGCCCAGCACGCGGCTGGGGCTGGCCTTGAGCGCACGCAAATCTAATAGAGTGTGGCCGCGCGCGGCTTGGCGGCTACACAAAGCAGCCAAGGTCACCAGCTCCGCCGACCAGGCCGGCTGCAGTCGTTGCATAGCCGCGGCAAACTGCCAATCCAGCGCGCTTAAAAAGCCACTGTCGTGCCACGCCTCTAGGTGGACCAAATTCATGACAACAGCTCCGACAGTTGGCCAACCCAATCCAGATCGCCGCGACACCAGTGCAATCCCTGTTCAGGGCCCTGTAGCCCACGCAGAAACACATAGGCGGCGCCGCCGAGGTGATAACCCGGGTGGTAGTCCGCCAATCGTAGCGACAAATGACGGTGCAGCGCGACCAGATACAAGGCGTACTGAACGTCATACCGATGCTCAAGGATCGACTGGTTAATCGCGTCACGGTGGTAGTGCTGCGAATCGGGACCCAGATAGTTGGACTTCCAGTCCAGCACCCAGTAGCGCCCTTCCCATTCAACGACGAAGTCGATGTAACCTTTTAAATAGCCATTAAGTTCACCACGAGACAGCGCGGGGCGGGCCAGTCCAGGCAGTATGTGGCGCTGACAAAAGACATCCAATGTGTCGATGGCAAGACTGCCGGCGGCCATCAGGAACTCCAGTTCCGACTGCGCGGGCGGCTCAGCCATCAGCGACAGTGGCGCCGCACCAAAGCCGGTAAACTGGGCGCTCAACATCTGTGTTAACCAACCGTCCAAGCGCTCAAGCTGATCGCCAAAGCCGCGCTGCTCCGCCATCAGGCCTAGCCATTGACGCTCGTTAACCGCGCGCGCGAAGCCCATGCCATGTGCCCGCTCCAACACATCGTGCAAAAAGGTGCCGGCCTCCGGGCCGCGGGCAAACCCTGCGATACCCGGTGCACAGGGATCGTAGTCCGAAGTATCACCACGGGCTTCGTCGTCCCAAACTGAACTGTAGTGGCTTTGGTCGTCAGCGTCGGCACGCCGGCCCAAGGACGAAAAGCTCGCAATCCAACGTCGTTTCGGCAGTCGAAAACGAGCCTGTAACGCCGACGCCGGCGTGCACACGGCGCCCCCCTGCGGGCCCGGTGGTAAGTCAATCGGCCCATAGCAAACCTTGACGTCAGCGAACGCCGACAGCTGCCCGAGCCGCTCGTCCAAACTAGCACCATCGGATACGCCTAGGACCGCTCCTAGCGCAGTTTTTTGCATGCCCTTATTCAGGCCGACGGCTCCTATCACCGCTAGATGACGGGCGCGGGTCAAGGCCACATACAACAGCCGGACGTCTTCTTGCAGGCGCGCCTCATCGGCCTGTTGCCAAAGTTCCGGCTGCGCGGTGCTGCCGGCGACGCTGATCACCGCTTGCTGGTCCACGCGCACGACAATCGCCGGGTCACTGGCGCCGACCACATCGGCGACACACAGATAGGGCACCACGACGACGGGGTATTCCAGGCCTTTTGACTTGTGTACGGTAACGATGCGGACCACGTCTTGATCGCTTTCCATGCGCTGAATGTCGGTATCGCCCGGGTCCAGCATCATGCGTTCAAATTCAACGATCAACGCGCCGACGCTGTCCAGTTGTTGGCGACTGGCCTGGGCCCATTCCATCAGGTGCATCCAGTTGGCAAGCGCCCGGGCGCCACGATCGACCGCTAACAGCCGCTCTCGAACGCCAAAGTGACTGAGCACTTGGCCGAGCATCTTTTGAATGTCGCCATCGCCGGCCAGCTCGGACCACACCAACACTTGCTCGCGCAGCCCTTCCCAGGCTGTGATATCGAATACCAACGCATCCAATTCCTGCCACGACAGACCAATCGAGGCCGACAACAGGGCCGATTTCAGCACCCGAGCGTCGGTGGGATCAGCGGCAACCTTGAGCCAGGCCAATATATCGAGGGCTTCGGGCTGGGCGAACAAGCTTTCGCGATCGGACAGGTAAACACTGGTCACGCCAACCGCGGCCAGCGCCTTGCGCATGCGATTGGCCTGGGATCCTTTGCGCACCAGGACCGCCACATCGGCTGGCTTGATTGGCCGCGGCGGTGTACCAATCATCATTCGACTGCCCAGCATCGAAGCGACCGACTGGGCCGACATCAGCGTTATCTCTTGAACGTGCTTGGTGATCCCGCTCTCGCTGCCGACTAGCCACTGCATCGACGCCATGCCACCGACGCCGGACAATCCCGACTCCGACCGGTTCGCGGCTACAGGGTCGTAGGTCACGCCGACCTCGTCAGCGCTGGCCACGGTAAAGGCGCCGGCGGGCTGTTCAAAGACTGCATTACAGGCGTCCACCAGCCCCGGATCCGAGCGGTAGTTCACGCCCATGCGGTAGACCTGCTCGCCCATGAGTCGCTTGGCGTCCAGATAGGCATGAATGTCAGCGCCACGAAACGAGTAAATCGCCTGTTTAGGATCACCGATCAAGACTAATGCGGCGCCCGGGCGCTGATGATAAATGCGTTTGAACATGCCCCATTGGGTGGGGTCGGTGTCCTGGAACTCGTCAATCAACGCCAGCGGATATTGCGCAGCCAACGCGCCGGGCAGCGTCGAGTCCGGTTCTGCGATCATCTGTGACAGCTGGCGCAAGACCTGGTCAAAGCTGGTGCTGGGGTTTTGGCGCAAGGCCTGGTCGGTGCGTTCAAGCACCCAGCGCCGGGCATGCCCCAGCAACTGGGCTCGCGCCATCGGCAGCGCTCCACTTTCGAAGCTGGCGCAGGCATGGTGCCACTCAATCAGTGGCGGCAGCGCCCAGTGCTCAAACTCAGGTGTGTTCTTTTTACCAATCCAGCCGCGCGACAGCAGTCCTAATAAGCTTTCCGGCGGCGCCCCACCGCCGGTTATCCAAGCCCGCCAGTCGAGCAGCGTCGCGGCCAATTTTTTCGGCGCCAGCATGGTCAGTCGTCCGTGATTCGCGTTGCCGGCAGCCGCCTCGACCGCGTCCATGAAGTCATCGCATTCCAGCGCCAGGCGCCGCCGTGTCCGCTCAAGTTTTTCATCCAGCGCGGAGGATTGTTCGGCGAGCCGATCGAACAGCGCCTCCAGTGCCATACCCGGCTGATCATCCAGGATCGCCATCTGCGGGTGCTGCAATGGCAGCCGCAACGCGGCGGCCAAGTCCGCCGGCACCGCAAACAGAGGCACCAACTGAGCCGCCCAATGCGCTGGCGCGCCGTAGAAATGGTGGCGCCAATAGTCGACGATCAAGCGTTGCTGTAATGACCAATGACTGGCCACCAACTCTGAATTAACCGGTGCCAAACCGCTCAGCGGGTGCTGTTTAAGCGCTTGGATTGCCCAGCTGTGAATAGTCATCACCGCCGCTTGATCCAGGTTGCGCAGCCCCGCCGCAATACGTGCCCGCGTCACCGCTCGTTGTTCAAGCGCGACACCGGCGCACACCTGATCTAACGGACTGTCCCCGGGCGGGCTTGGCGGCTGATCAAACCATGCCAGCGCATCCAACAACTGCTGGTGAATACGCCCTTTCAACTCCTCCGTAGCCGCCACCGTAAAGGTCACCACCAGCAACGATTCCACCGGCAATGGCGATCGCCCAATTCCGGCCAGCGCACGCAGATACAACAGCGCAATCGAAAAGGTTTTACCGGTCCCGGCGCTGGCCTCGACCAAACTCGATTCGGTCAAGGGGAAGCGGTTTAAATCCAGCAGCTTCATTGGCCTAACGCCTCTAGCAATCCGCCGTACAGCGCCAATGCTGCCGGCACCAATTCAGGCGCGTCGGCCAATGCCTCGGCATCCGCCCAACAGCGAAGCAAGTCTTCACTGCGTTTGACCGCGATCAGGTACTGGCTGGTGGCTTTGTCGCTCCACCCCTCAGTCGCAATCACCTCGGCGGCGAAACTGGGATCGCAAGGCAACGGCCGACGGGCAGCCCGGCCAGCCCATTCAAGCAAGCCAAGCAGTGTCGCACGGGCGTCCTCCGGCGCGCACGGCGCCAGATCAATACGCCCATCTTTGAACCACCAATGCGAATCGGTCGGCCCCGTCAGCTGGCATGCCAAGTGCTCGACCCAGGCCTGGGCCAGGTAATTCAGACCCACCCGATTACCGGAGCCGACCCGCGCGCGGCTGGCGTGAAGCCCCAACCGGACACGACCTGACTGGCCACACCGAACGGTCAGTTCGTGCCAGTTCAGCGTGCCCTGCGTGGCCTGCAATTGGCCGCTCAAGGATTCCACCTGTGGGGTATCCAGCAGCCGTTGGCGGTAATCGTTCAGCGCCGGTGTCCACTGTTCGATCAGCGCTTGCGCCACACGCGACTGGAACGGATCGACCCCAAGCCGGCCTTGGCGGGCCACGGTTGCAATCGCACGGGCCAGTGCGGGTTCGGCGGCCTCACCGGCGTCAATTCGGACCTGCGCGGCGCGTATCACCGCGTCCGTCACCTGCCAGCCGTCGAGCTCGGTCAGTCGGAACGCTTCGTCCGTGGCGCTTTGCTGCGGGGAACCCTGGCAACGGGCATCATAGCGCCGGCGCAAAAAGCTCGTTGACGGCGACTTCAACACATCGCCAATATCGCGCAGCGTCCACTGCACCGGTGCATTGGCAACCACCTCATCCGAGTCGGGGGACGCCGCGCTGGCCTCCACTGGCGCCCACTCACGGGCATAAGTCGCCAAGCCGGAATCTTGGATAAAGTAATCCGAGCTGTAGGGGTGAACCGGGTGCTGCTCCAACTCAACCTTGGCACCGCCGGCGGCCAAAAAGCCAAACCACTGGTCCCACAGCACCGACGGCGCACGTTCGGCGTTATCGACCGGGCTGCGGCCCTGGTAGCTCAGGTATAGCCCGTCACGCGCCGACAGGATCGCCTCCAAAAACAGGTAGCGGTCGTCTTCGCGCCGCGCGCGATCCCCAGGCCGATAATCGTGCTGCATCAAATCCGGTCCCACCGCCGTGTTTGGGCGCGGATAGGCGTGATCGTTCAAGCCCAAAATACAAATGTGACGGTACGGAATGGCTCGCATCGGCATCAGCGTTGCGAACTGGATCGCGTCATGCAGGAATTGGCTGCTGGACGCGGCCTGTTCCAGCAAGCGAGTCCATACGGCTACCGCCAGCGCGGCCTCAATGACTGGGTCCGCATCCGCGCAGGCAAGGTCCGCTGCCCAGCTATCTAAAGCCGAGTCAGCCTGGCGGCGCGCGCCTAGGTCGACCGCGTCCTCGGCCACCAGCCAGTCCGTTTGCAGCGCCCGAAAGGCTGCGATCCAGTGGCTGCTGGGGTGATGCCCCTGCAGGCTTGACCACAGGCGCTCGGCACGGCTAACAAAGTGGGCCAAACGGCCTGCGGTCTGTGCCCCCAGACCGGACACCGAATCGACCCCGTCGATGCCTTGCCACGCCAAATCACCCGCGGCATACCCCAGCAGCAGTCGCTGCACGCCCCACGCCCACGAATAGCGACCGTCAATGGCGGTTGATACGTCGTTTTGCTGCGTGGCATTCAAGCCCCACCGGACCTGGGCGCTGCGTAGCCAGGCGTCAATGGTCGCCAACTCGGTCTCGTCGATACCGAAGGTTGCGCGAATCGGCGCAACACCGAGTAAACGCATCAGGTCAGCCACCTCAAAGCGCGTGCTGGTCAACTCCAGTATATCCAGCAGTCCGCGCAACCACGGGCTTTGACTACGCCCGCTTTGGTCGGACACCGCCGTTGGCAAAAAGCGTGCATCGACGCTGGAGAGACGACCAAACACGGCTCGAATGTGCGAGGCATAGTCGTCAATAGCCGGCACCATCACCAGCACCTGATCCGGGCGCAACGACGAATCGCCGTCAAATAGCGCTAGCAAATGATCTTGCAAAACCTCCACTTCGCGCTGTGCACTGTGGCAACTTACGGCACGAACGCTGGCGTCGGCTGGGCCCAAAGCCGGTGTGCTGTCGAGCGCGTACAGCGAGCTCTGGACACGTTTCAGTAGGCTGGCGGCGCCCGGGGCGCTGTACAGATCGACCTCGGCATTTGCGCCTGACATCAGCGGCCGTGCCTGAAAGTCATCGAGCATGCGCGCATTGTCCCGCCCCAGCTGCCCCCAGGCGTCCAACAGCGGATGAACATCGGCGTCGAGACTGCCGTGCCACTGATCGCTCCAATAACTGGGCGATGGGCTGTGCACACAGATGATGACTTGGGTGAAGCGCGCGATCGCCGCCAACACTTCCATCAGCTGAACCGGCATCGAAGCCAGCCCAAATACCACTACCCGCTGTGCCAGTCCCGGCGGACGGGACGTCAGCGTGGCACAGGCCTGGATGAACTGTTGGTGGACCTGGGCGCGATCACTGTCCAACTGGGCGCCGTACTGAGCTTTCAGCAGTCGCCACAGCACCGGTTGCCAGCGATTGGCGACGTCAACATCACAGGCCATGCCAGCACGCGTAATCTGATCATGCCCCGCTTCCCACTGGCTCAGCCAATCCGGACGGTAGAGCTGATATTGGTCAAACAGGTCAGCCACCATGCTGGCCAATTGGTAGCGTTGAATGGGGTCGCCTTGGCGTTCAAAAAACTCGCCCAACCCGACCAACAAGCCGTCGTCGGCCCAACGCGGTAAGTCCGCGTAAAGGCGCCACGTCAGCACCGACTTATCAAAGCTGGATTTGGCCGGAAGATCCCCGAGGACACTTCGATAAGTCGGCCATATGAACCGCGCCGGTAGGCTGATATCGACCGCCGCGGCGATCCCAAGCCCGCCCTCGTCGGCGGACTGGGCCATGGCGCGCTGAAACCATTGCGCGATGCCGTTGCTGTGCACCAATAGGGTTTCGGTCTCGAATACACCCAACGGATAGCGGCGCATCCAATCGATCGTCAGCGCTCGTAACTGCTCGTTTCGGTTGCTGCGGACGAACAATAATCCAGGCGTGAGAGCGTTTTCGGTCATCCGAGAATTATGCCACCAACGGGCACAAAAAAACCCACCGCCTGTCGATTAAAACAGTGGGTGGGTTCGGCCGTTCAAGGACAATCAGTCAATCATCGGCAACAGCGCGTCAACGCTGGCTTTGGCATCGCCATACAGCAGCCGTGCGTTGTCTTTGTAGAACAACGGGTTTTCGATGCCGCTGTAGCCCGCACCCTGACCGCGCTTGAGCACGACCACTTGACGCGCTTCCCAGCAGCGAATAACCGGCATGCCGGCGATCGGCGAATTCGGATCATCCATTGCAGCTGGGTTCACGGTGTCGTTTGAGCCGATCACGATGGCGACGTCGGTGGCCGCAAAATCATCGTTGATTTCGTCCATTTCCAGCACGATGTCATACGGCACCTTGGCTTCCGCCAGCAACACGTTCATGTGGCCTGGCAGACGGCCGGCGACCGGGTGAATCGCAAAGCGCACGGTTTTGCCGCGCGCAATCAGGCGCTTGGTCAGCTCCGATACGGATTGCTGGGCCTGGGCCACGGCCATGCCGTATCCAGGGATGATGACCACGGTTTCGGCGTCGTTGAGCAAGCCGGCGACGCTGGCAGAATCGGTCGCGATCTGCTCTCCTTCGACTTCCATCGCCGGCCCTGTGGCGCCACCGAAGCCACCCAAGATCACACTAATAAATTGGCGATTCATGGCCTTGCACATGATGTACGACAGGATAGCCCCGCTCGAACCGACCAAAGCACCGACCACGATCAGCACATCATTGCCAAGGGTGAAGCCAATCGCCGCCGCCGCCCAACCCGAGTAAGAGTTCAGCATCGACACCACCACTGGCATGTCAGCGCCACCGATGCCCATGATCAGGTGGTACCCGATAAAGCCGGCGATAACCGCCACCAACAGCAGGCTCAAAACGCCGGCGCCATTGAAATAGCCAATCGCGATCAGCACGGTTAGTGCCAGCGCGCCTGCGTTCAACAGGTGGCCACCCGGCAGTTGCTTGGGTTTGCCATCGACATTGCCAGCCAGTTTGGCGTAGGCAATAACCGACCCGGTAAAGGTCACGGCACCGATAAAGATACCGACCACGACCTCGCCTTTTAGGATCGCGATTTCGGCCGATGTCTTACCGGCTAGCTTTGCCGCAAACCCAGTCAGTTCGTCCAGCGCACCTTGCTCGGCGATCAGCTGTTGAACCAGTGCCAATTCGAGCTGTGCATTGATGCCAATAAACACCGCCGCCAAACCGACAAATGAGTGCAACGCCGCCACCAGCTGCGGCATTTCGGTCATCTCGACCTTGGCTGCCAAATGGCGGCCAATGAACGCGCCGACAATCATGCACAGCGCCAACACCGCGTAGTTGCCGACGCCGCCGCCGAACACGGTCGCCGCGACCGCGACGGCCATACCGGCAATGCCATACCAGACCGCGCGCTTGGCCGATTCTTGGTTACTCAGTCCACCCAATGACAGGATGAACAGCACAGAGGCCGCAATGTAAGCGGCCGATTGAATGCCATAAATCATCTGTCTCTCCTCAGGACTTCTGGAACATAGCGAGCATACGACGGGTCACCATGAACCCACCGACAATGTTAATCGTTGCAATCAGGACCGAGATGCCGGCCAACAACAACACCCAGACCGAGTCCGAACCGACTTGCAAGACTGCGCCAAGAATGACAATGCCAGAAATCGCATTGGTCACCGCCATCAGCGGCGTATGCAACGAATGCGAGACCTTCCAAATCACTTGGAAACCGATAAAGCAGGCCAAAACGAATACGATCAGGTGCTGCATGAAGCTGAGGGGGGCCACCATGCCCAGCAACAGCATGACGGCACCACCGGCCAATAACCAAGACACCTGACGGCGGGTGTCGGCCTTAAATTCGGCGACCTCGGCGGCTTTGCGCTCGTCGGGGGTCAATTCGACCGGTTTTGGTTTTGCAGCCTGGGCCGCGATCGCCTTAATTTTCGGCGGCGGCGGCGGAAAGGTGACCGCGCCCTGGTGCGCAGCCGTTGCGCCACGGATGACGTCATCATCCATGTTATGAACGATAACGCCGTCTTTGGCCGGGGTCAGATCGGACAGCATGTGGCGCACGTTGTTGGCATACAGCGTCGAGCTTTGAGCGGCCATCCGACTGGGGTAATCCGTGTAACCAAGAATGGTGACGCCGTTGTCGCTAGTCACCACCTTGTCCGCTTCGGTCAGGTCACAGTTGCCGCCACGCTCGGCCGCCAGGTCGACAATGACACTGCCCGGCTTCATCGCCGCAACCATGTCCGCCAACCACAGTTTGGGCGCGTCACGGCCCGGGATCAGGGCCGTCGTAATGACGATATCGATGTCACGTGCTTGTTCGCGGAAACACTCAAGCTGTTTTTCGCGGAATTCAGGGCTGGACGGGGCTGCATAGCCGCCGGTCGCCGAGCCGTCTTGCTGGTCTTCGAAGTCCAGCAATAGGAATTCGGCACCCATCGATTCGATCTGCTCGGCCACTTCCGGGCGCACGTCAAACGCACGCACGATCGCGCCCAAGCTGGTAGCGGTTCCGATCGCAGCCAATCCGGCAACACCGGCACCAATCACCAAGACCTTGGCCGGCGGCACTTTGCCGGCGGCGGTGACCTGGCCGGTAAAGAAGCGCGGGAAGTGATTGCCCGCTTCGATCACAGCACGGTAGCCGGCGATATTCGCCATCGAGGACAGCGCATCCATCTTTTGAGCACGCGAAATACGCGGCACCATGTCCATCGCAATCAGGCTAGCGCCCTGCTCGGACAAGGTTTGCAGACTGTCGAGGTTTTGACCCGGGTAGTAGAAACTAATCAGGGTGTGACGCTCACCCAAGCGAGCCGCTTCGTCGGCGCTAGGTGGCCGTACTTTGATCAACACATCGGCCGTCGCCAGCAATTCGTCCAAGGTTTCAACAACCGTGACGCCAACCGCGCGGTAGGTATCATCGTTAAAACCCGCGCGCAATCCGGCGCCGGTCTGAATAGAGCACTCGTGCCCAAGCTTTTGGATTTGGACCGCGCTTTCCGGCGTCAGCGCAACACGCGCTTCGCCTTCAAACGTTTCGGTCGGACATGCAACAATCACAATGTTCCCCTACGTAAAACAACACAACGAGCGGGAACATTACACATTACACGCGTCTCAACAAAGCTGTTTTGACGATAACATCAGTGAAGGGGCGCGTTGCACCGCTAGTAGGTGCTTAGAAAATGGTGCCCGAGGCCGGACTTGAACCGGCACGCTGTTACCAGCGAGGGATTTTAAGTCCCTTGTGTCTACCAATTTCACCACTCGGGCGGTGAAGGCCGGCGATTCTGCCACAATCGCCGGACGCTGGCTACGGGGAGTTTGTTCCCATTAGAAAGGGCCATGCGGCGCGCAGGTACTGGACCAAACTGTGCAGGGTCAAGATTGCCGCGACGACCAAGATACCCAGGCCGACCTGGGCCAAAATGCCCTGATCTGAGGGGAATGCCAGCAGCCACCCAATCGCGATCATCTGCATAGCCGTTTTCAGCTTGCCGACCCATGACACCTTGACGACGCCGCGGGCGCCCATCTCGGCCATCCATTCGCGCAGCGCACTGACCAACACTTCGCGGCAAATGATCACCACCGCCGGCAAGGTCATCAGCGCCTTGTCCCAATGCTCGATCAGCAAGCCCAGGGCCACGGCGACCATGACCTTGTCCGCGACCGGGTCCAAAAAGGCCCCGAACGGTGTCTCTAAACCGTTTTTACGGGCCAAATAGCCGTCAAAGAAGTCGGTTAGTGCGGCCAGCGCAAACAGCCCTGCGCAGGCCCAACGATGGCCGGGAAAGGGCAAATACCACAACAACACCAACACCGGCACCATGCCCAGACGGGCCAGGGTCAAAATATTTGGGAAATTCAAAACAGCTACGACTCTCCATGCAGCGCGGCGTAAACCACACTGGCCAATTTTTGGCTCATCCCCGGTGCACTCGCCAACTCGTGCAGTCCGGCACCCTGTATTTCACGTAACCCACCAAAATGCCGCAGCAGTTGCTGGCGGCGCTTGGGTCCGACCCCAGCAATCCCTTCTAGAGGACTGGTGATTCGGGCTTTGCCACGCGCTTGACGATGTTTAGTTATCGCAAAGCGATGAGCCTCGTCCCTAATATGTTGCAACAAATGCAGGCCTGGTGCATCACTTGGAGGTCTAATAGGCAAATCATTACCCTCGACATGCAACCATTCCATGCCCGCTTTACGCGTGGGGCCCTTGGCGATACCCAACAATTTCACCTGGTGCAGGCCCAATTCAGACAGCACATCGCGGGCCTGGGTGACTTGCCCGGGCCCGCCGTCAATCACCAACACGTCCGGTATCGGGATTTCGCCACCTTTAACGCGATTGTAACGACGCTCCAATGCCTCGTGCATGGCCGCGTAATCATCCCCCGCCTTGGCATCGCGAATGTTAAAAACACGATAATCGCTTTTCAGCGGACCCTGGTCGTCAAACACGACGCAACTGGCGACCGTAGCCTCGCCCTGGGTGTGGCTAATATCAAAGCACTCCATCCGCACTGGCAATGTGTCCAGCCCCAATATTTCGGCCAGTGACTCGCGCCGGCGGTTCATGTCCAACCGATTGCCCAAATGGCCACTCAGGGCTTGGCTGGCGTTGTCCCGGGCCATTTGCATCCAGCGTGCCCGAGTCGCCCGAAAGCGATGGCCGACCTTGACGGACTGCCCGACCGCCGCCGCCAACACCGACGACAGCCAACCCTCATCACCAACCGGATGGCTGAGCAGCACCTCGGACGGCACTGAATGCTGGCCTTCGCCCAGATAGTATTGCGGCACAAAGGCTTCCAACAATGCCTCCGGCTCCTCGTCCAGACCGCCGCCGGGCCAAAACTCGCGGTGGCCCAACAGCCGCCCGTCGCGCACCACCAGTAGGCTGATGCACGAAATACCCGGTCGCGATTCAATCGCAATCACATCAACATCACCGTAATCCGTGTCTACGCCCTGCTGTGACTGCATTCGGCGTAATCGACCCATCTGATCGCGATAACGTGCCGCTTGCTCAAACTCCAGGGCCGCAGCGGCGCCATCCATTTTGTCCGTTAGATTGTCAATCAACACTTGACTACGGCCGTTCAGGTACAGCGCCGCGCCGGCCAGATCTTCGGCGTACTGGTCCTCGCTGATAAGGCCCACGCACGAGCCGCTGCAACGCTTGATCTGGTATTGCAGGCACGGCCGCGAGCGATTACTGAAAACACTGTCTTCGCACGAGCGCAGCTGAAAGGTTTTTTGAATCAGATCAATGGTATCGCGGGTACCGCCGCCGGACGGGAATGGACCAAACCACATGCCCTTGCCCTTCACCCGACCACGCCGAAAGCGCACCGCCGGAAAAGCCTGACGGGTATCGACCCATATAAATGGGTAGGATTTATCGTCACGCAAGCTGATGTTGTAAGGCGGTCGGTGGGCCTTAATCAGGTTGTGTTCTAATAGCAGCGCTTCGGTTTCGTTGGCCGTGACGGTGACTTGGATGTCGCGTATGTGGCTGACCAAGGCCATGGTTTTGGTGTTCAACCCGGAGCCACGAAAGTAACTGGACACCCGGTTTTTCAACTTTTTGGCCTTACCGACGTACAGAATGCCGCCGTCGGCGTCGAGCATCTGGTAGACACCCGGTTTCATTGGCAGGCTTTTGAGAATTCGTTTCGGATCGAAATCAGTCATGCCCGCTAGTATGCCACCGCCGTCTACACAGAGCTTGCTTCAATCCAGCCCTGTTGCAATGCGAATTTAGCCAACTCCAAGTCGGTGTCCAGCCCCAGCTTATCCATTGCACGCTGGCGATAGGTGCTGACCGTTTTATGGCTAATGAACAGCTGCTCGGCTATCTCGCGGTGGCGCATACCGGTCATCAGGTAATTAAGGACCTGGTACTCGCGCTGGGTCAGGCAATCGATTGGCGATTGGGTCAGCAACTGTGCCTGGGCGATTGCGCGCGACAGATAAGGAGTTTGCGCGGCCGCACAGCCCAGCGCCTCGGCCAAATCCGCCGCGCAAACGGCCTTGTCGACAATCACGCGCACGCCCTGCTCCATCAACCAGCGCGCAACCTGGGGTTCCACCATCGAGCTGAACACCAGCACCCCGATGTGCGGGTAATGACGGCGCAAGCGACGAATCGTCTCGATGCCGCCAATGCCAGGCATTTTCAGATCAACGATGACCAAACGGGCCGTGTTGGATTGCAGCCACGCCAGGCCTTTTTCACCGTCGGCCGCCCAGTGCTTTAGCCGGTAACCCTCCGGCAAGATTGAGCTGACGCCCTCGGCGACGACCGCATGGTCTTCGATCAATAGTATGTCCATGGTTGCTCCTGCTCCGATGCAGCACCCTAGCAACCTGACGCGTCGGCTGAATTAGCCTAGGGCGCTAGCCCTACCCTTTAGTGTCACCAAAGAATCCAAGCAAAGAGTGCCGCGCTCAGCGCAACCCGATACCAAACGAACACCATCATGCCGATCCGTTCGATCAGGCCGACGAACACGCGGATGCACGCAAACGCGGCCAAACACGACACCAACGCACCCAGACCCAGGTCCGACCAGTTAACCGCCCCCCCCGAGTCCAGCGCCTCTTTGGTCAGCAGCAAGGCGGCGCCGGCGATAATCGGGATGGCCATCAGAAACGAAAAGCGCGCCGCATCCGAACGCGACAACCCGAGTAACAGCGCCGCGGTCATGGTCACGCCGCTGCGCGACGTGCCCGGCACCAACGCCAACACCTGAGCCAAGCCAATACCGACTGCGATCGCCAAGGTGACCTGGACGCCACGCTGGCGGCCCTTACGGTCAGCAAATCCCAACGCCAGTGCGAAAACCAGGGTGGTGGTGGCAATGACCCACGGCGCCCGCGTCCAGCTTTCCAGCCAGTCCCCTAACACCAACCCGGCGACCACCGCCGGCAGCGTCGCCACTGCCAATAACATGACCTCGGTTTGGGCGGCGCCGGGGCGCCACATTTGACGCGCCAAACG
Source organism: Litorivicinus lipolyticus (assembly GCF_009650135.1). Lineage (NCBI taxonomy): Bacteria > Pseudomonadati > Pseudomonadota > Gammaproteobacteria > Oceanospirillales > Litorivicinaceae > Litorivicinus > Litorivicinus lipolyticus. The sequence goes on from NZ_CP045871.1 coordinate 1,407,233, forward strand.
CATCAGATCGGCACGGTAAAACGCCACCACGGCGACCAAGGTTCCGACATGCACCGCGATATCAAAGGTCAGGCCCTGATCCGGCCACCCCAGCAGCGGCGACACCAACACCAAATGGGCCGAACTGGAAATAGGCAAAAACTCAGTGAGCCCCTGAACCAGCGCCAGCGTAATGATTTGAATCAGTTCCATGCTATTTACTCAGCGGCGACGGCTGGTCGACGCGCTTCTTCCAATTGACGGTCTCGCGCAGGTACACCGGCACCAGCGTTTCCGGTGTGCAGTGTGGCAATTCAGTGAGATAGGCCTGCCAGCCAATGCAGACGGCGCCGGTGGCGACGTCGGTCGCGGCCAAATCAACCAGGGGCCAGCCGTCACCCAAGGGCTGGGCGTTGGGCGCCAACACCAGCGCCTGAGCCGACATCAGGCCGGGCGCCGACACCACCTCCAGCTGATCGGTCACCTGGTAGCAGCCGCTGTAAACTTCGCCCAAGCGCGCATCGAGCGCGACCTGCCACAAACCCGGTCCAGCCTGGAGTGCCATCAGCGCCATTGAGTCCATGGCTTTCAGTGTCACCGGTCCACCCAGCGCAATGCCCTGGGCGCTGGCCACCGCGACGCGACTGCCGGTGAATGATCCCGGCCCGACCCCGACACCCAGCGTATCAATGTTAGCCAAGGTCAGATTATGCGCGCCCAGTAACGCCATCACGGCCGGCATCAAACGCTGGTCATGACGACCATCGGGCTCGCTGGCGTAAAAGTAATGCTGGGAATCGATTTTAAGCTGAAGCCAGCAACGTGCGCCGGCCGCTTCAATAATTAGGCTGTTCAAAAGGCGTTAAGCGTCGTCCAGTGCGGTCTCGCTGAAAGTGCCAACCGACGCGCCAGAGTCTAGCGTACTTTCGGCAGCGATTTCAGCGCAGCGCAGTAACCGCTCCGCATTGCCGGCATGTTCGGGGAATACCGCGACGCCAACCGCCACCGGTAGGCTTTGATCCCGCGCCAAGTCACTGGCCAACCGACGGGCTAACTCTTGGGCGCCAACCAAGTGGGTTTCCGGCAGCATCAATGCAAACCGGCGCTCGCCAACACGCGCCAATAAATCCACGTGCCGCGCATAGCTTGCCAAACGGTGGCCCAAGGATTGGGTGCCGGCACTGTCAATTAAGCCGTCCCCGGTGACCGTCAGGGACAACACGGCCAGGCTACGATTAAAGCGGGTCGCCCGTTCGTGCTCGTCACGCAAGCGGCGAACAAACCCATTGCGACTTAGTAACCCCGTTGTGCTGTCGACCAGTGCAAGGTGGCTAATACGCTCTGCCTGCAGTGCAAAGGCGTCACTGACCTCGGCGATTGCCGGCTGGATCGGTGCGGGCACGCGCGGCATTGAGCCGCTGTTACCCTGAGCGAGGGCCGTTAGCCAGGCACCCAATTGCGACCACGAGCTGCGATCCTCGGTCGCCCAGCGAATCCACAGCGCCGGGAAAACGACTAACGAACAAACCAAACAGACAGCGCCCAACCATTTCAGCGAAATAGGCGCAATCGCAACGACCACGATCGCGCTGAGCACCGCGGGCACAATCGCACTTGAAAATAACGCCAGCATTCGCAGGTTCGTCATACCACCTCTATTCCAGCCGCAATAAAAGGCCCGAAGCTAAGCGTTGTGAAGGCCTTCCTGCGCCTGCCAGACACATTCACCGAGCACTTTAAACTTGGCAACGGTCATCGCGTTTTTCTTCGATTGCTGGATTTGATCCAGCACCGTTTCTCGGTTTAAAGCGTACAGGTGGGTGGTGGCGTATGACTCGTTCATCAGTACCAGAAGTACGTGAGTCCAATCCCCTGCGGCATTGATCGAGCCGATCCGAGGCGCACTCTTAGCACCGCCAAATAAGGCGCGGCTTTTGATTTGAAAACGGAAGTTTTGGTCAGTGGACACCAGATCAATGCCGGCTATGCCTTCGGCGACTTCGTGCAGATTAAGCAATCGCGCTGCATCGTACAGCGCGATCTCGGACCCGACCGGCAGCGATTTGCCAGTCGATTCTCGAAAGTCACTGGCCAACTGACGGGCTTGCTCCATCAGCAGGTCGATTTTATAGGGTTGGCCTACCGGGACATCGCTCATACACGGATGATAACCCGCACGTGCGCCATGTCCACGACCCAATGTGCGTCGCCGGGCTAGGCCGTAACTTCCAGCGCACCAAACACGCGCGAGCGAATCGCATCAACGCTGCCGACACCCTCGACACGAACCAAGTCCGGCGCATCCGCCGGCTGGTCAACGCCCCAACGCGTGTAAAAATTGACCAGCGGCGCGGTTTGGCTGTGGTACACCGACAAACGCTTGCGGACCGTGTCCTCATGGTCGTCTTCGCGCTGAATCAAAGCGTCCCCAGTGACGTCGTCCCGGTCTTCAACCTTCGGCGGATTAAACACAACGTGATAAGTACGCCCCGAACCCGGGTGCACGCGGCGCCCACTCATACGACTAACGATTTCTTCGTCTTCGACATGAATTTCAATCACTTTATCAATCGCCACACCGTTTTCACGCAGCGCCTCGGCCTGCGGAATCGTCCGCGGGAAACCGTCAAATAGGCAGCCATTGGCACAATCCGCCTCGAGCAAGCGGTCTTTGACCAGACCGATGATGATGTCGTCCGACACCAGCCCACCGGCGTCCATAATCTTTTTGGCAGCGACGCCCAGTGCACTGCCGGCCTTGACCGCCGCACGCAGCATGTCGCCGGTTGAAATCTGCGGAATGTCGAACTTTTCACAGATAAATTGAGCTTGCGTGCCCTTTCCTGCGCCCGGCGCGCCTAGCAAAATGATTCTCATGGGTCGTGGTGCTCCTAAAATAATGACGTAAACATACCCCCTGCCCGCGCAACCTCAAGTCAACTTTGGGCGGGGGTCCTGGCTTATCCTGTGTTGCGCATACCCGCAGCGATGCCGGCCATTGAGACCATCAAGGCGCGCTCCGTAGCACGCCCCGGGTTACCGTCGGCTTGACGCGCACGCAGCATTAACTCGGCCTGCAAAAAGTGCAGCGGATCGGTGTACGGATCGCGCACCGCCAACGAGCGGGCAATTGAGGGCACGGTATCGAGTAGCGCCGGCTGTTGCTTAATGTCATTGATGACGGTGATGACATGAGCCAAGCGATCACGCAGCTGTTGACCCAATGTCAACGACGAATCGTTGGTGCACAGGCGCTCCTCGTAGTAAGCGGCGATGTCGCTGTCGGTTTTCGCCAGCACCATTTCGAGCATATCGACGTAGACGCGGAAGAACGGCCAATCGCGCACCATGTCGCGAATGCGCTCGGCATCATCGCCCTCCATGGCACGGCCCAAGGCCTCATCGCTGCCCAACCACGCCGGCAACATCAGGCGGATCTGCATCCATGCAAAAATCCAAGGAATGGCGCGCAGCGATTCAACACCACCACCGGCCTTGCGCTTGGCGGGGCGCGAGCCGAGCGGCAACCGCGCCAACTCACCTTCCGGGGTGATTTCACGGAAGTACGGGACAAACTCGGGGTTGCCACGGATCACGCCACGGTAGGCCTCGACGCCTTCTTTGGCCAACCGTTCAATCAGCGCACGGTGCGCAGGTTGAGGTGCCGGACCCGGTTCCATGGTGGCCTCTAACATCGCGCCCAGGTAAAGCTCCAAGGTTTGACAAGCGATCTCGGGCAACCCAAATTTGTAGCGAATCATCTCGCCCTGTTCGGTCACCCGGATGGCGCCCATGACGCTGCCCGGAGGCTGCGCCAAAATTGCTTGGTGTGACGGCCCGCCGCCACGACCGACCGTGCCGCCACGGCCATGAAACAGGGTTAAGTGGGTGGTATTCAGGCGGCACACTTCGGCCAGTTTTTCCTGGGCCTGATACTGCGCCCAGGTCGCCGCTAGGGTACCGGCGTCTTTGGCGCTGTCGCTGTACCCGATCATGACTTCCTGGCGCGCACCGATGCTGTCTCGGTACCAGGCATTTGCCAACAGTTGGTTGATGACGCTCGGCGCGCGTTCCAGATCGTCCAGGGTTTCGAACAGCGGCGCCACCGGCACTGAGTGGACGACACCGCATTCTTTCAGCAGCAACTTCACCGCCAACACGTCGGATGGCTGACGTGCCATCGAAATCACGTAGCTGTGGATCGCATCGGCATGCGAATCGGCGACCACACGGCAAGTTTCCAGGACCTCGTAGGTGTCGTCACTGCCGCGCCAGTTGGGCGGTAACAACGGACGATTCGATTGCAATTCGCCGAGCAAGAACGCTTGTTTCTTGTCTTCGTCCCAGGCGCGGTAGTCGCCCAAACCGACAAACTCACACAGCTCCGCTAAGGCCTGTGTATGACGGTCCGATTCCTGACGGATATCCAGCATTACCAGGTTCGGGCCAAAGGTCGCCGCACGCCGGATGGTGTCCAGCAAGTAACCGTCGGCGATCACGCCCATGCCGCGCTCGTGCAACGAGCGATAGCACAGCGTCAGCGGCTCCAAAATAGCCGCTTTGGAACGCAAATTCGAACACACACTGACCGGTTTGCCGTCGCGAATGGCTTCAATTTCACTTCGGATGTCGCGCATCTGCTGACGCAAGGGGCGCAGGAATACACGGTACGGCTCGCGTTGGTCGCCTACCTGAGCGCGCATTTCGTCGTTACACGCGTCCATCGACAGGTCCTGGATCAGGCGGTTGATGTCGCCCTCAAACAAGTCCGCCGCCATCCAGCGCGCCAAGCCCAAGACCTCGCGGGTGACCCGGGCCGTGACGTTGGGATTGCCGTCACGGTCACCGCCCATCCAGGATGAAAACTTGAACACCGAGGCGTCAATCGGCAACGGGTGGCCCGTAGTCGCCTGCATGTGCGTGCTGATGTCACGCAACACATCCGGCACCGCGTTCCACAAACTGTTTTCAATCACCGCAAAGCCCCATCGGGCTTCATCCACTGGGGTCGGCCGTTGACCACGGATTTCATTGGTGTGCCAGCACTCGGCGATCAATCGTTGCAGTCGCCGGCGCTGGTGATTGGCCTCGCGCGGGGATAAATCGCCGCCATCAAGCGCGCCCAAGCATTCGGCGATGCCTTCGTATTTTTGGATCAGCGAGCGACGCACCACTTCGGTCGGGTGCGCGGTCAACACCAGATCAATCGACAGTTTTGGGATGGCCTCGGCAATCTCGGCGCCGCTGTGGCCCTGGTCCATCAGTCGCGTCATTGCCGCGCGAATCGAATCCTCACCTAACAGCAGGCCGTCCTCGGCCGTGTTTTGACGGTGGTACCGCACCCGATGGTGTTGTTCCGCAATATTAGCCAGGTTCAAAAACTGGGTGAATGCGCGAGCGACCTGAACCAGGTCGTCACCGTCTAGCTCTTGCAGGGTTTGCTGGAGCGCCGTGCGCGCGGCCTTGTCACCCGCTCGGCCTTGCTTAGCCAGCGACCGGATGGATTCAATTTGGTCAAGAAAAGGTTGGCCTAGGTGTTCGGCCATGGCGTGCCCGAGTGCATCGCCTAACTGCCGCACGTCATCTCGGAGCGCGGGGGACATTTCAGTCACAGTAAAAATCCGTTTTTAAAGGTGGGGAGCGCACCAATTAACCAGATCGCGCCGGACCTTGCAATTCACGTCGCCGACTTGGCACGCGACCAGCGGGCCTCGAGCGCATCCGTATCAAGCCCCTCAAGCGGGCCTTGCGACTCCATATGGGCAAATCGCGCCTCAAATTTCCGATTCGCGCCGGCCAGTACCTGCTCCGCATCCAGCCCTGATTTACGTGCGTAATTGACCAAGGTAAACATCAGGTCACCCAGCTCATCGGCGCGCTCATCGGGGCTTGTGGCGGCGTCTAGTTCGGCCAGTTCTTCACTGATTTTATCGCGCACGCCGTCCAACGAAGGCCAGTCAAACCCAACCCTGGCCGCCCGCGCTTGGATTTTTTGTGCACGCTGAGCCGCCGCCAGCGCCAACGGCACATCATCCAACAGTCCGCCCTCGCCGCGCGCCGCGCGCTCGTCGGCTTTGCGTGATTCCCAAGCCGCATTGACCTGCGCTTCGGTCAGGTGCGTCGGTTGGCCAAAGCTGGCGCGGGTGCCATCGGGCCAAACATGGGGGTGGCGCCGGACCAGTTTTTCATGCAGCCCCGAGGCCACATCAGTCAGCTGAAAGTGCCCAGATTCGTGCGCAATTTGACTAAAAAATACCACCTGAAATAGCAAGTCGCCTAACTCCGAGCGCAACTCAGCCCAGGCGCCGCGTGATGCTGCATCCTGAACCTCGTAGGCCTCCTCGACCGCAAACTTGGCCAACGAAGCTAGGGTTTGACGCCGATCCCACGGACAGCCGTGGGCCGGGTCACGCAGCTCGGCCATTAAGCCCGCCAAGGCCGGTAAATCAACTGCGCTCACGGCGAGCCTCCAGGACGTAGGGCAATTGGGACAGGCGGGTCAATACGCCGGACAGCCGCGACAGCCCCTCGACTTCTATCTGCAGGCGCATGGTGGCACTGCCATCGGAGCGATCCGACTGGGTATTGACGGCCAACACATTGCACCGCTCGCCCGCCAACACATTGGACACATCGCGCAGCAGTCCGGTCCGGTCCATGGCTTTGACGTACAGATTGACCGGATACGCACGTTCAAGGTTGCCCCATTGGATGTCGACAATACGTTCCGGCTCATTCGCGTTGAGGTTTTCGAACGACGGGCAATCGGCGCGGTGTACGGACACACCGCGGGCTCGGGTGATATACCCCTTGACCCAATCACCTGGTACCGGTTTGCAACAACTGGCCAAGCTGGACGCCAAGTTATCCACCCCATCGATGGTGATGGAGCCTCGCTCGGCACGGGACGCATGCTCTCCCAGTGGTAGCTCGTCCGGCTCGCCGGACGGGTCCGATTCCTGGTGGTAACGATGGACCGCACCAATGGCCTGCGACAGTTTAATGTCGCCGGCACCCAGCCCCACGTAAAGTTCGTCTTCAGTTTGCAGTCCCAAGCGTTCGGCCAGCAGTGCCGGCGGCGGCGCCACCAGGGCCAAACGGCGCAGTTCGACCTCTAATAGCTGACGGCCTTCTTCGTAATTTGCATCGCGATCCTGAAGACGAAACCAGGCTTGGATCTTTGAGCGCGCCCTCGACGTTGTCACAAAGCCCAGGTCTTGGTTCAACCAGTCCCGGCTTGGCTTGCCTTCCTTGGCCGTCAGAATCTCGATCTGGTCGCCCAACCCCAAGCGATAGGTCAGCGGTACAATGCGGCCGCCGACCTTGGCACCACGACAGCGGTGACCGACCTCGGTGTGGACCTTGTAGGCAAAGTCCAACGGTGTCGAGCCGCGCGGCAAATCAACCACGTCGCCAGCCGGCGTAAAGGCGTACACACGGTCATCCGAGGTGTCGTTACGAAAGGCTTCTAACAGGCTTTCGGTGTCGCCCATTTCGTCGTGCCAGGCCAATACCTGGCGAAAAAACTCAACTTTTTGCTCATAGCTACCGGGTTTTTCGTCGGTGTCGTGGCCCTTATAGCGGTAGTGCGCACAGACACCGTACTCGGCTTCATCGTGCATGCTGTGGGTCCGAATCTGGACCTCGACCACCTTGCCCTCCGGACCCAGCACAGCGGTATGCAGCGAGCGATAACCGTTGGGCTTGGGCTGCGCGATGTAATCGTCAAACTCGCCCGGCAGGTGCTTAAAGGCGGCGTGAACCATGCCCAGGGCGGCGTAGCAATCGCGCGTTTCATGAACCAGCAAACGGATCGCGCGAACGTCATAAACCTCATTAAATTCAATGTTCTTTCGGCTCATCTTGCGCCAAATACTGAAGATGTGTTTGGCGCGCCAGCTGATGTCGGCATCGATGCCGGCTTGACTCAAACTGTCGCGCAATCGTTGGACCACATCTTCGATGTAATGCTCGCGTTCTTGGCGCCGCTCGGCCAGCTGTTTGGCAATCGCCTTGTATTCATCGCTGCGCAGGTAGCGAAACGCCATGTCCTCCAATTCCCAGCGAATTTGGCCGATGCCCAAGCGGTGCGCCAACGGCGCATACACATCGATAATTTCTTGGGCGACGCGTTGGCGGTGGGCCTCGCTGTGGTCTTTAACAGCGCGAATCACGGCGGTTCGCTCGGCCAACTTTAAAATCGCTACACGCGGGTCGTCGACCAACGACACCAGCATCCGACGAATGACGTCTAGCCCCTCTTCTTTGCCGCCAATGGCGCGCACGTCACTGAGGCCTCGGTCGCCAATCACACGCATCCGCAGAGTGTCAGAGACCAAGCGTCGGGCCACCGCACCGAGGCTAAATTCGACCTGGTCACAGCTAATTTTACCCTCTCGAACGCTGCGATAGACCAAGGCGGCCAACAAGGTTTCGATGTCGCCGGAAATGGTCGCGATCACAGTCGCCATCTCGAGCCCCAATTTCAGGCTGTCCAGACCGTCCCACTCATCCAGTGGCGAGGGTTGCTCGGCCGCAACCTGGATCATGTCCAGGGCGGTGCTCAGACGCGCATCGTCAAACCCCAGTTTACGCCACTGACTCAGCCAATACTGGCTGTCGTCCAAACGCTCACCGTCCAGGGGATGTGCAATCCGAGTTTTAACCATTGAGGTCCTCGCGAACAAAGGCCGCCATCGATTCGACGTGGGCGGTGTGTGGAAACATGTCCATAATCCCAGCGTGGGTCAGGGTCCAGCCGCGTCCACGTAAAATGGCGATGTCTTTGGCCAGCGAGACGGGGTTGCAGGACACGTACACAATCTTTTCAACGCCGTCTAAGTTCAACGCCGCGAGCACGTCGCCGGCACCGCTGCGTGCGGGGTCCAGCAAGATTTTATTAAAACCGCCGCGCGCCCAGGGCTTGTCGTCGATCGATTCAGTCAGATCCGCCGCATGGAACTCGACATGCTGCATGCCGGCGCGCTGGGCGTTTAACCGCCCCCGCTCTGTCATCGCTTCATTGCCCTCGACCCCGACCACGTGGGCCGCCGTGCGTCCGATCGGCAAGGTGAAATTACCTAAACCACAGAACAAATCTAAGACCCGGTCGCTGGACGTAAGTTCCAACAAATCGAGGGCTTGGGTCATCATCTGGTGGTTCATCGGCGCATTGACCTGGGTGAAGTCATGCGGGTGGAATAGCATTCGCAGCCCGTACTCCGGATGCTCGTAACTGAGTAACTCCGGGCCCGTCAGCGGGTAGATGCGATGGGTAGTCTCGGGACCCTTGGGCTGCAACCAGATCTGGTAGCCAAAGCGCTTGCCCAACTCAACCAAGCGCGCCTGATCTTGCTGGGTCGGCGGGTCCAACACGCGAAATATAAGCGCCACCGCTTGGTCGCCACAGGCCACTTCGATCTGGGCAATACGGTCTTTGATCGTAGTTTGGCGAATCGCCGCGGCGATGTCCTGCAGGTGCAGACCGACCCGCGGATCCAGCACCTGACAGTCGTCGATCACGGCCAGAAAACCACTGGCGGCCTCGCGGAAGCCAACCAAAACGCGTTCTTTAGCGGCCACCCAACGCACGCCCATGCGGGCTTTGCGGCGATAACCATGGTGCGGGCCGCGCAGCGGCGCCAGGGTTTGTTGCGCTTGAGTACCGCCGTGCTCGCTAATCAAGTCATCCAGCACACCGGCCTTAAAGGCGACTTGAGCGTCCGGCGCCCAGTGCTGCAGTGCACAGCCACCGCAGTTATTGAAGTGCGCGCAAATCGGCTCTACGCGTTCGTCGCTGGGGTTGGCGACGGCCATGGCGCGACCCTCGCCATGGCCTTGCCAGCGATTGTGCACATGCACTTCAACGCGCTCACCGGGCAGTGCATTGCCGACATACACCACGCGCTCATCATGTTCGACCACCGCGCGCCCTTCTTGGGTCAAGCGCAGCACGTCAGCTTCAAAGGGGGCCGGCATTTTTTTGCGGCGAGGGGCTTTTCGTTTGGCCATTAGTTTGGGAACACTCCAGTGGATAGGTAACGGTCACCGCGATCGCAAATAATGGTGACAATGGTGGCGCCGGGGTTTTCGCGCGCAATTCGTAGGGCGCCTGCGACCGCACCGCCGGCACTGATGCCACAGAAAATGCCTTCCTGGGCGGCCAGCTGGCGGGTGGTTTCTTCGGCTTCGGACTGGGAAATATCCAGCACACGGTCAACCCGTTGCGGTTCAAAGATAGTCGGCATATAGGCTGCCGGCCAGCGCCGTATGCCGGGAATGTGCGACCCTTCGTTAGGTTGCAGCCCGATAATTTGAACACTGGGATTTTGCTCTTTCAGGTAACGCGACACGCCCATAATCGTGCCCGTGGTGCCCATGGACGAGACAAAGTGGGTGATTTCGCCGCCGGTGTCACGCCAGATCTCGGGCCCGGTTGAGTCGAAGTGGGCCTGTGGGTTACTGGGGTTAGCGAACTGGTCCAGAATAATGCCCTCGCCCTTGGCCTGGAGCGATTCGGCCAGGTCACGCGCCCCTTCCATGCCGTTGGACACCAAGATCAACTCCGCACCAAAGGCTTTCATGCTGGCGCGCCGTTCGACACTTAGGTTGTCCGGCATCACGAGGCACATACGATAGCCTTTAATCGCCGAGGCCATGGCCAGTGCAATACCGGTGTTGCCGCTGGTCGCCTCGATCAACCGATCGCCTGGTTTGATCCGGCCACTGCGCTCGGCTTCATTAATCATCCACAGCGCGGCACGATCTTTGACACTGCTGGCAGGATTATTACCTTCCATTTTGCCCAGCACCGTCACTCCGTCGGGTGCTAAACGTTGCAAACGCACCAACGGCGTGTTGCCGACCAATTCTTCTAGAGTGGGGTAGTTCACGCAGATCTCCTTTGCAGAGCGACATTATTGCCAGCTCAGGTCGTAAAGGCGATACCTGTGACCAATGGGATCAAAAAATTGGCCGCGGGATACTGCCGCCATGACTCGATTTACCGTCCAACCACGCCCGACCCCGTCCCGGTATGCACGCGCGCCCAGCCTATGGCGATTGACGCAAACGCTAAACCGCGCCGATGCTAGCGAACGGCATGCTTTGGACGCCATGGAGGTGGCTCGGCGGCGACTGCAACAAACTCGCCACGACGCGCGCAACTTAACCATTGCCGCGCGCCGGCTGATCGAAGCGGGCGATCACGGCGGCGCCGTGCACTGCCTACAGGCGCTTGAGCAGTGGTTCACCCGCAGCGAACGACCGGCGTTACCACTGCGCCAACAGCTGCACGCCCTGGCCGCCTCATGGCGCGTGCTGTGCCGCCCCCAGGTAACGGTGTCGATTGCGGTGTCGACGTCGGTCGATGATTGGCCGGTGGCGCAGCAAGTGGCCCTGATCGCCGCCGACAATTTGATGCGCAATGCGATCGCCGCAACCCGCCGCGGCACGGTCCGTTTGCAAGTCAGTCAGTCGAACCGCTGGCTGCGATTGACCGTGATCGACACCGGACCGGGCTTGGGTGCCAGCGATCAACAGGGCCTCGGCATCGGCTTGGATTTACTGCGCAGCTTGCTGGACGAATTCGATGGCGAACTTGCAATGAACAGTCGCCCCACGGGGGTCTGGGCCCAGGCTCGCTACCCGATACGTGCGCGCGCTTGAGCATACTCAGCGCCTAGCCGCGCCACCAACTCGGCCACACTCGGCGTGTCATCAATGCCGCCGACGCCGTGGCCGGCCGACCATAGCGAGGTCCAGGCCCTGGCGCCGCCTGTCGGGACGGACAATTCCTGCCCCAGGTCAACCGTTTTACCGCCCCATTTCGCCGAATCCAAGCCAGCCGCTCGCAACGACGGAATCAAGAAGTTGCCTGGAATGCCCGAGACTTGATCGGTGTAGGCAATATCACTGGCCTGCGAGGCGATCACCATGGCACGGTAATCGGCCCCGGCCGCGCTTTCGGCGCTGTTGATAAAGCGTGTTCCCATGTAGGCCAAATCTGCTCCCATCGCCCGAGCAGCCAACACGTCCGCACCGGTGTTCAGCGCCCCACCAAGGACCAGGGTGCCGTCAAAGCACTGGCGGATTTCCGAGACCAGCGCAAACGGGCTCAGCACACCAGCGTGACCGCCAGCGCCGGCGGCCACCGCAATAATTCCGTCGACACCGGCCTGCGCCGCCTTTTCAGCATGCCTGCGCGTGGTCACGTCATGCCAGACTTGGCCGCCGTAGGCGTGGACCGCCTGGACCACATCCGGGACCGCACCGAGCGAGGTAATGACAATCGGCACTTGGTGTTTGACCACCACCGCCAAGTCATCGTGCAGACGCGGGTTCGATGGGTGAACGATTAAGTTGATGGCAAAGGGTGCCGCCGCGGGGATGGCCGCCTTGATCCGCGCAATAGCGTCATCTAGCTGTTCGCTGGTGCGTGCATTAAGCGCCGGCATGCTGCCAACGATGCCGGCCTGGCAACACGCAATCACGGTCTCGGGCTGGGACAACAGAAACATCGGGGCCGCCACCACCGGCACCGCTAACGACTGATGGTCAAACATGCTTAAAACCTCAAGTGGTTGGCATGCAGTCGATCGTATTCCGCTTGTGCGCGCTGGTATAGCGCCTGGGTCAACCAGTCGGACAATTGCCCCACCGTTTGGTGTTCCCACTGAGGCATAGCCCGCAAACCGAGTTCATCCAGGCGTTTGAAATGTTGCCCGCCCATGCGCAGCAACTCGGCAGCCCAGCACAGGGGGTCTTGTTCGGGGCGCGCACCGCGCACACGCAATTGTTCACACAGCGACCACAGGCGCTCCGGATCAGTCACCTGGACCACGCTACCGGCCAGCGTCACCTGGAGCGCCTCTAGGCGGCTCATGACCGCCCGCTTTGCCGGCTCTTGGTAGCGATTCCAATCACGCACTTCGTGGGCGAAACGGCGACAGCCGCGACACACCAAATCCCCGTAAGTAGTCGAGCACATACCCAGACAGGGTGTCTTCGTTCGTAAATTCATTCGCCTATTATGGGGCACCCGGCGCCCAGACCAATGCTTTTTGTTGCTGTTAGATACTCTGGGTCTAGCATCCGCATTATTTATTCTAAAAATACGCTAGAAGCCACCGCCGCACGACCGTAAACTCGCACCATGGCTTATTTTGCAAAAAGCGCCCGCATTGCCGGCGCGACACTGATCGCTGGGCTGCTGATTGCCAGCACCTATTTCACCTCCCTGCCGCAAACCGCTTTACTGGCGCTGGGTATGATCGCCGGCATCGCGTTTTTAACCGCGTCCTTTGGCTTTGCGACGGCCTGGCGCGATTTGGTTACCGGCCGTTCAACGCGATTATTCCGGGCCCAACTACTGATGATCGGAGCCGCCTCACTGGTGATGGCGCCACTGATCGCACTGTCCCCTGACCTGAATGGGTTTGTCCGTCCGGTCGGCGTCAGCCTCCTGGTAGGCGCGTTTATCTTCGGCGTCGGCGCCCAAATCGCCAACGGCTGTTCATCGGGGTCGTTGTTTCACTTGGGCCAAGGCCGCATTCAATCAATCGCCGTACTGCTGGCGTTTGGTCTGGGCACCATGCTGGCGATCCGCGATTACGATGACTGGCTTGAAGCGCCCATTTTCTTTGCCGAATCGCTGACCCGCAGCTTAGGCCCCTGGCTAGGCACCGGACTACTGCTGGCGGGATTGGTGGCACTGTTCGCGATCGCCGGCCGCAACCCGCTGGGCTGGTTCAAGGACCCTAAATCACGACCTGTACTGATCGCCGCGCTGGTGCTGGCCGCGGTTAACCTGGGCATCTTGTTGGTCAGTGGGCGGCCCTGGTCTACCGCCCAAGGATTCGCCTTGATCGGCACCCAGCTAGACACCGCCCAAGGCTGGGAGTGGGATTTGGACTTCAGCGCATTTTGGTCGTCCGACTTGATGGCCAGCCGCCTGGAAAACCCATGGTTCATGGACAGTTTTTTGATGCCGAACCTGGGGGTTATTGCCGGCGCCATTGGCGCAGGCCTACTCAGCGGCAAATTCCACCCCGGCGCGGTCAAGGTACTTCCCTTGGCGGGCGCACTGCTGGGGGGGGTGTTGATGGGTTACGGCGCGACCATCGCCTTTGGCTGCAACATCGGCGCACTGTTCAGCGGCATTGCCAGTGGCAGTGTCCACGGTTGGATCTGGTTACTACCGGCCTTAGCCGGCAGCTGGGTTGGGGTTAAATTACGACCCGCCTTCGGCTACCCAAACGCCAGCGAAAACACCACTTTTTTTAAAGCAGCGGCGACGAGCTAACTAACAGTCCATTGGTATCCCCAGCCATAAAGTCGCCGGGGTTGATCGAGACGCCACTGAATCGCAGCGCGACGTTGGACTGGCCGACGCCGAGTTTCTCGGTCTTCATCGGATGGGTATTGAGCGCGTACACCGCGATCGGCATGCCTTCGATTTGAACCGCATCGCGAATACAGCCGTTAATCACGATCGCTTCCCAGCCATTGTCAACCGCGGTCTGGGCCAACTGATCACCGAGCATGGCACGGCGCAATGAACCTCCGCCATCCACCGCCAGCACACGCCCCAATCCCGGCTGCGCGACCCACTCGCGAACCCGAGAGTTGTCTTCAAACGCCGACACCGTGACAACCTCACCGTGAAAACAGTCATGACCGCCAAAGCTCGCAAAACCGGGGTCCAGAACCCGCACGACGTCGCCAAGACGGTCGCACAGGTCCGGGGTTAAATCGGCATGCCGATTCACGCGTTTTCCGCCAGGTGGAACCAGGTTTCCAGCACGCTGTCCGGGTTTAACGAGACCGAATCGATCCCTTCGTCCATCAGCCACTGGGCAAAGTCCAAGTGATCCGACGGGCCCTGGCCACAAATGCCGACATATTTGCCGGCCGCCTTGGCCGATTGAATCGCGCGTGACAGCAAGAACTTAACCGCGTCGTTGCGCTCGTCAAACTTGTCCGCAATCAGCCCAGAGTCGCGATCCAGACCCAAGGTGAGCTGGGTTAAATCGTTCGAACCGATGCTGAACCCATCAAAGTATTCCAGGAATTGATCCGCCAGAATTGCGTTGGACGGCAATTCGCACATCATGATGACCTTGAGTCCGTTTTCACCGCGCTTCAGGCCGTTTTCAGCCAACAGCTCAGTCACGCGTTTGGCCTCGTCAAGGTTACGCACAAACGGCACCATGACCTCGACGTTTGTCAGGCCCATTACGTTGCGAACTTTTTTCAGCGCTTCACACTCCAGCTCAAAGCACGGGCGGAAGCCTTCGTCGATGTAGCGCGACGCACCGCGAAAGCCCAACATCGGGTTCTCTTCTTCCGGCTCATAGCGACTGCCGCCAATCAAGTTACGGTACTCATTAGACTTAAAATCAGACAGACGCACGATCACGCGCTCGCCGGCAAAGGCCGCCGCCAATGTCGAGATGCCCTCGGCCAATTTATCAATGTAAAAACTAACGGGGTCGGCATAGCCGCCAATTCGGTCGGCAATCGAGTTGCGCAAGTCACTGGGCAATTTGTCGAATTCCAGCAGCGCCTGGGGGTGAATGCCAATCATCCGGTTGATGATGAATTCGAGGCGGGCCAAGCCAATGCCGGCATTCGGCAGCCCGGCAAAGGCAAACGCCCGGTCCGGGTTACCCACGTTCATCATGATCTTGAATGGCAACGCCGGCATGTCCGAGACATTGCGTTTAAGGTGGTCGAATTCGAGCAGACCCTCGTAGACAAACCCGGTGTCCCCCTCCGCACAGCTAACGGTTACCTCGGTGCCCGTGGTCAGTCGACGGGTTGCGTCACCGGCACCGACCACCGCAGGGATGCCCAACTCGCGAGCAATAATGGCGGCGTGGCAGGTGCGCCCGCCGCGGTTAGTCACAATGGCGCTGGCGCGCTTCATGACCGGCTCCCAATCCGGGTCGGTCATGTCGGTGACCAACACGTCACCCGGCTCGACCTGGTCCATATCGTCGATGCTGGCCAATACCTTGACCGGACCGCGGCCGATTTTCTGACCGATCGCACGGCCTTCGACCAAAATGGTGCCGTCACCTTTAAGCACGTAGCTTTCCATGACGTTTGAATCGGCCCGGCTTTGGACGGTTTCCGGCCGCGCCTGAACGATGTACAGCAAGCCGTCATCGCCGTCCTTGGCCCACTCGATGTCCATCGGTCGGCCATAGTGGCGTTCGATAGTCACCGCTTGACGCGACAACTCTTCGACTTCGGCGTCCGTTAAACAGAACACCTTGCGCTGCGCTTCGTCGACCTCGACCGTCTTGACGCTTTTGCCCGGGGCGTGCTGGTCGTAGACCATTTTAATCAGCTTGGAGCCGCGTGAACGGCGCAGTACCGCGGGTTTGCCATTGGCCAAAATTGGCTTTGACACATAAAACTCATCCGGGTTGACCGCGCCTTGTACGACGGTCTCGCCCAGCCCGTAGGCGGCGGTCACGAAGACCACGTCACGGAAACCAGACTCGGTGTCCATGGTGAACAGCACACCGGCCGCCCCGGTCTCGGAGCGCACCATGCGCTGGATGCCCGCGGACAAGGCGACCAATTCATGGTCAAATCCTTGATGCACGCGGTAGCTGATGGCGCGGTCATTGAATAGCGAAGCGAAGACCTCTTTGATGCTGTCTTTAATATTCTGCAAACCGCGAATATTAAGAAAGGTTTCCTGCTGGCCGGCAAACGACGCGTCCGGCAAATCTTCGGCCGTTGCAGACGAGCGCACCGCCACCGCAATGTCCGGGTTGCCGTTGCACATGGCGGCAAAGTCAGCTTCTAAAGCCGACTCAAAGCCCGCGCTGAAATTGGCTTGCATGATCCAGCCGCGAATCCGCGCGCCGACTTCGGCGAGCGCTCGCACATCTTCGATGTTAAGCGCATCAAGCTCGGCTTTGATCCGCCCAGCCAGGTCATCCTGGGCCAGGAACTCACGGTACGCATCGGCAGTCGTTGCGAACCCGCCGGGCACCGACACGCCAACACCGGACAAATTCGAAATCATTTCGCCAAGGCTGGCATTCTTTCCGCCGACTACCTCAACATCATCCATGCCTAACTTTTCAAAACCGATGGTGTATTGCATACCGCTCTCTCCATTGCACCAAATCAACGCCACGCCCAAGACAAAATATCCATGCTAGGGTGACTTCGTAATGACATTGTTAACTAAAGCCAAGATTGCTGCACGGCTTTTTGTGACCAAATTATTGAGGCAGTCATATAGTGAATAGAACCAAACGAACGATACTGTTTATTTCCGATGGCACCGGTATTACCGCCGAGACCCTTGGCCAAGCGCTGCTCAGCCAGTTCGACACCAAGATCGATTTTGAGCGACAAACCCACCCCTACGTCGACTCGCCCGACAAAGCCAATCAGGTTCGCGACGAAATCAACCATATCGCCGGCCGCGACGGCGTGCCGCCCATCGTGTTCGACACCCTGGTCGATCCACAGGTACGCGACATTATCTCGAGCTCCAATGGGGTCATGATGGACGTCTTTCAGACCTTTCTAAAGCCACTCGAAAGTGCACTTGAAACCGAGTCTGCGTATTCAGTTGGCATGAGCCACGCGGTCAAGCCGGACAACGGTTACGACCTGCGTATCGACGCGGTTAACTTTGCCCTGGATAACGACGATGGCGCCCGCATTCGTTACTACGACCAGGCCGATCTTATTTTGATTGGGGTGTCGCGCTGCGGAAAAACCCCGACCTGCCTGTACCTGGCGATGCAATTTGGCATCCGCGCAGCCAACTACCCGCTGACTGAGGAAGACCTAGACAACCCAGTGCTGCCAGCGATTTTGAAAAAGCACAAGTCGAAGTTGTTTGGCCTGACGATCGATCCGGTGCGCCTGTCCGCTATTCGCGAACAACGCCGGCCGGATTCGCGTTACTGCAGTCCACACCAGTGCCACTTCGAGGTTAACGAAGTCGAAGCGATTTACCGCCGCGAAGGCATTCCGCATATCGCCACGACCGACCAAAGCGTCGAAGAAATCAGCACTCAAGTGTTGGCAATGAGCGGCCTTAAGCGTCGCCACGTTTGAACCAAGCAATACAGGCATCGGCGACCGCGGTCGGCTTTTGATAAGGTAAGGCATGATCAACCCCAGCAATGACCTGGTAGCCCCAGTCAGGCCGGCACTGGGCCTGGGCGCGGTGCAAGGCGTGAGCATCGTCTGGGGTTTTGGCACCCACTAGGCTCAGGGTCGGTGGCAAACTCGCTAGCAATCCGGAACGGTTCAGACTGGGCGCGTAACGCCCAACCGCATCCAGCGCATGCGCCAACCCAACAGGTCTGTGTGACAGCCTGTGTGTGACCATCGATTCAATACGCGGGTGACGCGATCGGTTGGGCGACACAATGTCCAAAAACGCCGTCACCGCCGCGACCGCATCACCGCCGCCACGCAACGGATCGGTGGCCGCCGCGTAACGCTGGCGTCGGGCCAGCGTCGCAGCCCACGAGGGGCTTTCCATCAGCGCAGGCTCAATCAGCGTCAAACGCCGAATCCCGAGGGGCGCCGCGATCATCATGGCTACCAAACCGCCGAACGAATACCCCGCCAAATCAATATCTTGAAAATCAAAACCTAGAATCCACCGCAACAAATGATCGGCCAGTTCGTCCATCTCAAATGGACGCTCGCCAGCCCCGTGCCGAGTCTGTCCAGCGCCGTACAAATCCGGCACCAGCACATCACGATAGCCCGCCAACCGCGGCAGCATTGGCGCGAAGGTCAGCGCCCCAGCCACGCCCGCACCGTGCAGCGCGACCAGCACACCATCGCCGGCCGGATTGTGCCAGTGCCGGTAATGCAACGACCAGTCGCCCCACCCATGAACGGATTCAGTTAAACTAAACGGCATGTTTGATTCCATTGATGATCCTGTATTCCCACTGTCGCCGCGCACCATAACGCGCCCGTACCGCAAAGGCCTGGACGACGCCAAGCAGGCGGCGGTGGCGCTGCTACAAGTACCGCTTAGCTGCCCCGGCCTGCAAGGCGTGCCGATGTCGGACGACAGCCACGGCATTTTGTTGATTAAACGGTCACACAAATTACGCGGCCATTCCGGCCAATGGGCACTGCCCGGCGGCCAACGCGAAGCTGGTGAAAGCCTGTGGCGGACCGCTAAACGCGAGCTGTTCGAGGAAACCGGCCTAGCCCCTAACCGCGTCCGATGGCATGGCGACCTGGGCGCGGTTTCAACCGGCACCGGCTATTCAGCGCGGGTGTTTGTGGGGCAACTGGCAACACCGGCCGTGATGGTAGCCGATGGCCACGAAGCGGTGCAGCTGTCGGCCTACCCGATCAGTTGGCTAGGGCGCTCGGACACCCACAACCATGCTCCAGTGGATGCCCTGGGAGGGGCTCACTTTTGCTGGACCAAACCGGGTGGCGCATTGCCCTGGCCGACGCCATTGTGGGGGGCGACCGCGTTCATGCTGCTGGAATTGCGTCGCCGCCTTTATCCGCACCTGGCCGAGCCGGACTGCGAACCTAAGCGCGACTCAGTATTCCGGCAACTCGACATCCGCAAATAACGCCGCCACTTCGGCACGGGTTTGCATGCGCTGGGCCTTCATCACCAGATCCTGTGTCAGGTGTGGCGCGAACAGGCTGACGAAGTGGTACATGTATCCGCGCAGGAACGAACCGCGCCGAAAGCCAATTTTGGTGACACTGGCTTCAAACAGGTGCGAGGCCGGGATGCACACCAAATCGCTATCAGCGACCGGGTCATACGCCATCGACGCAATGATCCCCGCCCCCATGCCCATGCGCACGTAGGTTTTGATAACGTCCGCGTCGGCGGCGGTAAATACGATCTGTGGCGTCAACCCATGCTTGCTAAACGCCTCGTCCAACTTGCTACGACCGGTGAAACCGAACACATAGGTCACGATCGGCTCTTCGGCCAAGCGCTCGACCGTTAACGGCCCTTTCAGGGTTGCCAGCGGGTGGTCTTTTGGCACCACCACCGCACGGTTCCAGCGATAACACGGCATCATGATCAGGTCGTTAAAATGCTCCATCGCTTCGGTCGCGATGGCAAAGTCTGCGTGACCCTCCGCGGCCATTTCAGCGATTTGCTGGGGCGTACCCTGGTGCAAATTCAGCGACACCTCGGGGTAGGCCTGGATAAAGGACTTCACCAGCGGCGGCATGACATAACGCGCTTGGGTGTGGGTCGTGGCCACCGCCAACGCACCCTGCTTCTCGTTACTAAATTCCTGGGACAGCTGACGAATGCGGTCGACTTGACTCAACACCTGGCCGGACACGCGAATGATTTCTTCGCCGGCTGGAGTGATGTGCGTCAAGTGCTTGCCGTTTCGGGCAAAAATCTCGATACCCAGCTCGTCCTCCAATAGCCGAATCTGTTTCGAGATGCCGGGCTGGGAGGTAAACAAGCTCTGCGCAGTCGAAGACACGTTCAGATCGTGACGCGCGACTTCCCAGATGTATCGTAATTGTTGAAGTTTCATTGAATTCGAAAAACCTTAAACCGTTACCGCCCCTGCGGCCTTATAACTGTAGATTATCAAAACCTACCCTTCTTATATGCCTTTTAACACAAAGTCGTAGCATGACTTAGATCAAATGATCCACGCCAATCGTTGTGGTAGCGCATCGGTGCGTTTAAACTAGCCGCGTTTTCGTGAAACTTTTCGGCTCGCCTCTTGCGGGCTAACTAATCAGGCAAGGATAAGATATGGCACAGGCAAACAGTCACGCTGTGTCCTACGACTACGACGTCGTCCGCAAATTTGCGGTGATGACAGTAGTTTGGGGCATCGTGGGAATGACACTTGGCGTAATCATCGCAACGCAACTTATATGGCCCGACTTCCTCGCCAGCCAATTCACGCATTTCGGGCGTATCCGTCCGTTGCACACGAATTCCGTGATATTTGCCTTTGGCGGTTGCGCCCTGTTTTCGACCTCGTACTACGTTGTCCAGCGCACCTGTGGTACGACGCTAGCATATCCATCCTTGGCCAAATTTACCTTTTGGGGCTGGCAAGCCGTCATCGTGGCTGCGATTATTACCCTGCCCATGGGCTTGACCTCGACCAAGGAATACGCCGAACTGGAATGGCCAATTGATATCCTGATCGCCGCCGTCTGGATCAGCTACGCGATCGTATTTTTGGGCACTATTCGTAACCGCACCACGCCGCACATCTATGTTGCCAACTGGTTCTACGCGGCATTTATTATCGTCATCGCGGTGCTCCACATTGTGAACTCGGCAGCCATCCCGGTCAGCGCGTTCAAATCCTACAGCGCATACTCCGGCGCGGTCGACGCCATGGTTCAGTGGTGGTACGGCCATAACGCCGTGGGCTTCTTCTTGACCGCGGGTTTCCTCGGCATGATGTATTACTTTGTGCCTAAGCAAGCGGGCCGCCCGGTCTACAGCTACCGGTTGTCGATCGTTCACTTTTGGGCGCTGATCGCGACCTACATGTGGGCCGGTGCGCACCACTTGCATTACTCGGCACTGCCCAACTGGGCTCAGTCAGTGGGCATGGTGATGTCATTGATCTTGTTAGCGCCTAGCTGGGGCGGCATGATCAACGGCGTTATGACCCTATCCGGCGCGTGGCAAAAACTACGCCACGATCCGGTCCTACGATTCCTGGTGGTATCGCTATCGTTTTACGGCATGTCGACCTTTGAAGGCCCGATGATGGCAATCAAGACGGTCAACGCGTTGTCGCACAACACCGACTGGACCATTGGTCACGTCCACTCCGGCGCACTCGGCTGGGTTGCTATGGTCTCGATCGGGGCCATCTACCACATGATTCCGAAAGTGTACGGCGTTGCCGCCATGTACTCGACGCGTTTGATCAACACCCACTTCTGGCTGTCGACCATCGGTGTGGTGCTGTACATCGCCGCGATGTGGGTCAACGGCATTATGCAGGGCTTGATGTGGCGTGCGGTTAACATGGACGGAACCTTGACCTACTCGTTCATCGACTCAGTCGCCGCGTCTTACCCGGGCTACACCGTGCGTATGATTGGTGGCCTGCTGTACCTGACCGGCATGTTCATCATGGCCTACAACGTTTTCAAGACAATCCGCATGGCACGCGATGGCGTCGCCGATTCATCGACACCGGTTGCGGCTGATCCCGCAACAGCGGCAGCGGCAGGGAAATAACCATGGCAAAAGCCCACAAGATTTTTGAAACCCACCTGGGTGTTTTATCCGCTGGCATCATTGCCGTGATTAGCCTCGGTGGCCTGGCCGAAATCGTACCGCTGTTTTACACCACGGCGACGACCGAACCGGTCAAAGACCTAAAGCCTTGGTCGCCGCTGGCCTTGGAAGGTCGTGACATTTACATACGCGAAGGCTGTCACGTCTGCCACACCCAAATGGTACGTCCCTTCCGAGCCGAAACCGAACGCTACGGCGCCTATTCGGTCGCCGGTGAACACGTTTGGGAACGCCCGTTCCTTTGGGGCTCCAAGCGCACAGGCCCGGATTTAGCCCGGGTCGGCGGCAAGTACTCGGACGACTGGCACCGCGCGCACCTGTACAACCCGCGTGACGTGATTCCGGAATCCAACATGCCGTCATTCCCGTGGCTGTTTCAAAACGAGCTGTCCGGCAAAGACACCCTTCAGAAAATGCGTGTGATGCGAATGATGGGCGTGCCGTACACCGATGGCGACTTGGAAAATGCGCGATTTGAAGTGCGCGGCAAGCTCGAGATCGATGCGCTGGTGACCTACCTGCAACAAATCGGCCACGCCATGCCGAGGGTCCAATGAGCTACGAAGAGGGCCTTGGCCTGCTCAGTGTGGTCATGCTGGTGATGTTCATTGGCATTTTCGCCTGGGCCTTTAGCCCTTCTCGCAAGAAAAAATTTGATGAGGCCGCGCGAACGCCGCTGGATGACGATGCCATGGAGCAAAACGTCGCCGACCAAGCCGCCCGCGTGAACAAAGAACAGGAGAGCCTTAAGCCATGAATGCAGATCACCTAACGCCCTTTTGGAGCATGTGGGTCGCCGCGATCACCTTGATCGTTATTTTCGGCTGCCTCGCATTGCTGTTGGCGATTCGAAAAAGTGAAACACACAAAGAAGAAACCGAGGCTGACACCGGCCACGAATTTGATGGCATTCGCGAACTGGACAACCCACTGCCCAAGTGGTGGTACTACAAGTTCTTAATACTGACCGCGTTTGGTTTGATTTACCTGGTGCTGTACCCGGGTCTGGGTAACTTCAAAGGCGTGCTGGGTTGGAGCCAAGAAGGACAGTGGCAGGCTGAAATGGTCAAGGCTGAGACCGAGTTTGCGCCGGTCTTTGCTAAATTGGCCGAAGGTGACGCCATCAGCCTGGCCCAGAACCCCGAGGCGATGAAAGCCGGCTCGCGGCTGTTCCGCAACAACTGCGCGATCTGCCATGGCCAAAACGCCCAGGGCGGCTACGGCTTCCCGAACCTAACCGACAATGACTGGTTGTACGGTGGCGACCCGGCGACCTTGCAGGCGACCTTGAACGGTGGCCGTGGCGGCATCATGCCGTCGTTCGCCAAGGTCTTGGGTGATGAAGGCATCGAAAACATGTCGCACTACGTGGTCAGCCTGTCCGGGCGCCAACACGACCTCAACAAAGCGGCCCAAGCTGCGCCGGCCTTTAAGGCCAACTGTGCTGCCTGTCATGGCGCCGACGGTCAAGGCAACCCGATGTTGGGTGCGCCCAACCTGACGGACAACGTGTGGTTGTACAAGCACCCCAACCTGACCGTTCGCGGCAGTGTCGAGCTGACGTTGCAAAACGGGCGTCAAGGCCAGATGCCGGTCTTTAAGCACCTTGGAGAAGACAAGGTCAAGCTGCTATCAGCCTACGTTTATTCCCTGAGCAACTAACCTGGGATGAGCAAAAGCACCTCTGGTTCAAATCGAATTCCTTTGATCGATTTGGACCGGATTTATCAGCGCAAGATTAAAGGCACTTACCAACGCTTACGCCGCTATGGCAGCTGGGGCTTGTTGTGCCTTTACTTTCTGACACCCTGGTTTATGTGGGGCGAGCGCCAACTGGTGCTGTTTGATCTGCCCCAGCGGCAGTTTCACGTTTTCCACATGACCTTTTGGCCACAGGATTTCTTCTTGCTGGCGCTGCTGTTGATCATTTCAGCCTTCGGCCTGTTTATGGTCACGGTCTATGCCGGACGAATTTGGTGCGGCTATACCTGCCCCCAGACCGTTTGGACCCAACTTTTTGTTTGGCTTGAAATGAAAATCGAGGGGTCCCGTAACCAACGAATCAAGCTGGACGCTGCCCCTTGGGGTTTTCAAAAGCTGCTTCGAAAATCGTCCAAACACCTAAGCTGGGGTGCGATTGCGCTGGCCACGGGCATCACATTTATTGGCTACTTCACGCCGATTCGGGCACTGGTGCCGGACTTCTTCACCCTCGATGCGAACTTCCAAGCGGCACTTTGGATCATGATTTTTGGCGTCCTGACGTATTTGAACGCCGGCTGGATGCGCGAAAAGGTCTGTATCTACATGTGCCCGTACGCACGCTTTCAAAGCGTGATGTTTGACGAGGACACCAAAGTAGTCAGTTACGACGTTGGCCGTGGCGAGCCACGCGGCAAGAAAACCCCAACCTCGGGCGCCGGTGACTGTGTCGACTGTGGGGTCTGTGTCCAGGTCTGCCCAACTGGCATCGACATCCGTGACGGCCTGCAATACGAGTGTATCGGTTGCGCCCTGTGTATCGATGCCTGCGACAGCGTCATGCAAAAGCTTGAGCGCCCCAAGGGCTTGATCCGCTACAGCACCGAAAATGAACTGGCCGGAAAGATCACCCACTTCCTGCGCCCTCGCCTGATTGGTTACGCGATCGCCATGACCGTGATGGTGGTGTCATTGACCGTGTTTTTGGCCCTGCGCTCGCCGCTGGAATTGAGTATTGAGCGCGGCCGAGGCCAGCTGTTTACCGAAGCCTTAAACGGTGACATCGTCAACAGCATGCAAGTCAGCATTCTGAATAAAAGCGAGAACACCCAGACCTTTGAGTTCTTTCTGGAGGGCCGTCCCGGCGCCCAGTTAAGTGCCCCAGAGCAGGTTATTATTGCACCGGGTGAACGCGTCACGAAACCGGTACAGGTCTCGCTGGAACCGCAAAAAGTGGTTCAAGCACGACTGCCCTTTACCTTGCGCATCGAAGCGGTCGGCGGCAACCGCGCCACCAGCACAATCGACAGCACCTTTATTGGACCCGAACGATGGTAAATCCCTGGTACAAAGAACCCTGGCCATGGCTATTTATGCTGCCCATTGCGGTCACTGTGATCGTCGGTATCAACATGCTGCGACTGTCGATTGTGACCGCCGATGGACTGGTCAGTGACGATTACTACAAAGAAGGCAAGGCCATCAACCGCTCGCTGGAACGCGATGATGCCGCACGTGCCATTGGCGCCCGAGCGATCGCGGAGCTGGATCCGGTGACCGGCGATTTTCAGGTCACGCTGACCGCCAATTTGGAGCGCTGGCCGGCGGGGCTCAACCTTAAGGTCGTGCACCCTACCCGCGAAGGCTTCGACACTGAAGTTTTCCTGCGCCATGCGCGTGACGGCGTTTTCCAAGGGCAACTGGAAAGCCTGGTTCCGGGGCCACGGTTGCTGGAGTTGCACCCACCGGAAAATGACTGGAGGCTGCGCACGCGCGTGATGTGGCCCGATCAAACCCGGGTCAACTTCGGTACGTGAGCTGTTACCACTGCGACCAACCGGTCGCAGACGCCGACGCTTGGACGGCTGAACTGGCCGGTGTCCGTCAGTCCTTTTGTTGCCCGGGCTGTCAAGCCGTCGCCCAGCACCTGTATGACAGTGGCTTGGATCGTTACTACCGCGTGCGCCTCGAGCCGGGCATCAGGCCCGATCTTGACCTTGAACTTGGCGACAGTCACGCCCTGACCGAGGCCTTCGCCCACCCTCGTGGCGATGGCACTGTCGACATCGACTTGGCAGTCGACGGCATCACCTGCGGCGCCTGTGCTTGGCTGATTGAGCAGGCACTGACGCCGGCACCCGGCATCAACCTGGTGCTGGTAAACCTGAGCGATCACCGGGTTCGAGTGACTTACGACCCAAGCTTGATTGAGCTGGGCCAGATCATTAACCGCCTCAATGGCGTCGGTTACCGCGCGAGCCCTTGGCGGGCCTCGGACGCGGCCGTTCAACGGCGTGCTGCCCAGCGTCAATCCATGATTCGTTTAATTGTCGCAGGCCTAGGCTCGATGCAAGCCATGATGTTTGCGGTGGCCCTGTACACCGCCGATGCCAGTTTTATTGAATACCGTCACGAGCAACTGCTGCGCTGGATCAGCCTAGTGGTCAGTGCGCCGGTGATGTTGTACGCCGCGCGGCCATTTTTTTCCGGTGCCATCAACGCGCTCCGCCACCGTCGGCTGAACATGGACATTCCGGTCAGCCTGGCCATGGGCCTGGCCTGGGTCGCCAGCGCTTGGCACGTCATTCAGGGCAGCGGCGAGGTCTACTTCGATTCGGTCAGTATGTTCGCGTTCTTTTTGCTGGCCGGGCGTCACATTGAGCAGTCGATGCAAGCGCGCAGCCTGACGGCAACCGGCCTGGACCGATTGGCACTGCCAACCTTGGTGACGCGGCTGGGCGAGCCGGTCACGCGCATCGCCGTGTCCGAGGTGGTAGTCGGCGACCAAATCCAATGGCACGGTGGCGAACGCCTCAGCGTCGACGGCTGCATTGAGGATGGCGCCGGCGACATCTCCCAGGCCACCGTCACCGGCGAGTCCCAGCCAACCGCCGTCAGCACGGGCGACACCGTCTTGGCCGGAGCCTTGAATGGCCCGACACCGCTGGTGGTGCGGGTCACTGCGGTCGGCGCCGAGCGAACCTTAGCCAAGCTGGAAGACCAAGCCAACCTCGCAATGGCCGGGCGCCCACGGACATTGAGCTGGGCCCAGGCCTGGTCAGGGCGGTTTATCGCCTTTCAGTTGACTGCGGCCGTGGCGACCGCGCTGGTCTGGCTGGCACTGGATTCGAGCATGGCCTTCCCAGCGGCACTGGCAGTATTGGTGGCGACCTGCCCTTGCGCCTTCGCCCTGGCCGCCCCGACTGCGTTAGCGGCAGCCCAGGCCGGAGCCCACAAGCGAGGCGCGGTGCTGCTGTCCCCCAATGCGCTGGAGCGCCTAGCACGAGTTCGCCAGACCCTGACTGACAAGACCGGCACTCTGACATACGGGCGCCCATCAATCGAACAAACAGCGGTTTTGGCTGACCACTCGCGGGCGACCTGCGAGGGTATTGCCAGCGGTCTGGAGCAAGGGGTCGCCCACCCACTGGCGCGGCCGTTTCAGGCCTTTGCGCGGGCCCGGCTAGAGGCGGTTGAGGTTGTTGAGGGTCAAGGCGTGCGCGGCCACTGGAACGGCCTGCCGGTCGAACTGGGCAAGCCGACATGGCTCGGCTATGTGGCCCCATCCGACGCCGGTTGGGTGGTGCTGCGCATTAACGGCACGCTGGCCTGCGCGTGGTCCTTGGTCGACGAACCCCGGAGCGACCTGCGCGCGGCACTGGCCCTACTTCCGCACCCAATCACCGTGGTGTCAGGGGACACCCAAGCGCGGGTCACCGCCCTAGTAGAACCACTCGGTCTAAGCGGGTTCGGCGGCTTGTCACCGGCCGATAAACTGGCCCACCTGCAACTGGCCCAAGACCACGGGCCCGTGTTAGCCCTCGGCGACGGCATTAACGACGCGCCTTTGCTGGCCGCGGCCGACGCCAGTATCGCGCTAACCGATGCCAGCGCCCTGACTCGGGCCCGTTGTGACGCACTGATTACCACCCAGCGCCTCAGTGCAGCCCCTGCCGTGGTTGCCTTAGCGCGCCAAACCCAGCGCGTGATTGGCCAGAATTTGAGCTGGGCGATCGGGTACAATTTGACGGTATTGCCATTGGCGGCCAGCGGCTGGTTACCGGCGTGGGGCGCCGCGCTGGGCATGTCGCTGTCATCACTATTGGTAGTTTTCAATGCATTACGACTCAACCGGGCGGACTGACATGGATATTATTGCTGCACTGATTCCGATTTCGATTGTGTTGCTGGTTGTCGCAACCGGTGCCTTTTTGTGGGCACTGCGCGGCGGCCAGTACGACGACCTAGAGGGCCCCGCCCACCGCATCTTGCACGACGATGATGATCCGGCACACCACGCCGCGGCTGACCTCAAAAAGAATGATTGAAAGCCTGATCGCAGGCGTGCTGATAGGCCTAGCAGGGACCGCGCATTGCCTGGCGATGTGTGGCCCATTGGCGGCCAGTGTCTCGCTCAATTTCAGCCCGGATCGCCGGCTTGGCCGAGCCAACCTGACCACACTGATGTGGATCGGCGCCGGCAAAGTCGGGTTGTATACACTGCTGGGCGCGCTGGCAGGCGTGGCCGGCCAACAACTGATGTTGGCGGGCGCACTGATGCCGCTCTTGCTGATATCCGGGCTGTTTTTGATCGCCATGGGACTGTACGGCTTTGGAATCGCCCCGCCGACACGGCTTTTTCGCCACCTTCTAACCCCGATCTCGGCGCCCCTGCACACGATTTCTCGGCGGGTTACGCCGATCAACAGTGCCGCACGCGCACTGGCGTGGGGCATGGCCTGGGGTTTGCTGCCCTGCGGTTTGGTCTACGCGGCGTTAGGCTGGAGCCTGACCCAGCCTAATCCCCTCGCCGGGGCCGCGGGCATGCTCGGGTTTGGCTTAGGCACGCTGCCGGCGGCGCTCGGCAGTGGCTATCTGGGCAGTCGCCTGGGGCGCGCGATCAAAACCGGTGGTGCCGCGCGCATCAGTGGCGCGGTGCTAATTGCCATGGGGCTGTTATCGATCACCCTTGGGGTTGCCCAGGGCTGACCGCGATTAAAGCTTGTGCCAGGTCACAGTTCCAACGGACCGGACGGCAAAGTGACCGGCATTGACTAGGCTCGGTAGTCTAAACCCCTAGCGCGGCGAACATGAACCGATTCGAACACACACCCTTATTCTTCGATTGCGAGGCATCCGGTCTAGCGGAAGACTCCTATCCGATCGATATTGCGGTCGCTGAAATCGCGGCGCCAACCCGTCGCTGGCTGATTGACCCCAGCAGCGTCGATAGCTGGACCCATTGGAACAGTGAAAGCCAAAACAGCCACGGCTATCAACGCTACGACTTGGTCGACTGGGGAGAGGACGCCTGCCGCGTGGCCGAGCAGTTGCACGCGCGTCTGGACGGTTGCGTGGTGTTATCCGACAACCCCGAGCGCGATCGCCTCTGGGTCAATAAGCTATACCAAGACACCGGCACCCTCGCACCGATCTACCGGGTCTTGGATGCAAACGACCAATTTCGCGAGCTGCTGGCACTGGTAGAACCGGACCTACACCGGCGCGACGAGCGCCTGTACAACCTAAAAATACTGGCCCGCGCGATGCACCTTCCACGCCACCGCGCCCAATCCGATGCCGAATACCTGCGCCGACTCTACGTGCTGGTCGTTCAGTTGACGGAACCTGTGTTAACGACGCATTAACTTAACGTACGCCATCGCCACCATGGTGGCGTCCCCAATGGCGGTATGGCGGCCCATGACCGGCACACCCAGTGCGTTCAAAATGGTTTCAAGGCGGCGGTCGGCGGTTTCGTCAATACGTTCTTTGCTGGCATAGATATCAGCCAATTCGAGGGTCGGATTTGGCAGTTCAAAGCCAAAGGCCTGTTGGATGTAGCGATTCAACAGGGTGACGTCGAAATTTATGTAGTAGCCCAGCAGCGGACGGTTGCCGATGAAGTCTAAAAATCGCGGTAACGCCTGGTCTAGGCCGACGCCATCTTCCAGGTCGACTTTTCGAATACGGTGAATGCGAATGGAATCGGCAGCCTGCTTTGGCGACGCCGGCAGTCGAATATCCAGCTTTTCACTGGTCATGATTTTGCCGTCCCGAATCTTGACCGCGGCCAGGGTCAGCAAATCATCCTGCAGTGGGTTTAAGCCGGTGGTTTCGCAATCAATGCTAATCACTTCGTCCCCGTGATAGGGCATGAAAAGCGGCTCCCAGGGTGTGCCCTGGACCTTGAAGCGGGTACCCATCGTCTTCAGTGTTTTTGCGACCATACTATCCTCGGATATGCAGCTCAGATTCGAGCCAGTCTTTGAATTCTTTGACCACATGCAGCCCTTCACGCAGCATGTCGCGTTCCAGCCGATTCAGCCGCTTCGGTTCAATGTAATTATTAACCTTCGTAACGTCAGCATTGGCACCCAACTGGCGCAGGTGACTGCGCAGGCGGTAATCACTGAACAGAACCAAGGCGCTTTCCAAGTTGCGTCCCATTTTTTCATGGATCCCACCGCAGCGTACCAAGCCCTGAATACGCTTGAAGGTATTGCTCTGGCGAACGTTATTTTTTAACGACAGCGCCCGAATACCGTGCACCAACGGGAAGATGGCGCCTTTTTTAATGTCCACACCCTGCTGTTCTTTCTTGACGTTTCCAAACAGCGTTAGCGGTACCGCGAAGTGCATGCACGGGGTCGCGAAATGGGAAATAAAGATGTCGTTGGCGGTCATCGCTTTGAGTAGCGCACGGCCCATACGATCGAACAACTTGGCGTCACCGGCAACGCGGTGGCCGTCCATCACGATGGCCAGGTTCATCAGGGTAGTTTCGTCCAGCCCCAACACCCAGCGATCAATGGTCTGGACCCATTGGCTTTCGGTTTGAACCCACATCGGGTTACTGATCATGATGTTGCCGGGACACGGCGGAAAGCCCAATTGGATCAACCGATCGATGAACCGTTGGCAGTCCGCAGCCTGGGTCGGCCAGTCAAACCCATCGCGCACAATAAGGCAGTTGTCTTGGTCCGTGCGCACGATCTGCTCGCCGCGCCCTTCACTGCCCAATACGACTAACGCGGTGTTTTCACGCACCGAATCCGACACCGTCAGCTCCCAGACTTTGGCCACCAACCGGTTGTTTAAGGCGGCCAATAAATCCATCAAAAAACGAATCCGAGTGCCCTTATCGACCAGGTTTCGGACCAGCGGGTTCAAATGCTCGGCCGCATCTAGCAGATCTTCAATACTGCGGGCCTTTTCAATCGCGACCCCGACACTGTGGCTGCGCGAACTCAAAAACCCGAGCACGTCCGCCAGTTCAGCGACGCCGACAATCGCGCTCTCTTTTTTGACCACCACGCGCTTGATGTGGTGGCGCGCCATCACCGTCAAGGCCTCGAACAAAAATGCCTCGGCCTCGACCGCAATTAGGTTACGCCCAGTAAACCCGGCGATGCTCTCGTCCGGTCCATAGCCGTCTAAGGCCGTCGCGTTAAGCAAGTCGGTGCCCGTCACCAGTCCATAGCGGCCGGCTTCGCCGGGGAAATCAACCAAGGCCGAATCGATGTGGGCCGCACGCATTTTTTGTACGGTTTCACGGATGCTGCTGTCGGCGCTGACCACCAGACCCTTGCGGGTCACCGAATCGCCGACCCGGACCAGACTGAAATCGTCACCCTCACGGCGGTTTTGCGAGCGCAGGTGCTGCTTGGACATGCTGGCCAAGCCCTTGTGGAAGTACTGGCGGAATTCCGGATTTTCGTGGACCAGGTCCAAAAAAAGGTGGGCTGGCAAGCATTGGCAAATGGCCTCTTCGAAGGCTAGGTATTCGTCCCGGGCCTGCCCCTTCAGAACCGCCAACGAGCCGAACAGGTCGCCCTCGCTGTACTGGCTAACCAGGTGCGCCGAATCGTGTTCAAGGGTATTACCGTCGTACTCTTCGACCTTACCTTTCAGAATAATGTAGAGCCCTTCGGGGGCGCTGCCGGCGCGAATAATCACCTGGCCCGCTTCGAAATACTCCAGGTGCAATCCAGCACTCAGCCTTTTGATCTGTTCGGGTGACAGCAAATCAAAAGGCGGAACGCTGAGATCCAATGCAGGTGTGTCCATGGGGGTTCCTTGTAAAATTTAAAAAGGGGCGCCATTGCTGACGCCCCCTTTCTGGTTTTCAGTGGATCAAATGATCCGCTCGACTCAGTGAGCCTGAGCTTCACCCGCTCCGCGTGGGATACGAATGTCTTCAACCATGTCTTGGATTTCTTGCGGCGGCGGCGCAGTCGCACGTGACACTACGTACGCTACGATGAAGTGCAAGAACATGCCAATGGTACCGACGCCGGTGGCCTTGATGTTAAACATCTCGTAGGCGCCGGACTTGTCGACGAACACGTTCAGGATGATGTAACCGAAGGTGAAGATCAGACCGACCAACATACCTGCGATTGCACCTTCACGGTTCATACGCTTGTCGAAAATACCGTTGATGATGACCGGGAAGAACGACGCTGCGGCCAAGCCGAATGCGAACGCCACAACCTGAGCCACGAAGCCCGGCGGGTTGATGCCTAGGTAACCGGCAACAATGATCGCCACAACTGCTGCGCCACGAGCGGCCATCAGTTCCTGCGAATCGGTCAACTTAGACTTGCCAGTTTCTTTGTCTTTGTAGATCACGCGACCCAACAGGTCGTGCGAAATAGACGCCGAGATTACCAACAACAAGCCCGCAGCAGTCGACAATGCAGCTGCCAAGCCACCTGCCGCAATCAACGCGATGACCCAGTTGGGCAAACGTGCGATTTCGGGGTTAGCCAAAACGATGATGTCACGGTCAACATACAGCTCGTTTTCGATCGCCTGACCTTCAGGCGCTGCAATTGCAGTGTTGGTGATCATGCGCTGACCCGAAGCACCGACCTGATCGCTGAATGTGGGTTTGCCTGCGAAAGGCGCGCCGTTAGCAAACTGAATTTTGCCATCGCCGTTTTTGTCCATCCAACCGATCAAACCGCCCTTTTCCCAGGTCGCAAACCAGTTACCGGCACAGGGCATACGGGCAGCATCACCACCGTCAGCCATGATTGCGTTGATCGCCGCTTCCTGTTCGGCTGAACATTCAGCAGTCCAGGTGGCGTAATCGTTGTTCTGTACGTTCTTGATCAGGTTCAAACGTGCGAATGCCGCAACGCCAGGAACCGAGGTGTACAGCAACGAAATGAAAAGCAATGCCCAACCCGCTGAGATACGTGCATCACGTACTTTAGGTACGGTGAAGAAACGCACGATCACGTGCGGCAGACCCGCAGTACCCGCCATCAATGCGACACACAGCAGGAACGTGTTCCAAACGCCGGCACGACCTTCAGTGTAAGGGATGTTAAAGCCCAAATCGGTGAAGGTTTGGTCCAGCGCGGTCAGCAAGTAAGTGCCCTGCTGAATGGTTTGAACGCCGTTATCGAAGTCAAACGCAATCGGGCTACCGAGGCCGACCTGAGGCAGGAACTCACCGGTGACCTGCAACGACAAGAACACCGCCGGCACGATAAACGCGACGATCAATACGCAATACTGTGCAACCTGAGTGTAGGTAATGCCCTTCATGCCGCCCAAGACCGCGTAGAAGAATACAATACACATACCAATGATAACGCCTGTGTTGACGTCAACCTGGAGGAAGCGCGAGAACACCACGCCAACGCCACGCATCTGACCGGCCACGTAGGTGAACGACACGAAAATTACACAGATCACCGCAACAGTACGTGCGAAATCGGAGTAGTAACGATCGCCCACAAAGTCCGGCACTGTGAATTTGCCGAACTTACGCAGGTAAGGTGCTAACAGCATCGCCAGCAGTACATAACCACCGGTCCAACCCATCAGGTAGGCCGCGCCATCACGACCCAGCAGCGACACAATACCCGCGAGTGAAATAAACGAAGCCGCTGACATCCAGTCAGCCGCGGTTGCCATGCCGTTGGCCACGGGGTGAACACCGCCACCTGCGACATAAAAGTCTTTAGTTGAGGCCGCTTTGGCCCAAATCGCGATCCCGATGTACAGCGCAAACGACGCGCCGACAAAGAGATAAATCAAGGTTTGAAGATCCATGAGTGTCCCTTACTCCGCTACGTCGTATTTTTCGTCAATCGCATTCATGCGGCGTGCATAAATGAAAATCAGAATCATGAAAACGTACATGCTGCCTTGCTGTGCAAACCAGAACCCGAGTTTAAAACCACCAAATTGAATGGTATCGAGTAGGTCCACGAACAAAATGCCGCACCCAAATGACACGATGAACCACACCGCCAAAAGCAGCATGATCGTCGAGATGTTCTCTTTCCAGTAGGCCTGCGCCTTCTGTGCGTCCATTTTAAATAACCCTTTATGTTGTTTTACAGACGTGCGTAATCTAGCAAGCACGGCCGTCGCTGGTTACTCTACTTTCGGATGGTCAGGCCGCTAGTGGCCGATACTTAGGTCTTTTAATAAACGCAAGGAAACTGCGTGTTTAGTCCCTATTCGTTATTGGCCTTAAGCCTATTTTACGTGCTGTTCTTATTTGCGGTCGCCATTTGGGGTGACCGCAAGCGGGCCAAACCCCTGCACCCCCTGGTGTATGCCTTGGCAATCGGTGTTTATTGCACCTCTTGGACATTTTACGGTGCGGTTGGCACCGCGGCCAATCAAGGCTGGGGCTTTTTACCGATTTACCTGGGTCCGGCGCTGACGTTTTTATTGGCTTGGAGCCTGTTTAAAAAAATCGGTGTACTGACCGATACCCACGGCATCAGTTCGATCGCCGACTTTATCGCGACACGCTACGGCAAAGCCCAACCGGTTGCCGTGTTAATTACCTTAGCGGCGGTGTTGACCGTGGTGCCCTATATCGCACTGCAGTTAAAGGCGATTTCAAACGCGTGGTTTACGCTGGCCCCAGCGTCACGGGACGGCACGGACCCGGCGTTATTGGCCACCGTGTTACTGATCATATTTGCGATCGCCTTCGGTACCGCGCGCTTGAGCCGACGCGAACATCACCGCGGCATGATGCTGTCGCTGGCGTTTGAAAGCAGCATCAAATTGATTGCCTTCGCGGCGGTTTCGATCGGCGCCAGTGGCGCCTTGTTTGGCGACATCGGGACCCTATTCAGTCGAGCCGCGACGACACCCAATGCCCGGCCGTTGTTCGAGACCGACTTCACGACCCCTATTTTCCTCACCCAAACCCTACTGGGCGCGCTGGCCATTATCTGTTTGCCACGCCAATTCCAAATCAGCTTTGTCGAGTCCGGCGGTGCCCAGCGCACGGACATGGCGCGCTGGGTGATGCCGATTTACCTCGGCGCGTTTGCACTGCTGGTGCTGCCGATCGCGGCCGCCGGGTTAATGACCTTTGGCGCCTCCGTCAGCCCGGACAGCTACGTCTTACTACTGCCGCTGGCGGCGGACCTGCCGGCGCTGGCCCTGCTGGCGTATATCGGTGGGCTGTCTGCCGGCGTCGGTATGATTATCGCGGCCACCCTGGCGCTGTCGACCATGGTCTGTAATGAGCTGGTGGTGCCGGCGTACGTGCGCTACGTGCGCAGCAGCGAGCAAGACCTGAGCGGACTGATTTTGGCGTCACGGCGCTGGGCCATCGCCGGCATCATGATGATGGCGTGGCTGTATTACGAAAACGCCCCTGCCGGCTCGTCCTTGGCCTCGATTGGCCTGTTGGCATTCATCGGTGCAGCCCAATTTGGCCCGGCCCTGATTGCTGGTTTGTATTGGCGCGGCGCCAATCGCTACGGTGCATTTGGCGGCATCTTGACCGGCATTTTGGTGTGGCTATACACCCTGGCGCTGCCGTCTTTCAATGGCATGACCTCGCACCAAGCGAT
Source organism: Litorivicinus lipolyticus (assembly GCF_009650135.1). Classification (NCBI taxonomy): domain Bacteria; kingdom Pseudomonadati; phylum Pseudomonadota; class Gammaproteobacteria; order Oceanospirillales; family Litorivicinaceae; genus Litorivicinus; species Litorivicinus lipolyticus. The sequence goes on from NZ_CP045871.1 coordinate 1,443,050, forward strand.
CCTGTGGAATGACCGCATCGGTTTTTCAGGGTTGGCGCATTTGGACCCGGTGACCCATGCCACACTGTGGTCACTCGGCCTTAATGTACTGGTCTTTGTGCTGGTGTCGCTGCTGACACGGCCGAACTTCACCGACCGCATGCAAGCCAGCATCATGGTCGACTCGGCAGCCGTCACCAGCACGCCCAAAGCCTGGCGCGGGGTGCTCACGGTCGGCGACCTGGAGGTGCTGTTAGCGCGCTACTTAGGCGAAGATGCCGCGCGCACCGCCTGGCACGAAATCCAGGACGAGCTCGGGATCAAGTTTGAACGGTCCACGCTCGAAGCCTCGCCAGAACTAATGACGCTAGTCGAGCGCCGCCTGGCCGGAGCGCTGGGCGCCTCGTCCGCGCGCTTGGTGCTGGACAGTCGCATTAAGGGGCGCACGGTCAAGGCTGACGAACTGGTGTCCGTCGTCGAGGAAAGCAATCGGGCCCTGCAGTCGTCACGCGAGCAGTTGCACGCAGCACTCGAAAACCTGGCCCCAGGCGTCAGCGTGATCGATGCCAACAAACGTTTGGTGGCGTGGAACCGTCGTTACCAAGAGATATTTGATTACCCGAGTTCGCTGCTGCAGGTCGGCCAACCGATCGAAACGCTGTTGCGCTACAACGCGACGCGTAACTTTTTTGGCGAGGGCGACCACGAAGCCCAAATTCAGCGGCGTGTCGAACACCTGAGTCATGCCCGCAGTCACCGTCGCATTTCATACCTGCCAACCGGCACCGTCATTGAACTCAGCGGCAACCCCATGCCGGACGGCGGTTTCGTGACGAGCTTTTACGACATCACCGAGCTGAAACGCAATGAGAGCGCGCTCAAACAATCCGAGGCCAACATTCGCCTTTACACCGACAACGTGCCGATCATGTTGGCGTATCTGGATAACGACCGCCGAATATTGTTTGTGAACCAGTCCTTTGAAGAAATCATGGGTTTCCGGCGTGATGCCATTTTGGGCAAGCATGCGTGGGAGGTCTTCAGCGAGTCCGAATATGCGCTACGCCAGCCGCACATGGCTAGGGCGCTGCAGGGCGAGCGGCAATCGTTCGAGGTGTCCATCGAATTTATGGACATGGAACGATTTTACGAAGCGGTTTACGTTCCGCACCAAGTCGACTCGCGCGTACTCGGCCTATTTATCATGTACCAGGACGTCACCGAGCGGCGCATGGCGGAAGCGATGTTAAAAACCGCCAATGAAACCTTGGAAGAACGCGTCAGCTCGCGAACCCACGAGCTGTCGAACCTGAACGTCCAGCTCATGCAAGAAAACCGCATTCGCGCCCGCACCGAACGCGACCTGACCCTGGCCAAGGCCGAAGCCGAACGCGCCAACCTATCCAAGACCCGCTTCCTAGCCGCCGCCAGCCACGATTTAATGCAGCCACTGAACGCCGCGCGCTTATTCGCCGCCGCGCTCGAGCGGCAGGTCAGCGGCGAGGCCGTGCAGATGGCAAAAAACCTAGACAGCTCGCTGGACAACGCCGAGGAGTTGTTAGGGACGCTGCTGGAAATTTCAAAGCTGGATGCCGGCGCGACCAAGTTCAATCCCCAGGCCCTAAACGTGCGGCCGTTGTTCGAGCAATTGGCCGCCGAATTCAATGCCTTGAGCCATGAAAAAGGCCTGACGCTGCGCGCCCGCGCCCGCGACGCCTGGGTCTACGCCGAGCCGTTGATGGTGCGCCGCGTGCTGCAAAACTTTTTGTCCAACGCCCTGCGCTACACCCGCCAAGGCAAAGTCCTGCTGGGCACCCGAATCAGCGGCGGTCACGTCGAATTGCAAGTCTGGGACACCGGCATCGGCATCGCCCAACAAGACCAGGCGCGGGTCTTTGACGAATTTGCGCGCCTGGAGTCAGGCCGCGCGCAACACCAAAAGGGCATGGGGCTTGGCCTGTCGATATCGATCCGACTGGCCAAACTCATGGGCGGCGAAGTGCGCCTGCACTCAACCGAGAACCGTGGCACCTGTTTTAGCCTGCGCCTGCCGTTGACCGACAAACGGGCCCAACCCAAGGCAAGCCCGGCGCTTAATACACGACGCACTAGCGCCAAGCTTCAAGGCCTCAGGGTGCTGTGCTTGGATAATGAGCCGATGATTCTAGAGGGCATGGCCCAACTGCTGGGCGACTGGGGTTGCACGGTATGGCCGGTTCAAAGCGGCGATGATGCCATGCGGGTGATCGAACAAAACGGCCGCCCGGATTTACTGATCCTGGATTACCACCTGGACAATAACGCCACTGGGCTGGAAGCCTTGGCGGCGATTAAAGGCGTCGTCCCCCAGTGTCCGCCGTCGATCTTGCTGACCGCCGATCGGACCGAAGAGACACGCACCGCCGCACTGGAGGCGGGCGCACGCGTCATGAACAAGCCGGTCAAGCCGGCAGGGCTGCGCGCCTTGATGTCATCCCTCGCGCCGCCCCCTCGGGATTAGTCCTGGGCGGGGACGGTGTCGTGAATCAAGGCTTTCAGTTCGCCGTTTTGGTACATCTCGACGACGATGTCACAGCCACCGACGAGTTCGCCGTTAACCCACAATTGCGGGAAAGTCGGCCAGTTGGCAAACAGCGGCAACTCGGCGCGCACATCTGGGTTTTCGAGGATGTCGACGTAGGCAAAGGGACGCTCACACGCCATCACTGCCTGCACGGTCTGAGATGAGAAACCACATTTCGGCCCGCGCGGATCACCCTTCATGTAAAGCAGCACCGGGTTTTCAGCGATCTGTTGTTTGATGTTATCTAGTGTGTTTGACATAGGTCCTCTCGACTTTCATACAATTTGCAGGGTTGATGGGGGCGTATGCTGTCACCACAACGTCGTAGTTGCAAAACCTTTGCAGGCGCAGCGTCGCTGTGTATATTCAATCGCTTTTTTGCGAGTCTTAGCATGAAGCCAGCACCGAAGCATTTTCTGCGGTTTAACGACCTAAGCGCCCCCGAAATTCGGGCGGTGTTGCGCCGCGCCGCGACCCTAAAAACCGAACAGCGCAGCGGCACACGCCACCCCACCTTGGCAGGCAAGACGCTGGGCATGGTGTTTGAAAAGTCCTCCACTCGGACACGCGTCAGTTTCGAAGCCGGGATCTTTCAGTTGGGCGGCATTGGACTGTTTTTGTCCCCGCGTGACACCCAGCTGGGACGCGGTGAGCCGGTCGAGGACACCGCCCGGGTATTCTCCGAGATGATCGACCTGGTCATGATCCGCGCCTACGACCACAGCATGGTCGAAACCTTCGCAGCCTATTCCAGCATCCCAGTCATTAACGCCCTAACCGACGACCATCACCCGTGCCAAATATTGGCCGACATCCAATGCTTCGAAGAGCACGTCGGCCCGATCGAAGGTAAGACCATCGCGTGGGTCGGTGACGGTAACAATATGGCCGCCAGTTGGATGGATGCGGCCAGCTTGTTGAACTTTAACCTGGTCCTGTGCGGACCTGCGGGCTACGACGTCAGCCCCGAACTGCTGGCGGAGCACGCCGCCAACGTGCGAATTGAGCGCAACCCGGCTGCGGCCGTCCAAGGCGCTCATGCGGTCACCACCGACGTCTGGGCGAGCATGGGCCAGGAAAACGAGCAGGCTAAGCGCGAAGCCGACTTCGCCGCCTACCAAGTGACCGAGGCGCTATTAGACCAAGCCTCAGACGAGGTGATTTTCATGCACTGCCTGCCAGCCCACCGCGGCGAAGAAATCAGCGACACCTTGCTTGACGATCCTCGCAGCCGAGTCTTTGACGAAGCCGGCAACCGCCTGCACGCCCAAAAAGCACTGATGGAGTTCTTGGTGCTAGGGGAGCGCTTCCCAGAGCCTGTATAAAACGGCATACTGTCTAAAACCCCAGAGGATGTTTTATGCAAGCCCTAAGCCCCGGACAAGAACGCGTTTACGATCAAATCCGTAAGCACATGGGCTCGCAAGGTGTGCCGCCGACACGGGCCGAACTGGCCCGTGACCTCGGGTTTCGCAGTGCTAACGCCGCCGAAGAACACCTCAAAGCGCTGGCCCGCAAGGGCTACATTGAATTGACCCGCGGGGCTTCACGCGGAATTCGCCTGCTGCTGGACCAAGACGAGGGTATTCCATTGATTGGCAAAGTGGCTGCCGGCATGCCGATCAGCTCTGAAGCTAACATCGAAGCTCACATCGATTTTCCGGCCGCCCTGTTCGGCGCCCTGCCCGATTACCTGCTGCGCGTCGACGGCGATAGCATGATCGGCATTGGCATTATGGATGGCGATATTTTAGGGGTGGCTACCTGTGAAACTGCCCAGAACGGCGACATCGTGGTGGCTCGGGTCAACGAAGACGTGACCGTCAAACGCTTCCAACGCAACGCCCAAGGCATCGAATTGATTGCCGAAAATCCCAGCTACGCGCCGATCAAAGTCGGCCCGGCGGACGAGTTTCGGATCGAAGGAAAAATGTTGGGCTTGGTTCGGACCTAGTATTCGGCGTAGGCGCCGCTAAGTTGATCCAGTAGCGCCTGCAACGAGTCGCACCAATCACGGTAGCCGCGCTCGGCGGCCTGACGTATCAACATCTGATCCTGGTCCGCCAAAGCGATTTGTCCGTCGCTGACGGCGGCGGATTGTCCAGCACTGGCCAACGCTTTGCGTGACGCTGACCAGAGCGGCCAGGCCAGCACTTGGTCCAAGGCGCCACTGGGCAAATCCCGAGCCGCCAGAGTCGCACGTGTCGCCACCTCGTCGCCTGGGCCACGCAACCCATGGTGTTCGCGGACCGCATCCACCAGAGCATTTTGCGCTTGGTTTAGAAACCACAGGCAACCCAACTCAAACGACAGCTGTTGGTCTGCACTCACGCGCTCCCAGGCATCGCACTGAACCTGTGCCAAGTACAGCGCACGGTGGACCTGACCAAGCTTCACGCCTTGGCCGCCGCCTTCTTGGTGCTGGCTTCGTCAAGCCACTGTTTACCATTCCAAAACGACTTCCACTTGCTCGGCTTGCCCTCCGCTCCTTCACTGCCTAGGTACATCTCGGCGGTTTTTCGGCTGTAGCGAACCAGCGTGGCGTTGCCATCCGGGTCCTTATCAGGCCCCTTAAACAGATAGTCATATTTCGCTGGCAATTGATCGGCGACCGGACGAATTTCATGCAACAGCGGTGCACGCGTTTCACGATTGCGCGGAAAACCACTGGCGGCCAAGAACAAACCGGTTTGGCCGTCACGCAAGACGTAATGATCGTCGACCTTGCGGCAACGCAGGTCAGCCATCACCACAGGGTCCATTTTCGGCGGTGCCGGCTGACCGTTTTTCAGCAGTTTGCGAGTGTTTTTACAGTCGGTGCCAGTGCACCCAAAAAACTTGCCAAAGCGGCCGGTTTTTAGCTGCATCTCGCTGCCACACTTGTCACAGTCCAGGCTGGGACCGTCGTAGCCCTTAATTTTAAAGCTGCCCTGCTCGACCTCGAATCCCGCACAGTCTGGGTTGTTACCACAGACGTGAAGTTTTCGGTCGGTGTCGACCAAAAACGACTCCATCGCGGCGTTACACAGCCCGCAGCGGCGCTTACTCATCAAGGCCTGGACCTCGACTTCCTCTTGGTCGACCCCGGCGCTGATGGCCACGGCTTCGTCACCGGGCACTAAGTTAATTGTTTGTTTGCACGGATCTTCGTCTTTGCCGGCGTTGTAGCCACTGCAGCCTAAAAAGGTCCCGGTAGTGGCGACTCGAATCAACATCGGACGCTCGCAATTCGGGCAGCTAATGTTGGTCGGCGTGGCCTGGTTACCCAGCATCTCTTCCTGGGCATGGGTCAGTTTCTGGCTGAACCCGGCGTAAAAATCATCAAGCACGGTCTTGTATCCGGTCTTGCCTTGGGCGACGCCGTCCAAGCGCGATTCCATATTCGCGGTGAACTCGTAGTCCATCAGATCGTCAAAGCAGGTGACCAAACGGTCAGTGACAATCTCGCCCATTTTTTCGGCAAAGAAACGGCGACTTTCGACGCGCACGTAACCTTTGTCTTGGATTGTCCCGATAATGGCCGCATAGGTTGACGGGCGGCCGATTCCGCGCTTTTCCAGCTCTTTGACCAAGGCGGCCTCGCTGAATCGCGCCGGCGGCTTGGTAAAGTGCTGCGACGGCAGCATCGGGTCTTGCAGTTCAAGCGTTTCGCCCACGTTAAAGTCCGGCAAGATTGGCTCATCCGTTTTCGATCCCGCCGGCGTCATCACACGTTGGAAACCGTCAAATAGGCGCACCCGACCGCGCGCTTTCAATTCGATGCCGTCCGCAATCACAGTCACGTTGGTCGAGGTAAATCGCGCGGCGACCATTTGGCAGGCGACGAACTGACGCCAGATCAGCTCGTACAATCGCACCGCATCCGGCTCAACACCGACCAAAGCATGGGACGAAACACCGACGTTGGCCGGACGAATCGCCTCGTGCGCTTCCTGAGCATTTTGCTTGTTACCGTAAACCGTGGGGCTGGCCGGCAGGTACTCGGGACCAAATTGATCGCTAATAAACTCACGAGCGGCGGCCAGGGCGTCCGCGCTCAAAAAAGTCGAGTCGGTACGCATGTAGGTAATGTGGCCCGCTTCGTACAGACGCTGCGCCATCATCATGGTTTTCTTAACACCAAAGCCCAGTCGCGTGCTCGCGGCTTGCTGCAGCGTCGAGGTGATGAAGGGCGCAGTCGGCCGGGTTTGGGTCGGCTTGTCTTCGCGGTTGGCAATGCTCAAGGCGCCGGCGCTCTTGATCCGCTGCATAATCGCACGGGTTTGGGCTTCGTTGACCAGCTTCAGCGCTTTACCATGATCCTTGGTGGCGTCGAAACGGGCCTCGCCGATGGTGCCTTTAAGGTCGGCTTTGAGCTCCCAGTATTCTTCAGGCACGAAGGCACGAATTTCACGTTCGCGCTCGACCACCAAGCGCAGTGCGACTGACTGAACCCGACCGGCCGACAGGCCGCGCCCAATCTTTTCCCACAGCAGCGGGCTGACCATAAAACCAACCACACGGTCCAGGAAGCGCCGCGCCTGCTGGGCGTTGACCATGTCCATGTCGAGCTTGCCCGGCTCTTTGAAGGCTTCTTGAATAGCTTTCTTGGTGATCTCGTTAAAGGTCACCCGATGGTAGCGACTCGGGTCGCCGCCCAACAGTTCCGCTAGGTGCCAGGCGATCGCCTCGCCTTCGCGGTCCAAATCCGTCGCCAGATAAATTTCGTCAGCGTTCTTGGCCAGTTTTTGCAGTTCGCTGACGACTTTTTCTTTGCCCGGAATGACGTCGTAGTGCGCGTCCCAGTCATGCGTCGGGTCAACGCCCATCTTTTCAATCAGCTTCAACTGGGCCTGTTCGGCCTTGTAGCGGACTTTTTCCTCGGGTGGCAGGGAGCGCGTGTAGGCCGCCTTGCGGGCACGCTCTTTGGTGTCAATCGGCCCTTTCTTGGACTGTGTCGGCAAATCCCGAACGTGACCGACGCTTGATTTGACCACGTAGTCCTTGCCCAGGTATTTGTTGATCGTTTTGGCCTTAGCAGGCGACTCCACGATAACCAGTTTGGTCACAGTTGATCCTTCTATTAATTAGCAATCAGGGCGGAATGGAGTGCCCCGATCGGCGGTGGTATACGCGTTTTTACCAAAGCAGGTCAAGTCGAGCGGGTCAAGAAACTTCTACATCAGTCGATAACTAAAGCTCTAAACTGGGAGTCCCATGGACGCTAACATTGCCCTATTCATTCTGATCGCCGCGGTCGGCGCGCTGACCCTGAGCTCCTGGCTGTACCAGCGCCAGCAGGCTGAACTTGCGCGCCGTTTACAGATTACAAAACTGTCGCGCACCGTACGCGAACTGGACGAAGGCCTGGCTCTGCTGGATGCACTTGGCTCCAGTTTGGTGCTGCGCGAAGCCTTTCACGGCATGCGTCAAGCGTTGGTCCAACGTCTCGCCAACATGGACCCCAAGCAAGGCTGGGCGACGCGACTGGGCGACGAAGCGCCCGATTCCCCCGGCAGCGCCGCCGGCCCTTTCGTGCTCGCCAATTTAAATGCGGTCCCGCCGGTCCAACTGCGACTGGCGGCGATGCGCGATGCGCTGGCGACCGCGACCCAAGACCCCGACCTGTTGATCGAAATTAATGAACTCATTGCGCTGGTCCAGCTGGATACCTTGCTTAGCGACACCGTCAACATGATCACCGCCTCCAAACAGCACGAGCAGTGCCGTGCCAACCTGAGCAAGGCACGTACCTTACTGCGATCACCGATGCTCAGCACGCCGACCAAAGCCAACCGCGGGCAACAGGTTAACGACATTGGCATGGGCATGGCCAAGCAAGCCCGGATTGAGTTAGAGGCGTCACTCAGCGGCGGTGATTCGATCGAGCAGGCCTTTATCGACATGCTCAACCAACCGCCCGCCAGCCTTTAGTAAAACTCGCGCGCCGCCAACGCTAGTGCGTCCGTGCGCCCGTCCCAAAAGCCATTGGCATGAGCCCAATACAGGGGCCCTCCGTGATAGGCCGGGAAGCCGAGCCCCATCAAACACGCACAGTCCGCCACCGCGGCGCTTTCGATCACGCCTTCACTGACACATCGTGCCAGCTCTTCGATCATCGGCGCCATCATCAAGCCTAAAATATCGGCCGACTCCATGGGTTCTTGGACCGGCAAGCCCAATTCCAAGTCGGCTGGTTGACCTCGCTCCAGGCGTCCGTTTGCGGCGGGCGCATAGTGGTAGAACCCACGCCCGCTTTTCTGGCCAAGCTGACCACGCTGATGGAGCACCCGCAGACTGGATAATGGCGGCGGCGTCATCCGATCTGGAAAGGCTGCGGCCATCACGTCACTGGCGTGAACACAGGTGTCGATGCCAATTACGTCGGCCAAGAACCCGGGCCCCATCGGCCAGCCAAACTCAGCCATGGTCTGGTCGACCCGCTCGACCGATTGCCCCAGCGCCAGCATCGTATCGAAGGCATTTAGGTAGGGGAACAGCACCCGGTTGACTAAAAAGCCGGGGCAGTCTTGAACCACCACCGCGCGCTTGCCCAACGCCGTCGCGGTGGCCACCAAATTCGCGGTCGTCGCCGCTGCCGTATCCTTGCCGACGATGACTTCAACCAGCGGCATGACCGGCACCGGGTTAAAGAAGTGCAGACCACCAAACTGGGCTGGACGCAGCATGCCTTGGGCCAGCCCGGTGATCGCCAGGGTCGAGGTGTTAGAGGTCACCAGCGCGCTGGCTGCCACCGCCGCTTCGGCCTGTTGCAGAACCGCCGTTTTAATGTCGGCACGCTCAGTCACCGCCTCAATCACCAAATCACAGTCGCCAATCGCCTCGATTGCCAAGTCATAGCTGACGCGGGCCTGAACCGCAGCCACCTGTTCGTCGCTCATCCGCTGTTTTTTGATTTGACCGGCACCCAAGCGCTGCATTTCGTGGCGCGCCGCATCCAGCGCTTCGGCCTGGATATCTTTGACCACCACGGCCATGCCACTGACGGCACATTGCCACGCAATGCCCGCGCCCATAATGCCCGCACCCAGCACCGCCACGCGGGTCGCCGGGACGCCGCCTTGAGCCGCTTTGCGCGCAGCGCGTTTGGTCGCTTGATCGTTTAAATAACGTTGAATAAGCGCGTGCGCTTCGCCGCTCTGGGCGAGCGCCACAAAGGCATCCACTTCGGCGTCTTGGGCCGCACGCAAATCCAGCAACTGGGCCTTGGCCATCAGCCGAGAAATGCTGGCCTGGGCCAGTTGACCGGGAACGGGGTCGACCGTGGTTACCGGTTCGGGCCGCGTCACCGCGCCTAGGTCGGTCATACGGGTGGGCGACAGCTCACCGCTGACAAAGGCTTCAAAGGCGTCGTCAGTGTCGGCAATGGCGTCGAGCAATCCGCATTCGAGCGCGCTCGCCGCCTTGACTGGCCGCCCGCTTAAAACAAAGTCGGTAGCGGCCTTCGCCCCCAGCAAGCGTGAACTGCGAACGGTGCCACCCCAACCCGGGCACAGCCCCAAGGTGACCTCGGGCAGGCCAACTCGAGCGCTGCTGTCGGCGACACGGTAGTCGGCTGCCAAGGCCAGTTCGTAACCGCCACCTAATGCAAATCCGGACATTCGCGCCACCACAATCGAGGGCAAGCGAGCAAACCGATCAAACACGCGCTGGGTATCCGCAATGCGGGCTTTGACCACCGCGGCGTCGTCTGAAAACCAAACCAAGAAGGCGTTAATGTCGGCGCCTAACACGAAGTCTTTGTGGGCCGACTGCACGATCAAAAGGCGCTTGGGGTCAGCCTCGACGCAGGTAATCGCCGCGTCTAGGTCATTGATGAGTTGTTCGCCTAGGACGTTGACCTTGGGCTGGTTCAGGGTCATGACCCAACGGTCAGCGCCGGCGGTGAGTTGTACGGTGTTCATGCGTTCGATCCTTTTCGCAGGGGGCAGGCTTTGAGCCAGGCGGCCAGCGCCGCCAATTGGGATTCGTCTTCGTGTTGCCACCACACGCCGACTTGGCTGGCATTGGCTTCGACGCCGATGACCGCGTCTGGGCGCTCGCTAAGCCAGCCACTTAGAGACTCGGAAATCAGATGACTGCCAGGGCTATCGGGTTGGCCAACCCATTCCGCACCGGACAACCAAATTGAAAAATGTTGCTCACCAACGCCGCCGGCCAATGAGTAAAACGGCAGCATCGGTCGGTCCGAGCGTTGCTTAGCCCAGGCGCTGAGCGCGCGTACGTGCGGGTGCAAGCCGATTTTTCGCGCGGCTTGGCGAGCCTGCATCTGGCGTTTCTCCATCGGCGATGGCCTTAGCCAACTGAGACCCGAAAAGATCAAAACCACCGCAACCAATAGCGAGAGCGTCAATGCCATAACTTCTGTCCTTTTTAATGCAGCGCACAACTTGCCTTAACTGACTCAATTTGGAAAGCAAAGCGCGACCAAAATCCGTACACTGCGCGCCATGTTCGATATTGCTGTCAACCTAGCCGACGCCCAATTGCGGCCACGGACCGAGGCCATCCTGAGCCAAGCCTGGCAAGCCCGCGTCTCGGGGTTGCTGGCCTTGGGCACCGATCTAGAAGAAAGCCAGTATCTGTTTGATCAACGCTGGGATTCGCGCGTTCACCTGACCGCCGGCACCCACCCCCACTACGCTGACCAGTTCGCCGGTGGCGACGCCTTTGAAGCCATGTGGCAGGACCCGCGCTGCGTAGCGATCGGCGAATGCGGGCTGGATTACTACCGAATGCTAAGCGATCGGGTGACCCAGCAACAGGTAGCCTGCGTACAATTGGACGCCGCACTGCGGCTGGGCAAACCGGCACTGATGCATGATCGGGAGGCCAGTGCCGACCTGCTGTCCTTGGTCCAGGCACGACCGGGGCTGCGCGGGGTTGTTCATTGCTTTACCGGCGACCGAATCGCCCTGGAGGGGTATTTGAACGCCGGTTTATCGATCGGCCTAACCGCGTGGTGCCTGGATGAACGTCGAGGCCAATCGCTGGCGGCCATTGTTCCGCACATCCCCTTGGATCGGCTGTTGATTGAAACGGACAGCCCGTACCTGGTGCCGCGCACCTTAAAGCCGCGCCCTCGGCGCAACGAACCGGCCTTTATCAGTCACATTGCAATCGGCATTGCTGCCTTGCGCGGCGAAGACCCTGCTACGTTAATTGACCAGACCACCGCCAACGCCCGTGCGCTGTTCCAATGCTGACCGGCGCTGATATCGAAGCGGTCTTCAACGCCTGCTTTCACGACTATGCCACCACCCTCGCCGGTGGCTTTGACGAGCCCTTTTACCGCGCCGGCCCTCCAGCCCAAATCCAGTACCGCGCGGATTTCCTGCGCAGTGCACTGCACGAAACGGCCCACTGGTGTGTCGCCGGATCATACCGCCGGACCCAGGACGACTATGGGTATTGGTACGAAGCGGATGGCCGCGATGCCGACCAGCAGCGCGAATTCGAACGCGTGGAGGTTGTCCCGCAGGCCATCGAGTCACTGTTTTGCGACGCGTTGGCGATTGAGTTCACACCGAGCATTGACAACCTCACGGCGCCACCGGCCACGATCACGAACTTTCAAACCGCCATCGCCGAGGCCGCCAAGCGTATCGCCCTGCGCGACGATCGCTTAACCCGGGCGCATCGCTTTATCGCCGCACTCAAAGGACTGTGATGACCCGTCTATTAAATGAATGGCGAACCATTTGGCGAATTGCCGCACCGCTGTTAGTTGCCCAGCTGTGCTACACCGGCATGGGGGCCGTTGACACCTTGGTGGCCGGTCGCGCAGGCCTGTATGACCTGTCGGGGGTCGCCGTCGGGACTGGCGTTTGGATGCCTATTTCACTGTTTTTGACCGGGCTGTGCTACGCCGTATCGCCGATTACCGCGCGCGCCTATGGCGCCGGCCAAGCGACCCGGGTCGCGCACGTACTGGCCCAAAGCGTATGGCTGGGTGGCGGCCTTGGGCTGGTCGCGGGATTGGCATTGGGGTTCGGTGGCTCCAGCGCGCTGGGCTGGTTTGGCATGGATGCCCAGACCTTCGCCGTCGGCGCCGGCTATTTGGACGCCATCGCCTGGGGGTTGCCTGGGTTTTGCCTTTACCAGGCCCTACGTAGCTATCAAATTGGCCTGGGCACGACACGCGCTGAAATGGTCATTGCCGTGGTTATGGTCACTCTTAACGTGCCACTCAGCCTGGCTTTGGCATTTGGCTGGGGCGCGCTGCCGGCGATGGGCGCGGTCGGCTGTGGCGTAGCAACGTCTATTTTGTTCTGGCTGGCGGCACTCGCACTGGCGCTGGTCGTGTTCGCACGGGCCCGCCCTAGTCGCAGCCAGTGGCGGCCGAACGCCGGGCAATTGAACGCCCTGTTGGCGCTGGGCACCCCGATTGGGATCGCCATCTTTGCAGAGGCCAGTGTGTTCGCGATTATTGCCTTGCTGCTGGCGCCGCTGGGCGCAGTCGCTATCGCCGGGCACACCATTGCACTGAACCTGTCCTCGATTATCTTTATGTTCCCGCTCGCCATCGCCATGGCGGCCACGGCGCGGGTCGGCTACCTACGTGGCACCGGCGACTGGGCGCTGGTTCGCTTCAGCGGGCTCGCCGCGATCGCCTTGGGCTGCGCGTTCGCGGTCATCACCTGTGGTTTGACGCTGCTGTTTCGCGGCACGATCGTGGCGTGGTATGGCGCGCCCAACGATGTCCAAACGTTGGCGATTGGACTGCTACTGCTGGCGGCGGTTTACCAGATACCGGATGCGGTACAGGTGGTGGCTGCGGGCGTATTGCGCGGCTGGGAAGACTCCAAAGGCCCCTTGCTGGTCGCCTTGGTCTGCTATTGGTTGATTGCGCTGCCGGGTGGGATGTGGCTCGGGCGCGGCTGGTTTGGCCAAACCGCAACCGGCGCCAGCGGGTTTTGGGTGTTTTTGATTGTCGGCCTGACCCTTGCCAGCGTCGGTATGGGCTGGCGCCTGCGCATGCACCACCGCTCAGCACCCAACGGCGCGCCATGACACGGTGGCTGCTCGGGTTGGCCGCTGCATTGTCCGTGATCGCCGCGCTCAGCCTACGCTCGGACCCCGCCGCCGCAGTCTGGGACGACTACGCCAACCGCCTGGGACGGGTCCTGGAACAACCGCTAACGCTGACGCCGGTGGCGCCAGTCGGGATACTCACCCCCCGCAGCCAACGCCGGGTTGCGCTGACTGAATCCCGGACCTCGCTGGGCAAGGCTCTGGCCCTCGGTCCCTGTGGCTTGGTGCCGCTGATCGCGGGCAATAATAATTCCCTGGGCAAGGTCGCCCCGGCCACCGCCGAACTGGTTTACACCCAGCAAGCGCTGCGTTTGGCGCGCGCCTGTGTCGCCCAGCCCCCCGCCGCCATTCAGGGCACCGGTGCCGAGGACGGCCTACGCGCGCTGATCGCACATCGCCAAAGCCTGTGGCCACAGTTGCTGTCTAACGCGGTGTTCGCCGCCCCCGAGTTTGATCGCTATTTTCAGTCGAGCGCCGCGGCCCTCGGCCCTGATCAGGTGACCTCGACCGGCCTTGGCGGGCTGGACGACTACCTGGCCATACTCGGCGCCGCCGACGCGGGGGCCACCTTGGAGCTATCGGCGCTGGAGCAAGCCGCACAACGCGTTCAAGCGGCACCGACCGGTGCTACCTGGATCAACAGTCAGCGCCTGGCACGCCACCACCTGGACACCCTGACCGCGGCGATTGATGCGCACCGACTGTGCCAAGGCCCACGCACGCCCGAACAAGGGCTGCTGGCGCGCACGGTCTTCGAGGCAATTTACTTAGATCAGGTCCAGCCGATGCTGACGACCCTGGACCAGCGTGGACGACGCTTGCACGAATTACTCAGTACCCATCAACAGCAAACCGGCATTGTCGTTGATTGGCTCGCCACTGACTGGCACCCTGATCAGCTGCGTCAGGCGACGCGGGCGCATGCCTTGGCGTGGAAAAACCTGCTAACGGCGTGTGGACTGCCCATAGGTACCAAACCCTAGGCAACGCGCCACCACAGCTTTCCTATACTTTGCGTGTGAAAAACCTCTCCGACAGTTGCATTGTTGACCTCCAAGCTGCTCGTTTCGCGCGACGCCACAAAACCGTCCGCCTGATGCCAGAACTGGATGGCGCCGAGGCCTTGTATGATTTGGGGTTTGGTCCGGCGCAACTAATCGCCCGGCCTCTGGTCGCGTGGTCACTAAGCGACACCGGCGTGTGCGCGGGCATGATCGCATTTGATGGCGAGCTGGTCCGAGTCGACGCCCTGGGCAGCCGATTTAAAGGCTATGTCGATGCCGCCAGTGGCGCTGTAAGTCGAACGCCTCCCAACTACGTTGACGCCAGCTTGCGCGCCAGTCACGGCCATTTCAGCCAGGGCCCAGAGCGGGTCGCCCTGACCAGCCCCGAGTCCAACGGCCATCGCGTGGCCGTTTACCGCGCCGGCGACTGGCAATTTAAGCGCGTTATAGGCTGGCGTTTGAATGCGGCCGGCGAAGCGGCGCCCTTAGTTGAGCAGACATCGACCTTGACTGACCCGCCCATGCTGCGGCGCGTCGATGGTCGCAAACTGCGCGGTTATGCCGGCATTGTCGACCCTATCCAAGCCGCTCAGCTAAGCGCCGACGGTCCGATCGAGGCGCGATTTATCGGGCTGCGCAGGCTTTATTTGATCTGAATCAGAAAGCACGAATTCATATCGCTGTCCTGGTCGGTCTGGAGCAACCGATGGCCCAGGGCCGCGCAGTATTTTGGCACGTCGCGCAGCGCCGCTGGATCCGAGCACAACAGCTGAATTTGCTGGCCCGGCGCCATCGAGTCGATGGCCTCGCTGAGCAGGCTAATGGGTTCCGGACACCAAGTGCCATGGGTGTTTAGGGTCTTAGTACCCTGTTCGCTATCGATCATGCCAATGATCATACTTTAGCCCCGAATCAATCACCAACACAGGACAGCGGTGACGGTTTCGCGTAACACTAACAATGCATCTTACATTCTGAGACGCAAATTGGACTTTTTTGACGGTAGCGGCGCTTTCGTCGTGTTGGGTTCACAGACCCAATCACCGTTTCACGTTTCTTCGTCAATTCATTCGGGCGAAGCAGGGAGGCAGTAATGGGCAGTAAAGTTGCATTGGTCACCGGCGGTACGGGTGGCATTGGTACATCGTTGTGCCGTGAATTAGCACAACAAGGGTTTACCGTGGTCGCCGGCTACAACAGTGGCGGCAAGCACGAGAAAGCCCAGGCATGGCAAGCCGCGCAAGTCAAAGACGGTTTCAACATCGACGTAGCCTATGGGGACGTGTCGGACCCGGACAGCTCCGAAGCCTGCGTCAATGCCATTTTGGAACGCCACGGCAGCATTGACGTATTGGTTAACAATGCCGGCATTACACGTGACTCGACCTTCCGCAAGATGACCCTAGATCAGTGGGACGAAGTCATGAACGCGAACCTGCGTAGCGTGTTCAACATGACCCGTTTGTGCATCCAGCCGATGATGGACAGCAAATGGGGCCGTGTGATCAACATTTCGTCCGTCAACGGGCAAAAAGGTCAATTTGGTCAAACCAACTACGCCGCCGCCAAAGCTGGCATGCACGGTTTCACCAAGTCGCTGGCCCAAGAAGTCGCGTCCAAAGGCGTCACGGTCAACACCGTCAGCCCGGGTTACGTGCTGACCGCCATGGTGGCAGCCATCGGTGACGAGGTGCTACAGAAAATCGCCTCGACCATTCCGGTCGGTCGTTTGGGGCAGCCCGAAGAAATCGCCAACGCCGTAGCCTTTTTGGCCAGTGAGCGTGCCGGTTTCATCACCGGTTCCAACCTCGCCATTAACGGCGGCCAGCACATGTTCTAGCGTTACCGCCGGGGCGGGCAATCGCCCCGGCGCTCATTAGGAGGTTTCATGCGAAAGGAAATTCACGTTCTGAGCGCGACCCGGACGGCCATCGGCACTTTTGGCGGCATGTTCAAAAACACCACCCCGATCGAATTAGCCACTGCCGTTTGCCGCGAGGCGATGGACCGCGCCAGCATTGACCCGGCCTTGGTCGGCCACGTCGTAATGGGGCACGTGCTCAACACCGAACCCAAAGACATGTACTTATCGCGGGCCTGTGCCCTCGAATCTGGCATGCCCGACACCACCCCTGCTTTCAACCTGAACCGACTGTGCGGCAGCGGTTTAAGTGCAATCATCAGTGCGGCCCAAATGATTAACGACGGCGAGGCGAAAATCGCCGTCGCCGGTGGCGCTGAAGTCATGAGCCGAGCGCCCTTTTGGGTGCCCTCACAGCGATTTGGCCAACGCATGGGCGACGCCACCATGGTCGACGCCATGCTCGGTGCGCTGTCCGACCCCTTTGACGGCTGCCACATGGGCATTACCGCCGAACGCGTGGCCAGCAAGCACCGGATCACCCGTGAGCAACAAGACGCATTGGCGGCACTGAGCCACCAACGCGCGGCACAGGCCCAAGCCGAAGGCCGTTTTGACGCCCAAATTACGGCCATCGAAACCCAAGTCCGGCGCAAGCCCATGACATTGGACCAGGACGAGCACATCAAGGCCGACACCACGGCCGAGTCACTCGCTGGACTGCGCCCGGCATTTGAGCGTGACGGCACCGTGACCGCCGGCAATGCATCCGGGATCAACGATGCCGCGTGCGCGCTGGTGTTGGCCGAAGCCGGTGCCCCCGGAACCGAAAACACCACGCCCATGGCTCGCCTGGTCGACTATGCGTTTGTCGGCCTGGACCCCAAGGTCATGGGCTTAGGACCGGTGCCCGCGACACGCCGGTTACTGGAAAAAACCGGACTGGGGATCGACGACATCGATGTCTGGGAAGTCAACGAAGCCTTTGCCGCCCAGGCGCTTGGCGTGTGCATTGAACTGGGACTGGATCCGGCCCGGGTCAATCCTAACGGGTCGGGCATCAGCCTAGGGCACCCCATCGGTGCGACCGGCGCCATTGTCGCCACCAAAGCCATTTATGAGCTGCACCGCACCCAAGGTCGCTATGCGATTGCCACCCTGTGTATCGGCGGTGGCCAAGGCGTCGCTGCCCTATTTGAGAGACTGTAATCAAATGAATGCACCCAGCAATGATCCCAACCAGCTGTTCAAAGAACTGACCGAGCAAACCGAGCAAATGATGGCGCGGTTGTCGCACCCGGATCACCTAGCATCGATTGAAAAGCTGACCGAGGCCTGGACGCAGTTGGCCTCAACCCAGTGGCACGACCCGACCCAATGGGTCGAGAACCTGACCCAATTTCAACGTCAGCAAATGAATTTGTGGCAACAAATGATGGGGCTACCGACAGAAACCCAAGACCGCCGCTTTAAGTCCGAGCACTGGGAAGACCAGCCGGTGTACGACTTTATTGCCCAGTCCTACCTGTTGGTTAGCGACATGATGAGCCAGTGGGCCGAGGCCGCACCGGTCGAAGACAAAGACAAAGAGAAACTGCAGTTCTATACCCAGGCCTACATCGATGCCATGAGCCCCAGCAACTTCGCCGCGACCAACCCCGAGGTGCTCAAAGAAGCCATGGAAAGCGGCGGCCAGTCGCTACTTAACGGTTGGAAGAACCTGTTGGGCGACGTCGAAAAAGGTCGCATTACCATGACCGACGAAGCAGCCTTTCAAGTCGGCGAAAACTTGGCCATAACGCCCGGTCAAGTGGTCTTCAAAAACCACCTGTTCGAGTTGATTCAATACACACCCTCAACCCCCGAGGTCAACGCCAAGCCGATGCTGATCGTGCCGCCTTGCATCAACAAGTTCTATATCCTGGACTTGGGCAAAGGCAACAGCTTCATCGAGTACTCGGTGGCTCAAGGTAACACGGTGTTCGTGGTCAGTTGGGTCAACCCTGACGCGTCGTACGCCGACACCAGCTGGAGCGACTACGTCGACCAAGGCGTTATCAAAGCGACCAAGATCGTGCGTGAAATTGCCGACAGTAAAAAAATCAATGCCGTGTCCTGGTGTGTTGGTGGCACCTTGCTGGCCTGTGCGATGGCCGTGATGCAGTCACGCCGCGACAATGGCATTGACAGCGCGACCTTCTTAACCACGCTGTTGGACTTCAGCGATCCCGGTCAACTGGGTCTATTTTTAGAGCCGGACGAAGTCGACCGACGCGAAGCTGCGTTTCGCAAAGAAGGCTACTTCAGCGGCAAGTCCCTGGCCCTGGGTTTCAATCTACTGCGCTCGAATGATCTGATTTGGAGCTACGTGGTCAATAACTACTTGAAAGGTAAAACTCCGCCGCCGTTCGACATTCTTTACTGGAACTCGGACCCGACCAACCTACCGGCGGAAATGTACGCGTTTTACATCCGCGAGCTGTACCTAAACAACAAGTTGAAGGACGGCCAGCTGGAGGTTTGTGGCAAGTCGATTGACCTGTCCAAAGTCAAAGTCCCGTGCTACTTCCTGTCTGCATTGGAAGACCACATTGCACCTTGGAAGGCGACCTTTGAGGGCACCCAACTGCTGGGCGGCAAGGCCACCTTTGTGTTGGGCGGCAGCGGCCACATCGCCGGTGTCATCAACCCGCCGCACAAAAATAAACGCAACTACTGGAGCGATGGCGAATTGGGGCAAAGCGCGGATCATTGGTTGGATACCGCCCAATCACACCCGGGCAGCTGGTGGACGCACTGGTCAGCGTGGGTTAAAGCCCAGGGTGACAGCCAGGTTGCGGCGCCTGAGACCCTCGGTTCAGACACTTACCCCGCGCTTTACCCGGCGCCCGGTGAGTACGTCAAAGTCCGCATTTAGCGGTAAAAAAAGACCCCGAAACCATCAAGGTTTCGGGGTTGTATCCAAGAGCGCGCTCATGGGCAACAAACGCGCGAAGATCGCTAGGTTAGTCACCGCCTGACTCCACAGAAAGTCAGACGACCGCACCGGCATAAATGGTGCAGTGCAAAACCAGCCTACTCTTTTGCTGCGGCGCGTAAATGCTGATCCTGTACTTAGATCGAAGACGCCATAAAGTCTTTGATTTTAGGTGCAATCACGTCGCGAAATTTTCGTCCGTTGAAAATTCCGTAGTGTCCGACCCCATGTTGCAGCCAGTGCAACTTGCGCGATTCATCGATCCCAGCCAACAAATCCTGTGCGGCCTTGGTTTGACCAAACCCTGTGATATCGTCCAATTCGCCTTCGATGGTCATCAGCGCGGGTCTAACAATCGCCGTCATGTCGATGGCCTGACCGCGCCACGTCATCTTATTTTTCGGCAGCAGGTGCTGAATAAATACGCGGTCCAATGTTTCCAAATAGTAGTCCGCCGGCAAATCCATGACCGCCAAATATTCGTCGTAAAACTGACGGTGTTTTTCGGCACTGTCGCCGTCGCCGTTAATCAGATCATCAAAAAACTTGAAGTGTTTACTCATGTGGTTGTCGAAGTTCATCGCCATAAAGCCACTGAGCTGAATAAAACCGGGGTAGACCTTTTGGCCGGCACCGGCAAAACGCCAGGGTACCGTCTTAACGACGTTTTTCTCGAACCATTCCAAGTCGCGATTGGCAGCGTAATCGTTAACTTCAGTCGGGCTCAAACGGGTGTCGATCGGTCCCCCCATCAGGGTGATGCTGGCGACATGCTGATCGCGCCCTTGCATGGCCTGAACCGCCGCCATCATTAACACCGGCACCGAGGGCTGGCAGACCGCGACCACATGAACTGGCGCTGCGATCGCTTCGCTGAAAGTCAACAAATAGTCGACGTAGTCATCCAGATGGAATCCACCAACGCTAACCGGAACATCACGGGTGTTCTTCCAATCCGTGATGTAGACCCGATGGTCTGGCAAGAATTCAGCCACGGTTGAGCGCAACAGCGTCGCCCAATGCCCCGACAACGGCGCCACCATCAACACCCGCGGCGCATCCGCCGACAAGTCGCTTTCAAATTCGATCAGATCACAGTAGTCGTGGCTAAGCACCACGCGAGTCGCCACGCCCAAGTCCCAATCGGGTTTAGGGTAGTTTGCAGTCTGGCGCTCCAGCAGTTCAAGCTGGGCGCGCATCAAGCGCGAACCGGGCATATAGTGGGCTGGGCTAAATGGATTGGACATCGATTTACGCATCGACGAGACGACAAAGTTGCCAGGTGCGAGGAATCGCGCGAGCATGTCTTGGGCCTGATACAGCATAACGATCCTTGAACCTCGAGTTGTGTTGAGCCAAAGTGTGCACTGCAACATAACAAATCACCATCATTAAATGCCAACTCTGCGACAAAGGAAACGCCACCACATGACCACTGCACTTTGGACACCCTCCCAGGATCAGATCGACGCCAGCGAAATCAGCCGGCTATGCCAGCACTTTGGACTGGCACCGACCTTCCAAGCCTTGCATCAATTCAGCATTGAGCAACCGGGTGCATTTTGGGCCGGGTGGTTGACTCATGCCGACATCATCACCAACGGTAGCCTTAGCCCCAGCCTGATTAGCGCGCCGCAAATGAAGGACGCCGAGTGGTTTCCAGACCTGCAACTGAACTTTGCCGCAAACTGTTTAGCGCCCCACTACACCGGCAGCGCATTTGTTGAGTTGAAAGAAAACGGTGATCGCCGCGAGCTCAGCCGTGACGTATTGCGCGGCCAAGTCGGCGCACTCAGTCACTGGCTGCGGACTCAAGGTGTCGGGCGCGGCGATGTCGTCGCCGGCTTTTTGCCCAACGGCGGCGACGCGGTGCTGGCGATGCTGGCATGTGCCGCCGTCGGCGCCATCTGGACCAGCTGCTCGCCTGATTTTGGAACCTCAGGCGTGCTCGATCGTTTTGGCCAGACCCGCCCGAAGGTGCTGTTCTGTGTCGACGGCTACCACTACAACGGCAAGACGCATGATGCTTGGCAAAAAATTCAGAGCGTCGCCGCCAGCCTACCCGGGCTACAGGCCATTGTTAGAGTCAGCTATGCGGGTGCGCCCGCTGATTTGGCGGCATCGGTGGTGCCTGCGCACGGACTTGAAGACCTGATTGCCGCACCGCGCGCGCCTGAATACACGCCAGTCGGATTTCGCGACCCACTGTTCATTTTGTATTCCTCCGGGACCACCGGCGCGCCTAAGTGCATTATTCACAGCGCCGGCGGTACCCTAGCCCAGCTGACCAAAGAGCATCGGTTGCATGTCGGACTGCAGGCCGGCGATCGTTTGTTTTATTACACCACGCTGGGCTGGATGATGTGGAATTGGCTGGTCACTGGACTGGCCAGTGGCGCCACCCTGATGCTATTTGACGGTTCGCCCTTCTACCCCGGCCCAGCGGCCTTGGTAGAACTGGCCGACGCCGAGCGATTTAGCGTCTTCGGCACCAGCGCCAAATACCTGGCCGCGCTCGAAAAAGCCGCGGTGGTGCCGCGTGACATGGCGCCCTTCGAGTCACTCAAAGCGATTCTATCAACCGGGTCACCACTGGCCCACGAAAGCTTTGAATTTGTCTACCGGGACTGGAAGTCTGACGTGTTGTTGGGGTCCATTTCCGGCGGCACCGACATCGTCAGCTGTTTCGTCCTGAGTGATCCGACCTCCCCGGTGTATGCCGGCCAAATCCAGCGCGCTGGGCTTGGCATGGACGTGCGCATTGTCGACGAGGCCGGTAATGAACTGGCCCCAGGCGCTGGCAAAGGTGAGCTGATTTGCGCCACCCCTTTCCCGTCAATGCCGGTCGGTTTTTGGAACGACCCCGATGGCAGCCGCTACCAAGCCGCCTACTTTGATCGCTTCCCAGGTATTTGGGCCCACGGTGACTACGCCGAACAGACCGTCGAGGGTGGCTACATTATCCACGGCCGCTCCGACGCGACGCTGAACCCCGGCGGCGTGCGTATCGGCACCGCGGAAATATACCGCCAAGTCGAACGCGTCGAGTCGGTCATCGACTGCCTTGCGATCGGCCAGCGCTGGGAGGACGACGTGCGCGTTGTGCTGTTCGTGGTGTTGCGCGACGGTCTGACCCTGGATGCGGCGCTCGAAAAAACGCTGCGCACCGAAATTCGTACCCACACCACACCCCGCCACGTGCCGGCGCGAATTGTTCAGGTCCCCGAACTGCCTCGTACCCGCAGCGGCAAGTTGGTAGAACTGGCCGTTCGCTCTGTGGTACACAATGAACCGGTAGCGAACACCGAAGCCTTGGCCAACCCTGGGGCCTTGGACTATTTTAAAAATTTGGACGCACTGACTAACTAATGAGATTTCTGGGACTAGTGGCCGGGCTGACGCTCGCATTATCAAGCCTGGCGGCGTCGGACCTTCGGGTCTTGATTGACGTATCCGGCAGCATGAAAGCGAATGACCCGGAATCGTTGCGCCGACCGGCGGCCGAGCTGATTGCCCGGCTATTGCCCGCGCAATCACGTGCTGGCGTTTGGCTATTTGGCACCGATACCCGCACCCTGGTTAACTACGGCAACGTCGACGACGATTGGCGCAGCGCCACCCTGACCCAAGCCGAACAGATTTCCAGCGCTGATCAATTCACCGACATCGAAAACGCCCTGTCGATGGGATTGGCGCCACCGACCAGTGCCCAGCGCGACTGCCATGTCATCCTGGTCACAGACGGCCTGATTGACCTCAAGGCCGGAGCCGCCGCCATCCGCGAAAGCCGCGCCCGAATCGAAAGCCAGTTGACCCGCCAGGCAGTCGCCCAAGACTGCCGAATTCACACCCTCGGCCTTTCATCGAACGCGGATCTGGCACTGCTCAGCCGCCTGGCCCAGGCCACGGGGGGACTGAGTGCGTCACTGTCCGGTGCCGCCGAGTTAATCCCGGTGCTGATCAATGCGCTGGAAATCGCATTGCCGAACAACCAACTGCCGGTGAGCGAAGGTCGCTTTACCGTTGATGACAGTGTCAAGCAACAGACCGTGATCGCCCTCAAAGGCGATGGCGAAAACCCACCCCTGGTACTGCGCTCCCCCAGCGGCCGCGTCATCACGCCTGAATCCAACATCCCCGGCATCGAGTACGAGGACACCGCGGGCTACCAGCTTTACCAGATCACCGATCCGGAACTTGGCGAATGGACGGTAGTCGGCAACCAAGCCGACCGCGTTTTTGTTGAATCGCAGTTAGAACTGGCGCTGATTGACTTCCCAAGCACCGTAGAGGTTGGCCAACCGATCAACCTGGTGACTGAAATAAAACGTGACGGCACCCCAATCACTGCGATGCCGGGACTGCGGGTCAGCGCTACCATCAGCCAAGACGGTGCCGTGCTGCAAACGCTGACGTTGACGGCCAAAGGTGACCTGACTGGCTTTCAGGCACGGCTGCCAGAACTGGCGGCGGGCGACTACCAGATCAGCGTTTTAGCCCGCGCCGCCCAAATCGAACGCAAGATCGACCGCTCGCTGCGCGTCATCGCCATACAAGCGGCGGCGGCACTCGAATCCGATACGACCCAGGCGATCACTCAGTTCAAGGCGCCCGCGCGCGCCGACGCCAGCGTCGACACAAGCACCCAGCCGGCCAGTGAAGCCTCGGCAACACCGGCCGAGGTACTGGCTGCGCCGGTATTGCAGTCCGGCTTGACGCTGTCCCAGTGGTTGTGGGCAATCGGGGGCGTATTATTGGCGATCATTATTGCGCTGGCATTTTGGTTGGCACGGGCCGAGAAAAAATCATGAACGGACTTTGGGAAACACTGCAAGGCTTGGGTTATATAGCCTGTGTCATGTGGGTGCTGGCTGCAGTGGTTGGCGTTATTCGACCACAGGTGCTTCGAAAGACCGAACGCATGGACGTTATACGCCTGTGTAGCATGGGCTTTCTGGTGTCGTTTTTAGTGGTTGCCAACGCCACCTATTTGCTTAGTTGACCCAGCTCACAAAACACGACTTTCGCGCCCTATTTCAGGCCAGTAGTCTAGGCTTAGACCATGACCAATTTAGGCCTCAAAGCATTCGCTGATCGACACTCCCTGACCTTGGTTCAGCTCGCGGCTGGCCATGCGGTAACGCTGAGTGCGGACGACCCGCCTCCGCGTGCGCTACTGGCGGCGATTGAGCGAGGCCAACAACACGTGCGCGCCGCCGGTTGGGCTGCGATCAACCTGGGTCACGACAGCCTTTGGCTGGCGCTATCGCCGTCCACTATCAACGCTTCTGAGGAAACCGCCAGTCTGCGCCGGCAACTGACCTGGATGGATCAAAACGATCGTCTGACTGGTTTGATGACCCGCGACGCCATGACCAACGCTCTGGCGCCGTTGGTGTCCAACGATGAATTTTTGTGCCTGTACATTGCGATCCAAGACTTCCGCGACGTCGATGCCTTGCGCGGTACCCGCGCGGCGGACATGGTGCTGCAAGCACTCGGCGGCCGCCTAGCGATGCACTGCGCCGAAAACGACGCCATGGCCAGCCGCATCAACGCCCATGCCTTTGTCGTGCTGGTGCGGCTTGATGATGAGCCCGCCGGCACCGCCGCCGCACTGATCGAGGAGTTGGGTCAGCCGATCGCGTTGGAATTTGGCACCATCCGCATGCGCTACGCAGTGGGCATGGCGACCTCACCGCAACACGGCACCACGGTCGAGCACCTGATCCGGCATGCCGAATTGGCCAGCCGCGAAGCGACAAGAGTGAGCGACGGCGTGGTCCTGTTCAATACCGATATTGAGCGTGCCTATATGCGCGCACGCGCGGTCGCCAAAGGCGCCCTAGCCGCCTTCACCGAAGGTCAGCTGAGCGTCCACTATCAGCTGCAGGTGCCTTTGGGCACCGGTAAGGCCGGCGCCGAGGCGCTGATACGCTGGAATCACCCGAGCCTGGGCACGGTGCCGCCGAACGAGTTTCTACCGGTCTTTGAGGCCCAGGGCTTGATGAGTCGACTGACCGAGTTCGTGCTCGAAACCAGTTTGCGCGAATGGAACGTCAGCGAAACCGCAGACATGAACCTGTCGATTAATCTGCCGCCGCAGCTGATTGATCAAAGCATGGCGGATGCCATTGCCGACCGCTGCCATCGCCATCAGTTTGACCTCGGCCGGCTGATCCTTGAAATCACTGAACAGCAGCTGCCGACCGACCCGGACAAGCTCAGTAGCCTGCATTGGTTGCAGCAACAAGGTGTCCAAATCGCGATTGATGACTTCGGGGTCGGCCAGTCGTGCCTGGCGCGATTGGGCCAGATTCAATTTGATGAACTGAAAATCGATCGATCTTTAATTGTTAAGCTGGACCAGGACGGCAGCCAGAGCGCCGTGATTCGTAGCATTATCGCACTGGCCAAATCACTGGGCATGAAGGTAGTGGCCGAAGGCGTCGAAACCGAAGGCCAGTTCTCGACCCTATCCAGCTTTGAATGCGACCGTATCCAGGGCTTCTACACCGCCCGCCCTCAACCCTTTAGCGAGCTGCGCAGCCGGCTTATGCATTGAGAAAGCGCGTTTTTAAGTGCACTTCGTCCCACTCATCCTGAACCTCGGAGCCGACCGTGATACCGCCGCCGACTCCAAACTCGAAGTGGCCATTGGCATGGGTCAGGGTTCGAATCGCAACATTGGCGACCGATCGGCCCTGGTGTAGGTAACCCAGGCTGCCGGTGTACAGTCCGCGTGGCGTGCTTTCCAGCTCGGTGATGACTTCAATGGCGCGTTTTTTCGGTGCCCCAGTGATCGAGCCAAACGGAATCAACGCACGGGCCCAGGCGTCCAGCCGCGGATCGACAAGTTGCGCCTGGATACGCGAGACCATTTGCTGAACCGTTTGAAAGCGCCGCACTTCAAAAGCGATCGGCACCTGGACACTGCCCGTCACGGCGATCCGGCCGAGGTCGTTGCGGATCAGATCAACGATCATCACGTTCTCGGCACGATTTTTCGGGTCATCGGCCAACCAATTGGCCAGGGCGCGGGCGCGGGCATCATCATCGTGATTGGCAATCGTACCCTTCATCGGTTCGCAGTGTATGGCGTCCCCGTCGACCGACCACAGCTGCTCCGGTGACTGGCTGACGGCCCACCCATCGCCCCAGGGCATCAGCGCGTGAAAAGGCACCCACTGGTGCGCCAGCAGCCGCCGATGCAGCGCCTGGGCCGAGCCTGCGAACCGGCCCTGGCCGCGCACCGTCAAATTAACCTGATAGCAATCCCCCGCCGCCAAATAACCTTGAACACGGTCATAGGCGGCACGCCACTGCTCGAAGTCCTGTGATAACGACCATTCGAGGGCGCAATCGGCCACCGGCAAACGGGCCAACACCTCGTCATTCGACAGCGTTTCAACACGCCCCCAAACGCAGGCATCCAGCCCGGGAAGCGGGTCCGACGCCGTGCCCAGAAAATCCGCCACCGAGGCTTCGTAGCTGATACCGAATGTGACCGGATGACGTTGCGAGTCGGACTGCAATTCGCGCCAGACGGGCCCGCGATCGACACCGGCCGAGCGCCGCTCGCGCAGGTCCGAGAACCACAGCGTTGTGTCCGAGCCAATGCCCATAAGCGCGTAAGGAGTTGTTGTCATGCCGATCCGACCACCAAGTAAGCGCGTACTCTAGCGAGTCAGTGGGCCGACGCCAACGTCAATCTGATCGGTAATCCACGCATGGCAACGCGTGTCGACAACACCGGCGTCAAGCGCCAACGACCAGGCCACCACCGGTGTCGCCGGCCAAGGCTGCATATTGGCCAGCAGTTGGCGCTCCGGGTGCAGCCAAAAATGCCGGTGAGCGCGCCAAAATTTCAGCGCCGCCGGAATGTCATCATCAAACAATAAGCCTTTGCGTGGCTCCGGCCAGCGCGTATCCGCCTGTTCCAGCAGTGCGCCGTCA
Organism: Litorivicinus lipolyticus; assembly: GCF_009650135.1. Classification (NCBI taxonomy): domain Bacteria; kingdom Pseudomonadati; phylum Pseudomonadota; class Gammaproteobacteria; order Oceanospirillales; family Litorivicinaceae; genus Litorivicinus; species Litorivicinus lipolyticus. Next base: position 1,470,424 of record NZ_CP045871.1, read on the forward strand.
AAACTGGACAACCACCAACTCGCAGGCCAGTTCGGCAACCCCAATCGGCTCAGTTCGCCATCGCTGGCGCGGCCCGTGCCCTGGCGCAATTTCAGTTCGACGTTGACCCTGCTATCGCCAAAGTGCTGGATCAATTGATTCAATGACATCAGCGGCTGACCACCCAGCCCGACCAGCTGGGCGACACGGTGTGACGGCAGTTGATCCAAATACAGCGCCGGTGGCTGATGGATGTGTTCGTGTAAGGCACTGGAGTGGATCAACCAGCCACGCCCATCCGCATCCAAGCACAGGTCGACCTCGACAAAATCAGCCCCGGCACTGAAGGCCAGGGCGATTGCGGCATGGCTGTTTTCCTGGGGGACGCGTTGGCGACCACCGCGGGCGTCGGTCCGACCACAGCCACGGTGCCCGCCGATCAAAACCCCTGTCACGGCACCAACGACACGCGATCATCACCAATGCGCAGGTTCGTCAGCACCTTGGCGGCCAATCGCGTGCGCGGATCCGAATCCAACCGGTAGATCGGTTGGCTGGAAAAATAGGCGTCCAGAGCCTGGGTCAGGGCGCCGCCATTTTCACCTAGAAACTGATCAATCTTTTGATCATAACCCTCTGATAATCCGAGTGATAGCAATTTTGGGGATGTCAGATAAATAGCCTCATCCTTGATCATCAGACCGGCCTGGAAACGGGGCGCCAGCCGAGTTTTAACGGTGCCAATTAACGGCACTGTGGTGTTCAGTGTTGACTCAAACCCAGCCACCACCGCACCGCCATCCGCCGCCACCAAGTCCAAGTCGACGTCTTCCAGCAACAAGGAGATGTCCATGATGGCCGTGTTCACCAACGGCAACGCACCGTCCGCGCCCATCCGACTCTGTAATTGGCTTTTCGCCACGGACTGCAACGTGGCCTCGTCAATGTCCAGACCTGATAAACCATCGACACTGGCACAGGCACTTAGAAGTGACGCCAAGATAACTGGGATGAAACGCATGCTGGACTCCTTTTTTTTTAGTATGCGAGCATGGCCTGACAACGCTAGGGACCTGAGTGCATAGGTCTCAGGTTTCTAAGATAGCGCGTAACCGACTGGCCATGTCAAACGCCCCGGCCGAGTCGCTGTGAACACACAGCGTTTGCGCTTTTATTTCAATGTCTTGGCCGCCGTCGACCGTCAACGAACCGAGCTGAAGTGAGCGGACCTGAGCTTGCATGGCCTGACCATCCGCCAACACGGCATTGGGCAGGTGACGCGGTCGCAGCTGGCCGGAGCCTTCGTAGCTGCGGTCGGCAAAGGCCTCGGCAATAACAAAAAAACCATGCGCTTCGGCACAAGCACGGGCTTGGGCCCCAGCCGGGCCTGCCATCAGCATCAAGGCCGGGCGATCCGGCAGCGCTTTAAGTGCCTGGCACCACTGCTCCAGGGTCGGGATGTCTTGGTGCAGGCGGTGATACAGCGCGCCGTGCGGCTTGATGTATTCGGGCATGACGTGTTGCTGGCGCGCGATTCCGCCCAGCGCACCCCATTGATAGAGCGTCCAATCGATCACCTCTTCGGCGCTGGAGGGCAGCGCACGGCGACCAAAGCCGGCCAAATCCGGGTAGCCAACGTGAGCGCCGATGCGCACACCATGGCGCTTAGCCGCGGCCACCGTAGCCCGCATAATGTGCGCATCGCCGGCGTGAAAGCCACAGGCAATGTTGGCCAAATCCAGCAACGGCAACAGCGCCGCATCCGGCCCCATGGTCCAGGCACCGAAGCCCTCTCCTAGGTCGCAATTAATGAGCATTATTTTTCCTTGTGGCCTGGCGTATTCAACCACAGACCACGCCCCAGTAGGAATGCCTGGGGCGCGGCGCAGTGGTACGATGGGCACATGACGACCATTGCCCTGACCTGCCCGCTTTGCCACAGCGCCCTAACCATCGCCGACCGCCGCGCATGCTGCGAGCACGGTCACAGCTTCGATCAAGCCAAGCAAGGCTATTGGAACCTGCTGCCGGTGCAAAACAAAAAAACACGTAGCCCCGGCGACGATCGATCGATGCTGGACGCGCGGCGGCGTTTTTTAGAAGCCGGCCACTACCGACCACTGGTCGAGCACCTGGCGGCGGACTGCGCGTCCGGCGTCGGACTGGATCTGGGCTGTGGTGAGGGCTGGTATGCACGACAGCTGAACGCCGCCGCCGGCGTCGACATTGCCAAAGATGGGGTACGCATGGCTGCCAGCCAACAAAAAGCGGCGACCTTTGTGGTCGGCTCAAACGTGGCGACGCCCTTCCAGCGCAATCAATTTGACTGGGTACTGTGTGTGTTTGCGCCGTTCGACCTGGCCGAAGTCCAACGGCTACTCAAACCCGGCGGCCGCTTTATTCACGTCGGTCCTGGCAGCAACCACTTGCGAGCACTGGCAGCCCAGATTTATGACCAGCCCAGTGCCCACGCCACCGCAGCCACAACGTCGAGTCTGGGCGAACGCGCAACGCTGGATCAAGTCAGGGTTGAGTTGCACTTAAAAGGGGCCGAATTGGCCGACCTGCATCAAATGACACCGTATTTTTGGAGCACCCCCGCCGACAAGCGCAGTGCGATCGAACAGCACCCAGGACTGGATGTTGTGGCCGAATTCGACGTGCGGCGATTGACCCTAGGCGACGCTTAAATTCTCACGCATCGAATGATAACTGTCGCGGCAAGTAGGCATGCCGGGCCTTGAGCTTTTGATACTGGTGCAAGGTGTTCAAAGCACCGACCACGCCGACCTGCAACGCCGCCGACGGATTATCCAGCACCCCGCGCGCCACTGCTTTGTGGGCCGTGAATAAAGCCATCAGGTGCTTCCAAAATCATAAACGCAAAGTCTAGCGCCATCACTAACGCGACACATCCGTGCTAACACCTAGCGCGGCGGCTCCGGCGGGCCTTCCTCGCTCGCCAGCTCGTCCAGCACGTCCAGCTGATCCTCGGCCAAGGCCACGGCGTACTCTTCCGCGTCCGGCGCGTTAAAGGCAGCGACGGGCGAGCCGATCGGGCCGGCGGTCAAAATCGGACTCTGGTCTTCGATGTCCTGGGCGGTCACCTCACGGGTCGCTTTACTGCGCAACACGGCCAACGCCACCAGCACAAACATGATAGCGATCGCCGCGAAAAACATGTCATCGCCAAACTGCCCCATCAAAAACGCCACCGAGATTGGCCCGGCGGTCAAACCAATCCCCGACGCCAACAGCATCGCGCCACTGGCGGCGACCAAATCCGAGGGGTTAAGGCGATCGTTCAAGTAGGCGATACACAGCGAGTACATCGGCATGACTAAACCGCCCAGCAGTGTGACCGCCAAGAAAAATCGGGGGCTGCCGGCATCAATCGTCATAACGAAACCGGCAACGACGGCTGCCAACAGACTGATCCACAGCAACAATTCGCGACGACCGTAGCGATCCGAGGCCCAACCAATCGGCCACTGCAGCACCAGCCCACCGAGCGAAAACGCGGCCATGAAGGTCGCCACCTCCGCCGTCGAGAAGCCTTTGTTGACTGCGTACACCGCACCCATGCCGAAAATCGTGCCGTGGGCGGCACCGGTCAGCAGGTTGCTTTGGACCGACAAGGGCGACAGTCGGTACAACTTGACCAGAGACATGCTATCGGAGGAGTCAAAGCGTGGCGCCGGACGCGCCGTCAACAAGATCGGCACCGAGGCGATGCTGACCAAAATGGAGATCAAGATAAACAGCGAGGTCGTGGTCGGCTCGGCCACGTTGAGCAGAAATTGGCCGCTGCCCATGCCCAAGGTACAGATCAGCATATAGACCGAGAGCAACGCACCGCGGTTTTCATTGCTGGCGCGATCGTTCAGCCAGCTTTCACTAACCACATAAATCGCCGCCAAACAGGCACCGGTCATGATGCGCATCAACCACCAAACCCAGGGGTCGACGATCGAGCCCTGAATCAGAATCGAGATCGAGGCGACCGAGGCGGCCGCGGCAAACACCTTGATATGGCCGACCCGGCGAATCAGCTTAGCGCTGACCGCACTACCGATCATCATGCCGATGAAATAGCCCGCCATGACCACGCCCGTGGTCTGGGTATCAAACCCCTCCAGCGTCGCGCGCACACTCAGCAACGTTCCCTGCAGACCATTGCCGATCATCATTAACCCGATGCCGACCAACAACGCCCAGCTGGCCAGTAATTCCTTGCGCATAACACCCCACCCTCGTTTCAGCGCGCATGGTGCACCTGAGTGCGTAAATTTCAAAGCGCGGCGCTGACTGAAGGTCAAATTTCACAAAAAAACGGCGTGTACAGGGCAACATCGAAGCTTGGCCTGGTTAGGCTAGGATGACTAAAACACCAAAATAAGGAACGCCCAATGAAAACGCGCGCTGCTGTGGCTCTGGAAGCCGGTCGCCCCCTCGAGATTATGGAAGTCGATTTGGCAGGCCCTCGCGACGGCGAAGTGCTGGTCGAAATCATGGCCACCGGCATTTGCCACACGGACGAATTCACCAAGTCCGGGGCCGACCCCGAGGGCGCATTTCCGGCGATTTTGGGCCACGAAGGGGCCGGTATCGTGCGTGAAGTTGGGAAAGGCGTGAAAGGCTTGGTGCCGGGTGATCATGTCATCCCGCTGTACACCCCCGAGTGCCGTGAATGCGACTACTGTTTGCACCCCAAGACCAACCTGTGCCAGGCCATTCGTACCACCCAGGGTCAGGGCCTGATGCCGGACGGCACCAGCCGCTTCAGCATCAACGGCAAACCGGTCCTGCACTACATGGGCACGTCAACCTTTTCGAACTTTACCGTGGTGCCCGAAATCGCGCTGGCCAAGGTACGTAAGGACGCGCCCTTCGATAAAATTTGCTACATCGGCTGCGGCGTTACCACTGGCATCGGCGCCGTTATCAACACCGCCAAAGCCGAGCCGGGTTGCAACGCAGTCGTGTTTGGGCTCGGCGGCATCGGCCTGAATGTTATCCAGGGCCTGCGCATGATCGGCGCCAACAAAATCATCGGCGTCGACATGAATGATTCCAAGGAAGCCTGGGGGCGCAAATTCGGCATGACCGACTTCGTTAACCCAAGCAAAGTCGGCGGTGATTTAGTCGCGCACCTGGTCGAGATGACCAACGGCGGTGCCGACTACAGTTTTGAGTGCATCGGCAACGTCAATGTCATGCGCCAAGCGCTGGAATGCTGCCACAAAGGCTGGGGCGAGAGCATTATCATCGGCGTCGCCGGTGCCGGTCAGGAAATCGCAACGCGCCCGTTCCAGCTGGTCACCGGACGATCATGGCGCGGCAGTGCCTTTGGCGGCGCGCGCGGACGCACGGACGTGCCGAAAATCGTCGACTGGTACATGGACGGCAAAATCGACATCGACTCAATGATCACCCACACCATGGGCCTGGAAGACATCAACAAAGGCTTTGAGTTAATGCATTCCGGCGAATCCATTCGCAGCGTCGTGGTCTACTGATGGAGACGTTATCCACTGCGATCGCATTTGGCGGCACACAGGGCGTGTACCGTCACGCCTCGGCCACGACCGGCACGGCGATGACCTTTGCGGTATATACGCCGCCCGGGGATGGGCCCTTCCCGGTCCTGTGGTACCTGTCTGGTCTGACCTGCTCGCACCAAAACGTTATGGACAAGGGCGAATACCGACGCATGGCCGCCGAATTGGGGCTGATGATTGTGTGCCCCGACACCAGCCCCCGAGGCGGTGACGTCATGGCCCACGATGACGACTGGCAGTTGGGGTGTGGTGCCGGGTTTTACCTCGACGCGACCACGCCGGGGTACCAGCATTTCCAGATGTACAGCTACCTGACGGATGAGCTGCCGGCGCTGTTGGGCGCGTATTTTGCCGATGCTGACCTGAGCCGCCAGGGCATATTTGGCCACTCCATGGGCGGTCACGGTGCGCTGACCCTCGCCTTAAAAAACCCTGAACGGTTCAAAAGTTGTTCGGCCTTCGCCCCGATCGTTCATCCGTCAACCGCGGACTGGTCCAGCAAGGCCCTGCGCACGTACCTCGGGGACGATCCGGCCCACTGGCGCGCCTACGACGCCATCAGCCTGATCGAAGACGGTCATCGTTTTGATGCCTTTTTGGTGGACCAGGGCGAAGCCGACAGCTTTTTACATGACGGTCTGCGGCCGTGGCTGTTTCAGGACGCCTGCGAAAGCACGGGGCAGGATTTGACGCTGCGAATGCAGCCCGGATACGACCATTCGTACTTCTTTATTTCGACCTTTATGGACGATCACCTGCACTGGCATGCGCAGCGTTTGGGGTAACGAGTCGCATCGAAAAAAACGATCTCAGCGGATGCCTTTTTCGCATCTGCTGGGACGTCCCCTTTGTTACCCTCACCCGATAACACAGGACGCCAACTGATGACCTTAGAACAACAGCAAGAACAGGTCCGAATCGACCTCGCCGCCATGTTTCGCCTGACCGCTCATTTTGGTTGGGACGACACCATTTGGAACCACATCACCGCGCGCGTGCCCGGCCGCGACAATCATTTTTACATGCACCGTTTTGGCCTCGGCTATGACGAAGTGTCTGCGTCCAACTTGATCACGGTTGACCAGGACGGCCGCGTCGTTGAAGGCCCAGAGGACGTCAATACCGCAGGCTTCATCATCCACAGTGCGATTCACCTGGCCGACAGCCACAAACATAACCGATTTGTTTTTCACGCCCATCCGCAAAGCGCCATCGCCGCGACCGCCTTTCGTGAAATTCCATTTCACGTGCAGGACTCGTCAATGCTGTACGGCAAGGTCGGTTATCACGACTGGGAGGGGCTATCGGTCGACCCGGATGAGCGCCATCGCATCGCAGAAAACCTGGGCGATAACAGCGTCCTAATCATGCGCAATCACGGTTTCCTGACGGTTGGCGAAAGCGCCGGTGAATGCTTTATGAACATGTACTACGCGGTGCGCCTGTGTGAAGTCGCGTTGCAAGTCGCAGCCACCCAGGGCGTGCCATTGGCCCAGACCGACCCGGAGCTGTGGGCGCTGGCGTCCAAGCAATACGAATCTTTTTCCCCAGGAAAATACGAGTGGCCCGCCCTGCTACGACGCTGTGACCGGCTAGACCCGAGCTACAAGCAATGAAATCGGTCGGCATTATTGGCCTGGGCAATATGGGCGTCGGCATGGCCGCCAACCTGCAGCGTTACTGTGCCGCCCATGGGCAGGTTCTGCGCGTGTTTGATCTTGATCGCGAAAAGGTCCGGACCTTAAGCGCCGCTGGCGCCCACGCCAGCCACTCGGTTGCCGAATTGGCCGCGGATTGTGACCTGGTGATGACCTCGCTACCCAGCGCACGAGAGATCAACGCGGTCGCCGAGGCCATCTTTGAGCACGCCAAGCCGAATACCCTGTGGCTTGAAACCAGCACCAACAACGTGGCGGACTGGCACGCCCTGACCCAACGCGCGCCGGCACACCTGACGTTAGTTGATGCGCCGATAACGGGTGGTTTTGAGGGCGCGCGCGACGGCACGCTTACGATGCTGTTGGGCGGACACGAAGATGATATTGCGCCGATCCGAGCGTTGTTGGGCGCAATCACCCAGCGCGCCTTGGTGATGGGCCCCAGCGGCGCAGGTTACGTCACCAAGTTGGCCCAGCTGCATCTCAATTACCTGGTCGCCCAAGGCATCGGTGAGGCCTTAATGTTAGGCGCAAAAGCCGGCCTGGCGCTGGATCAACTGCACGACGTACTAAGCCACAGCTGCGCCCAAAGCTACGTCGTTGACGCCTACGTTCCGCGCGTGCTGGACGGCTCATACGACCCCTCATTTGCACTGGGCTTAGCGCGCAAAGACATGCGCCTAATCTGCGAGTTGGGTGACCACCTGGGGGTCGATTTAGAGCTGGGTAAGCAGGTGTTAGCGGCCTATGAAGATGCCACTGAGCGCTTTGGATTCGAGGCACCCCACCTGTCGATACTCAAGCGCATAGAGGACAGCAGCGAAACCGAGCTGCGCGCCTGATGATTGCGAACGCGACCCTCGACGTACTGCGTTTGCCGTTGGCCAAACCCATGTCGACCGCAATCCACCGCACCGACGCCGTCTATTGCGTGGCCCTTAGCGTCGAAACCGACCGCGCACGGGGCGAGTCCTTTGTTTTTAGCCTGAACCCCGACCGGGCCATGGCGCTGCGCTACATGATCCAAAGCCTACTGCCGATTTATCAGAATCAGGACGAACAGCAGGTCCAGACACTGTGGGACGCGGCCATGCTGGACATCAATCCGGTCGGCACCCAGGGCTTTGCGGTGTCGGCCATTAGCGCATGGGACACGGCCGTCTGGGACGCCATTGGGCACAGCGCAGACCAACCCTTGGCCGATCTGTTCGGGCGTCAGCGCGATCGTATCAGCGCCTACGCAAGTTCCGGGTTGTGGCTAAATCAGAGCATTGATCAACTCATCGAAGAGGCCCACGGCTTCGTCAATCAGGGTTTTCGCGCGGTTAAGTTACGTGTTGACGGGCGCATCGCCCGAGACCAGGCACGCGCCGCGGCGTTACGGTCCAGCCTCGGCCCGGACATCGAAATATTGGTCGATGCCAATCAATCGTTGACCGAGGACAATGCAATCGCCCTCGCCCACGCCCTCGCTCCCAGTCAAATCGGCTGGCTTGAAGAGCCCGTGTTGGCCGCGGATTTGGACGCCCAAGCACGGGTCAAAGCGGCCTCACCTATCCCCATCGCCAGTGGCGAAACGGACTACACCGCGCGCGGCATGGCGCGAATTTTGGCGCAGGACTGCACCGATGTATTAATGCCGGACCTGCAGCGTATCGGCGGACTGTCCGAGATGCGCCGCGTCAGTGCGATGGCCGAGGCCGCCGGAGTCCCCATTTCCACCCACATATTCACCGAATACAGTCTATCGATTGCCGCCGCCAGCGCCGGCTGTATCAGCGTCGAGCATGTCGACTGGTTTGCCGACTTATTTCAGGCGCCGATCCAAATTGAGCAAGGCCAAGCCTTGCTTCCCCGCGGCGCCGGCACCGGTTTCCGCTTTGCCCGCGACCGCTTCGCCGACTGGCGCTTCAATCACTGAGTCGATCAATCCGCGCAAGCGCCGCGCGCTCATGGTGCACGGCGGTCGCACGACCATAAATTTGACGTGAACGTTCCACGTTATTCACCGTATCGGGGTCGCGGGTGTAGGTCGGCAGCGCAATATAGCGATTGCGCGAGCCACTAACCGCCGTCACTCGGTGCATCGAATAGCGGCCTTTAAAAATTTGCAGGTCACCCTCTTTCAGCGCTAGCTGTTGAACCCGTTCACGCGACCCCGCCAGCACCTCAGCAACCGCTGGGTAGTGTTCATTGTCAGGCGCACGAAGGTCCGGCGCATACTCAAATACGCCGCCTGCGTCAGCCTCCTGAACGAGGATGCTGACGGTGTAGGCATTGCCGTCAAAGTGCCATGGAAAATAGTCACCCGGCTTCATCACCCCATAGGGGTTGCGGCCCAGTGGATCTGCCCAACAATAAATGTGCGTATCGCGCAGGCTTTCACCGACAAACCGGCGCATTAACTCGCTGTCGTACAGCGTCGTCATCGGCGACGAGGCAGCAATCAAGTCGGCATTAAAAAAACCACTGGTTCGGCGCTCAAAATGACGCCGTGGATGATCGGCCGCCAGCTCGGGCTGGTCTTTGGAGAAGTAAGGATTGTGTGAGTTCTCCGACCAAAAAATCTGTTCGTAGCCGGCTTCAATTTCGGCCTTCATCAACGCCAACGCCTCGGGCTTGACGAAGTTGGGTAGGCAACAACACCCGACCGAATCTAATCCCCGTCGAGCGTCCGCTAACATGTGCTGACCGTCCGCTGAATCCAACCGATCGATCGGATAGCGCTGCAAATCAACAATGTCCGACAAGGCACTGCCGAGGTCTGAAAGGGTGGCTAACGTCATCATTCAATCTCGCTTATTTTTTCGCAGTTTGGCGCCTCAAATACGACAACAACAGCGAATAGACTTGCTACTTTGAATCGATTTTTTCGATACAAGGCCCCTAGCATGAACCTCAGTCACCTCAAAGCCTTTTTAGAAATTGCCGAGCTGGGCAGCTTTCAACGCAGCGCCGAGCGCCTTCACATCACCCAGTCAACCATCAGCGCGCGCATCAAGACGCTGGAAGACCAGCTGGGACAAACCCTGTTTCAACGTCACCGCGATGGCGCCGTACTGACGCCCCACGGACACAAGTTAGTCCGTCACGCCCAATCTGCCGTGCAAGCTTGGGAGCAGGCAAAACAACAATTGGCCTTGCCCGAGCAACTGGATTCAATGTTGGCGATCGGTGTCCAAACGGACCTGTGGAATTCGCTATTAAAACCCTGGCTTGGCCGCATCAAACAGACCCATCCAGATATTGGACTGACCCTTCGCAGCGATTACAGCGAGGCCTTACTGGCGCAGTTACATGAAGGTCGACTGGATGCCGCGATTACCTACCGGCCCAGCCGACTGCCCGGCTTTCACTCCAGCGAGCTTATTCGTGACGACCTGATGTTGGTGTCGACGTACCCGAGGCCGGCGCAACTGGACTGGCGCGAGGACTACGTCTTTGTCGATTGGGGAGCTGACTTTCGACGCGCGCACCAAGCCGCTTACCCGACGCTGCGTGCGCCGGCGCTGACGGTGGGCAGCTTCCCACTGGCGCTGGATTGGCTGAACAGTTACGGCGGCAGTACCTTCTTACCTGAGCGTATTGCTAAACCGCTGATCGACTCGGGCGCATTGCACGCCGTCGCCGGCGCACCACGATTTGCCCATACCATTTACTTGGTGCGCGCGCGCGATACCTTGAACCCGGCACTGGATGGTGCGCTAGACCTGCTTCGAGCGTTCACCGAAACAGGCCTCCGAGGCCAAGGGCCCGCACGGGACTAGCTCAGCGCACGCGTCATGTGCGCGCAATACCAGTCGACAAACTGACACACGCCATTTTCCTCGGTGTCCGAATAGGGACCCGGTGTGTAGTGCGGTGAGGACACGCCAATCTGACACTCCTCGACCAAGCGCTTGTCCTGGGCATTGGTTGCGTACCACACCTCCGTCAGGTGCTTCAGGTCATAATCGACCCCTTCGACGGCGTCTTTCGGCACCAGCCAGCGCGTCACCAGCTGGGTTTTACCCTTGCCCAGCGGCAGCATCTGGAAGCTGAGGGCATGGTCCGCCATAAAGTGGTTCCAGGTGTTCGGGTAGTGGAAGTACAGCAGCGCCCCGATTTCATCGACACCGCTGGTGTCCAACCGCCGATTGACCGCCGGCTTGCCATCCATGGTGTAGCTGGACGCCTGGTTTAACAGCGGTATTCGCGTCATCCGGAACTGACCCCGCTCATCAATCGCCAAACGGCTGGGCAAACCACCGGCTTCACAGGCGTCCAAGAACGCCATCAGTGACGGATCGTCGTCGCCACCCAAGCCGGACACCGCGTTGTTTTCTTCATAGGTGCGCAGCAATTCAGGGTGGTTGGCGTCGCAATGAAAACACTCGCGATTGTTCTCGAACACCAACTTCCAGTTGCCCTCTTCAATCGAGGTGCTGGTATGGGCGACCTTCAAATCGTCCGGATTATGCGGCGCCACAAAGGGCGTCATCATGGCGGCAAAGGTGCCGAAATCCGGCGGTGTGTCGGCCACGCACACGTAGATATAGCTGGCGGCAATGCCGACCGCGACCTCGTCCAACTTGAACTCGCTCGGGTCAAAACCCGCACCCATACTTGAGGCGAACACCAACTGGCCATCGTAGTCATAGGTCCAGCGATGGTACGGGCACACGAGCATGGCAGAACTGCCCTTCTCTTCGGTGCAAATGCGATGGCCACGGTGCTTACAGCTGTTGTGATAGGCCTTAATCACACCGGCTTTGGTGCGCACAATGACAATTGGATAGTCGCCCAACTGCATCGTAATAAAGCTACCCGGCTTGGGCAACTCAAAGGTATGACCGGCAAAAACCCAGGTCGCATACCAAATGTGTTTCAGGTCGTCTTGGTAAACCTCGTCGCTTAAATAGACATCGCGAGGCATAGCCCATCGCGGCTTTCGTTGTTGAATTAAGCCTAGTGTGGACGTTGTTGTCATCGTTGTTTCCTCAACAATGGGGCTGTGCGAATCCGCCCTATTTAGGGGGCGGCGCTTTGCGGAACCATGGCCAACATAATGTCGTGCATATCAAATACGCCGATCGGGTGCTGGTTGTCCAAGACCACAAAATTCTTTGAGGTATCACCCTGGACCGACGCAATGATGCTTTCCAAATTGGCATCGGCGTCGACGCTAATCGCATCGGACCGCGTTTGATCAGGTAACACTTTCATAATCGAACGCGCACGCAGAACGCGGGCACGGTTGATATCGGCCACAAATTGCTCGATGTAAGGGTCGGTCGGGTTCAGGATGATCGACTGCGGTTCGCCCTGCTGGACCACATACCCATCATTCAAAATCACCAAATGGTCAGCCAATTTCAGCGCCTCATCCAAATCGTGGGTAATGAAAATAATGGTCTTGTGCAGCTCGCGCTGCAATTCCAGCAGCAAATCCTGCATTTGCGAACGAATAATCGGATCCAGCGCCGAAAACGCCTCGTCCAGCAACATCACATCGCTGTGGGCGCACAGTGCACGGGCAATACCCACGCGCTGCTGCATACCGCCGGACAGCTGGTGCGGGTAGGAATCACCAAAGCCTTCCAATCCCAATCGTGCCAGCCATTTTTCAGCCTCGGCTTTTTGCTCGGCTTCTGGCTCGCCACGCACATCCATCGCCAAAGCGGCGTTATCCGACACGGTGCGATGGGGGAACAAGGCGAACTTTTGAAACACCATCGACATGCGCTTGCGACGCAAGTCCTGCATGTCTGTGGCATCAAATTTCAGGATATCCTGACCATCCAACAAGACTTCACCGGCGGTCGGTTCAATCAACCGGTTAAGGTGGCGAATCAAGGTCGACTTGCCGGACCCGGACAGGCCCATGATGACGGTGATTTCACCTTCATTCATGTCGACATTGATGTTGTTCAGCCCCAGCACATGGCCGTGGGTTTCCAGCAGTTCTGCCTTGCTCATGCCCTGGTCTACCAGCTTCATCATTTGCTCAGGCTGGTCGCCAAATATTTTGTACAGGTTCTTGACCGATACTTTTACGTTTTTCGTGCTCATGTCAGCGTCTCGGGTAGCAATTAAGAGTTAGGCGCTTGAGACGCGTTAACGCGATTCAATGCAGTTTTCGATACACGATCCAACACGATCGCCAACAACACGATGGCAAAGCCGGCCACAAAGCCAACGCCCAAGCGCAGGTTATTAATGCCGTCCAATACCAGTGTGCCCAAGCCCGGTGCCGAGACCAAAGACGCAATCACCACCATCGCCAATGACATCATGATGGTTTGGTTAACGCCGGCCATAATGTTAGGCAGCGCCAGTGGGATTTCGACACCCAACAGTTTTTGCCGCGACGTCATGCCATAGGCGTTGGCCGCCTCGATGACGGATTGATCAACCAGACGAATACCCAGATTGGTCAGTCGCACCACCGGCACGATGGCGTACATAATGATGGCCATGCCATACAACTTGGGCTCCGTGATCTTGAACAAAAAGATCAACGGAATCAGGTACACAAAGGTCGGCAGTGTTTGAAGCATGTCCAATATTGGCGTCATGATGCGTTGGGTTCGGTCACTTTTGGACATCATGATGCCCAGCGGCACCCCCAACAGTACGCATATCAAGGTACACACAAAGATAATCGCCAAGGTCTGGACGGCGTAGGAGTAATGGTCGGTAAACAAGAAAAACGCAAAGCAAACCGCGACCAAGCCGACCACTTGAACCGAGCGCGCAGCCCAGTAGCACAGTGCGAACAGCAGCGGCACCAACAACCACCAGGGCGTCGACGTAAACAGGTATAGAGTTGACTCGAGCAGCCATGACAGGGGCTGAGTCAAGGGGTCTAACACAAATCGCAGTGCTGGACGGACGGCCAAAAAGCCTTCCTCCAGGCCGGCGGTAAAGTCACGCGTCTGCGGTATTTTGGCACAGGCTTCGTGGAGGTTGTCCAGCGATGGAAACTTAACGTCATACCAATTGGCTTCTTCGCCCTTGAGGCTACGAAGCGACAACAGTGACGGTTTTTTATCGGCATCGCACCACTCGCGCAATCCCAGTCCATCGAAAACAGCTGAGTATCCGGACATTCAATTTCCCTTGGTTTTTATTCTATCGGCAACATCAAAAGCCGGCCGCGCACGCGCGGCCGGGTCGAGCTAGTTACAGCAACTTGCCAAGCTTGGCGCGTGCGTCGTCATTGACCATGCCCATGATCATGTCGGTGTAGTTGGTCAACACCCACGCGGCGGCTTCATCAGCCGAGGCGTTATTTTCCTGTTTCCAAAACAGCATTTTGCTGATCAGGTCGTTGGGCAACGCCATATTGGCGACGAAATCAGCCACGGCCGGTTCACGGGCCGCAAAGTCTGCGGTGATCGCCGTTTTAATCGGGGCTGCCGGGAAGCCAGAGACGCCCAGCTGCGCAGGATCCGCATCGGCTTTCTGGTTAATGGCGTGCTGCTCGGGATTGACGTCACCGATGTTGACCTTGGTCATTTCATACTTGCCCAAGACCGCAGTCGGGCCCCAGTAGTAACCAAACCAAGGCGCCTTATCTTCGAACGCTGACGCGATTGACGCCGCCAGGTTCGCACCTGAACCGTGATCAAAGATTTCGAGGCCGTTCGCTTCCATGTCCAGCACCACTTTCAGGTTGTCGTTGACGACACGACAGCCCCAACCGACGGGGCAGTTGTGGAAACGATTATCAACCAATTCGGGGTTGGCCAAAATGCCTTCAATAGTGGCCAATTCCGGGTGTGCATCGGTCAAGTACTTGGGCACCCACCAACCTTCTTCACCGCCGTTGGCGAAGGTATTGGACGCGGAAATGATTTTGCCTTCGGCTTCGAGCTCGAAGTAGACCGGTGCCGAGTTAATCCAGACTTCCGGAACAACATCAGGCTGACCATTTTCGGCCAATGATGTCACCGCAGGTACCGTGTCGGTGGGGACAATTGAGACGCTGCAGCCGTAACCCTGTTCCATGACGAAAGCGGCCAGTGCAGAAATGGTTTCACCCGAAGCCCAGCCCATGGCACCGATGCTGACTTCACCACAGTCGGCGTAAGCTGCGCCGGACGCGGCCATCGCCACGGCCAATACTGAGCTCTTGAGTTTGACGTTGTTCATGTTTGGTAACTCCCTTTTATAGTTATTACGTGCGGTCGTTAATAGACTTCACTGCGCTACGATCCCGCATGCGGCCAAAACAATCTAGTCTTGACGGTACAAAAACCTGCGTTAAAGCGACGAAATCGCGCCATGCGGGCTAAATCCGCACCGCAATATTCTTGGTTTGGACGTAATTCCACAACGCCTCGCGCCCTTTTTCACGGCCATAGCCACTCTTGCCGTAGCCGCCAAAGGGCGTCTCGACGCCGCCGGCGAACCATTCATTGATAAAGACTTGACCCGCCCGAAGGTCACGTGCCAGCCCCATGCTGGCACTGATATCGCGGCTAAATACGCCGGCGACCAAGCCGTAGTCGGTGCCATTAGCGATCGCCAGTGCTTGCACGTCATCATGCGCCTTAATGACGGACAACACCGGACCGAATACTTCGTCCTGGGCGATATTCATGCTGGGCTCGACGCCTGCCAGTACAGTCGGCGTTAAAAACGCGCCCTGCTCGCTGGCGACGCCACCGGCTACCACGCGCGCGCCCTGGCGTGCCGCTTCGGTGACCATACCCTGGGCCCGGTCACGTTGACCCAGGCTGACCAGCGCACCCATGTTCAGGCCCATTTGCTCGCGTTCAATGCCTGGGCCGGTGCTGATCTGGCTGGCTAAACCAGCCGCCGCCTCGACCACCCGGTCATACACATCGGCGTGAGCAATCACACGACTCATGGCCGAGCAGACCTGACCGGCGTTGAAAAATATGCCCCAGCGAATGTTGCCAATCAGGTTATCCAGGTCGGCGTCGGTGCGCACGATGGCTGCGCTTTTGCCGCCCAGCTCCAACACACAGGGCACCACGTTGGCGGCCGCGGCCTGGCCAATCGCGATGCCGGTCTGGACGGAACCGGTGAACACCACCTGGTTAATACCCGGGTGAGCGACCAGCGCAGCACCCGCGTGGTGGCCGTGACCGCACAGCACATTCACCGCACCCGCGGGCAATCCGGCGTATTCGGCGGCCAACGCGTAATACGCACAACTCAGCGGATCCAGTTCCGGGCTCTTGATGATGCAGGCATTGCCCGTGGCCAGCGCCGCCGACAACGAGCGCGCGGTCATTTCCAGCGGGTAATTCCACGGGATGACCTGGGCTGAAATGCCCATCGGTTCGTGCACAGTAAAGTCAAAGTAGTCATCACCCAGTGGGATCGACCGGCCCTCGACGGTTTCGGCCTGGTTGCCGTAGTACTCGAAATAGCGCGCGCTGCCCTCGACTTCAATCACGGCTTCCCACAGCGGCTTGCCGGATTCGCGCGACAACAGCCGGGCAATCTCGTCGCAATGGAGTAGTAAAAACTCGCCCATCCGACGCACCATGCGCCCACGCTCGACCGGACGCAGGCCGCTTAGTGCGCGCGAATTGACCAGCGCACGCGCGGCGCCGACCGCAGCGTCGACGTCAGCCGCGTCAGCCAGAGCCTGATGTTGGATCAGTGCGCCGGTGGCCGGATCCGTGACCGCCAATTCGCCGGCGCCGCCGACAACCCATTGGCCGCCGATATAATTTTTTCCAATACTAATAGTCAACCACCAAATCTGAAGCGGGAACGCTGCAGCAGGACAACACGTAGCCCTCTGCGATTTCGTCATCAGTAATGCCGCCGTTGTGCTCCATCACCGCATCGCCACTGATGACCTGAACGCGGCAGGTACCGCAGATACCCATGCCGCACGCCTTGGGAATATGGATGCCAAGCTTGGAGGCCGCCGCGTGAATGGTTTCCTCCGGCGCGACCCGAACGCTTTTGCCAGCGCTGGAAAACTCGACCGCCCTCATCTCGGCGGTGTCGACGGCCTCGGCGTCCTCGACCGCCAGTTCGGCCTGCTCGATGGCCTGCTCTTCGACCGCGGCCGGTGTTTCGCCGAACGATTCTTCGTGGTAGCGCGACATGTCAAAGCCCGCCGCCACCAAAATGTCGCGCACCGCAGCCATGTAGGCATTGGGGCCGCAGCAAAAGATCTCGCGCTCCATGAAATCGTCGGCCATCAGCTCAAGCCGCGTGGCATCCAAAAAGCCGCGGTAGCCATACCAGCTCTGGCCGACGCCGACCTGTTCAGAAATCAGGTGCAAGTGAAAGTTTTCGATGCGCGAATCCATGTGTTGCAACTCGCGCTTGTAGATCACATCGCGGGGTGTCCGGCAGCTGTGCGCAAACACGATGTCGACATCCGCATTGGTGTCGAACAACCAGCGCGCCATCGACATCAGCGGTGTCACGCCGACCCCACCGGACAGCAACATGACCTTTTCAGACGGGTAATCGATGACATTGAAACGACCGACCGGCCCGTGCACGACCAACTCATCGCCGGACTTCATGTTGTCGTGCATCCAATTCGACACCAGACCGCCGGGCAGACGCTTAATGGTCAGCGAAAAGCTGTAGGGCACCGAGGGCGAACTGGAAATCGTGTAGGACCGCATGACTTGCTCGCCGTCGATTTCAAGCTCCAGGGTGACAAACTGTCCGGGCTTAAAAAAGAACATCAGCGGCTGTTCGGCCATGAAGCAAAAGGTCTTTACGTCCCAGGTTTCTTCGATCACTTTGACGCAGCGCATTTGGTGGCGGCCGTTGACCCAGGTCTGGGTATTGACTGGCGTAAACGCGTCTTGATTTATTGAGGTTGCGGCAGGTGAGTTCATGCGCGGCGGGTCCATCAGTCTATTTCTGACAGAGTACAAAGAGGACTGACAACAAAACCGCGTTTTTACGACAAATCTTTGTGAATACGACGCCTAGGGTGGCAGCGGCTGGTCGCGCAGTGCGTCGATCACGCTGGGCAATACCAGTCCGGATTGCCGCTCCAGTGCACCCCACAAATCCGCCAACTCACGGCGCGTTTGCGCGTCCAAATTCGGCCATGCGGCGATCACCTGAGCGGTCACCGCAGCCGGTGCTGACACGCCTGCTAGCGGCAGGTAAACCGCCACCCGCTGGCAAAAATCGACGTCGTCAACCAAATCCGCAATCATCACCACAAAACACTCACTTTTTACTGGTCACCGAAGTCGAAATCGTCGCATACTTCCGCCCACAAAGCCTATTATAAAAGCGATGCCCAATGTCCGAAACGCGGCGCTCATTTTCGAAATCACTGCAAAGCGCCAACCGCCGCTATTTGGGCGATGGCGCCCCTAGCCGCAGCCTGCGCGTGGGCTTCGTTCTGCTCGAAAACTTTTCAATGATGACCTTTACCGCTGCCGTCGACAGTCTGGTCACGGCCAACCTGGTCGGGCACCAGCGGGCATTCACCCATTCAACATTTTCAGTCGGCGAAACCCGCGTTCGCAGTGACCTGGGCATTGACCTTCAGGCCCAGGGTACGGTTAACCGAATCGAGGTCGATCGCGACGGCCGCGGGCTGGATGTTTTGATTGTCGTGGGTGGCTATCGAGCGCCCCTAGTGCACACGCCCGTATTGCTCGACAAATTGCGCACCGCGGATCAAAACGGGGTCATTTTGGGTGGGCTATGGAACGGATCTTTGGCCTTGGTACAGGCCGGCGTTATGGACAATCGCCAGTGCGCATTGCACCCGGATAACCATGCGCTGTTGCGCGAGAAATACCCGAACGTGCGACTGGCGGATCAAACCTTTGCGCTGGATGATCATCGACTGACCAGTGCCGGGCCGGCCAGCACGCTGGAGGTGATGTTAAGCTTCATCGAACACGAACGTGGCCGTGACCTGGCCCGGGCGATTCGTGAAATATTGGCCGCGGACCAATTATCGGTGACCGACTCGCCGGCGTCCTCAATGCTCCAAGATGACCCCAGTTTACCCGAGGCGCTGCGCAGCCTGATTCAGCTGATGCGATCGAACATCGAGGAGCCGCTGTCGAGTGAAGAGTTGGCGTCGTGTGTAAACCTGTCCCGGCGTCAGGTCGAGCGGTTATTTCAAACGCATTTGGCGGCGTCGCCGTCGCGCTATTACTTTGAACTGCGCCTAACCCAAGCGCACCGGTTGCTGGTCCAAACCTCGGACTCGATCACCCGTGTCTCGCTGGCCTGCGGTTTTGTCAGCAGCTCACACTTCAGCAACTGCTTTAAAGACTTCTTTGGCGAGTCGCCATCGGTGGCCCGACAGCGACACCGCGCGTCGAAATAAACTAGATCGGCGTGGTTTCAAACAGCCCAAACTCACACCCGGTTTCGGCCTGGCTTTGAACTTGGTGGGCCTGAGTTCGAACCGCCACTCCCTGGGCTTCGGCGACTTGATCCATGGCACCGGCGAACCAACCGGTAAACATGTACTCGACCTTGCGATCGACCTTGCCTAGCTGCAGGTAAAACGAGCTGTGATCCAGCCGCACACGGCAGGTGCCGGCAGCGACATCCAGTGATTGGGTGGTGAAAATACCCCAACCGCGCTGGGACAGGCGCTTCATGTAGTGCAAAAACACAGCGTCCCCCGCCAAACCGTGTTCGGCCGCTTCTTTTTGGCACCAAAAATAGGCCGATTTGTAGCCGGCTTTGTACAGAGCCTCGGCGTAGACATCGGCGCCCAGGGCCTCCTCGACGGCCACGTGGTTATTAATAAAAAAGTGCCGCGGGACATACAACATCGGCAACGCATCGGTGGTCCAAACGCCAGTGTCGTCATCAACTTGAATCGGCATGTCAGGTGCGTGATGGCCCATGATTAGTTCTCCAACCAAACGTCTTTAAGCACGCGAACCCAGTTCTCGCCCATGATTTTGCGGGTCAAAGGCTCGCTAAATCCGTGATCCAGCAGCGCCTGGGTCAGATTCGGAAACTCGCCCAAGGTTTGAATGCCGCGCGGATTGACGATCTTGCCAAACTGGGTCAAACGCCGGGCGTAGCCCTTGTCGTGCGTCAGCCACTCAAAAAAGTCATGGCCGTGACCTTGGGTGAAGTCGGTGCCGATGCCAATCGCGTCTTCGCCGACAATGTTGAGGATGTACTCAATCGCCTCGACGTAGTCTTGGATGGTCGAGTTGATGCCGTTTTTCATAAAGGGCGTAAACATGGTGACGCCAACAAAACCGCCGTGATCAGCAATAAATTTCAGCTCATCGTCACCCTTGTTGCGCGGGTGCTCTTTCAAACCATTGGGCAGGCAATGGCTGTAAGTCACGGGCTTTTTGGACGATAAAATGACTTCCTCGCTGGTCTTGGGACCGACATGCGACAAGTCACACAACACACCGACACGGTTCATTTCAGCGACCACTTCGTGACCGAAACCCGACAATCCGCCATCGCGCTCGTAGCACCCGGTGCCAACCAAGTTCTGGGTGTTGTAGCACATCTGAACAATGCCCACGCCCAGGTCCTTAAAGGCCTGAACGTAGCTCAATTGGTCCTCAAAGGCGTGCGCGTTTTGAAAGCTCATCATCACGCCGGTCTTGCCATTGGCCTTGGCCGCGGCGATATCCGCGGTGCTGCGGACTTTCAACACCAAGTCGCTGTTGTCGTCAATCAGCCGGTTCATCGCGCCAATGTTATTGACCGTGTCTTGGAAACCTTCCCACACCGACACCGTGCAACTGGCGGCGGTCAAGCCCCCCTTGCGCATGTCTTCAAACAGTTCACGGTCCCACTTGGCAATCACCAAGCCATCAATAACGATCGCGTCGTCATGCACAGTGCTCATGCACAGCCCCTTTTATTAGTTATTTTGATACTGGCGAGCCAGCCATTTATGAAAAATATGGGTCGGGCCATCCATGACCGGGGAAAAAGCACCCCCGGTGAAGCCGGCTGAATGACGACCTTTTTGCATCGCCTCTACCACCCCGACATCCTCTGAAAAAACCACCCGCCAGGCCTCTAAAACGGCGGTGCGGGCCGGCAGCAGCTCGTCGCTCAGAGCCGATTCGTCGACGTAAAATAGACGCAGCCGCTCTTCGACCTGTTCCTGACCGCGCGGCATCAGCACCATGGCAAAGGCGTGATCCGCCTGCAGCCCGAGCAACACATTGGGGAACAGGCTGATGTACTCGGCGTTTTCAATGCGCGCCGCTGGCCACTCGGCAATTCGCGGCAACACGAAACCTTCATGTTCGCTCAGTCGGTAAGCGTGACTGCCCTGACCGGAAAAGTCCTGGTCTTCGATGTTGTAATGGTCTTCCAGCTTTGAATAGGTATTCAGGTCGGGGTGAACCCAAGGCAGGTGGTAAGCTTCGCAGTAGTTTTCGACCGCCAACTTCCAGTTGCACTGGATGTTCAGGGTCAAATCGCCATGGGCTAAATCTGGCACAAAGGCGTCATAGTTGCGCGACGGAAAAAATTCATCCCAGCGCGCCATCAATGGCTGCAAACGCGACTCGAATGACGGTGCGTCACCGGACAAATTGACGAACACCAGGCCCATCCAGACGTGACTACGAACCGACTTGAGCCCGTGTTTGGCGCAGTCAAAATCGTCGTGGGTGTGCTGGTTCATGCCACCGATATGCGGCGTCACTTTGAGCGCACCTTTCAAATCGTAGGTCCAGGAATGGTAAGGGCAGCACAGCATGCCGGTGATGACCTTGGGTTGGTCCACCAGTTGCACGCCGCGGTGCGAACAGACGTTATGAAACACGTTGATGTGTTCGTCTTTGTCACGCACCAGCAGTAGCGGCATGCCCATAAAATCGATCGGTTTAACCGCCCCTTTAACCTCGACGTCCGAGGCAAAGCCGATGCAGGCCCAGGTCGGATCAAAAACCTTTTCGCGCTCAACCGCCAGCATCGCCGGGTCCGTGTAAATCGCATTCGGCATCCCGGTGGCTTGATGGATCGGCCGGTCAACGCCGTCCAGGTCCAGCAACGGAATCAGGTTATTTGAGGGTGCGTTCATTGCGCGTCTCCGGGTTAGCACTCGACCGCATTGACGGCCAAACCGCCGGTCGATGTTTCTTTGTATTTAGCCTGCATGTCTTTACCCGTGTCGCGCATGGTACGTATCACTTTGTCCAGTGAGACGTGGTGCTTGCCGTCGCCTGACAAGGCCATTTGGGCCGCGTTAATGGCCTTAACCGCGGCAATCGCATTGCGCTCGATACAGGGCACCTGCACTAAGCCCCCGATGGGATCACAGGTCAACCCCAGGTTGTGCTCCAAGCCTATTTCTGCCGCATTTTCGACCTGTTCTGGCGTTCCACCGAGGATTTCGCACAGCCCCGCCGCCGCCATCGCGCAGGCCGAACCGACCTCGCCCTGGCAACCGACCTCGGCACCCGAAATCGACGCGTTCTTTTTGCACAGCGAACCGATGGCGGCCGCCGCTAGAAAAAAGTCACGAATGTCGTTGTCCGACAGGCCGTCGCCCTGCTCGGCGACCCACATCAACACCGCCGGCACGATACCGGCCGCGCCATTGGTCGGCGCGGTCACCATACGTCCGCCGGCCGCGTTTTCTTCGTTGACCGCCAGCGCATATACATTGACCCAGTCCATGCCGTTGAATGACAACGAAATCATGTTCGAGCGCTGGCCACTTTTGAGCTGGCGGTACAGCGACGGCGCCCGCCGTTTGACGTTCAAGCCGCCGGGCAAGACCCCTTGGTTGTCCATGCCGGCATGAATGCACTCGCGCATGGCGTGCCACAGGGTGTTGATCCCCGCGGTAATTTCACTGGAGGTGCGCTCGGCTTTTTCGTTTTCCAACATCAACTTAGAAATGCTGAAACCGTGTCGCTGACACAGGCTCAACAGCGTCGCCGCCGAGTTAAACTCGTAGGGTGCGTCGGTGGTGCTGACCTCGGCCTGGTCAAACTCGTCCGCGGTTTTAACAAAGCCCCCGCCAATCGAAAAATAGGTGCCCTGGTGCACCGCCGCGCCTGCGGCATCCAACGCGGTAATGGTCATGCCATTGGGGTGCGCCTCCAAAAACTCGGCGCTGAACACCAGGTCCGTGTCCGCGCAAAAATCGATCCGATGGTGACCACCCAGCGACAACTCGCCGTTGCGCGCCGCCATCACCGCCGCGCTTAACAATTCAGGCGTGACCTGATCGACTTTGAGCCCACTGAGACCGGCCAGGCAGGCTTGGTCGGTGGCGTGGCCACGCCCGGTGGCACTCAAGGATCCGTACAGCACCACCTCGACCCGGACGACACGATCAATCGCCCCTGCCAGCTCGTCTAAAAAGCGCGAACAGGCGGCCATCGGCCCCATGGTATGAGAGCTGGACGGGCCGACCCCCACTTTGAATAGGTCAAACACACCGATGTGCATGCCTCAGCCCTTCAACACAACGGTGCGACCACCGGACAGGAACACCCGTTTGGACACGTGCAAACGGACCGCCTTGGCCAACACCACGCGCTCGACGTCCTGGCCCACGCGAACCAGGTCTTCGGGGTAAAAGGTGTGGTCAACGTCTTGGATGCCCTGGGTGATAATCGGGCCCTCGTCCAAGTCGTTGTTAATGTAGTGAGCCGTCGCGCCAACCATTTTGGCGCCCTTCGCCCAGGCCTGGTGATAGGGCTTGGCGCCCTTGAATCCGGGTAACAGCGAGTGGTGGATGTTGATCGCCCACCCATCCAGGTATTCGCACATCGCCGGCGACATCACCTGCATGTAACGCGCCAACACCACCAAATCAATGTCGTACTGTTCCAGCAGCTCACGGATTTTCGCTTCCTGGGCCGGCTTGGTGTCTTTGCTGATCGGCAAGTGGTAGTAAGGGATATCGTGCCACTCGGCCAGGCCTTGCAAATCTGGGTGATTGGAAATAATCAGCGGGATTTCAATGTCCAGCATGTTGCCGGTGCGGTAGCGGTACAACAGATCGTTCAGACAGTGATCGTATTTGGAAACCATGATCGCGACCCGCTCACGGTGATCCGGCGCGGTCAGGCTCCACGTCATATTAAAGCGATCAGCTTGGGGCTGGAACAGCGCACCAAAGGTCGCCGCGTCAAAGTCGTCGCCTTCCGGGCGAAACGCAATACGGATGAAAAAGCCGACATCCGTTTTATCGTCAAACGACTGAATTTCATCAATATACAGGCAGTTTTGCGCCATGAAATGGGTGCACACATCGACCGTGCCGAGGATGCTGTCGCATTGGGCCGCAAAGACCCAGCTTTTATTATTAGGCATGTTGATTCCATCGCGAAATTGAGCGCCAACCGATCCGGTGGCTGGCACCGTTGATGGCCTCATCATGGCCGAGCTCCGCCGCCTATACATGCCGATAGGCGACGTCTTTTGCTAGGAAATGGCCGCTGATCGCGCCCTAATCAGCCACGAAACTCGGCACTGGCATCGAGCAGCCAATCCCACAGGTAATCGGCAAAGCTGCGACGGATCACCAACAAGTAACAGTCGCTGTCGGTCCGGGTGATACTGGCGGCACTTTTGGCAAACGCAGTACCAACGGTTTTGCCGATCGCAAAAGCGTCCGGATGGACGTCAACTGGGGTCGATTTTTTAAGCACCGCGCGGGCCGCGGGGCCCGACAGCTCGACCAAGGTTTGGCCGCCGCTAATGTCGACAATCGAGTAGTGCCCGACCTGCTTGGCACGGTAGTCCGCCTCAAAGGTACGCGCTTGATCCCACGGCATAATGACCAGCCAATCATCCGGGGCGACCCAGTTAATACGCACATCGCCATGGACCACGCTGGTCAACACCTGGGTCGGCAAATCACCGCCCAACATCGACGCCGCAATGGCCATTTGCTCGGCATTGTCCGGCTTAATGCGCAGGTTAAATTGCCCGCACAGCGGCAACTCACGCAGCCCAATACGGTCACTGGAAAACGCCGTGTTCGCATGCCGCGATTGGATCGGGGTGATCCCTTGAACCGTTTCGCTGTGCTGGGGCACGACCGAAAATAACTCAGACATTTTGACGCGCTCCTTCGGGGTCAAAGAACACGGGCGAGCAAATCTCCGCTTCGATGGTTCGACCATCGACACCCGGGAAATAGACTTTTTCACCCATGCGATTAAGGCCGCCTTTGATCAGCGCCATAGCAATACTGTGTCCACAGTTCGGGCTCCAGTAACTCGAGGTCACGTGGCCGACCATGGTCATGGGAATGGCGCCATTGGGGTCGAACACAGCCTGGGCACCCTCTTGCAAGACGGCTTTGGGGTCGATGGTTTTCAGGCCGACCAGCTGTTTGCGGTCGTCGCGCACACAGTCCGCGCGCTGCATGCCGCGCTTGCCGATGAACGGGAAGGGTTTCTTCATGCCGACCGCCCAGCCATGGTTCAAATCAAAGGGATGAACCGAGCCGTCGGTGTCTTGACCGGCGATAATGAAGCCCTTTTCCGCCCGCAGCACGTGCATGGTCTCGGTGCCGTAGGGGGTAATATTAAACTCGGCCCCGGCTTCAATCGCCGCTTCCCAGACGTGCAAACCGTAGTGCGCCGGCACGTTAATTTCGTAGCTGGCTTCGCCGGTGAACGAAATACGGAAGATTCGTCCCGGTACGCCGGCGATCGTGGCCGCCTGCCAGTCCATGAACTTAAAGGCCTCGCCCGACAGCTCGGCATCGGTCAGCTTTTGCAGCACCTTGCGGCTGTTCGGACCGGATATCGTCGTGGTCGCCCACTGATCGGTGACGGTATTGAAGTACACCTCCAGTTCCGGCCATTCCGTTTGGTGCCACAATTCGAGCCACTCGTAGACCCGTGCCGCGCCACCCGTGGTGGTGGTCATGATGAAGTGGTTGTCGCCTAAACAGGCGGTCACACCGTCATCAAACAGCATGCCATCCTCGCCACACATCAGACCGTAACGGCACTTACCAATGCCCAATTTAGCCCAGGCGTTGGTGTAGACCCGGCCCATGAATTCACGCGCATCCGGTCCTTGGACATCAATTTTACCCAGCGTCGAGGCATCCAGAATACCGACCGAATCGCGCACCGCCTTGGCTTCACGGTTGACCGCCTGGTCCAGCGTCTCGCCGTGCTGGGGGAAATACCACGGCCGCTTCCACTGGCCGACGTCTTCGAACACGGCGCCCTGGGCTTCATGCCACGGCTGCATGGCGGTGTAGCGCTTGGGGTCAAATAAGGCCGCGGCGTTTCGACCGGCAATGGCGCCAAAGGTCACCGGCGTGTAGTTCGGCCGGAACATGGTGGTGCCGGTTTCGCTGATCGGTTTGTTCAGCGCCTTGGCGGTAATGGCCACGCCGTTGATGTTGCTCAATTTGCCTTGGTCGGTGCCAAATCCGAGCGCGGTGTAGCGCTTGACGTGTTCAATTGACTCGAAGCCTTCTTGACACGCCAGCTCAATCGCCGACGCGGTAACGTCGTTTTGGTAGTCGACAAATTGTTTCGGGGCACGCGATGTGCGCGCGGTGTGCGGCACTTGAAACAGCGCCATGGCCGGCGCCACCGCCACATCCTCGACCCGCGGTGGTGCGATCGGCGCGACGTCACAGGCCGCGGCGGCGCGTTCGATCGCCCGCGCCAGCACCGTACCCAGCGCATACTCGCCCTCAACGCCACCGGCACAGTGCAGGTGCTTAAAGGTCACATTCGGCACAAACCCCAATTTTTCTTGATCCCACAGCGGACGGCACCCCAAGTGGGCCGATAAGTGCACAACTGGGCTGTAACCGCCGCTGGATCCAACCGTGTCGCATTGCAGTTGGCGCACGGGCCCGTCCACTCGATTGCCATCGGCACTGATCGGAGCCACATAGACGCCTTCAACCGCCTTGCCGCCGCGCACATCGATCACGGCCTGGCCGGTCAGCACGGTCAATCCGGCGTCGCGCGCCGCACCGATCGTTGCGCTTTCCGGGTTGGCCCGGGTATCAACCACGGCCACCACAGTGCCGCCGCTGGCGGCCCAGTCGATCGCACACTGGTAGCCATAATCGTTGGTCGTCATGACCACCAAGCGTTGACCCGGACGCACGCCGTAGCGGCGAATGTACGTCGAAATGGCCCCCGCCACCATGCAGCCGGGGATGTCATTGTTGCCGTAAACCAGCGGGCGCTCGTGAGCGCCGGTGGCCAAAATTACTTCGTGCGCACGGACCCGGTGCATGCGCGAGCGCACCTGTCCGACCGGCGCACGATCACTCAGGTGCTCGGTCAAGCGCTGGTGCACCGTAACGAAGCTGTGGTCGTGATAGCCGTTCGCGGTCGCCCGCGTCATCAACTCAACGTTGGCCATGGCGTGCAGTTCAGCCACCGCCGCGTCGACCCACTGCATCGCCGGTTGACCGTCGATCAATTCCGGGCTGGCCAGCAAATAGCCACCCCATTCGTTTTGCTCGTCCACCAACAGCACGCGCTTGCCGCCGCGACCGGCCGTCAGCGCCGCCGCCAAACCCGCAGGCCCGCCGCCGACCACCAACAGGTCGCAGTGTTGATTCATCACGTCGTACTGATCGGGATCCGTTTCCAGCGGCGACCGGCCCAGGCCGGCGGCCTTGCGGATGTAGTGCTCGTAAGTCATCCACAGCTTGGCTGGCCACATGAAGGTTTTGTAGTAAAAACCCGGCGCCATCAGGCTGCCGCCCAAGGTGCCTGCGATGCTCTTTAAATCAAATTCGACACTGGGCCAGCCGCTGACCGGCTCGCACACCAAGCCATCGAACAGCTCTTGTTGGGTCGCGCGCACGTTGGGCACTTGGGTCGCTTCGCTGGCCCCCAGTTGCAACAGTGCGTTGGGCTCGTCAGCGCCGGCGGCCATGATCCCGCGCGGGCGCCCGTACTTGAAACTGCGCCCGACTAGGTTAATCCCATTGGCCAACAACGCCGAGGCCAACGAATCGCCCTCAAAGCCCTGATAGCTTTTACCGCGGTACTTGAAATTAACGGGCTTGCCACGGTTGATGCGCCCGCCCTGTGGCAGTCGGTTGCCTTGGCTCATGCGTTGTCTCCGGTGACACGGGGCTGTTCGCCGATTTTGTAGGTTTCTTTGATGTCGTAGGTCAGGGTGTCGCGGGTGACGTTGAAAAACTTACGACAGCCCAGTGCATGCACCCACATTTCGTGGTGGATACCCTTGGGGTTTTTACGGAAGTACAGATAGTCGCCCCACTCTTGGTCGCTACAGGCGTCCGGATCCACCGGGCGCTTGATGTGGGCCTGGCCTTTGGCGTGGAACTCTTCTTCTTCGCGGTGCTCGCCGCAGTGCGGGCAAAAAATATGCAGCATGGTCGATTCCTATCAGTGCGCCACGCCGGCCGCGCCATGCTCATCGACAAGCGCACCGGTGTGAAAACGATCAATTGAAAACGGCGCCGCTAACGGGTGCATTTCACCCTTCGCCAGGCTGGCCGCAAAAACGTTGCCCGAACCGGGCGTGGCCTTAAAGCCACCGGTGCCCCAGCCGCAGTTGAAATACAGGTTCTCAACCGGAGTCTTGGACAGAATCGGGCAGGCGTCGGGGCAGGTGTCGACGATACCGCCCCACTGGCGGTTCATGCGTACACGGCTGAAGATCGGGAACATCTCGACGATCGCCTGAACGGTGTGCTCAATCGTATGGTACGAACCGCGCTGGCCATAGCCGTTGTAGCCATCGATGCCGGCGCCAATGACCAAATCGCCCTTGTCGGACTGGCTGACGTAGCCGTGCACGGCGTTGGACATCACCACCGTGTCTAAAATCGGTTTAATCGGCTCGGACACCAAGGCCTGCAAGGGGTGCGATTCCAGCGGCAAATCAAAGCCCGCCATATTCGCCAGCACACTCGAGTTGCCGGCCACCACACAGCCCACCTTGCCCGCCTTGATCAGGCCGTGTTGCTTGGTCTGGACCCCGGTAATGGCGCCGTCCTCGATCTTTAAATCAATGACTTCGGTTTGCTGAATCAAATCCACACCCAGCGCGTCGGCACCGCGCGCATAGCCCCAGGCCACGGCGTCGTGACGAGCAACGCCAGCACGCGGCTGCCACGACGCCCCCAGCACCGGGTAACGCGCGTTCGGCGAACAATCCAGATGCGGCACAATGGCCTGGACGCCTTGGGTGTCCAGTACTTCACCGTCAATGCCGTTCAAACGGTTGGCGTTAACCCGGCGCTGGATATCGCGCATGTCTTGGAGGTTATGGCCCAGGTTTAATACGCCGCGCTGGGAGAACATCACGTTGTAGTTCAAATCCTGGCTGAGCCCTTCCCACAGGCCCATGGCGTGCTCGTACAGGTGCGCCGCCTCATCCCACAGGTAGTTCGAACGCACGATGGTGGTGTTGCGCCCGGTGTTACCGCCGCCCAAAAAGCCTTTTTCGATCACGGCCACATTGGTAATGCCGTGTTCTTTGGCCAAATAGTACGCCGTCGCCAAGCCGTGGCCGCCACCGCCGACAATAATCACATCGTAGTGATCCTTAGGTTTCGGGTTGCGCCAAACGCGCTGCCAATTTTCATGGTGGCTGAGCGTGTGCTTGGCCAAGCCAAAGCCGGAATAACGTTGCATAACGTGCTCCAAATCGTGGGGACGCAAGGTTTTCAGTGGTTAAAAGGGTACGGCTCAAGCGGGGCGACGCGCATACACGCCGACGCCCCACGGTTGCCTGTCTACGACAGTGTCAGGAAATCAGGCCCTTGGACGCCAACAGATCCAGTACGCGGCTGGCGGCCTCCGGGTCGTCACCACGGATCACCTCGCCGCCGCCGGCACTGACCGCCATGCGCTGGCTGAATCGATCCCAGCCGGATTTCGTGCTTTTAATGGTCAGGCGCTGGTGGCCGGGCTTGGCCGGCTCTTGGGTCCACATCACGGCGGTCGAGCTGACCAGCAGTGGCGTCGCCTGAGCCTCAACAATAACGCCCGTTCGAGCACGCCGCGCCACGTATTCAAGCGTCAGCGGCGCGTTCTGCGAGACCGTCACCACCGTGCCCTGGGCAATCCGCATCACCCGGCGTTTGCCCTTGGGCAAAAACTGAGTGGCATCGAATCCATCGCCATCTGCCGCCAGGCCGAGCACCTGATCCACCAGCGCCATGCCCAGCGACGCAGCCACCAGGTAAGGCAAGGTTCCACTGTCGTCCTGGCCCTGCGCCTGATGACCGCACAGCACCAGATCATGCGGCCCCGTGCTCAACAAAAAGCCAGCCAACAGCGCGGCGATATCATCGCTGTTCGGCTCGATCCGTTGAATGCGCTCAAAACCCAGCCCCAAGTACTGGCGCAGCGCCCATTCATGGCCTTTAGGGCCGACGTGCACCAGCCGCGGCTTATCCACCAATGAACGCGCCACCGCCAGCGCCCGGGCGTCATTCGGCGCCAACATCAGGCGCCCGCTTTTGGGATGACGGGCCAATGACACACAGACCGTAATATTCATGCGTCTACCCTCGCCTTCAAGCGTTCGATCATTTGCTGCATCCAGCTTTCCGCATCCGCGATGATGCTCAAATCAGCCCGTTTGACCATGTCACAACTGGGGTCATTGTTAACCGCGATCACCGTCGAACACTCCTTGATGCCCTGCAAGTGCTGCACAGCACCGGAAATGCCAATCGCCAAGTAGACCTGGGCCCGGACAATCTGACCGGTTGCGCCGACTTGGCGCTCGCGGGGCAACTTGCCGTCGTCAACCACCACGCGGCTGCCACCAATACTGGCGCCCAAGGCCGCCGCCAAGGCGTGAAAGGTGTCCATGTTGGCCACCCCGTTGCCGGCCGAAATCACAAAGTCCGCCTCGACCAGCGGTATATCGTCCGACGGCAGGCTGAACAGGTCTTCATCGCCCGCGGTCAACCCCAGCGCGTGGGACTGCGCGTCGACCGCCGTCGTAAACTCCAAATCCAGCGCCCCAGTGGTACCGGCGCGCAGCGCAATCACCGCAGGCAAGAGTGCGTGGGCGTGGTAGCGCCCATTGCCGCACGCACGGCGCACACCCGCATCGGACACCTCAAACACATCGGTGGCCAAACTGAGCCCGGCACGCACCGCGAATCGACGCGCCAAATCCGAGTCGCCCTGGGCGCTTTCCGCGAACAGCACATGCTGGGGCTGGACCCGCTGGTATTCACCAAACAGCGCCTCGACTTTGGCCTCCGGCTGGTAGTGCTCGATTGATTCGTCGACCCACTCGGCCACTTCGTCAATCCCCATATCCGCCAGGCACTGCGGTTGATCAAGCTGACCAAACAGCACCAGCACCACCGCGGTATCGCCATTCAATTCAGCCAGCGCGCGGGCGACGTAGGCGACTTCGCGATCCAAAGTCGACAGAGCGCCGGACTTGGCCTGTAAACACAGCATGATCCGGCGCTCGGCATCGGCATGATCGCGCACCGGCTTGACCGCCGCGGCGATCGGGGTCTGATCTTCACCGGACACATCACGCCCACGCGCAATGCGTTTGACGCCGGATGCGGTCATAAAGCCGCGGTCTTGGCTAAATCGATTGATTCGCTTCATGCTCAGGCCACTCCCACGGCATCGGCCACCAGTTCAACGATATCGACCACCTCGGTTTGGCTTTGCACCACGCCGTCCAACATGGTCATGCAATTCGGACAGGCGACCGCCACGGTGTTGGCTGCGACCTGATGAATGTCATCCATGCGCATGTCCGGAATTCGGCGCTCGCCGGGTATGTCGCTGAACGCGGCACCGCCGCCCCACCCGCAACAGCGGCTGTCCATGGCCGAGCGCTGCATATCGACAAAATCATCGGTAATCGCCTTCAGCAGCGCGCGCGGCGCATCGACCTCGCCGTTGTACCGCCCCAAATAGCAGGGGTCGTGGTAGGTCAAGGTGCCCAGCGACAGCCGCTGACTGATCGTCAATTGGCCGCTTTGAACTAACGCATTCAGCAACTGGGTATGGTGGAGCACATCAAGGTCGCCACCGAAGGCCCGGTATTCTTGGCCCAGGGCGTGAAACGCGTGCGGATCGATGGTCACGATCTGTTTGAAATCCAGCTCGGCCAAACGCGCCAGGTTGCGCTCGGCCAGGTTTTGAAACAGCAATTCGTCACCCAAGCGGCGGGCAACGTCGCCCGTATCCAGCTCGCGGCCGCCCATCACGGCGACCGACAACCCGGCTTTTTTCATCAGCTTGGCGAGCAGGCGCAGGGTCTTTTGATTGCGTAATTCGAATGCCGATTCACCACTCCAAAACAGGTAGTCAACGGCGTGCCCGGGGCTCGCCACCGGCAAATCCAAATCGATGCTCCAGTTGCCGCGTTGACTGACATCAAACCCGCCGACCGTGTCGGTGTGGCGCAACGCATCCAGTGCGGCATTGGCGTTGCCGGGCACACCGCCCTGCTCGAGCGCGACAAAGCGCCGCATGTCAACGATGGCGTCCACGTGCTCGATCATCATCGGGCACTCGTTGACACAGGCCCGGCAGGTGGTGCAGGCATACAGCGTTTGCTCCTCGATCAGACTGGGAATGATGTCGCCGTCCAAGCCAGGGTGGTGCTGGCCCACCGCCAGACCCGGCGTCGGTGAGCCTGCGTAACGCGCGTCGCTGCGATCCTCGATGCCGGCGACCAGGTCTTGAATCAGTTTTTTAGGGTTCAGTGGCTGGCCGGCCGCGAATGCTGGGCATGCGGCCTCGCACTTGCCGCACTCGACACAGGCGTCAAAGCTGAGCAGGCGATTCCACTCAAAGTCATGCACATGGCCAACGCCGTATTGGGCGGCCTCGCTGTCGATTGGTTTGAGGTCGGTCGATAACTGACCGACCGAGTCGAAGCGATCCTGACGCGGGTGAAAGGCCAGATGCACGGAGCCCGACAACACATGCTTCAGCGGTCGGCTCAACAAGGCGCCACCGGTGATTTCGATCAACCCTATGACCGCCAAGCCACCGCCGATCAATGCCCAGGGCAAGGCGGGGTCGATCGCGCGCGACTCGGCCAGTGTCAGCATTAAAAAACCCAGGCCATAGGCAAACAGGCTATAAGGCACCGCCATCCAGGGCCCGCCCGACAGGCGCTCGGGTTTAACCAGCCGCCGGCGGGCGACAAATAAGGCGCCGATTAAACCCAGCGCCAATAACCCCCACAGCAGCCCGTAACTGAGGCCGTTGCGAAACCCGGCGACGTACACCACCCCCAACATCACAAACGACCCAACCACACCGCCGGCGGCAGCCACGTGGGTCCGGGCAATGTAGCGATCACGCGCAACAATGTGATGCAGATCGACCAGATAGCGTTTGGGTATCGTCAACAATAACGACAGCGGCAGCGCAGCGCGGGCCGATTGCCCCTGGCCCCACAGGCTGACCCGGCGCATTACGCCGACCACAAAACCAATGACCGCAACGCCCCACAGCAAGCTAATCAACGCGCTCATGTTAGAAGTCCTTGGCGATGCGCAGGGCGTCGTAAATGGCGCCGTGAATGTTGTGCATCGAGATACAGTCACCCACCCGGAACAGCGCGAACTGGCCCGCCGGAATGCTGGTCAAGGCCGATTGCGGGATGTGATCGTACAGTTGGTCCATGTCGGTAATGCCGCCGTTGCTGGAGCGCTCGCGCAAGGTCCAGTAAAGGCCATCGTTGGGCACAATGCCGTTTTCAATGACCAGCTGATCGACCTCGCGCTCCTCGTGCTCCTCGGTGTACTCGTTCATCAGCACCGCGATCACTTTGTCGCCCTCGGCGTAGGCGCGGGTCAACCAGTAATTCGGCGTCATCATGATGCCTTGACCGTAAGTGCGGCGGTAAAAGATCGGGAATGTGGTGCCGCCGACGTCGTCCGCCACTTTCGGCTCCGGCGTCACGATTTCAACCCGGGACCCTTTATTGCTGATGAAGTCCGCGGTGCCGGTACCGGCATGTTGACCCATCACGTCGTACACCAGCACGTTGTCTTTGGGCGCGACCTTGCCCGACAAAATGTCCCACGACGACACCGCCAGTCCCTCGGCCGCGCCCCACTCGGGGTTTTCATCGATGCCGGCTGAACCACCCGTCGCCAACACCACGATGTCCGGCTGTTCGGCCAAAATTGCAGCCTCGTCCGCCCAGGTGTTCAAGCGCACATCCACGCCCAGGCGCTGCAGTTCCATATCAAACCAGCGCACGATACCGGCCATTTGATCGCGCTGTGGCGCTTTCGCCGCTAGGTTGATTTGACCCCCGACCGCACCGGCGGCTTCAAACAGCACCACCTCATGACCGCGTTCGCGCGCAACGCGCGACGCTTCCATGCCGGCCGGCCCAGCTCCCACCACCACAATTTTTCGCAGCGGCCCATCGGTGCGCTCGATCTGATGGGGCATAAACCGCTCGCGCGAGGTCGCCGCGTTTTGCACGCACAACACATCCTGACCCAGGTACTGGCGGTCGATGCAGTAATTCGCACCGACGCATTGACGTATTTGCGTTTCCTTGCCGTCGCGGATTTTATTGATCATGTGCGGGTCGGCGATCATGCCGCGGGTCATACCAACCAGGTCAACCATGCCCTGGGACAGCGCCCGTTCGGCCTGATTTGGGTCGCGGATACCTTGGGCATGCATGACCGGCACCTTGACCACGGATTTGATGCTGGCAGCCAAATCCAAAAAGGGTTCGGGCGGCAATGCCATCGGCGGCATGCAGTTAGCCAAGGTGTTGTGGGTATCCGCGCCTGAACCGACCACGCTGATAAAATCGACCATGCCACTTTGATCCATGGCCTGGGCGATTTCTTTAAAGTCGTCGTGGCTCAACCCATCGGGGTGAAATTCATCCGCACACATGCGCATGCCAACCGCAAAATCGGCGCCCACGGCTTCGCGGATTTTGGCAAACACCTCCATCCCAAAGCGCATCCGATTTTCCAAACTGCCGCCCCACTGGTCCGTTCGCTTGTTGGTCCGGGGCGACCAAAACTGGTCAATCAGGTGCTGGTGGGCACAGGAAATCTCGATGCCATCCAAACCCGCATCACGGACACGAATGGCAGCCCGGCCAAAGTCATCAATGATGCGCTGGATTTCGTGCGGCTCGATAATCTTGGCGGTACCGCGGTGGACCGGCTCGCGGATTCCGCTGGGGCTGACCAGGTGTGGCCAATCACCACCCCAATAGGCGTTGCGACGCCCCATGTGGGTCGCTTGGATCATGATTTTTGCGCCGTGGCGGTGCATCGCCTCGGCCAAGTTTCCGAGCGGCTCGATACAACGATCATGGGTCAAGTCGACCGCGCTCCACCACTGCTGAGGCTGATCGCGGGACACCGGGGATGAGCCGCCACAGATGGCCAAACCGACCCCGCCTTTGGCTTTTTCTTCGTAGTAGTTGACGTAACGCTCGGTCGTTAGGTTGTTCTCGGCATACACCTCCGCATGCGCGGTCGACATGATCCGGTTACGGACGGTGACCTGATTGATCTGAAGCGGCGTAAATAGGTTTTCATATTTCATGCTGAGGCGATCCGATGTTTATTATTGAATGACCATCGCACACCGCCTGCGAGTCGGGATAGGCCCGCTCCGTCATTGCGACAAAGCACGTCGCGATTGCGAAACAGTGGTCGCTTTTGATTATGTTGCAAACCGCCGTCGCGGTTCACACTGCGACACCGATTCGGATTGAGCGCCGCATGAACCGACCTGCACGAAAGATCAACCCTGGCGATGGCAACAGCGTTGAAATAGGGCCGACACCCTTGGCCTTGGACGAATGGGCGCAGGCCAGTTTGCAGCTGCCGGACCTGACCGTGATGCGCCGCTACCGACTGGATCGATTGGTCGCGCAATTACACAGGCATGACTGCGCGGGGCTATTGATGTTCGACCCGCTCAACATTCGCTACGCCACCGACTCGACCAACATGCAGCTGTGGAACACCCACAACCCATTTCGGGCGGTGCTGGTGTGCGCGGATGGGTACATGGTGATTTGGGACTACAAGGGCTGTGGATTTCTCAGTGACCACAACCCGCTGGTGCGCGAAAAGCGCCACGGTGCCGACCTTTTCTATTTTGACCGGGGCGACGGCGCGGATGCGGCGGCTGCGCGCTTCGCCGCCGAAGTCGACGCACTGTTAGCCGAGCATGGCCGCGGTCGTCTGGCGGTCGATAAAATAATGATTCGTGGGCTGCGCGCCCTCGAAGCCGCGGGCCTGACCGTGATTGAGGGCGAACCGCTGACCGAGCGCGCCCGCGCCATTAAATGTGACGACGAAATCAGGGCCATGCGCTGCGCGATTCACGCCACTGAAACCAGCGTCGCGCGCATGCATGCGGCAGCGACACCGGGCATGACTGAAAACGATCTGTGGTCGGTGTTGCACGCTGAAAACATTCGTCGCGGCGGCGAGTGGATCGAAACGCGCCTACTCACCAGTGGCCCCCGGACCAACCCGTGGTTTCAGGAGTGTGGGCCTCGGATTATCCAAAACAACGAGATCGTCGCCTTTGATACCGACTTGGTCGGTCCTTACGGCATGTGCTGTGATATTTCCCGGACCTGGTGGATTGGCGACGGCGAACCCTCGCCCAAACACCGGGCGGCGATGCGCTTGGCCATCGAGCACATCGAACACAACTTTTCGCTGTTAAAACCCGGCGTCAATTTCGACGCGTTAAGCGCCAACGCGCACCGCTTACCCGCCCCCATGCAGGCGCAAAAGTACGGCTGTGTGTACCACGGTGTCGGTCTGTGTGATGAATGGCCGATGATCGCCTACCCGGACGGGCACGTGCCCGGTGCCTTCGACGGTGTGCTAGAACCGGGCATGGTGTTGTGTGTGGAAGCACTGGTCAGTGAGGCCGGCGAGGACTTTTCGATTAAACTAGAGGAGCAAGCGCTGATTACCGCGGACGGCGCAATCATGCTGTCCAGCTACCCCTGGGATCCGCGTTTGGTGTAGCCGCGCAGAAGTTCAAAAAGCCGCGCCAGAATACAAACGAAGGCAGCCGTCAGCCCGCACGATGGTCGCTCTTTTGGCTGGGTACCGGACTGCATGCAACTTGATCACTGCCGACAACTGCTTGACCAACCCCCAAGTCCCCAGCGCTGGACGGAGTTGGCGTCTGCTGGCCGCGGTGGTCTCGCTGATGCTGTCCGGGGCGACCCAATTAGGCGCGTATCGACACTTGGGCTGTTTTTACATTTCGGTTTTTAGACGGGCCTGCTGATCACCTATTTGTGGCCACAAAACCTGGCTTTTTTCACCCCCGCTATTGGACTCTCAACCGGACTTACACTGATTTTTTTGGTCGCGTTCACCCAAGCCTTCTTTTCTCGCCAATGGCTTGGCAACGCCATTCGTCGGGTGACCCAACTGCTCACTGTGGCCACCGTCATCGTCATTGCCTGCGGCGCCTTGATTGATTTCAGTACCACGGTGCTGGCCTGGAGTTTAGGCACCTATGTGGCCTTAACGCTGTGCATGGTCGGCCTCGTTCATCATCGTGATGGTCAACGTGGGGCGATGCGCTCAAGCGAGCGCGCTTTGCGCCACCAAGTGATGGTGAATCAGTCGCGCGAACGGTTTTTGAACGAAATGAATCATGAAATACGCCCCCATGTTGAACTGTGTGTTGAAGACAACGGCATCGGTATGCCCGCGCATGAACTGGAACTGGCGACTACACCGCTGTTTCGCGGCCGCCACGCGCTCCAACACCGCCCCGACGGCAGCCGCATGGGCCTGGCGATCGTCAGCCAGATCGTGGCGGAGCTGAACGGCCAGTTCACACTGAGCAGCAGCGCCGGGGTCAAAGCCTGTGCCAGTGTGACGCTGGAGGCGGCCGAGCCGGTAGTGGGCACTGCAGAACCGGCACTGGGCCTGGAGCAACACCGCATTTTGTCCGGCTTAATCGCCGCCGGCACGATGAGCGATATCCTTGAATTTGCGTCGCAACTGGATCACAGCCACCCGCAACTGGCAAGCCAATTGCGGGTCGCAGTCGACGCCTTAGATGTGGCCGCCTTGGTTAAGCTGACCCACGCTTAGTCATTGTCGGTGACCCCAGCACCGGCGCCGCTGGCACGACTTTGAGCGGTTGCCGGCGCATAGGTTCGGGCACAAAACGCGTTCAAGCCCGCCAACACCTCGGGGTTGATGACAAGCCGCGACGCCCCCTGGCTCGGCGGTACCACCGCATCCACTAGGCTGATCTGAAGCGACTCGCTGGGGCTAAAATCACCGGCAATCAACAACCCATGGCCGTCCGTCAGCGCACAACCCGTGGCGCATGACATTTGCAGCACCCCGCCGCGGGTACGCGCAGCACGGGCCAGCAAACCGAGCAACACCAGCGGCGCGTCTACCTGATGCAGGCCAATGGGCTCGGCGTCGATCGCGAGCGCCATGTCGCACAGGCTAAGGCCCGCCATAATTCCACTCAGACGGCCGCACGGCGCCCGCCACGGCGATTGCAACTGGATCGGGCTGACCTCGGCGTGGCCGATTTGATCGTTACGGCGCAACAACGCCAGCAAGGCGGCCAGCGAGTCGGGCTGGTAGCGCACTAACCAGCGCATACAGCGCGCCACTTCCGCACTGGCGCCCCAATTCAAGCCGGAACCGCGACAGGCTTTTTTGACCAGTGCCTCGACTTCGTTAAGTGACAAATTCATTGCGGTGCGTACATCCAGTCGTCAGCGCACTCGGCAACGCCGTCCAAGTAGGGCGCATGCCGAAACATACAGATGCGGACCCAACGGTCCGAGCGTGGATCGAAGCGCGCGGCGCCAAAAAACGACAATTTGCATCGCAGCATGTCAATCGGCA
Source organism: Litorivicinus lipolyticus (assembly GCF_009650135.1). NCBI lineage: Bacteria > Pseudomonadati > Pseudomonadota > Gammaproteobacteria > Oceanospirillales > Litorivicinaceae > Litorivicinus > Litorivicinus lipolyticus. The sequence goes on from NZ_CP045871.1 coordinate 1,509,390, forward strand.
GCAAATCGGCGCCGATGGTGTTGTCGTGAATTTCGCCGTACGGCGCGGTCTTGAGCCACTGTAGACGCTGAATAGCCAAACGGTGCTGTGGGTGGCGCAATAAAAATTCAGCAATCCGCTCGCCCTCGAACCCACACAACGCGTGGTAGGCAAGCGCCATATCACGACCCGGCGCCAGCGGTTGTTCGTAGGGTTCCAGCGGCTCATCCAAGCGTTCTGCCAGACGCGGCTCTAGCTTTTCCTCCGATACGTACCACAGGCGCGCATGGGCCGGCGCGGTCGACCAGTCCGTTTCCAGCGCCCAGCGGTAGCGTGCGGCAATATCGGCGGCCGTATCAGCCACCGTCGCGCTGCCGTCAACCGCCGGCAATGCGACTTCGTCCGCCGCCATGCCGACCGCCAACCGATCAACCGAGGGATAGGGTTCCAGGACCAAGGAATGCAACAGTTCTTGGGCTTCAACGCCGAGTGTCTGGCGCGCCCACTCGATCAAGTCGCGCCAGGCTGCGCCCTGGGGCGGCGATTGCATCGCTTGCACCAGGCGTGCAACGTCCGCTCGAAGCGCTGGCAGCCGAATTTGCATGACCGCATGCTCGCTATGCCAGCTCGCGATGTCGCCCTGGACCCGGGCCAGCAGCGAACGCACCTGTTGCCACGCATCCCCCGTCACGTCCGTGATCGTACAGACCTCGGCCAAGGCGGTTTCTTTGGCCAGTATCCAATTGTTCAGCAGGACCGGATGGTTGAGCAAAAACGGCGCCATACCCAAGCCTGTCGAGTTACCGATGCCCAAACGCCGCGCCAATGCCTCGTCCAGGCCAACCGCGTTCGCACCCCCGATCACCTGGGCTTGATGCTCGACCCAGTCGCGGGCGAATTGTCGGGTCAACAAAACGGACAGCATTTCAACCTGGAACGGGGCTTGAAACTCCGCGCGATCCGCCAAGGTTTCACGGTCCGCCGCGCCAAACTTGCCAGAGCCATAGACCGCCGTGGTGCGCATCAGATACCCGACCGCATCCAGCTCAGCCTGATCGGGCTGGACGCCATTGGACAGCCGCTCGACCACATGCGCCCACAGCCGCACCGAGCGGTTGGCCCGCGACAGCGACAATTCCGAGGCGCTGACGCGGCCGGCTTCTTGGAGCGGCACGTTGGCCGCCAACCGGTCAATGTCGGCATCGGTCGGAATGCCGTCAAACAGGGTGAACGTGGCATCCCATGCGGTGGCAATGACCCGGTCCGAGCGCAAGTCATCGGGCAGGTCGCGCCCAAACGCGACCAACGAATAGGCGCGCTCGGGTCCCCGCGCGGTGTAAACCGCACAGCCTTCACCGGCCGCATCGAACGCAAACCGCGTGCGCTCAAAACGCCAGGCTTGATGTTTCAACCGGCGCAGCAAAATGCGCATGAACGATAGCCGCGAGGCGTGCATCGAACCCAGTCGGGCCAAACGCATCACCTCGGCGGCGGGACGTAGTGAAGTGGTCACTTGCGGTGCGGTTTGCATAACGCCCTCACATTTGGCCTAGGCCGTAGCCGGCCCAAAGCTAGATTCAAAGAAACGGTGCCAGTTGCCGCCCATGATTTTCGCCACATCCGCGTGGCTAAAACCGACCGCTAACAACCCAGCCTCGACGTTACCAAAGTCACGATTATCGGCAAACCAGCTTGGCATCGCCGGGAACCCCGGTGCACTTTTGGAGCCCTCGCCGTAATCAACTTTTTTAGTCCAGCGACCGACCCGCATCCACTCGACCACACTGTCCGGCTGGTCCTGGCACAAATCCGAACCCCACCCAATGTGATCCACCCCCATCAACTCGGCGGTGTCCGCGACCATCTGACAGAAACTGTCCAACGTGCAATCGCCCTTGCCCTTGAGGTGGTGCGGGTACATCGAAAAGCCGAGCATGCCGCCGGATTCACCTAACGCCTTTAATACCGCATCGCTTTTATTACGCAGCGCCGGCTCCCAAAACCCCGGGTTGGCATGGGTAATCGCAATCGGACGCGACGACAGCTCTATCGCCTCTAAGGTTGAGCGTTCGGCCGAGTGGCTCATGTCGATGACCAAACCGACACGGTTCATCTCGGCGATGACCTCACGGCCCATGCGCGTGATGCCGGGGTCATTGGCCTCGTAGCACCCGGTCGCCAGCAAGGATTGATTGTTGTAGCTGAGCTGCATGAAGCGCGCGCCCAAGCTGTGCAAAATTTCGACCAACCCAATGTCATCTTCGATCGGACTGGGGTTTTGAAAACCGAAGAAGATCGCGGTCCGGCCAGTGGCTTTGGCGGTCTCGACACAGCGGGCCCAGCGGCCCTGAAAAATCAGGTCCGGGTACTGTTCAAACCAGCGGTTCCAGTGCTCGATATTGGCCACGGTTTCGCGGAAATTTTCATGGTAGGCAATGGTCACGTGGACGGCATGGACGCCGCCCTGGTTCATCTGCTGAAAAATCTCGCGACTGAAATTACAGTACTGGAGGGCATCGATACGCATGTTCAGCTCGGGGTGCCGCACGCGATGTACGCGGTCTTGACCGTGGTGTAGAACTCGGCGGCGTAACTGCCTTGCTCACGCGGGCCGTAGCTGGAATTACCGCGGCCACCGAAGGGCACGTGGTAGTCGGTGCCGGCGGTCGCCAAGTTGACCATGACGCAGCCCGTACGCGCGTTGCGGCGGAAGTGGTTAGCGCGCGCCAGGTTCTGGGTGACGATGCCGCTGGTCAGGCCAAATTCAGTGTCATTGACCACGTGTAATGCTTCATCGTAGCTGTCGACCGCGATCACGGCCGCCAGCGGTGCGAACATTTCCTCGCGGTTGATGCGCATGTCGTTACGGCTATTGATGAACAAGCCCGGGCGCATGTAGTAGCCGGGGGTCGCCAATTCAATTTGCTGGCCGCCGGTGATCAGCTCTGCGCCTTCGGCTTGGCCCAAGGCTGCGTATTCAAGGTTTGACTGCAATTGTTCAGCCGACACCACCGGTCCGATCTGGGTACCGGCCTCGAGCGCATGACCGACCACCATGGCATCGGTCGCGGTGACCAGGCGCTCAACGAATTGATCGTGGATTGAACGGTGCACGACCAAACGTGAGGACGCCGTGCATTTCTGGCCGGTGCCGCCAAACGCGCCGCCCAAGGCCAGGCTGACCGCCAAATCCAGATCAGCGTCGTCCATCACCGCCAACGCATTTTTAGAGCCCATTTCGAGCTGGATTTTGGTGAAATTCTGGACCGCTGCCGCCGCCACGCCGCGCCCGACGGGCACGGACCCGGTGAACGAGACCGCGTCGATTTTGGGGCTTTCGACCAAGGCTTGACCGATGCTTGACCCCGAGCCCATGACCAACTGGAACAGCCCGCGTGGCAGGTCCTGCTTTTCGATGATCTTGGCCAATTCCACCGCCGACGCCGGGGTCGCATTCGCAGGTTTCCAAATCACCGCGTTGCCATACGCCAGCGCCGGCGCAATTTTCCAGCTGGCGGTCGCGGTCGGAAAGTTCCATGGCGATACAATCGCGACCACACCCACGGCCTCGCGGCGGACATCGATTTCGATGCCATCGCGCACCGAATCTGCGGTGTCACCCATCTGGCGTAGGGTTTCGGCGGCGTAATAGGTAAAGAACTGTCCGGCACGGTAGACCTCGCCCTTGCCCTCAGCCTTGGGCTTACCTTCTTCGCGCGACAACAGCTCGCCAAGCTCGGCGCTGCGCGCCATCATTTCGTTACCGATTGCCATTAACGCGTTGTACCGGCGCTCCAAGCCGCTTTGGGCCCATTCACGCTGCGCGATACGGGCGCAATCCAAGGCACTGTCTAGCTGCTCGGGGGTGGCCTGGGTGAATTGGCCAATCACATCGCGGGTGTCCGACGGGTTGATGTTGTCGATGCTGTGATTGCCTGCGACCCATTCGCCGCCGATGTAGTTCAGATTCATGTGCATGTCCTTGTTGCGCGCTGATTTTGATTCAGTATGTAAGCGGTGATAACTTCAGTCAAAATCTATTTAAGTTAAGTAATTACAGAAAAAATGAAACTAGAGTCCTTTCGTGTTTTTATCGCCGTGGCCGACGCCCAAAGCCTGGTCCTGGCCGCCAAACAGCTCAACAAAACGCCGTCTGGCTTGTCGATGGCGCTGAAAAATTTGGAAACCCAAATCGGCGCGCCGTTGTTTGCCAGCGAACGCAAAAACCAACTGACCGCGCTAGGCCAATGGGTATTGACGCGAGCCCGGCACGACGTCGCCCAATTCGATGCCACCGTGCGCTGGAGCGCGACGAGATGGATTTGGTGGTGCGATCGCACGTCGACGCACCGCCCTCGCCGCTGTTGCGCGAACGCCTAGGCTGGGTCATGCCCGCCAGTCATCCGCTGGCCGGCGCCAGCATGCTGGAGTGGTCGGATGTACGCGCCACACCCGGGCTGTCCAACCGCTTGTGCCAACAATCCGGCCGCGAATGGATGCAAGCCTTCGATCGCAGTGCCGCCCTACGCATTCACAATACCGCGTCGCTATTGGCGATGGTGCGTGCCGGCCTCGGCATGACCTTGTTACCCGAGCTGGCTGTGCTCGGCTTGGTGGACCTGGCCTTTGTGCCCTGCGCCGAACCGGAGTGGCGCTACCTGGCGGTCCACACCCAAGCCCTCCCCAGCCCAGCCGTGCAAGAATTTGCGGCGGCACTGCACCGCTACATGGGCTAGCGGATGCGCTCGGCGGCCTGTTCGATGGCGTGCAACAACGACGCCGCGCTCGAGCGTGGCCCGTAGACACTGAGGCTGTCCGTAGCACGGCGCACAAACAAGCAGCCCAGGTGTTCCAGGGCCCCGCGCTGGGCGCAGCCGACCGTGAAGTGGCGCCAATCCACCATCGCCAAGCGTTCAAACAGCACCGCCAAGTCAGGCGCGCGGACATCAAACCGGACCCAGGCATCGGTCTGTTCAGTGACCGACGCGGCGCCGCGTAACCGCGCAGCCATGGCACCGGCTTGATCGCCTTCGCCATCGTAGGGCAGCTCCAGCATCCACTGCTGCGGCCCGGTCCAAAACGCCTCTAGGGTCGTTAAGTCGGCAAAACGACCGACCTCAGGCAAGCCCGGCAGCGCATGGTCCAATGCGCCTTGCTGACCGCGCCGGGTGGCACACGACAGCAAGGCATTGCTGCATTCCGTCAGGTGTACGGCGCCGATGGTTTTGTCCAGCGCCGCCGACGCTCCCAGGGCAGATATCGCTGTTAACTTATCCACGTAACCGCTCCCCTTCCGGATCAACAAAGTGGGCACTGACCACCTTAACCTTGACGTCCAGCCCTTCGAGTGGGCTGACCGCGCGCATGTGTTCGCCCAAGCGCGACTCGGCGTTTTCCAGATAGCCCAGGGCGATGCTGCTGCCGACATGCGGCGAATAGCAGGCCGAGGTCAGCCAGCCTTGGTCATTGGCCGCATTGGCGACCGCGTCGGCGCCCATCAGGTGCATGCCGCCGAGCAAGCTGTCATTGCCATCCAGTGGCACAAAGCCGACCAGACGCCGCGTATCCGCCGCCAACACCTCGCGATTGGCCAAGACCCGGCCGATGCTGTCTTTGGCTTGGGCCACCATTCGGCCCAGCCCCAGGTTCAGCGCCGTGGTGGTGCCGTTCAGTTCATTACCGGCGGCATGGCCTTTCTCAATGCGCAGCACCCCCAGCGCCTCAGTTCCGTATGGCATCACCCCAAGGTCACGGCCGACGTCCATCAAACGCCGCATCAGGGCATCGCCATAGCGCGTCGGCACCGCCAACTCGTAGGCCATTTCGCCGGAAAAACTGATCCGAAATAGGCGCGCCCGCAGTCCACCACAGACCGTGATGTTGGCACAGGCCATGAACGGGAAGCCCTCGTTGGATAGGTCATAGTCCGGGTCGACAATGCGCTGTAGCAAAGCCCGGGACTGGGGCCCGGCGACCGCGTATTGGGCCCAGGCCTCGGTCGTGCTGATCAATTGCACGTCCATGCCGGGGCACAGGCATTGGCGGACAAATTCCATGTGCCGATAGACCGCGACTGCGTTGGCGGTGGTCGTGGTGACCACGAAATGATCGTCCGCCAAGCGCGCGGCGGTGCCGTCATCCATGGCGATACCGTCTTCGCGCAGCATCAAACCGTAGCGTGTACGCCCGACCGCCAGTTTGACAAAACCGTTGGCGTAAACTTTATTCAGGAACTGCGCCGCGTCCGCACCCTGAACATCGATCTTGCCCAAGGTGGTGACGTCACAGACCCCGACGTTTTGGCGGACGTTAATGACCTCGCGATCCACGCTTTGGCGCCAATGGGTTTCACCGGGCTGGGTGAACCACTGCGCACGCAGCCAGTTGCCGACCTCGACAAAGGTAGCCTTGTGTTCGACCGCCCAGCGGTGGGACGGGGTCAGCCGCGTTGGCTTAAATTCGCCATCGCGTGAACGCCCGGCCCATGCGCCGATGGCCACCGGGGTATAGGGCGGGCGAAACATGGTGGTGCCGGTGTCGGCAATACCTTTGCCGGTCATTTCGGCCATCACCGCCAGACCCAGCACATTCGCCGTTTTGCCCTGATCGGTGGCCATGCCCAAGGTCGTGTAACGCTTCAGGTGTTCGACCGAAATAAAGCCTTCTTGGTGGCTCAGCTTGACGTCTTTGACGGTGACATCGTTTTGCTGATCAATCCACGCACGTCCAGCGCCGTGATCGACCCGCAAGGTCGCATCGGGTGCGCAGGCCAAATCCTCGGCCTCGGGTAGTTTCGGCAATTCCAGGCTGCCGCCCAGGGCCTGTGAAGCCCGGTAGGCGCCATCGGCCAAGGCTGCCGCGGTGCTCATTTTGCCCGCCGCCGCGCCCGCCACCGACATGCCAACCGGCAGCTCATCGCCGGCCACGAAGGCGTGCAAATCGGAGTCCCAAACCGGGCGTCCGCGTTGGTGACAGGTCAGGTGAACATTCGGGTTCCAGCCGCCCGACACGCCCAAAGCATCACAGTCGATCCACTCCAGGCGACCGTCGCTGCGGCGCACCTGGATCGCGCTCAAACCCAGTTTACCGCGGGTGTCGACCACGGCATCGCCCTGGCGTGTGTCGATGACCGCCACCACCGTGACGCCGGCGGCGGTAAGGTCCGCCGCGGTACGCAGCCCGTCGTCGTTGTTGCTGAACACCGCAACGCGCTGGCCGACCGCGCTGGCCCAGCGGTTGGCATAGGCGCGCATGGCACCGGCCAACATGATGCCGGGCCGGTCATTGTTTTCAAACGCGATCGGCCGCTCGGTGGCGCCCGCCGCCAGCAACGTGTGGTCGGCGTAGATGCGCCACAAGGTCTGACGGGTTTGATTCGGCGCGGCCGCCGCCAGGTGGTCGGTATTGCGTTCCAGCGCCGCGTAAACGCCATGATCAAAGGCGCCGAGCACCGTCGTGCGGGTCATCAAGCGAACATTCGCCAGCCCATTCAATTCCGCGACCGTGGTATCGACCCACGCACTGGCCGGCGCGTCGTCCAGCGTAAAACGTTCCGCATTCAGGCGACCGCCGAGGCGAAAATCCTCGTCGGCCAGAATGACGCTGCGTCCGGCACGGCCCGCCACCAACGCCGCCGCCAAGCCCGCGGGACCGGCGCCGACAATCAACAGATCCGCATACAAGAAACCCTTGTCGTATTGGTCCGGATCCGGTTGCATGGACAGGTGCCCAAGGCCCGCGGCGCGGCGAATCGCCGGCTCGTAAACCTTTTCCCAAAACTTTTTCGGCCACATGAAGGTTTTGTAGTAAAACCCGGCGGATAGGAAGCTGCTGAAGCGGTCGTTAATACCCAGCGCGTCAAAGGCCAACGACGGCCAGCGGTTTTGACTGTGGGCGACCAAACCGTCGAACAGCTCGACCGTGGTGGCACGGGTGTTGGGTTCTTTAAATGCCCCTTCGCGCAATTCAACCAGCGCATTGGGTTCCTCGCTGCCGGCGGTTAACGGGCCGCGCGGGCGGTGGTATTTGAAACTGCGCCCCATCAAACGCACGCCGTTGGCCAACAAAGCCGAGGCCAGCGTATCGCCCTCAAAGCCCTGGTAGTGCATGCCATCAAAGCTAAAATTCAGCGTTTTGGCGCGGTCCAGCTGGCCGCCTTGCAGTCGATTTACGGTCATACCGCGGCCACCTCGCTGGCCAATGTTGCGTCAATTATTTCGTGGGTCAGGGTGTTGCGAGTGACCACCAACCACGATCGATCGCCCTGTTCGTGGAACCACAGTTCACGGTGGATGCCGGCCGGGTTGTCGCGCAAATAGGTGTAGTCATGCAAGGCCGCCTCGGCGCCCTCGGCCATGCCATCCGGACGATCGAGCAGGCTGGCATCGCCTTTGTAGACGAACTCTTGGGCATCACGCAGGCCCAGCAAAGGGTGGGGTATCAACATCGTCGTCGCCTCAGTGCAGGTTGGGCTGAGCGCCCTGACCTTTCTCGTCAATCATGGCACCGCGCTGGAATCGATCCAGGCGGTATGCGGTGGCGGTCGGGTGCGGCGTATCGGTCGCCAACAAGTGCGCAAAACACCAACCCGAGGCCGGAGTCGCTTTGAAGCCGCCGTAGCACCAGCCGCCGTTAAAATACAGGCCGTTCAACGAGGTTCGGTCAATAAAGGGCGAGCCGTCCATGGACATATCCATGACCCCGCCCCACATGCGCAGCAACCGCGCCCGGCCAATCATCGGCATCAGCGCCATCCCGCCCTCGCAGACGTCCTCGACCACGGGTAAATTGCCGCGCTGGGCGTAGCTGTTGTAGCCGTCAATATCGCCGCCAAACACCAAACCGCCCTTGTCGGACTGGCTGACGTAAAAGTGCCCGGCGCCAAAGGTAATCACGCCCGGGATGGTCGGTTTTAAGCCTTCGCTGACGAAGGCTTGGAGCACGTGGCTTTCAATCGGCAACCGAATGCCCGCTTTTTGCATGACGCGCGACGAATTCCCGGCCACGGCGCAGCCGACTTTGCCGGCGCCAATAAAACCGCGACTGGTTTCGACACCGACGACCCTGTCCTGCTCGATACGAAACCCGGTGACCTCACAGTTTTGGATAATGTCGACGCCGCGCTGGTCCGCTGCGCGCGCATACCCCCAGGCCACGGCGTCATGGCGCACGGTGCCACCGCGCGGCTGCAGCAAACCGCCCTTGATCGGGAATCGGCTGTTGTCAAAGTTCAAAAATGGCGCCATCGCCTCGACCTGTTCGCGACCCAGCAGCTCCGCATCCACGCCATGCAGGCGCATGGCATTGCCGCGCCGGCGAAAAGCATCGCGCTGGGCGTCCGAGTGATACAGATTGAGTACGCCGCGCTGGGAGACCATGGCGTTGTAGTTCAAATCCTGTTCCAAGTTTTCCCACAACTTCATGGAGAATTCGTAAAAGGGTTCGTTACCGTCCAGCATATAGTTGGAGCGCACAATGGTCGTGTTGCGGCCGACGTTACCACCGCCAATCCAGCCTTTTTCCAGCACCGCAATGTTGGCCTGGCCAAACTCTTTGGCCAGGTAATAGGCCGTCGCCAGCCCATGCCCACCGCCGCCAATGATGACAAAGTCGTAATGCGCTTTGGGCTGTGGGGAGCGCCACGCTGGGCGCCAACCTTTGTGGCCCGTTAGCGCCTCTTTGATCACCTTTAAGGCGGAATACTTCATAGCGGTCTCCGTTATCGTCGACGCAGTGTACGCAGTGTTTAGCCGCATCAATGTTGCCAAAAAAGACAAAAACTGGTCCATTTCGGACATCTCGTTAGGCTCAAAGCTACCTAATCTTGGCCCATCATAAAAACCACAACGCTGGTGCCAAACCAGCCAAGGATCACACATGGGACTGCCCACACAGACGCGCTATTTAATCATCGGCGCCGGCATTCACGGACTCAGCACCGCCTACCATTTGGCAGTCGAGCTTAAAGCCAGCGGGAAAGGCGATGGACGCGATATTTTGGTCATCGACAAGAGCGGCGTCGCATCTGGCGCCTCGGGCATCGCCTGTGGTGTGGTGCGCAACAACTACTTCCAACCGGCCATGCGCGAATTGATGGCCCACAGCGTTGATGTGTGGGAAGCCGATGCCCAGGCTTACCATTACCACGCGGTTGGCTACATGCAGATCAGCCCGGAATCCATGCATGAAGACGTCGCCAGCATCGCTCAACAACAAAAAGACATCGGTTACGAAAGCGACTTTATTGAGGGTGAAGCGGACTGCATGACCTACATGAAGGGGTTGTTTGACGATTGGCAGGCCCGTGACATCACCTCGGTGCTGCACGAAAAACGCGGCGGCTATGCCAACAACGCCCGCGCCATGCACGCCCTCGCCAAAAAAGCCACGGACGCCGGCGTCACCATTTTAGGCGGTGTTACCGTGCGCGCGTTCGAAAAGGACGCCAGTGGCGCCGTCACTGCGGTGGTGACCGACCAAGGCAATATCCAAGCCGACCACATTGTGATCGGCGCCGGTCCCTGGGCCAAACAGTTTTGGGACATGCTGGAGCTGGAATCAACCACCCAGATTAAAGGCCCCGACGGCACCATTCACACCGATGTGCCGATGTGGATTTATTGGTCATTGCAGGAGGGCACCTTGGGTGTCGAGCCGGACATGCTGAAAACCAACGCCGGCGCCATGCCGCCGGTGATCCATGTCGACAGCAACGCGACGCTGTACTCGGATGTCGACGGCAGCGTCATCACCGACAAAATGTGGGGCATTTATTACAAGCCTGACTTTAACTTCGGCGGCATCCAAGGCGGCGCGGCGCCCTTTCCGATTCAGACCGACCCCAACCAGGTCGCGGTTGACCCGTACGGGCCGGCCTCGCCGGAATTCATCGTTGGCGACGATTTCGCCCACATGTGGGTGTCGGCGCTGGCGCACTGCCAAAAACGCTTCGAAGGCCATGTGCCCAAGTTTAAACAAGAGCCGTCGGGCGGCATCGGCGCCTTTACCCCGGACAGCTTTCCGGTGTTCGACACCTTTTGCCAGAACGTCTACTTCCTGGCCGACTCGAACCACGGCTATAAGATGATTGGTGTCGGCAAACTAGTCGCCGAAGAATTGGTTCACGCTCGCCCCAGCGCGCTGCTTGAGCCGTTTCGATTTAGTCGTTATGCGGCCGGTCAGCTACACCCGACGTCCAGCAGCCCCTTCCCCTGGAGCTAAGAATCAACCGCCACGTTCTTTTGTGCACGTGGCGGTCATGGCGAGCAGCAATTCATTGAGCATCGCAATATCAACACTCGCGTAAAAACCACCTAATCAAATATCAATTTGATATCTACCCCCCCCCCCCCCCCGCTCAATCTTGTATATACTTTTGACATGAGAATTGATGCCGAGAAGTTACTCAACCTATTGCGGTCAAAGTCGCTGTCCGCCAACGAGATGACGGTATTGATTTACCTAGGCCAGCACTCGGAATCACTGCCACTTAAATCATTACAGACCGTGCAGTTAGAAACCAAAATCCCCTACGCCTCGTTCTATCGCGCAATCAAGCGGCTAAAAAAACTCGATCTAATCAGCAACGAAAACAGCGACGTTGATTACCGCGTGAAGCTACTCGATTTCAGCATCTCGACAAAAGAAAATATACAAAAATGATACTCAATATCGCTTTCGAACTTCGCTGTGCGTGCCTTGTCGTACTGGCAATTTTGGCGCCCGCAACCCTTTGCAGACGCACCCGCAGCAAGGTCGCGATCAGCGCAAGCCAACTCACCCTGCTGTTGCTCGCTGTAACTTTACAACCCGGCGCATTGATCGGCCTGGTCGCGCTGCCCCTTATTCCCGCCATTGCTCGGACTGTCAACGCATGAACGCACTCACAGAAACACCCCTTGAACGGCCACCTTACGACGACGAAATTGACCTAATGGATTTGTTCCAGTCGCTTTGGAGTCAACGTGGGTTAATCGTCGGCATCACCCTTGGTTGCCTGTTGGCGCTAAGCACCATGCATTTGGCACTGTTCAGCCTGCCATCAAGCCACAGCGTAAAACTGAACGTCATTTTTCCGTTTAAAGGGGCCGAATCCGGTACTTATCCCGATGGCAGCCCGTTTTTTCTCAGTGATTTGACCGCCAATCGGACGATCATGACTGCGATCGAGGCAATCGCGCCGGGCATCGACGCCAATGATCTGGCACGCGCGTTAACCGTGACCCCTGGCAACGCGCTGACCGAGACCCTTGAAGGGGCGCTTGAGGATCTGCGCGCAGACAAAAAGACCCCCGCCGAACGCATCGATCAGCTTGATCAAACCTTGGATCAATTGACCGCAGTGGCCAACAAAACCGCGCATCTGCGTTTGGATGTCGGCCAACTCGGCCTGTCCGCCAATCAAGGCGAGCGTTTATTGCTGGCCATACTGGATAACTGGGCCGTCGTCGCCGCACGGGATTTTGGTGTCAGCGCGGCCAAAATCGCGCTGCCACTGCAGCCCTTTGAGTGGGACCGCGACACCGACATCGCCGAAAACATTGACGCTCTGTCACGGCGCCTGACGACGCTGGAACAAAGCATTCGTAACTTGCAAACGCTGCCCGGCATTGAGACCACGACCGACGGTACGACCTCGATTATTGATTTGACCACCCAAGCGAATTTGCTGCGCAACGCCAAGGTCTCACCGCTGCGCTCATTCATCTATGAATACTATTCGCTGCTAGCCGAGGACTCCGTCAGCATCCGAATTCAACGCGATGGCCGCATTCGCACGTTGGAATTGGCGCTGGATGAAAAAAATGGATTGCTCGAAAGCTACAAAACCGCCTTCGACGGCATTGCGGGCGCCGGGCCACGGCTCTCCAATGCCGGCAACCAGCCGCTGGCATCCGGCCCCGGCGTTGACGGTTCATTCCTCGCTGAAATGTTGAGTTTGGGCGAGCAGCTCGGCGAGAAAGAACTCAAGCAAACGCTGCAAACGAAGCAATTAGTGCTGCTTGAGGATATCTCTGCACTGCAACGGGAGCTGTCATTAATTCAAACCGACCGCGAATTGGCGTTTTCGAAACAACAGGTCAACGACTATATTGACAGCCAGTTCCCAAGCGCAATTGCGGGTGTTAATGCCCTGCGCCTAGACACCATTGACTTGGTCGAGGTCATCAGTCAACGCACCTTGAACGAGCGCCAAGCGCTGTATCAATTGCTGGGCCAGCGTGAGGTCACACAGGACCGGATCGTCACAACCAAATTGTCACTGCAGGTGGCACTGGCCGGCGTGCTCGGTCTAATGATCGGTTGTCTAATCGCTCTGATCAGGGGCGCCATGCGCAAACGTCAACTGGTCTAATACCGTCACACAGACGCCAATCATGGCGCATTAGGGCAAGTCTGCGAGCGCACGCGCGATACACTTATCTCAATTACAAATAATTGAGTCACGCATGATTACCGACGACGCCCTCTGTGCCGCTATCGAACCGCACGCCGATTTGCCCGGGGCAATGCTGCCGGTGTTGCACGCCATTCAAGGCCAGTTCGGTCACCTACCGCCCAATACGGTGCGCCTGGTGGCGGTACGGTTGCGTGTCAGTCGCGCCGACGTCGAGGGCGTCATCAGCTTCTATCACCACTTTCGGCGCCAACCCGCCGGCGCGCACATCGTTCAAGTCTGTCGTGCCGAGGCCTGTCAGGCCCGCGGGTCGCGCGAGCTGGAAGCGCACTTGAAATCGACCTTGGCGATTGACTACCACCAGACCACCGACGACCGCGAAATCACCCTGGAACCTGTGTACTGCCTGGGCAACTGTGCCTGTGGCCCAAACCTGTTGATTGATGATCAGGTTCACGCCCGTATCACGCCTGCCAAAGCGACGCGGCTGATGGATGGCTTGCGCAGCCAAGCCCTGGAGATCAACTAAGATGATTCGTATTCCCAGTGACACCACCGCACTTAGCTTGGGCGCCAACGCGGTCGCCGAACGCATCCGTGAATTGGCCCCGGACGCCGAGATTAAACGCAGCGGCACGCGCGGCTTGTTTTTTCTAGAACCGCTGATCGAGGTCGAAACGCCCAACGGTTGGGTCGCCTACGGACCGCTAGAGCCGGACGATGTCACCGCCGAGTTGGTGGCCGGCGGCGCCCATCCCAAATGCCTGGGCGACATTGAAGCCCACCCCTATTTGGTCAATCAACAACGCCTGACGTTTAGCAAAATCGGCAAAATTGATCCGCTGAGTCTGGACGATTACCGAGCACACCGCGGCTTTGCCGGGCTGACCGCGGCGGCGGCCATGACCCCAGCCGACATTGTCGCCACGGTCACCGACAGCGGCCTGCGTGGGCGCGGCGGCGCCGCCTTCCCAACCGGCATTAAATGGAACACGGTATTGGGCGCCGACAGCGCGCAAAAATACATCGTCTGTAACGCCGACGAAGGCGACAGCGGCACCTTTGCCGACCGCCTGGTGATGGAATGCGACCCCTACATGCTGATCGAGGGCATGATCATCGCAGGCTTTGCCGTCGGCGCGACCCAGGGCTATATCTACCTGCGCCGAGAGTACCCCTTGGCTGATCGCACCCTGCGCGCGGCGATTGAAAACTGCTACGCGTCAGGGCTGCTGGGTGATGACATCGCCGGCAGTGGCCGCGCCTTCAATGTCGAAGTGCGGTTGGGCGCGGACGCCTATATTTGCGGCGAAGAAACCAGCCTGCTTGAAAGCCTGGAGGGCAAGCGTGGACTGGTTCGTGCAAAACCCCCGCTGCCTGCGCTGGTTGGCTTATTTGGCCAGCCGACCGTGGTCAACAATGTGCTGTCGTTGGCCGCCGTGCCGTTCATTTTGGACCAGGGCGCGCGCGCCTATGCCGACTATGGGGTCGGCCGTTCGCGCGGCACACTGCCGATCCAATTGGCCGGCAACATCGAATGCGGCGGCTTGATTGAGCGCGCCTTTGGCCTGACGCTGCGTGAAGTGCTAAACGATTATGGACAGGGCTGCGCCAGTGGCTTGGCCATGCGAGCAGTCCAGGTCGGCGGCCCGCTGGGCGCGTA
This sequence comes from Litorivicinus lipolyticus, assembly GCF_009650135.1. Lineage (NCBI taxonomy): Bacteria > Pseudomonadati > Pseudomonadota > Gammaproteobacteria > Oceanospirillales > Litorivicinaceae > Litorivicinus > Litorivicinus lipolyticus. The sequence goes on from NZ_CP045871.1 coordinate 1,524,428, forward strand.
CCTGCCGGACTCGCAGTGGGACTTGCCGTTGGACTACGAAGCCTTTGCCGCCGCCGGCGCGGTGCTGGGGCATGGCGGCGTGGTGGTCTTTGATGCCCGCGTGGATATGGCCGAACAAGCCCGTTTCAGCATGGAGTTTTGCGCCGCCGAATCCTGTGGCAAATGCACGCCGTGCCGCATTGGCAGCACCCGCGGGGTCGAGGTCATCGACCGCATCCGCGCCGACGATAACCGCGCAGCCAACCTGGAATTGCTCAACGATTTGTGCGACACCATGATTCATGGATCGCTCTGTGCGATGGGCGGCATGACACCGTTCCCGGTCCAGAGCGCCGTTAAACATTTTGCCGACGATTTCGGCACCCCGAACGTGACGCCCGAGGCTCCCCATGCTTAAACACTTCGATCCCCGCACCGACATCCGCATCGACAAAGACCTGGGCACGCCGCCGTCGCGCTCCGAAAACACCGTCGAGCTGAGCATTGATGGCGTCCGTATTCAGGTTCCCGAGGGCACCAGCGTGCTGCGGGCCGCAGCGTTGGCGGATATCAACATCCCCAAACTGTGTGCCAGTGATAACTTGGACGCCTTCGGGTCGTGCCGATTGTGCGCGGTCCAAATCGAGGGCCGGCGCGGCTACCCCGCCAGTTGCACCACCCCCGTCGAGGACGGCATGCAGGTCCAAACTCAAAATGATGACATTGCCAAATTGCGCCGCAATGTCATGGAGCTGTACATCTCGGACCACCCGCTGGACTGCCTGACCTGCCCGGCCAACGGTGATTGCGAGCTGCAAGACATGGCCGGGGCCGTTGGGCTGCGCGACGTACGCTACGGTTTTGACGGCGAAAACCACTTAAGTGCTGAAAAAGACACTTCTAACCCCTATTTCACCTTCGACCCCAGCAAATGCATCGTCTGCAGTCGCTGTGTTCGCGCCTGTGGCGAAGTTCAAGGCACCTTCGCCCTGACCATCGACGGCCGCGGATTCGACTCAAAAGTCAGCGCCGGCAACCTCGACTTTATGGATTCGGAGTGCGTGTCCTGCGGCGCCTGTGTCCAGGCCTGCCCGACCAGTACGCTGATGGAAAACAGCGTCATTGAAATGGGTCAACCGGAGCATTCAACCGTCACCACCTGTGCTTACTGCGGCGTCGGTTGCAGCTTCAAAGCCGAAATGAAGGGTGACCAATTGGTCCGCATGGTGCCGTACAAGGGCGGCGACGCCAACCAAGGCCACAGTTGCGTCAAAGGCCGCTTTGCGTTCGGCTACGCGACCCACAAAGACCGCATCAAAACCCCCATGATCCGCGACAGCATCAACGAGCCGTGGCGCGAAGTCGATTGGGACACGGCCTTGCAATTTGCGGCCGACAAATTAAAGGCCGTTCAAGCCAAACACGGGCGCAATTCCATCGGCGGCATCACCAGTTCGCGCTGCACCAATGAAGAAACCTACCTGGTCCAAAAACTGATTCGCGCCGGGTTTGGCAACAACAACACCGACACCTGTGCCCGTGTCTGCCACAGCCCGACCGGATTCGGCCTTAAAATGACACTGGGCGAATCCGCTGGCACCCAAACCTTTGACTCGGTGCGCCATGCCGATGCGGTGCTGGTGATTGGCGCCAACCCGACCGATGCGCACCCGGTATTCGCCTCGGCGCTGCGCCGGCGTCTGCGCCAAGGCGCGCGCTTGATCGTCGCCGACCCGCGCGAAATCGACCTGCTCAACACCCCGCACACCCAAGGCTCGCATCATTTGCCGCTGCGCCCCGGCACCAATGTCGCCATGATCAACGCGCTGGCGCATGTGGTGGTGACCGAGGGATTCGAGGACCTGGACTTTATCCAAGGCCGCTGTGATAAAGCCGCGTACCACGCATGGCGCGCATTCATTATCGATCCGCGCAACAGCCCCGAGGCGATGCAACAGGCCACCGGCGTTGACGCCGAGCGCGTGCGCCAAGCGGCCCGTGATTTCGCCAGCGCGCCCAACGGCGCGATTTTCTATGGCCTTGGGGTGACCGAGCACAGCCAGGGCAGCACCATGGTCATGGGCATTGCGAATTTGGCCCTGGCGACGGGCAACATTGGTCGCGAAGGCGTGGGTGTTAACCCCTTGCGCGGTCAAAACAACGTCCAGGGGGCCTGTGACATGGGCAGTTTCCCCCACGAACTACCCGGCTATCAGCACGTCAGTGACGTCGCCGCGCGCAGCCGCTTTGAGGACAAATGGGGCGTAACCTTGGATCAGCATCCGGGCTTGCGTATCCCCAACATGTTCGATGCCGCAATCGCCGGCCAGTTCAAGGGGATGTACGTGCAGGGCGAGGACATCGCCCAGTCCGACCCCAACACACAGCACGTCGAGGCGGCACTGCGTGCACTGGAGTGCTTAGTAGTTCAGGACATCTTCCTGAACGAAACGGCCAAGTTCGCGCATGTGCTGCTGCCCGGGTCGACCTTCCTGGAAAAAGACGGCACCTTTACCAACGCCGAACGCCGGATCAACCGCGTGCGCCGCGTGATGCCCCCGGTCGCCGGCATGGCCGACTGGGAAGTCACCGCGGCGCTGTCCAATGCACTGGGCTACCCGATGAACTATGCCCACCCCAGCGAGATCATGGATGAAATTGCCGAACTGACCCCCAGCTTCGCCGGCGTGTCGTACGACAAACTCGAACGCCTCGGCAGTATCCAATGGCCCTGTAACGATGCCAACCCCGAAGGCACTCCGACCATGCACGTCGACAACTTCCCGATTGGCAAGGGTCAGTTTGCGATCACCGAATACGTGCCAACGGACGAGCGCGCCACCGCGCGTTTCCCGCTGCTGTTAACGACCGGGCGGATTTTGAGCCAGTACAACGTCGGCGCCCAAACCCGGCGCACCGACAACCAGTCCTGGCACAGCGAGGACCTGCTGGAGCTGCACCCGGAGGACGCCCAATTGCGCGGCATCAAGGATAATGATTGGCTGGGCATCAGCAGCCGCGCGGGCACCACCGTGTTGCGCGCCCGCGTCAGCGATCGGATGTTGCCTGGCGTGGTCTACACCACCTTCCACCACCCTTTCAGCGGCGCCAACGTGATCACCACGGATGCCAGCGATTGGGCTACCAACTGCCCCGAGTACAAGGTCACCGCGGTCCAGGTCGAAAAGGTCAGCCAGCCCAGCGAGTGGCAGCAAAGCTTTGAAGCCAATGATCGCCGCCAACGCGAGCTGCGTGCGATGGCCAGCGCCGCCGGCAAATGACGACCCACGCCTGGGTCACCCAGGGTGATCAGACGCGCCCGGATGCCGTGGTTGACGAGTGCGCGGTGGCACTGGAATACAACGGCATCAGCCACGCGGTGATGATGGCGACCCCGCGCGACCTGGCGGACTTTGCGACCGGTTTTAGCCTGTCCGAGGGCATCGTTGATAACCGCGAGCAAATCTATCAGATCGATATCGACCGCTGCGACCGTGGCGTCACGGTTGCGATCGAGGTGGCCGGTGCGGCGTTTGACCGAATCAAGCGCCGGCGCCGGCAAATGACGGGGCGTTCGGGCTGTGGGTTGTGCGGCACCGAGTCCCTAGCCGAGGCCATTCGACCGATCCAAAAGGTGAGTCCGGTGTCCGTCAGCGCGGACGCCATTGAGGTGGCGATTAGCCACTTGCGCGAGCACCAAGTTGACGGCCAAGCCACCGGAGCCAGTCATGTCGCGGCCTGGGCTGAGGCCGACGGCCGGATTGTGCTGGCACGCGAGGATGTGGGTCGCCATAACGCGCTGGACAAACTGATTGGCGCAGGCGCCGGCGCCGGCGCCGGTTTTGCCCTCATCAGCAGCCGTGCCAGCTATGAAATGGTCCACAAAGCCTGTGCCGCGGGCATCGGTGCTCTGGTGGCGGTATCCGCTCCAACCTCACTGGCGATCGATATCGCCGCCGATGCCGGTTTAACCCTGATTGGCTTTGCGCGGCCGGGCCGCTACCAAACTTACGGCACACTGCTACGGAGTGCACAATGAAATCGCAACTTGAAAACCTGGTCCACATGGCCAACCAAATCGCCTCGAACAATGCCACCTGGGGCACGCCTGACGACGTCACCCTGCGCGTCGGCACGCACTTGAAAAAGTTTTGGGCACCGTCGATGTTGACGATGCTGGCGGCCTATGCGGGCGATGATTTGAACCCGATCGCCCGGGACGCGCTCAAAACCATTTCCAACGCTTAAACAGCCACACCTGCAGCGCCACCAAGGCCACCGAGAAGGCGCAAAATATCTCGAAGGCATAGGGGTTTTCGACGCCCGGCACACCGCCCACGTTGATGCCCAACAAGCCGGTTAAAAAACCCAGAGGCAAGAACACCGCCGCCACCACCGACAACACATACATGTTGCGGTTGAGTTTGTCCGCCAGCACGTTTTGCAGCTCGTCCTTGACGATTTGGGCGCGCTCACGCAGCGCATCCAGGTCCTCCACAAAGCGCATCATTTGCTGATAGCACTCCATCAACTGGCGACGGTTGTGCTCGTCCAGCCAGCTCACCTCCGCGGTCCGCAACGAAGCAATCGCGTCGCGTTGCGGTGCCAAATAGCGACGGAAAACGATGGCTTGTTTGCGCACCCCCACGATGGCTTCGCGCAGCGCGCCATCCGCGCCCTCCAGCAGCGCTTCCTCGAGGGTGTCAGTGGTTTCATCCAGCAGCGACAAGGTCGGCTCCATGCGGTCGAATAAACTGCCCAACAATTTCGCCACGAAGTCGCCAACGCTGACCGGCCCACGTCCATCTAGCAAACGCGCCTGCACATCCAGAACCCCTTTGAGCTGACGCTTGCGCAGGCTAATAATCCGGTTCGGGCTCAAAAACAGCCGAACCGACACCATGTCCTCCGGCGCGCTGTCGGCATTCAAATTGACGCCGCGCAAAAACAACAACGCGCTGTCGCGATGCTCGACTAGGCGGGGCCGGGTTTCATCCGCCAACAGCGCGTCAACGGTCAATTCATCCAAATCCGGCGCCTGCTCCCGAAACCAGTCGCGCACGCCAGGGTGGTCAACATTCAAATGGACCCATTCGATCAGGCCGTCCGGGCTAACACCGCCGCGGCCATCGAGGCGATGGTGGATCAATACTGGACTGTCTGTCATGCACACACTCATCAAGGGTTATCCGCCCACAGTTTAGCGCGAACATAGGGATTGAGCAGCAGCCGTTGGATGGTTACTCTCTGGCCATGCAAATACCCATCCAAGACCACACGTGCGGCTGGACCCAGCACGCGGAACCTGCGCCACCACGTGCGCACTTGAATGGCCACCTTAAAGCCGACTGGCTGATTATCGGCGGCGGCTACACGGGTCTAAGCGCGGCCCGCCAACTGGAACGCCACGACCCCAACGCCCGCATTGTGCTGATCGAAGGCGCCCGCATCGGTCAGGGCGCGAGCGCTCGCAACAGCGGCTACCTGGTCGACTCGACCTTGAATGACGGCCACCTCAGCGACAGCGGCTTAACAGCGTACCGCAGCAAGCTGGCCCTCAATCAGGCCGGCATCGCGGCGGTTGAACGCTTTGCCGACGACTGTGCCGAGCCCCTGACGCTGAATCGTTGCGGCAAGTACCACGGCGCTGCCAACGCACTGAACCACCGCAAACTGTTGCAGTTTGGCGCGACGCTGAACGAATGTGGGCTGGACTTTGAGCACCTCGGCGCGGCCGAATTGGCGGCCCGTTTGGGCACCGAGTACTACCATGAGGCCATCTACACCCCCGGGGCCATCATGGTCCAGCCGGCGCAGTTGGCCTTTGCCATGGCGCGCGCCTTGACCACGACCCAGTGCTACGAGCACACCCCCGCGCTGAAACTGGACGGGCACCGCGATTACGTCGAGTGCACCACCGCCGAGGGCAGCATCCGCGCGCAACGGGTACTGCTCTGTACCAACGGTTATTTGCGCAGCGCAGGCCACCGTCGCAGCTTCCCGCTGTGGCTGACGGCGAGTTTGACGCGGCCATTACGTGCGGACGAGTTGGCGGCGATCGGACACCCCAAACCCTGGGGGCTGTTGTCGGCCCAAGCCATGGGCGCCACTGTGCGGCTGACCGAAGACTACCGACTGATGATCCGTAACACCGTCGCGGTCAACGGCCAGTTAGCCGCCGACAACGACGCCATGGCACGCGCCCGGGCGCACCACCTAACGGGCTTGCAACGCCGTTTTGGTGGGTTGGGCCTGGACGATATCGAGCACACCTGGGGCGGTGTCACCGGCATCAGCGGCAACAGTGCCAACGTATTTGAGCAGGCGGACACGCGGATCTGGCGCGCCGGATGCTACAACGGCGGCGGCATTGGATTAGCCACGCTGTTTGGCGAGGCCGTGGTCGATTTGGCCCGTGACCAACTGACGCCCGCGGTGATGATGATTCGCCAGCGCCCGACCCCGTCGTGGCTGCCACCGGAACCGGCACTCAGTGTCGGCGTGCGTGCGCGCCTATGGCGAGATGCACGGCGCGCAAAATTCGAGCGTTAGCCGGCGTCGGGGTTCAAGGTGTCGCTGGGAAAATCGTAGTACAGCGGAGTCCCGGTAAATTCAGACGCCGCGCGGGCATAGCGAACGGCCTCGTGGAGCTGTTCGAAAACCGCCAAATCGTGCGGGTTTACCGCCACGTCTAGTGTGTGTGCGGTGACCCGCCATTGGTCTCGGTAGTGCACTCGGATTTCAGTCATACCTAACTGTCGGCCGCACTTGCCATTGTCGCCATACGTAGTTTCCTCAGTTAATACAGGTTCCGGGCTAATCTGTGGTACAGCTCACACCTTGAATGCCTGCGCTGCCCTGTAGCAGCGTGTCAGACAGCATGCTTTGTGACTCGGTGTCGGTAAACAATCGCGAGCGCGTCAGGAACCGTTGCCCCGTTGGTCCCTCGACCGAAAACATGCCGCCACGGCCCGCCACCACGTCAATAATCAGATGCGTGTGCGACCAATACTCCCACTGACTTTCACTGATATAAAATGGCTGGCCGGCCACATCCCCTAGGTAGACGTCGCGAGACCCCACCTTAAACTCGCCCCGCGGGTAACACATTGGGGCTGAGCCATCACAACAGCCGCCGCTTTGGTGGAACAGTAACGGTCCATGAATTGGCAGCAAGGATGCCACCAGTGTTTCGGTCGCATCAGTGCACGACACACGGGCTACTTGGTACATAGCGCAAACCTCCTGAACGCAAAAACGCTAGCGAGTGCTAGCGTTTCGGCTAGATGATGTGACTAGAAAAATCCGAGTGGGTTTTCGTCGTAGGATACCAACAGGTTCTTGGTTTGCTGGTAGTGCTCCAACATCATCTTGTGGTTCTCGCGGCCGATGCCTGACTGTTTGTACCCACCGAATGCGGCGTGCGCTGGGTATTGGTGATAACAGTTGGTCCACACTCGACCGGCCTGAATCGCGCGGCCAAATTTGTAGGCGGCGTTGGCCTCGGCAGTCCAGACGCCGGCCCCCAATCCATACAGGGTGTCATTGGCAATCTCGATGGCTTCCTCATCCGTCTTGAACGTCGTGACTGACACCACTGGGCCAAAAATTTCTTCTTGGAAGATGCGCATCTTGTTATGGCCTTTAAAGGCCGTCGGCTGGACGTAGTAACCGTCTTCGTGGCCGTCAGCCACATCACCACCGAAGATCACCTCGGCGCCCTCTTCTTTACCAATTTGCAGGTACGACTGAATTTTTTCGTACTGCTCAGCGCTGGCTTGGGCGCCGACCATTGTGGCCTCGTCAAAGGGATTGCCTTGGACGATCTGAGCGGCACGTTGTTGGACCAGCGCCATGAATTCGTCGTAGATATCTTCGTGAATCAGTGCGCGAGAAGGACAGGTGCAAACTTCCCCTTGGTTGAAATACGCCAACAAGAAGCCTTCGACACACTTGGAAATAAACTCAGGCGACTGGTCCATAATGTCCTTGCGGAAGACATTCGGGCTCTTACCCCCCAGTTCCAGGGTCACCGGAATCAGGTTTTCGGATGCGTACTGCATGATCAGGCGACCGGTCGTGGTTTCACCGGTAAAGCCAACTTTGGCAATCCGGTTGGACGAGGCTAGGGGCTTACCCGCCTCTAGGCCAAAACCATTGACCACGTTGATCACGCCCGGCGGCAGCAAATCACCAATCAGTTCCATCAAAACCATGATGCTAAACGGTGTTTGCTCCGCAGGCTTCAGGACCACCGCGTTACCCGCTGCCAATGCCGGCGCCAGCTTCCACGCCGCCATTAGAATTGGAAAGTTCCACGGAATAATTTGCGCCACCACGCCCAGCGGCTCGTGATGGTGATAGGCCAATGTGTCGGTGTCCATTTCGCCAATGGTGCCCTCTTGGGCCCGGATAACCCCGGCAAAATAGCGGAAGTGATCCGCCGTCAACGGGATGTCCGCGTTAACGGTTTCACGGATCGGTTTGCCGTTATCCAGCGTCTCAGCCAGCGCCAGCAACTCTATGTTCTCTTCGATCCGGGCGGCGATGTTGTTCAATACCCGTGAGCGCTCGGTCGTACTGGTTTTGCCCCAGGCCGGTGCGGCGGCGTGAGCGGCATCCAAGGCTGCATTGACATCATCTGCGTTGGAGCGGGCGATCTCGCAGACTTTCTTGCCCGTCGTCGGCGACAGATTGTCAAAGTACAGGCCGCTTTTGGGGGCCACGAAGGCACCGTTAATAAAGTTGCCATAACGCGCTTTCGGCTGCAGCGGCGAATCGGGCGTACCGGGATAAGCATGAACGGTCATAACTGAGAATCCTTTTGTTGTTATTTAGGACGAGTCACCTCGTAAGACGTTAATAGCCATATCCATGCCAACCGCTAGGTCATTGATTTTATTGGAATCGGACTGTCTCAAGCGACCCGGACGGCATGGGCAGTGTCGCAAGGATGAGACACTCGGCGCGTGGCGGGGATCGAAATGCGACCTAAGGGGTACTGCTATGGTGCGCCGCGTTACGTATTTTTAGGACACTAAAAACTCATAACAACGACCTTTATGTCCGCACCGATAGACCTGACCAGCAGCGCTGTCGTACCCAAATCATGGAGCCGCTGTGCGAACCAATACGGCATCAGCCCGACCCACCGCCGGCCGTTAGACGCGCGCCGCGATGACGCGGGCCACATGGCGCTGCGTGAACAACTGCTGCCGGTGTCCCGGCCCGAACTGGAACGGCTGGAGACTGTGGTCGGAAAAACCGGACACAGCATTATCCTGAGCGACAATCGCGGCACTATTTTGAGCGCCGCCAGCCACCGCCACTACCGCTCTGACTTCCAATCCGCGCGGTTGTCGACCGGCCAATGTTGGAACGAAGCCCTGCGCGGCACCAACGGCATTGGCACCTGCATTGCCGAGCACGCGCCGGTCTTGATTCACGGCGACCAACATTACGTCCGCGCCCATCACAACCTGTCCTGCGCTGCGGCCCCAATATTCGACGAAAACCACCAACTGCTAGCGGTCTTGGATACCTCGACCGTCAACCCGGACCGCGATCCGACCCGCGCGCTGCATACCCTGGCGATGGTCTCGGAGTCGGCCCGGCGAATTGAGCAGGATTGGTTTCGCCACCGGCATGCCGGCGACTGGTTGCTCGAATTGCAAACCACCGGCGCGGCGATCGCCTTGTATGCCCTGAGTGACGCGCTCAGCGTGATTGGATTGGATGCGAGCGCCCATCAAAACCTTAGCCTGGACGCTAGCTGGCTGGGGTTCGACTTGTCCGAGCATTTGGACAAACCCAGCTTTGAAAGCTTGTTGGACACCCTGGACAGCGGGCTTCAATACCACGTGCCGATCTTGGCCCAGGGCCAGTTCTTGGGGTTTGGTCATCTGCGAGCGCCCACCCAAACGGTCAGCCTGGAGGCCTACACGCCGCCACGCGCGCGCCCCAGTCAGCTTGATCAATTGCACGCCGGTGATGCCACCGTCCGCGAGTGCGCACGCAAAGCCAAGCGCTTGATTGAACACGATGTGGCGCTGCTGATTTGCGGTGAAACGGGCGTTGGTAAGGACCGCTTCGTCACGGCCTTGCATGCCGACAGCAGTCGCCGCGACGGCCCCTTGGTAACGGTCAACTGTGCGTCGATACCGACCGAGTTGATTGAATCGGAATTGTTTGGCCACGCCCCCGGGGCCTTCACCGGTGCCCGCCAGCAGGGCCACCGCGGCAAATTCGCCGAGGCCGATGGCGGCATTCTATTTTTAGACGAGATCGGTGACATGCCACTGGCGTTACAGTCGCGGCTGCTGCGCGCCGTCGAAACCGGGCGGGTGACACCGGTCGGCGGCAGCGGTGAGATACAGGTCGATGTGCGCATTATTAGCGCAACCCACCGCGACTTGGACGCACGCGTTCGTGACGGCCTGTTTCGGCAAGATTTACTCTACCGCCTGCGCGGCCTGGCGATTGAATTACCCAGCGTTCGTGCCCGATCGGACTTGCGCGCGCTGTTGCCGCGACTGCTGAGCCAACTCAGCCCCAACCATCACCTTAGCGCGGCGGCACTGGATGCCCTGTGCGCACCACCCTGGGTCGGTAATTTTCGCGAAATCAACCAATGCCTGAAAGCATCGGTTGCCCTTGCGGACCGCCTGACCTTGGAGGTAGCAGACCTAATCGGCATGCCAGACGGCGGCCATCACGACCTGTTGTCGCAGGTCCAATCAACCCATCACAGTGCCATCGATGACGCCATCGCAGCCTGCGACGGCAATGTCACCCACGCCGCCAAACGCCTAGGGATCAGCCGCGCGACGCTGTACCGAAAGCGTGCAGCGCCAACCGAATAAACAGCCCCGCGCCCACCACCACCAGAACCACCCGCAGCAGGTGCAAGATAACCACGTAGGAGGCATCGGCCCCAATCAACCAGGCCAGCAACGCCATCTCGGCTTGGCCACCGGGTGCCAGGCTTAACATCAAGGTCTTCCCATCCAGCGCCGTCAACCACAGCCCCAGCGCCACCGACGCCACCCAGACCGGTAAAATCAGCATCAACTGCCCGACCACGTGGCGCATGCTGATCCAGGTTTGGCGCGCGGTTGAGCCGGCGAAGCGGCGCGCCAAACTCCAACCAATCAGCGCCTGGGCCACCGTCAGGGCCCAAATCGGCGGTGTCATATGCCAGCCAAAACCGATCCCGGCGACCGCGGCCACGATCATGGGACCCAGCACCGACGGCGCCGGAATACGCGCGGCCCGGCCAAGCCACACCCCAGCCGGCACCAACAGCAAAAGCAAGCCAATGTCGCGCGGGCCCGCCGTGCCGAAGCTGGCCTGGTCAAGGTTGACGAACTGAGTGAGCACGATCAACAGCGAGACACCGCTGACTAACAAGAACACGCGCAAGGTGTGGGCCAGAGCCACCGGCCGCACATCAACGCCCTGCTGGCGCGCCGATTCAACCATCTCGCTGAGGCCGCCCGGCAACGCCGCGTAGATCGCCGCACGCGGCGACCAACCGCAGCCGCGGATAAACCAGACCGCACCGACACCACCGGCGACCGTCACATAGGCCACCACCAGCACAATCAGCTCCCATTCGCGCGCCAACACCACGAATTGTTGCACCTGCAAGGAGCCGCCGATGCCGGCGCCCAAAATGCCGCGGCCAATGTCACCTAAGCGGCCGTCACTGGGGACCGTTAAACCGCCAAAGGCCAGCAACAAGCCGACCAGCGCCGGGCCCAACATCCAAGCCAAGGGGTAATGGATCGCATGCGCCAGCCAACCGGCCAGCGCCATGCACGCCAAACACAGGGCGCCGCTTACGCGCGGCGTGATTGCAGACGATCCTTAATGATCGGGTAGATGAACAACAACACGGCGACCAGCAAAATAGTCAGGGTCATCGGCCGTTCCCACATAAATTCCATGCCACCGGACTTGCGAATGGCGCGGCCTAGGTTGTCCTCCAGCATGCCACCCAAAATGAAGCCAATGATCAAGGGTGGCAATGGATAGCCCCCAAAGCGCAGCAGCGCAGCAAACAGCCCGGTGCCAATCATAATCAGCAGCTCAGTCGGGTTGTTCTGGCCAATGTAGGCGCCGATCAAGGAAAAGAACACCACAAACGGAATCAGGTATTGGCGCGGCACGGTCAACAGTTTCGCGATGTAAGGAATCAACGGCAGGTTTAATACCAACAACACCAGATTGCCGATGTACATGGAAATGATCACCGCCCAGAACACCTCTGGCTGATCCTCGATTAAACGCGGGCCGGGGGTCACCGACAGTGCAACCAGTGCACCCAGCAAAATCGCGGTGGTACCGGACCCGGGAATACCCAGCGTCAGCATGGGCACGAACGAGCCGGTACAGGCGGCATTGTTGGCCGTTTCTGGGGCGGCCAGACCGCGCTGCGCACCTTTGCCGAACTGATCGCGCTGGTCCTTGGGCGCCAAGTTGCGTTCGACCGCGTAGCCCAAGAACGAGGCCATGGTCGCACCCGCCCCCGGCAACACCCCAACCAGGAACCCAAGCACGGACTGGCGCCCGACCACCGGCGCCAGGTTCTTGGCCTCGGCCATACTGATTCGCAGGTCTTTGATTTCGTTTTGGTTAGCCTGTTGCGCACCGCGCTTACGATCGAGTACCAAGAACAGTGCTTCGGGCAACGCAAACAGCCCCATCACCAAGGTCACAAAGTAAAACCCGGACTGCAGATCCATAATGCCCAAGGTGAAACGCGCGGCGTTGTGCAGCGCCGACTCGCCCACGGTCGCCAACATGATGCCAAACACCGACATCAGCAGCGCCTTGAGCTTTTTACCCGGTCCGGCAAAGGCCGCAATCGCGGTCAGGCCCAACACCATCAACGCGAAGTACTCGGCCGACCAAAACAGCTTGGCGACGCTGGACAGGATTGGGGCAAAGATCATCAACAGGATCGCGCTGATGGTACCGCCCAAAAACGACGCCAACGCGGCAATCGTCAAGGCCTTTCCGGCTTGTCCGGCGCGCGCCATTGGGTAGCCGTCAAATGACGACGCCACCGTGCCGGCGACACCCGGCGCATTGATCAGGATTGACGAGGTCGAGCCGCCGAAAATGGCACCGTAGTAGACGCCGGCCAACAAAATCAGCGCCGACGCCGGATCGCCCAGTTGGATCGCAACCGGGATCATAATGGCAATGATCGACATCGGGCCCAAGCCCGGCAACATGCCAATAAAGGTGCCCAGGAAACACCCCAGGAACACCATCAAAATATTAAACGGAGAAATCGCGGCATTTAAGCCGAGCATGAGACCTTCAAGCATCACGCACCTCCGAGGAATGCAGGTAGCGGCACCAGGTAAATACCCAAGCCGCGCTGAACAATTAACCAGGTCAACACCGACGTAATCAACGCAATCGTGATCAGCACGCCGTATTTGCGTTCACCCAGCAAAATCGCACCACCCACCAAGAAAGCGGTGGTCGCAAAAATATAACCCGCCGGTCGCAACAAGATGGTGTACCCAATCATCAGGGCGACTAAGAGCCCTGCGGTACGCCATTCGAAATTGCGCCAGCCGGTGGCGTCCTCGGGTAAATCGTCAGACGATTCGTAGACCAAGGTCGCCAGAGAAAGTGCCGCCGCAAGGACAGCAAGTCCCATTGGCAGCGTGTTTGGCTTGAACGGCTGTCGCGCCTCAAAGGGCAACAGCGGATGCGTCCAGGCCAGGTACCCGTAGCCGACCGAAAAGGCCAACATCAAAAGGGCTATCAATCGATCGGCATTCAGGTTCATGGCTTACAGGAATCCTAGTTCTTTCATCAGGCCGCCAATTTCAGCTTCCTGCTTTTCCAAGAATTTGGTGAAGTCAGCACCGGGGTTGTAAATGTTGACCCAACCGTTACGTGCGCGAACGTCTTCCCATTCCGGTGTGTCGTACATCGCACCCAAGGCTTTGACGTATTCAGCTTGCTTGGCTTCGCTCAAACCCGGCGCGCCAAAGAAACCACGCCAGTTGATGAACACAGCGTCGTAGCCCTGCTCGCTCAAGGTCGGAACGTCGGCCGCTGCGCTAACGCGCTTGTCGCCGGTTTGAACCAGGATGCGAATCTCGCCCTGCTCCGCCAGTGCAACCGCTTCACTCAAACCGGTCGACAGTGCGTCCGCTTCGCCAGACAGCAATGACGCCATCGCTTCCCCGCCCGCATCGAAGGGCAGGTAATTAACGCTCAACGGATCAGCGCCCGCCGCTTTCATCGCCATGGCCGCGACCAAATGGTCCATACCACCGGCCACCGAACCGCCGGCAATCGCCAGGTCGCTGGGGTTACTGTTGTAGATGTCGACCAGGTCTTTGAACGACTTGACCGGGCTGTCGGCTTTAACGACCAGCGCTGCGTAGTCACCGATGGTGCCGGCAATCGGGGTCAAATCACGGAAGCTTTGCGGGAACACTTTGGTCAGTGAACGAATAACGATGGGGGTCGAATTGACCATCAAGGTGCCTTCGCTGCTGGCTGCGTTTTCGATCAGGTAACCAATCGCTTTACCGCCGCCGCCGCCGGACATGTTTTCGTAGCTGGCGTTGCCCACCAGACCTGATTTGGTCAAGGCTTCACCGGTACCGCGTGCAGTGCCGTCCCAACCACCACCGGCGCCGCCGGGGATGACGAAGTGAATGCTGTCGACCTGGGCATATGCACCGGCCGAAAACGCGACTGCGCTGGCAACACCGAGTGCCGCCAATGACTTAGTAATCGTGGTTTTCATGGAAATCTCCGTTATTGTTATCGGGCCCGAGCTGGTGCTGGGCGCCCGCGCATCTAAACAAACCAACCTGACAACAAGCTGACAGCGGATGAATTTACTGATCGTCGAAGACACCCCTAGCCTGCTGATGAGCCTGGATCGGCACCTGCGCAGCCAAGGCCACACAGTCGATTTGGCCGCCGACTTGGGCACCGCACTGTCGCTGTGGCGCAGTGAGCCCGACCGTTTCGACGTTATTTTGCTGGACGAGAACTTGCCCGATGGACTGGGCAGCACGCTGTTGGCCGAAGTCCGCGCGGCCGGCAATGACACCGGCGTGTTGGTGTTGACGGCGCGTTCCCAGGTCCACGACAAAGTTCATTTGCTCGACGTCGGCGCCGACGATTACATGACCAAACCCTTCGAGTTCCCCGAACTGGACGCCCGCATTCGATCAATCCATCGGCGCAGGCAACAAAAGCCCAGCGGCCTGGAGACCTTCGGCCCGCTGGAATTTGATCGCAGCCAGTCGATTTTTTGGGCAGCCGGCGAACAGGTCCAGCTGCGCCACAAAGAAGCCCAATTACTCGAGGCCTTTGTCGATGCTAAGGGCGCCATCTGTACCAAAGCGCGGTTGATTCAAAAGCTCTACCGACTGGACGACGACGTCAGCGAAAACGCGGTCGAGGTGCACATCGGACGGCTGCGGCGGCGGCTGGCCGATCACAACATCCGCATCGAGACCATTCGCGGCGTCGGCTATCAGTGCCATGTCTAAGCCCAATCGCTCGATCAGTCGTGTGCTATTTATTCAGCTGGCCTGCCTAATTGGCTTGCTGGCGGCCGCGGCCTATTTAATCACCGGATTTGTCGCCTTTCAGAGTCTCCAAAACAACCAAGACAACCGCTTATCATCGGTCGCCCGTGTGATCGCCGACAGCGTGGTGCTGCGCGGATCGACCATTGATTTTGACCTGCCGTATGCCGCCTTTGATGTGTTGACCTACCAGGCACCGGAATCGATTTTCTACCGAGTTACCGACCCATCCGGCGCCACCCTCGCCGGTTACCCCAGCCTGCAAGCTCCGACCGCCGGTAGCCACACCGGCGAACACCTGGGGTTGGCGCTGCGCACCTTTACCATTTCCAAGGTACTCCAAGACGACATCGGTGCCGTTACTATTACCCTGGGCCAAACCCAAGACAGCTTGCGTGACGCGGTCGCGCGCTTGGCCCAGCGCTCGGCACTGGGTGCGATGACCGCGTTTGTGCTGGTGTCGATCGCTGTATTTGCGGCACTGCGTGCTGGACTAAGGCCGCTGCGCGCCATTGAGCGTGCGCTGTCGCGGCGCGTGGCCGACGACTTTTCGCCGTTGGCGGATGAGGTGCCGCGCGAAATTCATGCCCTGGTCGTGGCACTGAACGACTCCATGCGCCAGCACGGTGAACTGCTGGACCAGACGCGGCGATTTATTGCCGAATCTACCCACCAGATAAAGACCCCGATTGCGTCATTGAGTGCCGAGGCGGATTTGCTGGTGGCCCAAGCGCCGGCTGACCTGAAACCTGAAATCGGCGCGTTGGCGGTGCATGCGCGCCAAACCAGCCACCTGATCAACCAACTACTGACCCAAGCCTCAATCACCTACGGCTTGGGCGCACGCACCCCCATCGAAACTCAAATAACGCGCTTGATTGACAGCGTGATCGAGTCGTTTGGGGTCCAGGCCGAAGCCCGCGACATCGAGATCGTCAACGCCGCCGGTGGCCCCATTGCGCATGCGGTTGACCCGGTTGGGCTGCGCGAGGCGCTGGTCTGCTTGATCGACAATGCCCTAAAATTCGCGCCTCCCCTGTCCGACATTCGGGTCAGCGCATGGCTGGATCAAGGCCTGTGGATTCGGGTTCAAGATCAGGGCACCGGCTTTGCCGGCAACCCAGAACGCCTGAAACAGCCATTTGCCCGCGGTGACAACAACCTTGCCGGATCCGGGCTAGGTTTGAGCATCGCCGAGCGGGTCGCCCAAGCCGGCGGCGGCCATCTGACCTTACAAAACCACCCCCGCGGAGGCGCCCAATGCGAACTCTATTTGCCCTAGGCACCTGGCTATTGATGGGCGCCGTGCACGCCGCGCCATGGATTGAATCCAGCTACACCCTGCCCGGCCAGGGTAAAGCGCAACTGACGATATACGGCACCCATGACCTGGATGCGATCCAATCCGTACTGGACGCCTTTGTCGCTGCCAGCGGCATTGGCTTGACCTACCACACCGCCAATTCCCGGGCGCTGCATGAACAGGTGGCGCTACCGCGGCGCCCCGGCACTGATTTGGTGTTCTCGTCCGCCACCGGTTTACAGGTCAAAGCCGTCAATGACGGCTGGGCGACTGCGCTGGACGGCATCGCGCCCAGTCCAACCCAGTGGCGCAACCGACTGTTCCAGGTCAGCATCGAGCCAATCGTGGCGGTCTATGACCGCGCACGTTCGCCATGGATGGGGCGTACCAAAAGCCGCGCCCAGTTAACCGAGCAACTGAAATACGAGGCGGCCACCGGGCGCACCTCGGTGGCCGTCTATAACCCCGCGGTCAGTGGGCTGGGCTACTTACTGGCGACCCAAGACAGCGAACAAACTCCGACCTTTTGGCCGCTGATTGACCAGTTCCGGGCGCTGGGCATGCGCGAATTTTGTTGCTCCGCCGACATGCTCGATGCGGTCGAACAAGGCAGCAGCCTGTTAGCTTATAACGTGTTGGAGTCCTACGCCGCCAAACGCATGCTGGCCAATCCAAACTTGGCGGTGGTGACCTTTGAGGATTATCAGTTGGTCGTGCCGCGCACGCTGTGGGTGCCGAGTTGGAGCACACAGCCGCAGTTGGCCCGGCAATTCATTGAATTCATGCGCGCCGATGACGGCCAGGCCTTACTGCCAGCGCGCAACCGCCTGGAGCAGCTGAACAACACCCAAGCCGCGCCGCTTAAACCCATTCGGCTATCGCCCGCCTTGATCCTGTACCTGGACGACTTCAAGCGCCAACGCTTTATGCGCCGCTGGACCCCGGGCGCGGTCGACGAGGGTTAGTCCGGGCCGGTGTAGGTCCACAGGTATTCAGGTGGCAAGGGTCCTTTGTTGCGACCGCCCTGCTGCATTTGCTCCCAGGCATGGGCCAAAATGCCGACGCTACGGCTTAAGCAAAACATGCCGCGGGCCAATTCAGGCGCCAACCCCAATGCCCCGTACAGTGCCGCCGTAGCGCCATCGATGTTGATCGCAATGGGCGTGGCTTTATCGCGGGATACGAAGGCTTGAATGGCCAAGACAACCGGCCCGTAGCGGCGATCGATTGCGCCATCCGTGGTCGCCGCCAACACCGCCAACAGCGGCTGCGCGCGCGGGTCCAGTGGGCGGTGAAAGCGATGGCCAAAACCGGGTACGAACGCGTCGACCTGGTGTTGGTAGGCGCCAACTACCTCTGCCACGGCTTGTTCAATCGACGCACCCTGATCAACACAGCCCAGCACACTGCGCATCAACCCAACGCACTGTTGGCCGGCGCCGCCGTGGACGTCACCGAGCATATTGACCCCGGTCGCCAGCGCGTTATTCAGCCCAACCCCACAGGTCGCCGCCATACGTGCCGCCGATACCGACGGTGCCTGTGGCCCATGGTCAACCGCCGCCACCAACGCCGCCTCCAAGACCTGCGACTGCTCGGCGCTGGGCGTGCCGCCGACGACCATGCGCCAGATCATGTCGACAAACCCGATCTGGCCGATTAGCTGCTGGATCGGCTCGCCGCGAATATCGATTTCACCGGGCTGCATCCGGATTATCGCGGTCTGCCACCATTGGCTCGGGTCACTCATTGTGTTCTCCCAGTGTCGGCGCCGGGCCCTGCGGCGTCAGGCGCTGGCCGTTGTACAAAAATCCGTTGGTCGCGATTGGCTGGGCGCCCGCGTGGACAAAGCCACGTGCCTGCAATTGCGGCTGGGCCAGCGCCTCGGGTAATTCAAGCACTGGACCTGCCGGCACGTCGGCGGCGGCCAAGCGCGACAACCAGTGCGCCCGCGGCGCCGTCATCAACACCGACTCAATCAGTACGCCCAGGTGATCGCGATTGGCCTTGCGCGCCTCGCGATCGACAAAACGCGGGTCCGATGCCCACTCGGGTTGCTCCAGTGCATCACACAAGCGCTGCCAATGGACGTCTTGATTGGCGGCCACGTTGATCAGCCCGTCGCTCGTTCGAAAGGCACCGGAGGGCGCAGAGGTCATGTTCTCGTTGCCCAGCCGGGTCGCCGCGACGCCCGCCTGAAGCCAGTTCGATACCGCCCAACCCATCGTACTCATCAGGCTTTCGAGCATGGAAACATCAATCATTTGCGGCTGCTCGCGGCGATTCAAGGCGGCGCTAATCGCCATTGCCGCGACCAGACCACCGACGCTATCGGCGACCGGAAACCCGGCCCGGGTCGGCTCACCGTCGGGCTGTCCGGTGATCGCCATGACCCCGGACATGCCTTGAATGATTTGATCATACGCGGGGGTTTTCGCCAGTGGCCCGGTTTGGCCAAAGCCCGAAATTGCACAATAGATAAGGCGCGGATTGATCATCGACAGCGTCGCAAATCCAAGCCCCAAGCGATCCATCACGCCGGGACGAAAATTTTCTAAAACAACGTCAGTGTCGGCCACCAATGCCTTAAAGTCTGCGACCCCGACGCTGGACTTCAAATCCAGCACAATCGAGTGTTTACCGGCGTTTTGGGCTTGGAAACTGACGCCCATGCGGGCCTGGTTGGCGCGCGGGTCGGCGCCCAATTGGCGCGCCAAATCCCCGGACGGACTCTCGACCTTGGTCACTTCAGCACCCAACAGGTGCAGCTGATAACTGGCAAAGGGGCCGGCCAGCACGGCAGATAAATCGAGCACTCGCACGCCCGCTAACGGCAGCGTCATCACCAACCTCGGATTCACAAATAGGGCATCATAGTTAGCACTGCCGCCTGCGCGACGCAAACAGTTGCTAGGCGATAGTCGGATAGCACGCGCACCGTAACGCGCTACAGTAGGCGTACAACAGCCAAGGAGCTCAGGATGCGATCAGTTATGTTACTTGGATTGGCACTGTCACTCAGTGCCGCGGCCGAAGAGCCGGATTTAGACAACGGTGCGTTTTTACACGGCGACCACTGCATCGAGTGTCACATGATGGACGACCATGAAGCGCTGTACAGCCGCGAAAACCGACTGCCGTCGCGTTTTCGAATCAACGGCCAAGTCAGCGCCTGTGTTCAGGCGCTGGATTTGGGCTGGTTCCCCGAAGAAGAGTCGGACGTCGCGGCGTACTTGAACGCCACCTACTACCGCTACGAGGACTGACCCCGGCGGGACCGGCAACTCGCCACGGACTGCAAGACACCCATGCCCAAAGCACGCTAATGTCCGCACAATTTTTAGCCGAGGCGCCCCTGTGACTCTAGAACTCACGACCTTTTTGATCACCATCACCGCACTGACCGTGGTCCCTGGCGCCGACACTTTGGTCGTCATTCGCAACACCCTGCGCGGCGGGTTGATTGACGGCAATGTCACCAGCTTCGGCATCTGTTGCGGATTATTCGTGCATGCGGCGGTGTCCGCGGTGGGGCTGTCGGTGATAGTGATGGCCAGCCCGCTGCTATACGAGGCCCTGCAATGGGCCGGCGCGGGCTACTTGATTTGGCTGGGCATCAGTAACCTACGTCAAGCCGCGCGCGGTTATCAGTCGCACCAGCTAACCGCCAGCCAACCGGCCAGTCTGGGTCGAGCTTGGCGCCAGGGCTTTTTGTCCAACGTGTTGAACCCCAAAACCATCGCCTTTTACATGGCCTTGTTACCGCAGTTCGTTGACCCCGAGCACGCGCTGTCGCAATCCTTGGTGTTGGCCGGCATCCACTTTGTGATTGCCATGGCGTGGCAAGGACTGGTCGCCGGTGGCGTCAATCGCGCCCGGGTCTGGTTAACCCACCCGCGCGTTCGCCGCATCCTGGATGCCAGTGTCGGATCGATGCTGGTGGCCTTGGGTGGCGTGCTCGGTTTCAGCCGGGTTTAAGGCTTCACTGCGGGGCGCAGGCTGGTTGCGCCCAACCCAATCAGCGCGCAGCCCACCAGGACCACACCAAAGCCCGCCACCAAACTGAATTCGTGGGCCACAAAACCAATAATCGGCGGCCCCAATAACAAACCACCGTACCCCAGTGTCGCCACCCCGGCCAAGCCCTGGCCCGGCGTCAGCCGATCGTCATTAGCGGCGCGAATACACCCGAGTGGAAAAATTGGTGCCAAACCGACGCCGACCAGGGCAAAGCCGAGCATAACCCCGTAAAACCCAAGCGGCAGCACCACCAACAGCGTGCCGGTGGTGGCGATGGCACTGCATACGCGGGCCACGGCGACTGCACCCCAGCGTGCGACCCAGCCATCCGCCAGCATGCGCGCGCCGAACATGGTCAGTGAAAACAACGCAAAGCCCATCGCCGAGCGAGCCTCGTCGGTGCCGACCACATCACGCAGGTAAATCGCGCCCCAATCGGCAATCGCGCCCTCGCCCATGGCCGCGCACAGCATCAAGCCACCGACTAACCAAAGCGCCCCACTGGGCAGCGCAAAAACAGGACCGTCATCACCGGCGCGCCGGTGTTCGAAGGGCACGCGCGCCACCGCGATCCAACCCAGCGCCATCAGTCCACAAACCGAGGCAAAGTGGGTCAACACGTCCCAGCCTAACTTAATTGCCATAAATCCAACCAGCGCCCCGAATCCGGCGCCCAAGCTGAATACGCCGTGAAAGGCCGACATGACCGGTTTCGAGCGCCGGGCCTCGACCGCCGCGCCCCAGCCGTTCATGGCCACATCCAATGAACCAAAGAACGCGCCACAGATCGCCAGTATCAGCGCCAATGCCCAGGGGTTGGACGCCAGCGCCACACAGGGCAACAGCACCAAACACCCCAGTGCGGTGACCTTTGAGACCCGTGCCGAACCGACCTGATCCATCAAACGACCGGCCAGTGGAAACGCCACAATTGATCCCAAGGCGAAACACAACAAGACGCCGCCTAACTCCGCTTCGTTAAGCCCGTAACGGGTCTGAATCGCAGGGATCCGAGAGGCCCATCCACCAAACACGAAACCGGTCATGGCAAACAGGTAAGCAACCGCCATGAGCGGCGAAAAACGTGGCATTATTTGGGCCCTTTTTTAGCGTCACGCGATCACACCAGATGGGGGCCGCGGATGCAATCACAGCGAGACATTCAATGTCACTGCCCACGCACATGCATGCGGTTGAACTGATCGGTCACGGTGACCTGGATCAGTTGGTTTACCGCACCGATCGCCCGCTGCCAGCGCCGGCCACGGACCAGGTGCTGATCCAGGTCAGTGCCTGCGGCATCAACAACACCGACATCAATACCCGAATCGGCTGGTACTCCAAAAGCGTCAGCGCGGCCACCGATGCCGCGGTCGATGCGCTCGGCGATGACACCGATGCGACCTGGTCCGGCCAAGCCCTCAGCTTGCCACGTATTCAAGGGGCGGACGTGTGCGGTCGGATCGTTGCCACCGGCGCCCAGGTTAGCGACGATCGCATCGGCCAGCGCGTCATCGCACGCACCATGATGGCGGATCCGGACGGCGTCCCGAACGTTTGCTGGACGATGGGCAGCGAGTGCGACGGCGGTTTCGCCCAATTCGTGGTGGTTCGTGCCAGCGAAGTCTACGCCGTCGACAGCGCCTGGAGCGACGCCGAACTGGCCTCGATTCCGTGCGCCTATTCGACCGCTGAAAACATGCTTGAACGGGCCAATCTGGGCGCCGAACGCGTCTTAATTACCGGCGCATCCGGCGGCGTTGGCAGTGCCGCCGTACAATTGGCAAAACGCCGCGGCGCTAACGTCACAGCGATCGCGGGGCTTCCCAAACATGCGGACTTGCGGGCGCTCGGTGCCGACGCGGTGCACGACCGCCAGGCCGGATACACGGCGTTGCCCGAGTCTTCATTTGACCTGGTGGTTGACGTCGTCGGCGGCGATGACTTGTCTAATCTGTTACCGCTGATCAGGGTCGCCGGGCGCTATATTTGTG
Organism: Litorivicinus lipolyticus; assembly: GCF_009650135.1. Classification (NCBI taxonomy): domain Bacteria; kingdom Pseudomonadati; phylum Pseudomonadota; class Gammaproteobacteria; order Oceanospirillales; family Litorivicinaceae; genus Litorivicinus; species Litorivicinus lipolyticus. The sequence goes on from NZ_CP045871.1 coordinate 1,547,305, forward strand.
CCGGCGCCATTGCCGGACCGGTGGTCGATTTGGACCTGCGCACGCTGTACCTGAAAGACCTGACACTGATGGGATCGACCTTCCAACCATCCAAGGTATTTGAAAACCTGGTCGGTTACATCGAACGCGATGAAATCAAACCGCTGGTGGCGCGGACCTATCCGCTGGCCGACATTCACCAAGCCCAACGCGACTTCATGGCCAAAGGCTTTACCGGCAAGCTGGTATTGATCCCGCCGGGACTGGCCAATGTTTAGCTTCTTAAAAGTCAAAGCCGTGCCCACCTTGTTTTGGAGCTCGCCCACCGTATTCACCGTGCGCCCGCCGCTACTATCACTGGTGTTTTTAGTGATCGGCCTAACCCTGTTTGGGTTAGGTGAGGCGATGTTGGTCGCAGCCGGCATCGGCGTCAGCCCGTGGACCGTTTTTGCCCAGGGCGTCATGCTGCAAACCGGGTGGAGCCTTGGACTGGCCACGCTGGTGATTAGTTTCAGCGTGATTGCCTGCTGGTGGCCGCTGAAACAAGTACCCGGCATCGGCACCATCGCCAACGCGCTGATCATCGCAGCGGTATTGGAATTTGTGTTGCCCTGGTTGCCCCACGCGGACAGTTTCGCCAGTCAACTTGGCTACAGCATCGCCGGAATTTTGGTGACCGGTTTTGGTGGCGCGGTGTACTTGATTGCGAACCTGGGTCCGGGGCCGCGCGACGGTCTGATGACCGGGCTGCAACGGATTACGGCACGCCCCATCGCCCAGGTCCGTGGCGCACTCGAAATCGCCGTCGTCGTGATCGGCTTTGCCCTAGGCGGCACTGCCGGTTTGGGAACACTGTTGTTTGCCTTTGGCATCGGCCCGGCGGTTGCGCTGGGGTTATACGGGTGCGCACGTTTAACCGGATACCGAGGTGTTTTATGAAGTATGTCCCACCGCCGCTGCAAGCTTTGATCTGGGCCGGCATCGCCTGGTTATTGGTCGGCGCCTTTCCCGGCCAACGCCTGGAGTTGGCGTTCGGCCCCGCCTTGGTCGGCGTTTTATTGATCTTGGGTGTGGCGCTGGATGTGGTCGCCTTGAGCGCATTTTTCAAACGCAAAACCAGCATCAATCCAATTAACTTGGCCGGCACCGAGCAGCTAGTGACCGACGGCCCCTACCGCTACTCACGCAACCCCATGTACCTGGGGATGCTGTGCTATTTGTTGGCGCTGACGTACTGGCTGGACAATCCGCTGGCTGCGATCGCGCCGCTGGGGTTCATCATGGTCATGAACCGAACCCAAATCGCACGCGAGGAAGCCCTGTTGGCTGAAAAGTTCGGCGCCGCCTACCAGCGCTACTGCGAACAGGTTAGGCGGTGGATATAAACGCTTGAAACGCCGTACACCATCACTACACTACGCGGCCCCATTTTCAGCGGAACACCCTCGGCATGCACTGCGGCATTGACTACGGCACCAGCAACTCCTCCATTGGCCATGCCGATAACGACGACGGCATCACCCTTTACACCGTCGACGGCGACAGCACCCAACTGCCGTCCGTGATCTGGGCGCCGCGCCAATCCGCGCAGTTGGACCCTGCACAGCTAGAAGTCCAGATCGCGCGCGAAACAGCACGCGCCATCGAGGCACACCGGCGCCAGCAACCGAGCGCGCTGGACGCCGCCACCCGGGTCGAAATTGAGCAGCGCGCCCAGGCACTGAGCGAACAGCGACAACAGCTACGAACCCAAATCGCCGAGCAGGCGATTGACGACGTCGCAATCCGCGACGCCCAACGCGCCTGTGATCAAGAGGCAACCGCCATCGCCCAGCTTCGCGGGAGCCACGCGGAGGTATCGCCGGCCCAACGCCTGGACATCGAACAGCAGGTGCGCCGCCGCGTGATCCGGCGCATGGACAGCGCAGCACAGTCCGAGCAATCCTTCGCCGGCCTGCCCAACCTGGATCACGCCATCTACGGCGCCCAAGCCTTGGCCCAGCACCTCAACGATCCGTCGAACGGGCTGGTGCTGAAATCGCCAAAATCCTTGCTCGCCAGTGCCGGCCACTACCGGACCTTTTTCGTCGACCTGATCGGCGCCAGCTTGGAACGCCTAAAAAGCGTGGCCGAAACCCAAGCCGCCTCGACCCTCGACTCGGTCGTGCTGGGGCGACCGGTGCATTGGTCAACCACGCATGACCGCCAAAAGGATGCCGTCGCCAAATCGATCATGGCCGAAGCTGCCGAAACCGCCGGCTTCACCGCGGTCGAGTTTGAATTGGAGCCGATTGCCGCGGCGCGTAATTTCGAGCGCTCGTTGCGCCGCGAGGCGATCACGCTGGTGGTCGACATTGGCGGCGGCACGACCGACATTTCGATGCTACGTTTGGGCGGCACACAGCGGCGCCAGATCGGGCGCACGGATGACGTCCTGGGGTTCTCCGGAGTCCGCAAAGGCGGCAATGACCTGGATGCGATGATCGCGTTTTTCGGCGTTTGCCGGCGTTTTGGCAAGCAAACCCTGGGCGCTGGCGGCGTCATCGACAACCGCAACTCGCCGTTGTCTGCCAAGGTATTTGGCGATCTGTGCAACCTGTACGACGTTGCCATCGATCAGGACCTGGAACGACAGGCGGCCAAGCTCGACGAGCGGCTGAAAGGCTTGCCGGTCGAGTTGGTCAAACGCCTCGGACGCTTCCAAACGCTGATTCAACGGCAACTTAGGCCGCGTTTGCTGCTCGAATCCGAAGCGGTTAAAAAGGCTCTGACGGGCGCCGACTGCGTCGACTTTGATATGAGTTACATCGAACCGAGCCTGGCCCAAACGATCGACAGTGGCATGCTGCCCAGTGCTTGGCGGACCACCGTCGCATCCATTCGCACCGCTATTGACCGTTGCCAATCGGATGCCGGCGTCGACGCCGAACACATACTGATTACCGGCGGTTCGGCCCGCTCGACCCACCTGATCCAGTTGCTATTTGATCCCGCGACGCGCGCCCGCGTGGTCCATCAAGACCTCGCCGGTGACGTCGCCAAAGGCCTGTGTTTGAGCGCCCGCGAGACCTTTGGCTGAGCCTAGGCAGGGCCTAATAGCCGCCCGTTGACGCTGGGAATACCAGCCAGATGCTTAGGCCAAGGGCGATAACGCCCGTGGCCGCGCCGACCGCAAACACCCTCAAGCTGCGCGCGTTTGACCACAACAGCGCCACCAACGGCGTCAGCGACAACACAACCACTCGCCAGTCTAACTGGACCCAGTGCAAGGCCGACCACAGCACCGCCCACATCACAACCGCCACCGCCAACGGCTGAAAGCGCGCCGTGTTGAGCTGGACCAGCACGACACCGGCCACGCCAAAGCCGGCCGCCGAGGCCAACTGGAACAGCCGGATACTGCTGTCGGTCAACATCGCCAGTGCGACGATGAAAATCGGCGCCAACCACAGCAAACGATGCCATGCAACACCGTCCACAGACGGTCGCCGTGCCGCCACAATCGGCAGTGCCAACGTCAGCGCGGTAACGGCCCAGCCGGCGACGTCGATCTGGCTAATGAATTTGCCCGCGATCAACGCCAACAACGCCGCCGCCGAAACCGTTGCCACCGCGCGTGCCGCCCGCGCATGGGTGACCAGGCTCAACCCAGCAAACACCAACAATGCCACGGGCAAGGCATCGATAATCCCAAGTCCGCCGACCAGGGGCACACGGCCCTCGATTGAATACCACGCCGCCGCAAACGCGACCGGCGCCGCCACCGGCCAGGCCGGCGTATTGCGACCGGCATAGCCCAGCGCCACCGCGATTGCCAACGGCAACAGCAAGGACTGCCACACCAGCTCAATCATTACTGACGCACGCCTTCGATGTAGACGACCACGTCAAACTCGGCCGGGATACCCGGGACGCCGTAGTTCATGCCGTATTCAGTCCGATCCAGCGTTGTGCTGGCGGTCAATCCTTGGCGGTAGTTACCCCAGGGATCGTCGCCCTCGCCTTCGACCACCACGTCAAACGCCACGGTCTTGGTTACGCCCATCATCGTTAAATCGCCACTTAGCACGCCACCCGCCGCATCACCGGCATAGTTGGTCGACACAAAGGTGATCTCGGGGTACTGGCGTGAATCGAAAAAGTCGGGGCCGGCCAGGTGCTCGTCGCGTTTGCCATGATTGGTATCAACCGACGCGGCGTTGACCGTGACGGACAGCTCCACCGTCGAAAAGTCATCCGCATGACGGTAGGTGCCGGCCATTTCGTTGAAGCGACCCGGCAACTTGGCGAACCCCAAGTGGCTAATCAAAAAAGTCGCCACCGAGTGGGTCTCGTCAATTTTATAGTCGCCCGCAAAGGCAGTCGACGAGGCCAACAAGGCCGCGCTAATCAAAGTCATTTTCATGGTTCAGTCCCTAACAGTGAATGAGGGAACTAGTGTCTGCTCTATTTTTAGTGGCGAATACGTCCGATCAGTGCAGTGGATTCGTTCCAATAATTCACCAATCGAACGCAATATCAGCAGGATTAGGGCCGGCACACCGAAAATTCCGCCACGGCATCCCGGTTAATCTCGATGCCGAGGCCAGGACCGGATGGGATCGCGACCACACCCTTGACGTGCTCGATTGGCGTCGTCACCACGGCCTGACGAAAGGGATTTTCGGTCCGGTCGAATTCCAATATTGGCTCGATCGGGTTACGCCGCGGCGGACTGGGCACCATCGCCGCAATGAATTGCAAACTGGCAGCAATCTGAACCGCGGTCCCCCACACGTGTGGTACCAACCGAATACCATGTAGGCCGGCAAAATCCGCGATCCGACGGCACTCGCTAAAGCCACCCGCCCCACACAAATCCGGTTGCAAGATATCGATACAGCGCTGTTCGACCGGGGCTTGCATGCCCCAGCGCCCGTGCCAGGTTTCACCACCGGCGACGGGGATGGGCTGTCCAGCTTTGACTTCAGCATAGGCCGCCAATAATTCAGGCAGGACGGGCTCTTCAAACCAGTCAATCCGATGGGGCGCGGCGCGACGGCCGACCTCAATCGCCTCGATCACATCGTAGCCATGATTGCCGTCAATCATCAGCCGCATGTCCGGCCCGATGACGTCACGCACGGTGCGGATAATTTCTAGGTCCTGCTCGACGTCAAAGCCAATTTTAATTTTGACCGCATGGAAGCCTTGGTCGCGATAGCCGGCCACTTCCGCTGCGATGTCCGCGACCGGATCGACGCCGTCTTTGCGGAACGAGCCGGTTGCATAGGCCTTGACGGACTCACGAAACCGCCCGCCCAGCAAGGTCGATACCGGCACGTCGAAAAACTTGCCCTTGATGTCCCACAACGCGACGTCGATACCGGACAGTGCGGTCACGCTGATGCCGCGCTGGCCCTGGTCACGAAAGGTGTGGTAGAGCTGAGTCCACAGCTTTTCGGTCTCCAGCGGATCGCGCCCCAGCAGCAACGGCGCATAGGCCGCCACCATCGCCGCATTCGGCCCGGTCGGGCCCAAACATTCACCCCAGCCAATCAGGCCATTGTCGCATTCGATTTCGACCAGCATATGCTGGCGACGATCAAAACGCGCCGAGGCGCTTTCAAAGGCTTGCTCCAACCGATGGTCCAGCACATAGGTATCGACGCGAGTAATCTTCATGCGCGGTGCTGCTCAATCAGTTCCTTCAGCATCCCCGCCTCGTAGTCGGTCAAATCGGTCAAGGGCGCGCGCACCGGGCCGGCGTCAAACCCGACTGCGCGAACTCCGGACTTGATCGCCGACACCGCGTAGCCTTTTTTGCGGTTGCGAATTTGCATAAAAGGATAGAAAAACGATTGCAGGATCTGCTCGGTCCGGGGCCGGTTACCCGCGCGCAGTTCGCGGTAAAACTCGCACGCCAAGCCCGGTACGAAATTGAACACCGCCGACGAATAGGTGGTGAAACCGGCGCCTAAATAGGCCTCGGCAAACAGCTCCGCCGTCGGCATGCCACCGAGGTAAGTCAGCCGATCCCCCATTTCAACCGTGATCTGGCGGACCAAGCCAATATCGCCCGTGCCGTCCTTGAACCCGATCAGGTTCGGGCACACATCGCACAGGCGCTTTAAGGTGTCGGGCAACAACACGCTGTTGCCGCGGTTATAGACCATGACACCGACCGAGACCGCGTCACACACCGCCTTGATATGGGCATACAGGCCCTCTTGCGGGGCATCAATCAAGTAATGCGGCAGCAACAAAATGCCGTCGGCACCGGCCGCTTCGGCTTGCTGGGCAATACGCACCGCCATCGCGGTGCCGTAGCCACAGCCGGCGATGATTGGGGTGTCACCCGCGGCGGCTTTGGCGCTGCGGACAATCGTTGGAATTTCACTCGGATCCAGCGAGAAAAGCTCGCCAGTGCCGCCGGCGGCAAACAAAGCAGTCGCTTCAAATCCGGACAGCCAATTGACGTGGCGCTCGTAGACGTTGGCATTAAAGCGATCTTGGTCATCAAAGGGTGTGACCGGGAAAGACAACAGGCCTGCGCCTAATGCCGACTTTAATTGGGTGGGATCCATGTGCGTTACCCTTGGTTATTGTTTGTGAATTCGAGTCTAGCCGGGCGCGGCGAGCTGTCAACAACTTGTATTACAAGTTTCACTCAATCATGGCGCGGTAGCGCACACTGCTGCCCTCAAGGTGGGCGCGCATCGCTGCCCGCGCAGCGCCTGGATCGCTCTGGCTAATGGCCGATGCAATGGCCTCGTGCTCGCCCTGAATTTTACGCAAATAATCGGCCGAGACCTGGTCCTCGCCCTCGCCTGAAATTCGGCGGCGCGGGATGATGCTGCTGCCGATCATGTTCAAAAATTCGGCAAAGCGCGGATTGTTGGTCGCCAAGGCAATGCTCTGGTGAAAGGCAAAGTCGGCGTCCGCGGTGGGTTCGGCCCGGTCCAACGCGCTCTGAAAGGTAGCGCAGGCTTCCAGTACCCGCCCCTCTTGAGCCGGTGAGCGACGTTCGGCCGCCAGCCCCGCCGCCTCTATCTCGACCGCCGCACGCAACTCCAACAATTCGATCGCCGACGACACCCGGCTGGGATCCACTGGCTTCAACAACTCGTTGCCAAACCGGGTCTGGCGGATGACATACACACCCGCACCTTGACGCGATTGGACCAGCCCGCACGCACGCAAGACCGCGATCGCCTCGCGCACCACCGTTCGGCTGACGCCGTGGGTGGCAGCCAAACTGGATTCGCTCGGCAGTCGGTCGCCGACGGCGAGGGCGCCGCTGGCCAGCAGTTGCTCCAATCCGGCCGCGATGGCACGGGCTTTGGTTTGCGCGGGACTGGCGGCTGGCTTCACGGGGGTACCTCGGGTGTGGTGGGTGAACTGAACGCGCAGTCTCGAATATTCCAACGGCGACGACAAGTCGCTAAAATCTGTGATACAAATTAAAGGCTTTTTATTGAACCGATCCACTGCGAGATAACTTTGAAAAAACTGTTGATTACGGGCGCCGCCGGCGGGCTGGGACAGCTACTGCTGGAGCCACTTGGCCAGCTTGCCGACTCCCTTCGCCTGACCGATATTGTTGACGCCAGCGACCGCGCCCAGGGCCACGAATTCATCCGTGGGGATCTGGCGGACGCGGCGTTTGTCGATGCCGCAGTCGCCGGCTGCGATGGCATTTTGCACTTGGGCGGCATTTCGGTTGAAGACCAGTTTGAGAAAATTCTGAGCGCTAACATTGCCGGCCTGAACAACCTGTATGTTGCGGCACAGCGCCACGGCCAACCGCGCATTATTTTCGCCAGTTCCAACCACACCATCGGATTCCATCCCAGTGGCGCGCGCCTTGATGTGCACTCGCCGACCCGTCCCGACAGCTTTTATGGCGTATCCAAGTGCTTTGGTGAGTCGCTGGCGTCGATGTATTATGAGAAAACCGGCCAGCAAACGGCGCTGGTTCGGATCGGATCCTGCGTCCCCAAGCCGCTGGATATCCGGATGCTGTCGACTTGGCTGAGCCCGCGTGATTTTATAGATTTGATTGCGCGGATTTTTGCGGTCGACACGCTAGGGTGCCCGATTATTTACGGCGCCTCGGCGAACGGCCAAGGCTGGTGGGATAACCGCCATGTTGACTGGCTGGGATGGCACCCCCAAGACGACGGCGAAACCTTTCGCAGCGAAATTGAAGCGCGCACCAGCGCAGCCGATCGTGCCGAACTACTCATTCACCAGGGCGGCCGTTTCGTCACGGCGCCACTGCCCCACTTATCATAGGACTGAACAATGCTGACCGGAAAACACCTGATCGCGGGCCAATGGATGGACGCCGCCGACACCTTTGACTCATCACCCGCCAGCGGCCCCGCACACCGTTTTTATAGCGGTACGCCGGCGCTGGTCGATCAGGCTGTCAAGGCCGCCGAAGCTGCCTACGAAAGCTATGCGTTTTTGCCCGACGCGACCCGCGCTGCGTTTTTGAACCGCATTGCCGATGAAATCGAAGCCCGTGGCGATGAAATCACCGAAATTGGCGTCCAAGAAACCGGCCTGCCCGCGGCCCGACTGCAGGGCGAGCGCGGCCGCACCACGGGCCAATTACGGTTATTTGCCAGCCATATCTTAGCCGGCGACTACTTGGATGTGCGCCATGACGAAGCGCTGCCCGAGCGCGCGCCACTGCCGCGGCCGGATCTGTGGTTGATGCAGCGCCCGGTCGGCCCCGTGGCCGTGTTCGGCGCGTCAAACTTTCCCTTGGCATTTTCCACCGCCGGCGGCGACACCGCCTCGGCACTGGCCGCCGGTTGCCCGGTCGTGGTTAAGGGTCACTCGGCCCACCCCGGCACCGGCGAATTGGTGGCCCAGGCCATTGACGCCGCGATCAAGGCACTGGATCTGGATCCCGGTGTGTTCTCGTTGGTCCAGGGCGGCAACCGCAGCGTCGGCGAGGCACTGGTCCAGCATCCGCTGATTCAGGCCGTTGGGTTCACCGGCTCGCTGGGCGGCGGACGCGCCCTGTTCGATTTGTGTGCACAACGCCCGACCCCCATACCGTTCTTTGGCGAACTGGGATCGGTCAACCCAATGTTTGTGCTGGCGGATGCGCTCGATGCCCGCGGCGCCCAGATCGGGGCCGGCTGGGCCGCGTCATTGGCCATGGGTGCGGGCCAGTTCTGTACCAACCCCGGCGTTGCCGTGGTGGTCGCAGGCGACGGATTCGACGCCTTCCAGCAAGCGGTGTTGGACGGCTTACAGGCGACCCCCGATCAGACCATGCTGACCGACGGCATCGCCCAAGCCTACCGTGACGGCAGTGCCCACATTCAATCCATTGAAGGTGTGGAGCAATTGATCGGCGCCGAATGCGGCATCCGTGCGGCCGCGCCCTACCTGTTCAGCGTCGACGCCGCCACCTGGTTGGCGGCCGAGGCGTTATCGGAAGAGGTCTTCGGTCCGCTGGGCATCATTGTTCGCGCCGAATCAGCCGAGCAAATGCAGCAGATCGCCCGCGGGCTAAAAGGCCAGCTGACCTGTACCTTGCACCTGGACGATGGCGACCATGCGGTGGCGGCGGCGCTGTTGCCGGTGCTGGAACGCAAGGCCGGGCGACTGCTGGCGAATGGTTTCCCAACCGGCGTCGAAGTCAGCGACACCATGGTTCACGGCGGGCCCTACCCGGCCTCGACCAACTTCGGTGCGACCTCGGTCGGAACCATGGCGATCCGCCGCTTTATGCGCCCAGTGTGCTACCAAAACATGCCGGCTGACTTGCGTCACAGCCAGTTGCGGTAGGTCATATGTCCCGCTGCATTTTGGTCATGGGCGTTTCCGGCACCGGTAAATCGACGCTGGGAGGCGCCCTCGCCACACGGTTAGGTGGGCGCTTTGTTGACGCCGACGATCATCACTCGGCGGCTAATGTGGCCAAGATGAGTGCGGGTCAGGGACTGACGGATGATGATCGCTGGCCTTGGTTGGCGCAGGTCGCGGCGGTCTCCCAGCCGCGCGCGAATGAAACCGTGGTACTCGCATGTTCCGCGCTAAAAGCCAGCTACCGTGATCGTTTACGCGACACCATTCCCGGGTTAGCGGTGGTCTTTATTGACGGCGATGCCGACACCCTGCACGCGCGTTTATCGGCGCGCAGCGACCATTTCATGCCGCCCAGTCAAGTCGCCCTGCAATTGCAAACGTTGGAGGTTCCCACTCCGAACGAGCTGCTGTGCGCGGTGGGGCTGGATGACCCGACCTCACAGCAAGTTCGGACCATCGAGCGCGCACTGTCCCGATAGCGGCCGCAACCAATGCCGCCAGCTCTGAATCCGGCGGCATTAGCTGCGCGCATCCTCAGTGGCTAACGGTAAACCTCGGGGTCAGCGCCGCTCATTTAAACGATCCCGGACGACAAGGTCTTGGCAGCTGGGCGGTCGATTCCACACTGCGCACGGTAACCACTGGCGCGATAGGCGATAACCGGATCAATTGCACCACCACTTTGATAGCGCGCCATTTGTAAAATTGGCTCCACATCAAGGTTGTAGGCGGCCTTAAGGGTCGCCTGGGCCATCATCGGGTCATTGTCATCTTGAAAGGCTGCCAATGCCTCGCGGTCGATAAGTGAGGCCTTAACAAAAGCGCGCTGCACTTCGGCTGCGCTATAGATCAAGCTTTCTATCGGGTCCGTCACGTTGTGGGACTGATCGAGCATGTAAAACGGCGAAAATGGTCGCCCGCTCATTTCAAGGTTCACCAGCTCATTGAAAACCAGGAACAACTGATAAGGATTAATTGAACCACTGTCTAGGTCATCATCGCCGTACTTGCTGTCATTAAAGTGGAACCCCCCAAGCTTTCCAAACTGAGCTAAACGCGCCACGATCATTTCGATATTAACATTGGGCGCATGATGACCAAGATCCACCAAACACGCACAGCGTTGACCAATTTCGGTCGCCGCCAAGTACGAACTGCCCCAATCCTGAATCACCGTCGAGTAAAACGCCGGCTCAAAGATTTTGTGTTCAAGTAACATTTTCCAATCGTCCGGAAGTGCTTGATACACCGACTTAGTTGACTCCAGGTAGCGCTCAAATGTTCGCGTAAAATCTTGCTGCCCTGGAAAATTAGAGCCGTCGCCGACCCACACCGTCAACGCGCTCGATCCAAGTTTTTGACCGAGTTCAATGACCTCGATGTTATGCGCAATCGCTTGCTCTCGTGCGCCCTTGTCAGCACTGCTCAAACTGCCGTACTTATAGGAGTGCGGCTGATCTAGCTGATCCTGAAAGGTATTTGAGTTCATGGCATCGAATGCCATGTCGCGCTCGGTGGCAAAACCCAACAACTCGCTGGGGTCGGACGGCGTATCCCATGGGATATGTAAGGAGATAGTCGGCGTGGCTGCGCCTAACTGATGAACGACCGCGCAATCGCTAACCTTTTCAAAAATATTGCGTGGTTCACCTGGGCCGGGGAATCGGGCAAATCGCGTGCCCCCGGTCCCCAACCCCCATGACGGCAGCGCCACGGCAAAGCCCTTGGCACGTGCCACCATGGCATCGGCGTCAACGCCAACACGCGCTAGCTTCACGCTCAACGCAGCAAAGTCGTCCTCTACGCCAGTCACCAGGCGCTCGTTGTGCTCTTGCACCAACTGTTGGTCAATCATTTTCATAGCGTTGTGTCCTGGGTTAGCGAGTAAACGAAGGCGCATGGCCCGCGTCGACATTTAGAATGTTGCCGGTTGATTTAGCCGACTGATCAGAAACGAAGAAGTAAACGCCATTGGCGATGTCCTCAGGGAATACATTGCGTTTAAGCATGCTTCGGGCGCGGTAGTGCTCCTCAAGACTATCGGCGTCAAGGTTGTATGCACTCGCGCGTTCCTCTTTCCATTTACCGGACCAAATTTTGGATCCGCGTAACACCGCATCCGGGTTAACCACGTTTGAGCGAATACCGTGCACGGCACCTTCCAATGCGACGCATCGAGACAGCTGAATTTCAGCCGCTTTGGCGACACAATAAGCTGACGCATTGGCTGATGCGACCAAGCCATTTTTGCTAGCCACAAAAACGAACTCACCACCGATGCCCTGGCTCGTCATCGACCTAAATCCCTCTCGCGCGACTAAAAAATAGCCGGTCGATAAAATCGATTGATTGAACTCCCAGCTCTCTAAGGTGGTTTCTTCCAAGGGCGCCGACGAGGCGATACCGGCATTGGACACAACCACGTCAACACCACCGAATCGTTGCGCGCAGTATCCAAATGCGCCGATCACGTCATCCTCATCAGTTACGTTCATCGCAAAACCGTCTACTTGATCCGCGCCATACACATCCGACAACTCAGCCACAGTGGCCTCTAAGCTTGCTTGGTCGATATCCGTCAATAGCACACACGCGCCCTCACTCAACAACCGCACGGCGGACGCTTTACCGATACCACCCGCACCGCCCGTGATCACGGCGATACGACCGGCCAAGCTCTTGGGCTTGGGCATTCGCTGTAACTTCGCCTCTTCCAGCAACCAATACTCGATGTCAAAGGCTTCCTGTTCCGGCAGCCCCATGTACTCGTCAACACTGCTTGCGCCACGCATGACGTTGATGGCGTTAACATAAAACTCACCGGCAATTCGAGCCGTCGCTTTATCCTTGGCAAAGGTGAACATACCAACACCAGGCACTAGGTAGACAACTGGGTTGGCATCACGTATCGGCGGACTGTCAGCCCGCTTGCAGCGCGAATAGTAGGCGCTGTAGTCCGCTCGATAGTGCTCCAACGCCGCGTCTAGTTGTTCGATAACATCGTCGACATTCGGTTGATCAGGCTGAAACCCGAGCACCAGCGGCTTGATCTTAGTTCGCAAAAAATGGTCAGGGCATGAGGTGCCCAGTTCTGCCAGCTCTTTTAGTTGTGCGCTGTTAACAAACTCAAGCACCTCTGAGCTGTCATTAAAATGGCCGACCTGACGCTGGTCAGCACTGCTCTTGCCTCGAATTACCGGCATCAAACGCTCAGCAACCCGCAAACGCTGATCCGGCAGCAACGCGTGAGTCCGTGCGCCGCCAAAAACTAGTGCCGGATCGATTTTTCGATCCAACCAGGCCTGCGCTTTGTTAATCATGGCAAGCGACAGGGCATAGCAATCCTTGGACGAATCGGCCCAGGTGAACAGCCCATGAGCTTCAAGTACAACACCTTTAAGTGATGGATTTTCACGAGCAATCTGCTCCAGGTCCAACCCCAACTGGAACCCTGGACGGCGCCACGGCAACCAACCAATATCGTCACCAAAAACCTCAGCTGTAATCGCTTTGCTGTTACGGCTCGCAGCAATCGCAATCACCGAATCAGGGTGCAAGTGATCCACATGCTTAAATGGCACATACGAGTGCAAGGGCGTATCGATACTGGCGGCACGAGTGTTCAGGTTAAATGTGCAGTGAGGCAAGTAGCCGACCATCTCGTCTTCGTGTTCGACCCCGCGATATAACCCTTTTAGATGATTTAGCTTGTCAAGGTAAAGCGTCGCGAAACCGCCCAAATCCATACTGCCGATATCGCCACCAGAGCCCTTGACCCACAAAACAGCCGCCGTTTCACCCGTCACCGGATCGACACTGTCCACCTTCGCAGACGTGTTTCCGCCCCCGTAGTTGGTTACACGCTTATCGGATCCAAGTAGATTCGAGCGGTATTGAAGTAACTCAGGCTCGCTCATCGACTCGGCTACGTTGTCGTCCCACATGTTAGGGACCAGATTTACTGCGTGCTCATGACCGCTCATGTAGGTTGCTCCTGATTATAATCGTTGTATGAAAGCGAAGGCTGCGCGCTTGACTCCGGCATTTCGGCCCAGACCAGCACACGACATGCAATGAATGCTAATGACTGAGATTGATCGTTTCAACCATTATATTGATTAAGTTCAGTCAAAGGCGGTTATTTACGATCAAAAGTGCTTGTATTTTGAAATAACATGAAAGATATTGATTGGAGAGAGGCCCTGATGCACGAAATTGAACGACACAGAATCATAAAAGCCGAGACTACATCTCGACCTGTTGTCACCGTCGGCTACTTGGTCGAATTGCTCGGAGCCTCGGAGGCCACCATTCGGCGCGACATCGCCTACTTACATAAAGAAGGCTTGTTAAGGCGAGTACGCGGCGGGGCCGAAGCACTGCGGCCACCGACGACAACGAATCTTGCGGGCCGACCATTTTCGGTGACACAGGCCATAAACGCCAAGATTAAGCGCGGCATCGCCAAACAGGCCGCGACACTGTGTACCGAGGGCGATTCGATCATCATCGGCGGCGGCAGTACCGCTTTTATGATGGCGGAGCATATACGAGACAGGCGATTGCAAGTCATGACCAACTCCTTTGTCATCGCGGAGTACTTGGTCAAAAACAGCAATTGCACGGTGACCCTTCCGGCTGGAAAGGTATATCGAGATCAAAACCTGATCTTGAGTCCTTTTGACCAGGATGGCTCCTTCGGGTTTTACGCGTCGAAAATCTTCTTTGGCGCACAAGGTATTGGGCCTTTGGGCGTGGTCGAAACCGACCCCCAAATTGCCCAGGGAACGACTCGTTTGCTTCGTCAAGCTGAGCGAAGAGTCCTTCTGATAGACAGCTCCAAATTTAGCCAGCGAAGTAGTCTTATCGTGAGCCAGCTGGCGGACTTGGATGTTGTGATCACAGACGCCGGCGCAGATAAAAGCGCGCGCGCCTTGATCCAAGAGCACGGTTGCCAACTGATCATCACCGATGATCAGGCAACCGAAAACTAGAGACTCGGCTTCGCCAGAGGGTCTCGGACAACAAAAATAAGGTTGATGGAGATCACTACCATGGCATTAAAAAAAATACTGGCATCTGCAATTGTTGCTACCGGCCTAGCGACCGCTGGCGTTGCACAAGCTGATGACGTTCGCATTGGCCTCGTCGTCAAAGCATTGGGAATCGGCTTTTTCGAAGCCGCTGCAGAGGGTGCCGAAGAAGCCGCAAAGGAACTGGGCGGCGTCGAAGTCATCTACACAGGGCCAACCACCACGACAGCGGAAGGTCAAATTGAGGTAATCAATTCATTAATAGCACAGCGTGTAGACGCCATTGCAGTATCCGCTAACGACACGGACGCTCTGGTGCCGACGCTGAAAAAAGCACAGCAACGGGGCATCAAAGTTATCTCGTGGGATTCTGGAGTCGCTGTTGAAGGACGCAGTGTGCACTTGAACCCGTCTAGCAATGCTTTAATCGGCGAAATGAACATCAAACTTGCTGATGAAGCTGTGAAAGCAACGGGTTCATCGAATGGCCAGATCGCCATTTTGAGTGCAACCCCAACGTCTACAAACCAGAATATCTGGATTGAAGAGATGAAAAAAGTTCTGCCGAACTACAGCAATCTAGAACTGGTCACTACTGTCTACGGTGATGACTTAGCAGATAAGAGCTATCGCGAAACTCAAGGTCTACTCAAGTCCTACCCCAATCTGAAAGCCATTGTGGCACCGACCTCGGTGGGTATTGTTGCCGCCGCCCAAGCGGTCCAAGACGCGGGCAAGATTGGACAGGTCTTTGTAACTGGATTAGGACTACCCTCAGAACTTGCGGGCCACGTTGATTCTGGGGCGGTGAAAAGCTTCGCGATCTGGAATCCGATTGATCTCGGCTACGCCGCAACGATGATTTCTTACAACCTAGTCAAAGGCAATGCGACCGCAACCGAGGTCAGCATGGGGCGCATGGGTAGCGCCATGCTAGACAGCGACGGCAGCGCCGCGATGGCAGAACCCTTTATCTATAACGCGTCAAACGTCAAAGAGTTCGCCGAAATATTTTAAGCGTTTCTGCGCACTCGCGTTTAGCTGGAAGCAATCCTTGCTTTCAGCTAAATCTCATTTATTGAAGCGACAACAAAAGAATAATTTATGTCTGTGACTAAACCTTTGGTGTCCCTGCGCGGGATTTCAAAATTTTTCCCCGGTGTTAAAGCGTTGGATCGCGTTGAACTGGACCTTTACCCCGGTGAAGTGGTGGCACTGGTCGGCGAGAACGGGGCTGGAAAGTCCACGCTGGTCAAGATTCTTACGGGCATCTATCAACCCGATGCCGGCCATATTGAATATGACGGGGCGGCCGTCCGTTTGAGTACGCCCGACAAAGCTCGGGCACTCGGTATCACCGCGATCCATCAAGAAACCGTGTTGTTCGATGAACTTTCAGTCACCGAGAACATATTCGTCGGGCAATACATTAAGCACGGCGTATTCGGCAACCTCGATTGGCGATCCATGCACAGCAAAGCGGCCAAAATCTTAGCCGACATCGAAGCACCAATCAGCCCCGACACCTTGCTACGCGATTTAAGCATTGGGCAGCGCCACATGGTGGCTATTGCACGCGCACTCTCTTTTGACGCCCGAATAGTCGTATTGGACGAGCCTACAGCCGCACTTTCCCAACATGAGATTCAAGAGCTTTACGCGATCGTCGAACGACTGAAGAATCAGGGTTGCGCGATTATGTTTATTTCACACAAGTTTGATGAAATCTTCCGAATTTCCGATCGCTACACCGTATTCCGGGACGGCACGTTCGTTGAGCAGGGCTTAATACGAGACATCAACGAAAGCCGGCTCATCAAATTAATGGTCGGCCGCAATGTTGATCAGCTATTTCCAAAGAAAACCATCGATTTGGGCCCGCCTGTTTTATCAGTCGAGAACTACTCGCATCCGACCGAATTCGACTCAATTAGCTTCACCCTCCGCAAAGGGGAAATTCTGGGCTTTTACGGGTTGGTCGGTGCCGGTCGCACTGAACTGATGCAATCCATTTTTGGGGTAACCCAATTGGCATCCGGCACCATCCGCATTCATGGACAGGTGATCGACGTGACATCACCGCAGTCAGCCATTGCGCAAGGTATTGTGTATGTTCCTGAGGAGCGTCAAGCGCAAGGCGCTGTCATCGATTTACCGATCGTAGAAAACATCTCATTGCCGCAGCTGAAAACCGTCAGCCGCGCAGGATTCATCGACAACACCGCGGAGTACGAGTTGGCAGAGGTGTATGCCACGCGGTTGAGGGTCAAAGCGCCCAACTGGTATGAGACCGTCGAAAATTTATCGGGCGGAAACCAGCAAAAAGTCGTCATCGCAAAATGGCTAGCCACTAAACCCTCGGTCGTGATTCTAGACGAACCGACTAAAGGCATTGACATCGGTTCCAAGGCTGCCGTCCACGAGTTCATGAGCGAGCTGGTCGAGCAAGGGCTCTCGGTGATTATGGTGTCCTCGGAGCTACCAGAAGTTATGGGCATGTCGGACCGAATCGTGGTGATGCACGAGGGACTATGTGCATTGGAGCTGGAACGCGCTGATTTTTCAGCCGAACGTATTGTTGCCGCAGCGAGCGGTGGGAGTCACTCACTATGAATGCGCTGTTTAAACGCCGCGAAACGCTTCTAGCCATTGTTATCATCGCAATGGTCGCAGCAATCGCCACCGTCACCCCGGAATTTATCGCCCCCTCGAACTTGTTGGCGGCGTATACCGACACCTCGATTCTGATTATTTTGGCGATGGGCCAAATGTTGGTCATCGTGACGCGGGCCATCGACCTCTCCGTTGCCGCCACGGTCGCGCTGACCGGCATGGTGATGGCCATGGTCAACACGCAAATGCCAGAGCTTCCTCTGATTGCACTGTTACCGCTCGGAATCGCTCTCGGCCTTGTGCTGGGTCTCGTTAATGGCTTGCTGGTCTGGAAACTCGGTATCCCTGCCATCGTCGTGACCCTCGGCACCATGAGTATTTACCGCGGGCTTGTATTCTTGATAAGCGATGGAGCGTGGGTCAATGCACACGAAATGACCGCCAGCTTTATCGACCTGCCGCGATCGAGCTTTTTGGGCATCCAGGGCTTTGCTTGGGTATCTATACTGGTTATCGCCTTGACCTATGTATTCGTCAACAAGCGCCAGGTCGGACGTGAGCTGTTTGCAGCGGGCAACAACCCCACCGCTGCGTTTTACACAGGCATTGATGTTGGCCGCAGCCAATTTATAGCGTTTGCCGTGTCAGGCATGCTCGCCGGTGTCTGCGGCTACCTCTGGGTCGCGCGCTATGCCGTTGCCTACGTCGATGTTGCACTGGGTTTCGAACTTCAAGTAATCGCAGCCTGCGTGATTGGTGGCGTCAGCATTGCCGGCGGCATAGCGTCTGTGACGGGCTGTTTATTGGGCGCGCTCTTTTTGGGCGTGATCAACAACGCCCTTCCCGTCATTGACGTGTCCCCGTTTTGGCAAATGGCCATTTCCGGCGCGGTCATCGTAATCGCCGTTGTCGCTAACACTCATGCAGAACGGAAGTCGGGCCGAATTATTCTCCGATCGGCTGTAGTAGGTAACCACTAATGCACACGTCCAGCGACACACGAAAAAAGCTATCGCAGCACCCTATCTTCGCCAAGCTGAAGAGCTGGGAATCTTTTTTGATATTCATGACCGCGGGGGTTTTTATCGCGAACTCGCTCGCATCTCCCTACTTTTTAGACCCCTGGAACCTGTCAGACGCGACCTTCAATTTCACTGAAAAGGCCATCGTTGCCTTGCCCCTAGCGCTGCTAATTATTTGTCGAGAAATTGATCTTTCGATTGCATCAATTATTGCACTGGCGTCGGTAACGATGGGGTTTTGTGCCGAAGCTGGACTGGGCACACCATGGATTGTGCTGGCCGGACTAACCACGGGCGCGTTGTGTGGCGCATTTAATGGCTGGCTGGTTACACGCTTTGACATTCCGTCGATCGTCGTGACTATTGGCACCATGAGCCTATTTCGCGGCCTTACCTATGTTTTGCTGGGCGACACGGCGCTCAAAAACTACCCGGCCGAGTTTGATTTCTTTGGTCAGGGGTACGTCTATTCGGTACTCAGCTTTGAGTTTTCGTTGTTCATGCTGTTGGCGGTGGTTTTTTACCTGCTGCTGCATCGTTCAACCTTTGGTCGTCGAACTTATGCCATTGGCAATAACCCCACGGCCGCTTTTTATTCCGGCGTCAATGTCGCCAGGCACAAGATGACCCTCTTTATCTTGGTAGGTCTGTTCTGCGGTATTGCGTCCGTGATGCTGACATCGCGGCTGGGCAGTACCCGGCCGACCATCGCACTGGGCTGGGAGCTCAGCATTATTACCATGGTGGTACTGGGCGGGGTCAATATTCTTGGCGGTTCCGGCTCCATTAGTGGCGTCATTATTGCCGTATTCCTGATGGGGCTGGTGACCTTTGGCTTGGGTTTATTAAACGTACCCGGCATCGTGATGTCGATCATTATTGGGGCCATGCTGATTGGTGTAATCGCGGCGCCAATTCTTCTAAAACGAATGAGACTTGGGGCTGGACGAGCATGAAACGTGACGCATTCGTTATGTACCTGAACCCGGGCATGAGTGAAGAATACCAAGCCCGGCACGATGACATCTGGCCGGCGCTGGTGTCTGCACTGCATAAACACGGCGTTTCTGATTATTTCATTTTTATAGAACCGCAAACCCATCAACTATTCGCGACCTATTGCATCACCGACAATTTCGACGCTGATGCCCTGCGCGCAGAGCCAATCATGCAGACGTGGTGGCAAAGCATGGCGCCATTGATGGCAACCAAACCTAATTCCAATGAACCCAGCTCTGTCGCGCTGCTGCCTGTATTTCACATGCTATGAAGAACACTGACGCGATTATTGTGTTCGACATCGGAAAGACCAACGCCAAGCTCAGCGCCTTGAGCCTTGACGGTGGCGCATCCCTCTATTCACAGCGGACTCCCAACAAACCGACGCTAGGCGGTCTTTACCCGCATGCCAACGTTGATAGTCTGTGGGACTGGTTTTGTGAACAATGCTGTATCTGTGCGAAGCATTTCCATGTCCGTGCCATCAGCATTACTACCCATGGTGCGACGATCGCATGCGTCAACAACGATGGACTGACTCTGCCAATCATGGATTATGAGTGGGCCGGATGCGAATCAGTCAGCGAATCTTACAACCGGGTCCGGCCGAGCTACGACGAGACGCTGTCACCATCCCTGCCGGGAGGGTTGAATGTCGGAAAACAGCTGTTTTGGCTCCACCGACATCACCCCGACGCGTTCGCCGCGACCGAGATGGTCCTGACATACCCACAATATTGGGCATGGCGAATAACGGGCGTCGGCGTCAGTGAACGCACGTCACTGGGGTGTCACACGGACCTGTGGCGGCCCGTTGATGGACAGTTTTCTAGCTTGGTCAGCACAATGAACTGGGCCCCAAAATTCCCACCGATTCAACCGACCGGTCAGGTCTTGGGTCCCATCACCTCGGAATTCGCAAATACCACCGGACTTCCAGCTGACTGTGAAGTCGTCAACGGCATTCACGACAGTAATGCGTCGTTGGTTCCCTACCTTATGGACACAGACCCGCCATTTACCGTCGTTTCAACTGGAACATGGGTCGTCATGGCAAGCGTCGGCGCCAAACATTCGGACTTGGATGAAGATTTCGATATGTTGGCAAACGTTAACTACCAGGGACTGGCAACGCCAAGCGCGCGATTCATGGGAGGGCGTGAATGGGAGTTACTCAGTGGAACTGAGCCGGAGACCGCTGCGGACCTGGTAAAACTAATGCAGAACCGGGTCATGGCACTCCCCTGTTTTTCCGGCCAAGGCGGTCCATTTCGGCACCAGGCAGGAACAGTCGATACCGCCGAGCATGGCGAACTCACCGAATCGGAGAAAACAACGCTGGCCTCAATTTATGTTGCGCTAATGACTGACTATTGCCTGACACTGCTGGGTAGCGAGGGACCCATCACAATCGAGGGCAGCTTCGCTAAAAATTCGATATTTCTAACTGCGATCGCTACATTCCGTCCCACCCAACAAGTCTTTGCCAGTATCGATAGCGCGGGAACAACACCCGGTGCTGCAAGTCTTTACCCAGAGTTTATCCCTGCCACACCCGTCAATCATCCGCCAATTACCGCTCCAGACGACCCGGACTTCAAAGCAGCACTGACTGATTACAGGTCCCGTTGGTTAAAGCGCATCCTTAGTTTTGTGGCGGGCAGTTCGTAACTGGTGCACGTGCTGTTCGGCAACCAAAACCTTGCAAGGCTCGATACAGCCGCGGCCATCAAATTCGAGCGCGCACTGTCCCGATAGCCCGCACGCACCATTGCCCCGCGCTATACTGCGTTACACACTGAAATCTAAACAGGCTAGGTCATGCGCAAAACTCACCCGAAATTATTCGTCGGTTTATTCGCGTCGCTCGGCGTAATCGCGCTCGGTGCGATCGCACTTTGGTGGCTGGGACCGCATCACGGGGCTGCTAGGCTGCATCATTCAGGTGCCCACGACGAAGCCAACATGCCGGGGCTGAACGGTGTCGACATCAGCACCACCGAAATCGCCGACTTAAAAGCGCTGTTCCAACAGCACACCGCGCTTCGCCGCGAGGTCAAATTACTCCCCAACGGCGTCACCACGATCACTGAAACGGACGATGTACCCCTGCGGGCTGCGCTGGTCACGCATGTGATACAGATGGTGGAGCGCTTACAGCAGCAACGAAATCCCCAGGTGATCATCCAGTCACCGACCTTGGATCAACTGTTCAGTCAGGCCGACCAGATCACCACCCAGGTCACCCCGACCGCGACGGGTATTGCCGTAACCCAGACCTCGGACAACCCGTCCGTGGTCGCATTGCTGCACCAGCACGCCGGCGAGGTCAGTGATATGGCCGAGCGCGGCATGCAGGCGGTGCATGAACGCATGATGTCAACGAATTAGCCGACCTTGAAGGTCGAATAGCCGCGCGTTGTGCGGTACGAATACGAAAGCTCGATACAGATACAAAAAAGCCCCTGAAAATCAGAGGCTTAATCGTTATGTTTGGCGGAGAGAAAGTCCGCCTTATTTATATCTATGACTTTCCATAAAC
The DNA here is from genome assembly GCF_009650135.1 of Litorivicinus lipolyticus. Lineage (NCBI taxonomy): Bacteria > Pseudomonadati > Pseudomonadota > Gammaproteobacteria > Oceanospirillales > Litorivicinaceae > Litorivicinus > Litorivicinus lipolyticus. Next base: position 1,569,306 of record NZ_CP045871.1, read on the forward strand.
GTCCACAAAATTCCTCAAAGCCCAGTTAAATCGATACTCTTGAGGTACCACTAGTCTATCGCTGTCCACTACACGGCGACATCACTTACATTTGGGCGGGGCATTGCTGGAGCTATTTAGCCGTGGTCATGGACTTGCATACCCGCCGGGTGGTCGGGGCGGCACTATCGGACAAGCCAAGTGGCGCGCTGGTTGTTAGCGCGTTTGAGCATGCAGTGGCTGAGCGAAAACCAGGCCCTGGACTGATGTTTCATTCGGACCAAGGTAGCCAATATGCCTCGCGCCAGTTTCGGCGAATGTTATGGCGATACCGAACGGTTCAAAGCACGAGCCGGCGCGGCAACTGCTGGGATAACGCACCGATGGAGCGGCTGTTTTTCGCCGCGGTCGAAATTGGGCTGACGTTGGTGTCGTGCAAACTGATCTACGGTGCGTTGATCTAGGGCGTGGCGACGGGCTCTCATGCCCGGCAACGCAGCAACTCGCGGCACTGTGGCGGAGCAGGTATCACCCGCACAGGCCGCTGGCGCCTAGGTTAAACGAAGACGAGCAAGCCCGCCGCGAATATGACGATCCATAAGCAGGCCAGCCAGGTCAGGATCTTGATGGTTAAGTGCTCGCAAAATCATCGCGTGCTCGGCGCTGGACTCGCCTAAGTTGGCGGCGTCGACCAGACCTCGGCTTCGAAATAGCAGCGACTCCTTCATCACCGTTTCTATCATGGACACCAAGCGGGGCGATGCAGACGCGCGGTGAATCGCGCGGTGAAACTGAATATTTAACTGATAATACTCGCTGAACATCTGACGATCCGATGCAGCACACATTTGCTCATGCAATTCGGTCAAGCCCTGGAGCCCGTCAGCGGACAGTCTAGTGGCGGCCAAGTAAGCGGCGCGGCCTTCCAACATTGAACGTATTTCGTAAATTTCACCCACCTCGCTGAGCTGTAAGTCGCGCACCACAATACTGCGCGCGCTCAATCGTTGAAGCAGGCCATCGGCTAACAAGTCTTTAATCGCATCGCGAATAGGCGCCCGCGACATGCCCAAACGTTCAGCAAGGTCCCGCTCAGTGACTTTTTCACCTGTGGTAATCGCACCATCAATAATCAAGGCTTCAATCATATTTCGCGCTCGCAAGCCGAGCGACGCTAACCCACCCATTAACCCTCCTATGGAATACCAAAACAAAGCTTCAAAACACGCCGCTCTGCCGATCGCTAAAATATTTACGTATAAATTGCTAAATTTATTGCAAATAATCTGAATTTCGATTGATGGACCGCAACTCTCCATGCAACTATCGATTCGCTTGGTATACCAAGAATAAATCTAACAATCGAGCACACGACGGAGCATACCTAATGATTAAGCCCTTAAAATTTAGCGCCCTCGCTGGCGTTTTAGCCATAACGATGGCCGGTGGCGTTCATGCAGCACCCGACCACAAGCTAACATTTTCAACCTACTGGCCAACCTCGTACAACTATTTGATTGACCCGATTTTCACCTTCGCAGAAGTCGTCAAAGAGCGGACCGGCGGCCGTGTTGAAATCGAGATATTCCATTCCCAGCAATTATTTGGCGGCAAGGAAGAGTTCGCCGCGCTTGAACGCGGCGATATTGACATGTCCGCGCCGATGGACACCTACAACACTGGCGCAATACCGGAATTAGGTATCGCCAGCATGCCCTTCTTATGGCCAAGCCCCCGTGCCATGCAAACCAGTCTGGATGCTGGGTTATGGGATCTGGGTGTTTCACAAGCGATGGAAAAGCGTGGCGTCAAAGTACTCAATGTCGCCGCCGGCGGCCCATACCAAATCTACGGCAATGGGTTTGAAATCAAGCAGCCGTCTGACTTACAGGGCAAAAAAATTGCCGTCAGCGGGACTGCCGCAAGCCGTGCGATGGAACTGATCGGCGCAGCGCCAACGTCGATGAGCTCAGGGGACCTATACGTTGCCCTTCAACGTGGCACGATCGATGCAACTTCGCGCCCGCTGATCACCGGTATCGGTCGCAAACTCTACGAAGTGCTCGACAACATCACCGTCGTCAACATGTCGTATTTCGCCACCGCGCTGGCCATTAACATCGACAGCTGGAACAAGCTGCCGGCGGATATTCAAGCCATCATGGAAGAGGCCGCAAATGAGCGAGGACAGCAGCAACTAATGCTGTTGGAAGAATACATGGCCGACGCGAAAAGCCTGTTTGAGGAAAACAACGTCAACTATCACGTCGCAACGCCGGCAGAGCTAGCCTCGTTTAAGCAAGCTGTTGACCCTGTCTATGACTGGTGGCGCGCGCAGGTCCCAGAAGCCAACGCCTACATCGACTTCGCTCAAAACAACCAATAAGCCAACGCCACGCGGCCGGCACAGCTGTGCCGGCCGCTCGAGGTACCCACATGACCACTTTGTTTAACTTCGTCAACGTCGTCACATTGAGATTGGCCCAGGCTGCGATCATTGGCACGCTTGGCATCGTCAGTTTTGAAGTGATCGCCCGCTACGTATTCAACAGCCCAACCCAATCATCATTGGAAATCACTGAATACTTTTTGGTCGCCATGGGGTTCTTACCATTGGCCGCCATTGCCCAAACCAAAGGGCACGTCGCGGTCGACTTATTCACAACACGCTTGTCCCCCATTGGACAGCGGTTTTGCCACCTCAGCACTCTCGCCTTAACTGCCCTGTTCGCGGCCATCGTGTGCTGGTTTGGTGCCGAAATGGTGTGGCACGCGTATGCGTCAGAAACCGCCTCATCTTCGTTATTGGCCTTCCCGATGTGGTTGGCCTATTTAGCCATTCCGCTTGGATTTCTGGCCCTGATGTTTGATTGCTTGCGACAGATCGTCGCCACACTTCGTGACGAGGACACCTAATGGACTCCACCACAATCTCGATACTGGTTATCGCAACCCTGTTCAGCTTGATGGCGATTGGCGCGCCCGTGTTTGTATCGCTGGGCTTGGCTAGTGTTGTCGGTATCGTACTGCTCCAAGGGGTCGAGGCCCTGTCAGCGATACCCGGTGTCATGTACGACCGTATGGCCACTTTTACACTGGTCGCGGTTCCGCTGTTTATTTTGATGGGCGAAATTATCTTTGCTTCCGGACTGGGCTCTGATATCTACCGCGCCATTCGGATTAGTTTGTATCGGATACGCGGATCTCTAGCCGTGGCCAGTGTCTTCGCCTGTGCTGTTTTCGGCGCCATGTGCGGCGTCTCTATGGCCGGCGCGGCCACCATCGGAAAGTTCGCGATTCCTGAAATGTTAAAAGCCGGCTACAGCAAGTCCATTGCGACCGGAGTGGTCGCCTCGGCTGGCAGCTTGGCGCTATTGATACCACCGAGCGTCGGATTGATTCTGTATGGTTTGGTGGCTGGCGAGTCGGTTGGCTACCTGTTTATTGCCGGTGTGATCCCCGGCATCATCATTTCGGTGATGATGATGGCTTACCTGCTGATCCTGGGGTACGTGAAACCTGAGTTGATGCCCGCGGTGACGCGTGAAGAGCTGGAAACTGAGGAAGGTGACAATCCTTGGATTGTCACCATACCGGCACTGTTGCTGGTATTTGCCGTGCTCGGTTCAATCTACTTTGGCATCGCCACACCCAGTGAATCCGCGGCGGTGGGTTGCTTTGGCGCCATGCTGATTGCCATCTACAAAGGCAACTTGAACTGGGATACCTTGCAAACCATTGTCCGGGACACCACCCGAACAACCGGTATGATCCTCGCCATCCTGGCCAGTGCACTCGTGTTTGGCTACCTGCTGACGCGGCTGCGCCTTCCGCAAGACCTGGTGGCTTGGATTGTTGAGCAGGGCTTCAGCCAGTACAGCGTGTTGATCGCGATTTTTTGTCTGCTGATCATCATGGGCATGTTTATGGATGTGGTCTCGGTCATCCTGATTGCTACCCCACTGCTGTTACCGATCATCAAGGAATTCAGCTACGACCCAATCTGGTTCGGCATTGTCATGGCCATTGTCACTGAAATGGCGGTCATTACGCCGCCCGTCGGCCTCAACTTATTCGTCATCCAAGGCATATCACCCGGCAACACCTCCATCATGACCGTGGCCCGAGGCTCGTTTCCGTTCTTTTTGATACTGGTGGCCGCGGTCGTTCTTTTCACTGCATTCCCAGGCCTTGTGCTTTGGTTGCCCTTTGGATAGGAGCGCACCATGACCGACACTCATGCCCAGGGCCCACTGAATGGCGTCCGCGTGCTGGAGCTAGGCTCTCTCATTGCAGGCCCCTATGCCGGGGGACTGCTAGCGCAGTTCGGTGCGGAGGTCATCAAGATTGAGCCGCCAGGGATCGGCGATCCGCTGCGAAAGTGGCGCAAAATGGACGGTGACACATCGCTTTGGTGGTACGCGCAAAGCCGAAACAAAAAGTCCATTACCCTGAACCTAAAGGACCCCGACGCCCAAGCTACGGTGCGCGAACTGGCGAAAAGCGCCGATATTGTCGTTGAAAACTTTCGCCCCGGAACCTTAGAGCGCTGGTCAATCGGTTGGGAAGACCTATCCCAGGTCAATCGCAAACTGGTGATGCTACGAGTCTCAGGCTATGGACAGACTGGCCCGGCCGCACAAAAGCCTGGATTTGCAGCGATTGCCGAGGCCATTGGCGGACTCCGCTATCTGATTGGCTATCCCGACCGCGCGCCCGTCCGCACCGGTGTCAGCATTGGCGATACGCTGGCCTCACTTTATGGCGTGGTCGGCGTGCTGATCGCGCTGCGCCACGCCGAACAAAGTGGCGAAGGCCAGGTGGTAGACGTTTCCTTGGTAGAGTCGGTGCTGGCAGTGACCGAAAGCTTAGTGCCGGAATACGGTGCCGACCAAACCGTCCGCGAACGCACGGGTTCGCGGCTCCCTGGCATCGCCCCATCAAACACCTACCCAACCCGCGATCAGCGTTACCTCGTTATTGCGGCCAACGGTGACAGTATTTTCCAACGTCTGATGACCGCCATCGGTCGCAGCGACGTGGCCGCCGACCCGCGCTTTCAGCACAACGACGGTCGTGCTGCCGGCGCTGATGAACTGGATCAAGTGCTGGGCGCTTGGTCGGCATCGATCGATCTGGTGGATGCACTCTCGGTACTCGAATCGGCCTCGGTACCGGCCTCAGGTATTAACTCAGTGGCCGAGGTGTTCACCGACCCCCAGCTCAAAGCACGCGGCGCAATCGAACACCATCAACTGGCCTCCGGGCTGGATCTGTATGTTCCAGCGGTGGTCCCGCGCCTGACTAAAACGCCTGGATCGACACGCTGGCTTGGACCCAACTTGGGTGCGCACAACGCCGAGATCATGTCGGAAATGGGCATCGATGAACCGACCCGTCGCAAGATCAGCGGCCAAGGTGAATAACCCATGAGTTTCGTTCAACCGCCGCCCCACCCCATTCAGCTCCAGGAAGTCGGCATGCGCGATGGCCTGCAAAGTGCCGGCCAGTTTGTCAACACGGACGATAAAGTTCGCATCATTAACCAGCTTTCGGGTCTTGGTTTTGCGAAAATTGAGGTCACCTCATTTGTGTCGCCAACTGCCGTGCCGCTGTTAGCCGATGCCGAAGCTGTGCTGGCGCAAATAGACCGCGCCCACAACGTTGACTACGTGGCGCTGGTGCCAAACCGTCGCGGGCTCGAGCGGGCACTGGCGACCGACCTGGATGAAATCAATGTCGTGATGTCCGTTAGCGAGGCCCACAATCTCGCCAATCTGAGAATGACGCGGAAACAATCGTTTGAACAGTTCGGCTCAATCATGGCTGACGCCGGGCACCTGCGGGTTAACGCGACCCTCGCCACTGCATTTGGTTGCCCGTTCAACGGCGCAACCGAGGTCAAAGAGGTGATGGACTGGGTCCAGCGCTATCTGGATCGCGGAGTCAGCTCGATCACGATCGCGGACACGATTGGCGTGGCCACCCCCAATCAAGTCTACGAGTTATGTGCGCGGCTACGTGCGCTGGCCCCAGCACTTGAAATCACCCTGCACTTGCACAACACCCGAGGGCTGGGTGTGGCCAATGCTTATGCCGCAATTGCCGCCGGAATCCATCGCTTTGACGCCTCACTTGGGGGTATCGGTGGCTGCCCATATGCGCCGGGCGCAACAGGAAACATTTGCAGCGAGGACCTCGCACACGCTCTTCTGCGTGATGGCTTTTCCTGTCCGATCGACTTGGCGGGACTCATCAACACGACCAAAGCGCTCGAAGCCATCTTGGGGCAACGTTTTCCCGGGCTGGTCAAGGAATCGGGGCCGCGCGAAACCACACACCCGCTGGCCGACGCGCCTAATCAATAATGCCGGCCAGTCGCCCCTGCGCTAACCGCAGACGGCTATCCACCTCGCTCAGAGACAGCCCCGTGTTTAAGCAGGCGGCGACTTTGACTGACCCGCCGGACTGGGCCAACAGTGCGCGCGCACGATCAACCGCCAAGGTCGGCCACAGCTCGACACCGTCCTGAACCGCGATGCGCCCGGATGCGCCAGCACCGACATACACCAATCGACCATGGGTCCCGCGCAAGCGTGTGACTGCGGCGTCGATCACCGTCGCCAAGCCCTGTGTTTGCTTAGCAAGCCGAGATAGTGCGTCCGCTTGGGCGCGAATAATAATCGCCAGCCCCGCCTCCGTGCTCTGATCCTCCAGGGCCGGGAACGCTCCAAACTGTTCGGTTTTCATGGTTACTCCGTGGCTTGTTCATCGTGCGCGTCGACGCCAGCCATCGCTACGAATTTGAACAGACGGTGGTGTTAAGCGTCGCGCCGGAGCACTTACATGCCTTTCAAGCAGACGGCGCCCGAGCCTAAATCGTTGGCCGAGTGCGCCATGCGGATTTGATTGACGTAGACACTCGGTGTTGTGCCCAGATGCCGCTTCATGGAGCTATACACGTGTTCGTGTCCACGCCCACACAGCGCGACACTGCGGACGCCGCCGCCATGTTCGAGGTTCCGGCCCAGCGCTGGGTGAACCTGTCCGACGGCACCACTGGTTTTGCGCTGCTGAATGACTGCAAATATGGCTACGACGCCCGCGATAGGGTGCTGCGGCTAACGCTGATTAACATACCGGCGATCATCGCGGCGAGGTGATCGATCATGGCCACCGGTTGAGTGACTCGGCGGTTAGCCTGGATCGCGCGTTGCCGGACCTTGGCGAGCGGCCAAGCTGGACGACTAGCGCCGGCGTCACCGTGGCGACGGTGAAATGGGCGGAGGACGGTAACGGCCTAATAGTTCGGGCATTCGAGGCCTATGGACAGGCCGGCACCCTGACGCTGCGCCACTCAGCCGTTGCCTGTGACCTGTGACCTGTGACCTGTGACCTGTGACCTGTGACCTGTGACCTGTGACCTGTGACCTGTGACCTGTGACCTGTTAGAAAGAGACTTGGATGAATCCGGCACAACCTTTTCTTTGGCGCCGTTTCAAGTCTTGACGTTGCGGGTGCTACAGCTGACCTGAGGCATTCGAGCCGGGCTTCGATAGAACGGTGCAGAGATCCATTGATGGGCGGTGCCAGGATTCTTTAAAATGAGACTGAATGTTGAAACCTCTCTATTTTTTACCCGGCCGTGGCGCACGCCTAAACGGTCGACTTGGCGCCGAACTGACCGCTCGGGGATATCAGGTCGCAGGCCGCTCACTGCACGACGGTTTTGAAAGCTTAGACTTTCAAGCGCAGCTGAGCATGATCCGAGATGACCTCATCGCAGGGCACTTCGAGCCCAGTTCGATCGTCGTCGCACACTCTTATGGCTCCCACCTTTGCCTATCTAGTTTGATGGGACTGCCACCGTTTCCCGGAACCTTGGCGCTGGTCAGTCCAGCCTATCGACAAATCCAGGTCGGGTTCTCGACCTACCGCGTGCCCGGAGCACGTCAATTAGCCAAAGCAATCGATCAAAACAGCTTTCCCAAGCCGCTCGGTCGAGTTGGTGTGGTCAGTGGCAACGATGATTGGCAAGTGCCGGTTCAGGGTGTAATCGCTTTAGAGAGCGCACTAGGGGCTCAGATAACCTTCGTGAAAAGCCAACATGAGCTACCGGCTGCAGATGTTCAGCAACTTCTAAACGCACTAAACATAAAGGCGTAACGAGCGAGTTCCTTTTCTATGCTTTAAATGCCAATTTAAATACGGACCGACAATAATTCTGAAATTAGAAATGCCACGTAGCAGACCAGCGCAAGTTCGCCGCCTACATTCAATACCTGCCCAATCAGGCTCGAAATCTGAAACCGTGCCAACGACCAATGCACAAATGTAACCGAGCCTCCAGCCAACATAAGCGTTAGCTCAGGAACCCAATTCTGACCTCGGTAAATGACACTGGCAAGAAGAGCGACTGATGCGACACCGTACCCTGTCAGCATAACGAGCAACGTCATTCTCAGTGGAGACCGATTTGAGCTTCGGTAGGCCCAAGTCGAAACACGCGAAAAACAATTTGTTACCTGGGAATAAAGCCTGCCAACCTTGGTTTGCTCACTATAGTGAACATACGTGAACGACAAGGTGCTATTGAGGGTTGGAGGGCCCTGTCGAGTCAAGCGATCCTCACCAATCAAAAAGCTGAGCCTAGTAAACTCGGGGTCATCGAGCTCCAAGCGATACAGGCTGGTCTCCGCATCAAACCCCTCAAGGGCAAGTTTGAGCAACCCGATTTCCTTAATCACTTCCCGTCGGGATTCAAGATTACTGGCGACGTAAGAAGCGATGGCCTCGACGTCGGCGAATGCTATTGATACTGGCCGTACATAGGTCGTCAAAACGTTACCCCATTTTCCTTACTATTTTTGCTAAAACATCCTGACACCCATTTCTCTGTGTTTCTATCTGCTTTTACCTTGGTGCACACATAGTATAGTCTCTGAGCGTATTGACGGATGCCTAGTGGTTTTTTTTAGCATGCTGATATTCCTTAAGATCAGTAGTGACTGGTACTTTGGGGGATGCAACTACCACACGCTGGCAGCACCATTCTCCTTAAAAACATTAAATCACCCTATTGATCTTCAAGGATTATTTTGAACTGAGCGTGGGTGGAAGAGTTGCCCACACTATGATTGAGGTGAAACACATTGAGAAAAATTTTATTAGTGGTTATTGCTGTTACTTTTTATTCAAATCAAGTATTAGCTGACCACCCTCCTAAAAAGATGATGCGAAATATCAAGGCATTTTCTCAATTGAGTGTCACAGGAAAACTTGATTCTTTTGATGTGAATTATTTTGCATATGGAGAAACTCCTAACGGTGAAACGACCAGCATAGCCGATAAAAAATTTGATAAAATTCTCGCTGATAAGATGAATCTTGCTGCAATTATAATACGTGATGGCGACATTATTTATGAGCGTTACGCATCCAAACGAGAGATTGATAGCAATACCCCCCTGACGGGCATGTCAATGAGTAAGACTGCTATTTCAGCATCCATTGGTGCCTTGTTATGTGGCGGTAAAATCAGGACGCTAGACGACCCTGCTAGAGATTACTCACCTTTCTTGGCAAACACACCCTATTCAGATGTATCTATACGTAACATCCTTCAAATGAACAGTGGAGTTAGTATGTTAGGGCGTTCCGATGAGAAAAAATTCAACCAAAAAGCACGCGGCGTTCAAAAATTTTCAGGCAAAGCAGATGTAAGAGATGCGATTAAATTTTATACCTCTGCCGCAAGAGAAGCAGGAACAAAGATGAATTATCATTCATCGGACTCCTTGGCATTATCGGTCTTAGTAGAAGATATAGTAAAAAAACCACTAGCCCAGTATTTTCAGAAAACTCTCTACAGTCAATTTAGTGAAAGCGGCTTCATGCAATGGACTGCCGATAAATCTGGCACAACAGTCTCATATTCTGACCTTACAATGACAGCTAGAGACTGGGCAAATTTTGGACAATTTTTGCTGAAACAAAAGAAATCAGACACCTGCCTGGGAAAATTCTTTAATGAAGGCGTAAGCAAATCATTGAATACGGGCAAGAAAAATGGTTCAAGATATGGTTATCAATCTTGGGTTTTCGATGTACATAGCCAACCCACTATGGTTTTACAAGGACATGGGGGGCAATTCTTGGTTTTAGACGAAAAGACCAATACAGTTTTATTGACCATCTCTGTTAATGAAAATTACAAAGCTGGTAATTTATTCTCTAATATTGGGAAAATAGCAGAACTCTTGCCTCAGTGAAGCTAAAGCTGCCTCCGCCACATTCTATTTTCTCAATTAAAAACAACGGATTGCCGAAAGCGCTTGCTGCCCGTTGTGTCCAGTTTGTGTCTACAAATCACTCCTTATTGACCGCGTCTAACGAGTGTGCCGGGCGAACGGCCTTGTTCGTAAGAACTGTACTCATCATAAAACGCTCTAGTCAAAAGTCCCGTTAATTTCCGGGGGTATTACACTCAGCAAGTCCGCCCCGAAAGCTCATTTTCTTAAATTCGGCTTCTAATATGTATGCGCAGGTACTAACAGTACCAAAAGCCGGAAAAGCCCATCCCCGCCCCCTGTTTAGGTTGCTGTGGAAGAAGCCTGGCCGAACAAAGGTTTAGTGTCGTGCTCCGGGATCGAGTACCAAATTTGTTGAAGGGCCTATCGGCAAGTAGCGGTACAATTACTGGTACAAAAATTCAAAACACGACAGTCTAAAACTAAAAAAGCCTGCAGTAGCAGACTCCTCAGAGTATTGTTTGGCGGAGAGACAGGGATTTGAACCCTGGTGGCGTTTCCACCGCGTCGCTTTCCAGGCGAGCCCAATAGACCACTCTGGCACCTCTCCGTGTTGGGTCCCACCGTTTGCACGCTGGTCGGATATCTGCTCGACTCGCCTTCTCAGGCGATTCTTACAGAACGTGCCATAGACCACTCTGGCACCTCTCCGTGTTGGGTCCCACCGTTTGCACGCTGGTCGGATATCTGCTCGACTCGCCTTCTCAGGCGATTCTTACAGAACGTGCCATAGACCACTCTGGCACCTCTCCGTGTTGGGTCCCACCGTTTGCACGCTGGTCGGATATCTGCTCGACTCGCCTTCTCAGGCGATTCTTACAGAACGTGCCATAGACCACTCTGGCACCTCTCCGTGTTGGGTCCCACCGTTTGCACGCTGGTCGGATATCTGCTCGACTCGCCTTCTCAGGCGATTCTTACAGAACGTGCCATAGACCACTCTGGCACCTCTCCGTGTTTGAGGCCGCAAATTCGCACAAACTAGTGCATCTTTACGTCGCCGCTCTCGCGCATCGTGCGCTTCGCGGCACTCGGCCATCCTGGCCAACGCCTCTCAGTGTTGGGTCCCACCGTTTGCACGCTGGTCACTCAACGGCGCTGATGATAGGCACTTCGCGCCTACGGCGCAACGCTATCCGGTATAATAGGACACATAATTCGCGCTATCCAAGGGTTGCGGGCGCGGCGACTTGCCGGCGGCCGTGCCCAAATAAACCAGCCCTACCAACGACTCGGCGTCATTCAGGCCCAGTCCGCGCGCCATGGTTTCGGTGAACATCAAGCTACCGCTGCGCCACATAGCGCCCAACCCGATGGCGTGCGCTGCCGTGACCATTAACTGCGCGGCCGCCCCAGCACTGATGATTTGCTCGATCTCGGGCACCTTAGGGTGCTCCTTTGGCGAGCACACCACCGCTACAATCATCGGCGCGCGGTGGGGCTTCTTGGCTAATTTGGCCGCGAACTCATCATCGACCTCGTTGTTTTCGCGTTGGGAATCGACCATCAGCTGACCAAAACTGTCCAGCCCCAGCCCCTCAATGACGATGAACCGCCACGGCCGAAGGCGACCATGGTCGGCGGCACGCGCGGCGGCTTGAATAATCTGCTCTAACTGTTCAGGCGAGGGTGCAGGCGCCATCAGCTTGGGCACCGAAGTTCGACTTAGTAAGGTTTCAATCATTGGTAAGTACTCATTATCCCTGTGGCCTAGTTCTCATAGACGACGCGAAGTGCGTGGTTTCTTCGCACACTACTTATATAGCTTGCATGAGCAAAGAGGAAATCTGCTGGTGAACAAACACTATCGGCATGCCCCACTAATGGCACTGCTGACGACGATCGCGATTGCGGCCACTTGGCTGACGCCGGCTTTGCCCGCTATTTTGTGCCTTGTCGGGCTGGGTCTGGGCCACATCATTGCACGATTGGTAGCTCACACCGCGCTGCCCGTCGCCACGACAGCCCTCGCATTGGTCATCGCTGTGCTAACCGTCAGCGCCACACCGGCACTGTCATTGGCAAGCTACGCCGCAGCCGCTTTGTTGCTCAGCACCCTCACTCAACGCCCTTGGGCCTGGGCCTTATTGGGCGCCAGTCTATCCGCCATGCTGGCGGTGCTGATAGTGCGGCCGCCGCCCAGCGTCACCCTGGAATGGCACACCTGGATAGCACTGGGCATAACCGCCCTACTCACACTGGTTGGCCTTGCCCAACGCTACGATTCACGTGCCCGGTTGGCCCAAGCCATTGATCGAGAGCGCAGCAGCGGCGCCAAATCCAGCGCCATGATCCGCGAGTTTTCCGCTTACCTGCCCCTGCAGGCCACCCGCGCACTGAAATCCGGCAAAACCCGCACCCAAATCCTGCACCGCCGGCGCAACCTGGTGGTGTTTTTTTCTGACATCCATGAATTCACCGATCGCATCGAAGAAATGGAACCGGAAGACGCCGCTGACTTTTTAAACGAGTACCTCACGGACATGTGTCGCATCGCCCAGGAGCACGGCGGGCTGGTCGACAAATTCATTGGTGACGCACTGATGATTACCTTTGGCGACGACGCCGACAGCACGCCGCTGGACAACGCGCATAACTGCGTCCAAATGGCGCTGGCAATGCAGCGTCACATCCGAGTGCTATCCGAACACTGGTCCGATCGTTCGCGTCAATCTGTGCTGAAAGTGCGCATGGGCATCAGCGCCGGCTATTGCACCACCGGAAACTTCGGATCACCCGAGCGCATGGAATACACCGCGATTGGCAAACAGGTCAACCTGGCCGCCCGCCTGGAAGCGATGGCCGAGCCGGGCCAAATTCTGTGCAGCTACCCCGTCTGGAAGTTACTCCACGACCGGGTGTTTTTTGAGCCGGCTGGCGAAATTGACGTCAAGGGCTTCGCCCGCCCAGTTAGTGTCTATGCTGCCCAAGGCGCGGCTAGCGCACCGGCGGTCGGGATTACTGGCGCGACAAACGCCGCGCCGGGGCCTCGCAAAACGCCGTCGACCGGTACGGATTGATATCGATACCGCCGCGGCGCAGAAAGCACGCCTGGACACTCAATTTATCGGCACCGGTGACCGCTAACAACTCGCCAAGAATGCGCTCGCAACAGGCCTCGTGAAAGCCTTGGTGGTTACGAAACGACCCCAGATACGACGCCAGCTTGGCACGGTCCAGGCGCGGGCCTTGGTAATCGATAATGACCGTGGCCCAGTCCGGTTGCGCCGTCACCGGGCACAGACTGCGAAAGGCATCCGAATACAGCGTGACCGCCTCCGGCTCGACCTGGGCAATGTCCGGGCCCAAGCGATAGCCGTCAATCCACCCCGCCGGGTCAATGCATTCGCCGGCAATCGACGTTACACCGCCCAACACGCCCTGATCGACCGCCGTCAGCTCAACCCGCACGGGTGCACCCGCTTTTGCCGACAAGTCCGCCGCGATGCGAGCCTCGACCACCGACCAATCGCCGCCCAGACGGTGGTTGTTCATGCTATTGAAATATAGCTTGATCGACTTTGATTCGACCAAGTTTGGTGAACTGTGCGGGACGAAAAACTGCCCAGTTGCCTGGATCGGTTTGCCATCTAGGTCCAGCCACGACAGCTCCCACAGGTTCCAGACATCGACACCGTCCATCACCGCAGCATCGACACCCTCTTTTTGGCGCGCCCAATCGCGTGGCACCGGTGCCAGATGATCCGCGCTGTAGTCGTCCGGCTGAGCGACAATTTGGCCCAGCGGCAGCCCAAGTTCTTCAAGGTTCATTTACGCACCCCAGCACCACGCTTTAATAGGTAGTTGGCGTAAAAATACGCCGCCACGGTAAACACGGTCATCAATGACAGCGCCACGCCCAAGCCAATGTCCGACTGGCCCAGCATCCCGTAGCGAAACGCGTTAACCATGTACAAAATCGGGTTTGCCAGCGCCACGTGTTGCCAAAAACCCGGTAATAGGCTGACACTAAAAAACACGCCCCCCAGGTAGGTCAGCGGCGTCAGCACAAAAGTCGGCACGATACTGATGTCATCGAAACTGTTGGCAAACACCCCATTAATAAAGCCCATGATACTGAACAAAATCGCGGTCATCAGCCCGACCAGGATTACCACCGGGTAGCTGTGGATATTTAAATCGGTAAAGAACAGCGACACCACCACGACCACGCTGCCGACCAACAAGCCGCGCACCACGCCGGCGCAGATGTAGCCCCACAAGATGATCTGTTCAGGCACCGCCGCGACCAACATTTCTTCGATAAAGTTCTGAAACTTGGCGCTGAAAAAGCTCGATGACACGTTCGCGTAGCTGTTGGTGATCACACTCATCATGATCAGCCCCGGCACGATAAAGGTCATGTAATCCATCCCGCCCATATCGCCGATTCGACGGCCGATCAGGCTGCCAAAAATCACAAAGTACAGCGTCATCGTGATCGCAGGCGGCACCAAGGTTTGCACCCAAATGCGCGTAAATCGAACAATTTCCCGACGCAAAATCGTACGGAACGCGGTCAACCACATGGCATTCATGACGACACCTCCGTGGGCTGCCCGGTCAAACCGATGAACAGCTCTTCGAGGCGGTTCGACTTGTTGCGCATGGACTGGATGCCGATTCCCGCCGCGCTCAGTTCGGCAAACAACTGATTCAACTCTTGCCCTTTCTCCAGAACCACTTCCAAGGTCATTTCATCGACTAAATTAGTTTTAAATTCAGCTAGTTGAGGGGCTTTGTTAAGTCGGGATGTAAGATCCAAAACAAAGGTCACCGTGTTTAACTGAGACAGCAACGACTTGGTGTCAGTATCCTCGACGATCTCGCCTCGGTTAATGATCGCAACCTTACGGCACAGCGCTTCCGCCTCTTCGAGGTAGTGCGTCGTCAAGATAATCGTAGTTCCTTGGGTTTCGTTCAATTCAGCCAAGAAATCCATCATGCCGCGACGCAACTGAATGTCGACGCCAGCGGTTGGCTCGTCCAAAATCAATAGCTTTGGGTCGTGAACCAACGCCCGGGCGATCATCAGCCGACGCTTCATGCCGCCGGACAACCCGCGACTTTGTGTGTTGCGCTTGCTGTAAAGCCCCAATCGGTCCAGGAAATAATCAGCACGATCCGCAGCTTCACTGCGCGGGATGCCCTGGTAGCCTGCGCTGTTCAAAACGATGTCACGCACCTTTTCAAACAAACTAAAGTTAAATTCCTGGGGCACCACGCCGACGCTGCGCTTGGCCGCGGCAAAATCGATATCCACATCAATGCCGTTGATCCAAACCTTTCCGGCAGTCTTGCGGACCAACGAGCAGACAATGCCAATCATGGTCGACTTGCCTGCACCATTGGGCCCCAGCACCGCGTAAAACTCGCCCTGCGGCACCGTCAGGTCGATGCCCTTGAGGGCCTCAAAACCGTCGTCATAGACCTTGCGCAGTCCTTCGATCCGAAGGGCCGGCGTATTTAACACTTGTGTCATGGAGTCTCCTTGGCGGTCGCTAGGATATTAGTTCTGGACATAAAAAAACCACCTTTCGGTGGTTTTTGAATTTGGAGCGGGATATCGGGTTCGAACCGACGACCTGTACCTTGGCAAGGTACCGCTCTACCAACTGAGCTAATCCCGCCTTTTTCCGTTAGGAAATTGGCATCCCGTAGGGGACTCGAACCCCTGTTGCCGCCGTGAAAGGGCGGAGTCCTAGGCCACTAGACGAACGGGACATAGTACATAACAAAACGCGTTGAAAAATGGAGCGGGATATCGGGTTCGAACCGACGACCTGTACCTTGGCAAGGTACCGCTCTACCAACTGAGCTAATCCCGCATTTTTCAACGATTGGCATCCCGTAGGGGACTCGAACCCCTGTTGCCGCCGTGAAAGGGCGGAGTCCTAGGCCACTAGACGAACGGGACGTTGCGCTTCGTTGTGGGCGCGAATTATGCCACCGTTTTTTCAAGACGCAAGCCCAATTTTGAAGCGATTTCGAAAGCGACCTCAAAAGGGATTGCATGACGCTCCACCAAGGCCTCTCGATCCAAGTCATAGCCACCGCCTATAACACTCGCCACCGCCGCCCCGGCGTCATGACATCGCTCAAACACCAACCGGTCACGCTCTCGCATTCCGGCACTGCTCAACGAAAGCTTACCCAGTGCGTCGTCGGTGTGGACGTCGGCACCGGCGTCGTAGATCACTAAATCCGGCGCAAAGGTCAGCAACAAGCGATCCAGCGTACTGGACAGCACGTCAAGGTAACCGTCGTCGTCAGTGCCCGCTTGGATGGGCACATCCAAGTCCGATTGCGCTTTCGGGTGCGGGTAGTTTTGAGCGCAATGCAGGCTGCAGGTGAAGGTACCCGGTTGGTCCGCCAACATACGCGCCGTGCCGTCGCCTTGGTGCACGTCGGTGTCTAAAATCAATACCCGCTCGACCTCGCCCGAATCCAGCAAGGTGCAGGCGGTATAGGCCATGTCATTGAACACGCAAAAACCGGCGCCGCCGGCGGCGTGCGCGTGGTGCGTACCGCCGGCCATATGACAGGCCAGTCCGTATTGCAGGGCATTGCGTGCGGTTAACAGCGTGCCGTTCGCCGCAATGAATGAGCGATGGGCCAAGTGCGCGGACCACGGCAGTCGCAACGCTCGCAGCGCGCGCTTGTCCAGCGAGCCCTCGGCGATGGCGGTCACATAATCACGCGAATGGACCCGGCACAAATCGTCGATGGAGGCCTTTTCAGGCGCCACCAGCCGCACTCGGTCCAAAATACCCTTGCCGGCTAGATTGTCGTGCAAGCGGCGAAACTTGCTCATCGGAAAGCGGTGGTCGTCCGGGAAGTCGTAACTGTAATCAGGGTGGTAGGTAAAGGTCAGCATGGGTAGAGGCTAACCAGGCTGCGGGGACAAAGCACTAGGGCGTTTTTTTCTGGTAACGACCGTACACGTGGTTAGTGGCCGCAACGAAGCCATCCAGGCTGCCGCAGTCAAAGCGATTGCCCTTAAATTTCAGCGCCATCACACAGCCATCTTTTGCCTGTTGCAGCAACGCATCAGTGATCTGAACTTCGCCATTTTTTCCCGCGGGCGTGGTGCGCAGGATATCGAAAATGTCCGGAGTTAGTATGTAGCGCCCAATGATCGCCAGGTTACTGGGTGCGTCCTCAGGCTCGGGCTTTTCGACCATGTCCGTCACGCGGTACACACCAGCTTTGATTTCTTCGCCGCAAATAATGCCGTATTTGTTGGTGTCTTCGGCGGGGACTTCTTCGATCGCAACGATGCTGCAACGGAACTGCTTGTATAGCTTGGCCATTTGCGCCAACACGCCCTCGCCATCATTGACGCATAGGTCGTCCGCCAACACCACGCCGAACGCCTCGTCACCGATCAAGGTTTCACCGGTCAAAATCGCGTTACCCAACCCGGCCATTTCTTTTTGGCGGGTGTATGAAAACTCGCACTTATCAATGAGCTCGCGGATCGGCGCCAGCGCCTGTTCTTTGGCGGTGCCCTGAATTTGGTCTTCGAGTTCATAGTTTTTGTCAAAGTGATCTTCAATCGCGCGCTTGCCGCGACCGGTCACAAACGCCATACGGTCCATTCCAGCCGCCAGCGCTTCTTCGACGCCAAATTCAATCAGCGGCTTATTCACGATCGGCAGCATTTCTTTGGGCATTGATTTGGTAGCGGGCAAAAAACGCGTGCCGTAACCGGCAACAGGAAACAAACACTTCTTAATCAAAACGAACCTCGATACAGCGGGATGGCAAATATTGCCTTGATCCTAGTCAAGGGTGTGTGACGCGTCTACCAGTTGGGACTAATTACGCATGCGCTACCCAAATACGGCCGCTACCATGAGCAACGGTTGGGCATGGACTGGGCCCTGCGCTATGCTTGCGACACTGTTTATAGGGAATCCTTATGTTCCGCGCCCTCGCTTTTTTAAGCCTACTAGTCACCTTGACCGCGCACGGGTCCGACAGTCCTTCGACCTGGGTTGCCGACAATACTGCTGTCATATTGACAGAAATTCAGCGTGCGGACCTGGCTGTGGATGACGCCGCCGGCCAGCGCGCGCTGGCCGAGCGTGTAATCATTCCGCTGGTCGACGTCGACGGAATCGCCATGCGCGCGGTTGGGCGGCCGTGGCGCGACATTAGCCAACCCGATCAACGCCGCTTTATCGACGGCATGCAGATCCGGCTACTGGATCTGTACGGCGCCGCGTTCAGCCAATTCAAAGCGGCCGAACTCGAGGTGCTGCGCGAACGGCTGTCGACCCGCGGCGACCGTGCCATTGTGACCACGCGCCTGCGCCGCCCTGGCGAAGATTGGCTGGCCACGGAATTCCGGCTGATTGAGTCGGACACCGGTTGGCGCGTTCTGGACGTCGCCGTCGAAGGCGTCAGCCTGCTGTCCAGCTACAAAGCCCAGATTGACGACAAAATCGCTAAAATCGGCCTTCAAGCGACGGTCGAAGAGGTCGCCGCTGGTCGTTAATCCACGCCCGGTTTAGCGTACGACGCGGCCTCCGCCGAGAGCACTGGCGAGCCTCCCACTCGCGCCAACGAGCGAGCCAATAACCATGGCGTAATCGGGTAGCGCGCGGTTGCCGTAAACTGACTGCCCGTCTGGGCAGTCGACACCATCACCAGCCACGGACTCAATCCGAGCGCGTGAGCGCGCAGACGGCCTTGAACCTGGGCCTGTGAACCCTGAGCGGCGGCTCGTGCGGACACCAAAGCGACATCATTCAAGGCGCCATACTGGATCCACAACCGTGATCCCGCGATGACCCCGTACAACAGGCTCGCGACGATCGGCAGCAGCAACAGGCTCTCGGTCAGGGCGATACCCCGGCATTGTTTCATTTAAATAGTCCTCCAGTTGAAATACCGCGGCCCCCAGTGGCTCCAGGTCAACCTGGGTCGGGTCCAACGCCGCTTGCGTGGCCATCGCCTCGATACCCGCATGCCAATACGCCCGCCCCAGCACACGCCAGGCCAGCGCATCGTCTGGGTTTCGACGCACGGCCCCTTGCAAGACCTCGATGGCATGGCCGAAGTGACCCTGCGCCAGCCACACCTGCCCCTGGGCAACGCTTTTGTGACTGATGTCCGAATGGCTATCAACCGGCACCGGGGCCCAGGCCTGACAGCCCGACAACACCAGTGCTAGCGTCGACCACGCGGGCCCGAACCGGCTCATTTTTCACTCCGTACAGCAGCCGTTCGGTGCAGCACCTTGACGCCCTTGAGGATCAACCGCCGAGCAGCTTGAGCCGCCGGCTTTTGCGCCGGCTTATCAGCGCCACGCCAGTCGCTCCAGGCACTGCCCGGTTGCGCGATCACCGACGTGGCGACCCACAGCAAAACAACCCCGATCCACTTCATATGCCCTCCCCTTGGAGCGTTACAAAACCGATGATCAAAAAGGCCTGCGGCAACGCACCCAGCACCAGCGGCACCAGCAGCTTCGAACCGAGCGCCGCAGCCCGGGCTTGGATCTGTTCGGCCTGGGCCATGTCATGCTGGTCCTGAAGTTGTGCTAACCAGGCCTGGGTATCGACACCTTGATCGCGCATTCGATCAAGGCCGGCCGCAACCTGAGCCACCAAGGGCCCGTAAGTTTGAGCATCGTTTAGGGCGCGGCACCGATGATCCAGGTCCACCAACCCTGGGTGCCCTAGGGCCGACGCAAGATGCGGATAACGCTGTTGCCAGCGGGCCGAGGCCAACGTGGCTGCGGCCGCCAAGTTGCCCGCGATCGGTGCATACAGCGCCAACAGCGCAACCCAAACGGGTGCGGCCAATCGAACTTCGCGGGCGGCCCGGGCGCGCTGCAAAGCGCCAACCCAACGTCGAGCCATGAGGGTAACTGCCGCAAGCAATGGCCACACCGCGACAGGGCTGGCCGCCGCGATCATGAAGCCTGGCAAGCTCAACCAGTGCCAAGGGGCTGGCAGCAACCACCAGGCGA
This sequence comes from Litorivicinus lipolyticus, assembly GCF_009650135.1. Taxonomy (NCBI): domain Bacteria; kingdom Pseudomonadati; phylum Pseudomonadota; class Gammaproteobacteria; order Oceanospirillales; family Litorivicinaceae; genus Litorivicinus; species Litorivicinus lipolyticus. The sequence continues at coordinate 1,589,577 of NZ_CP045871.1, forward strand.
TAGCCAACATCATCAAGGCCATCACCGGACCCTACCCAGGCGCTGAAATGCAACCCAGATCAGCGCATTAAGTGCGATGCAGACCGCCAATACGGCAATCCCAGCGTGGGTCGTAAATAGCGTCGCTGTTGCACGCGGCTCAAGTGCGAACACCATCAGCACCATGATCGGCATGACAAATAACACCAACCGCGCCTGCCCCTTGACCGGCGCCATGGCCACGACCGCCATGCTGCGGGCGCGCGTGCGCACTTGGATGCGCTGGGTTAGGGCATCGATGTGCGCCAATGGCGATCCGCCCTCCGACGCCAGCACATCGACTAGGGTCGCCAAGTCGTCCAAATCCGCGCTGGGCAGATCCCGTGCCAATGCCGTCAGCCATTGACTTGGGCTTAGACTGGGTGGCGTCGCCCCACCCATACTGGTAACCAAACCCGCTACCGCCTGGTTAAGACTTCCACCGGCTACGATTTGAGCGGATAAACGCCGAAGCAGGTCCGGCAAGTGTGCCAATTGGACCCGTTGTTGCTGGCGAAGCCGCGCGCCTGCGCGCCACACCAGGCCCGCACTGACCAAGTAATAACCGCCCAGCCCGATCAGCAACTCAAACATCGTGTCCGGCCCGATAGTGGTGCATCCACTGGTAATCGTCGCCGTCGAACCCCACCAATTCAGCGACCTCGACCACGCGGCGCTGGCCACTGGGGGCCTTCTCGATTGCCACGACCAAATCCAAGGCCTGGGCAATTTGCTCCCGCACGGCGACCAATGGCCAGTCGATGCCGGCCGACAACAGGAGCACCTCTAAGCGTCGCGCACAGGCCGTGGCTGAGTTGGCGTGCAGTGTGCTCATGCAGCCGCGGTGTCCGGTGTTCAGCGCTTGGATCAGTTCCAAGGCTTCGGCGCCTCGGACCTCGCCCAACAGCAACCGGTCCGGACGCATACGCAGCGCATTGATTAGCAAATCACGGGCGGCTAATCCCTGACGCCCATCCAGTCCGCCTGAGCGTGTCTCGAGGCGCGCCCAATGACGATGTTTGATGTCCAGTTCGGCGGCGTCTTCAATGCTGATCACGCGGGCCTGTTCGGGAATGAATCCGGCGAGTGCGTTCAATAGCGTCGTTTTACCCGCGCCGGTACCGCCGACAATCAGGATGTCCCGGCCCTGCTCGACACCTTGAGCCAGGGCCTGGGCGACGTCGCCGGGAATCGAGTCGGCAGCGATCCATTCAGACAGTTCATTAACCTGACGCTGAAAACGGCGGATCGTTAACGCCGGTCCCGACAGGGCCACCGGCGGCAACACCACGTTGACGCGCGACCCGTCGGCCAAACGACCGTCGGCTAAGGGCGACGAACGATCCGCACGTCGCCCCAACGGCGCCAGCATGCGATCAATCACACGCTGCAATAATTCAACCGACGGAAATACATGGAGGGTTTGTTCAAGGCAGCCGGCGCGTTCAACCCAGATCGGCTGAGTGCCCAACACCATGATTTCGGTGATGCTGGGGTCATCCATCAATGCTTGAATAGGCCCATATCCGTTTAGCCATGCGTCCAGTTCAGGCAGATCAGCGTCGAGCAGCCCAGGCGCATCCGGGTGGTCAAGCGCACGCCACCACGGCAAGTCACTGACCGACGACGGCACCTGAATCATGCGCGTGAACGCAGCCTCAACGAGTCCGAGCACATCGAGTGTGATGCGCGGCTGTATGGCCGGTTCGCGCGGCGCTGACTCGAGCACGCGCAATCGCAGGGTCACATTGGCGACACTAAAACCCGCCCCAAGGCTTAGTTTGACCCACTGATCCGGCTGCAAACGACGCCCCGCCACGCGCGTACCGTTGGTGCTGCCCAGGTCCCGCACCTGACAGCCTTGGTCGGTCAGCCGAATTTCCGCATGCCGTTCAGACACAAAGGTCGAACCCGGGTCCAGGGCCTGGCCGCGGCCGATAACGACGGTGCGATTAAGTACAAGCGCCACACTGGCCGTCCCACCGTGAACTTCAATGCAACCATCCAGGTCGGACCACTGGGTGTCGACGACGTCTAAGGATTCCATTCAATAGCCCTCAACCGGTTCAAGCCAGCCCAACACACGCCAGCGCACGCGCGACTGATCGTGGCGCTTACCGCCCAACGGGATACCTTGGTGCACGGTACCTCGGCTTGATTCAGCGCCCTCGAAACGTGCCAGCTCCGCGACTTGGGATACGCCGAGGGTCAGCGTCTGCTCCAGAGTTTGGCGACGAAACTCACCGTCGCCGGCCGGCGAACGCAAGGCTATTGAATGGGACAGGCGCACGGTCATCGCATCGATCCACAAAAATTCAGCGGTTAACTCCAGACCATAGGCTTTGTCTTCGGTGGCGCCCTCCGCGCCCGCCCGCTCGATCTCGCCGCCAACATTGAGGCTGGCAGGATGTCCAGGCTCGATTTGAATACGCGGTTTCGCCACCACACGAAGCCCGGTTGCCTCGGCGCTGGGCAACCAACTCAGCAAGCCGTTGATCGAGCTTTGCGTGCCCGCGCTACCAAATTCGGTGCGGGCATTGAGGCTGCCTGAAAATGCGCCCTGGGACGCTTCGCTGGTGGATTCTTCGATCACAATTAGGCGCAATTGCAGCGGCCCCAGTAGCGTGCCGACGCCGACCACAGTTAGGGTCGCGTTTTTGACGCCGCCGAGACGATCAATAAAATACATTTCAGTCACTCCTGGTGTGATGCCGACGACCAATGCTGTCGATTCGTTGACCGGACGAACAGTCGCTACCGTCCCATTTCCCAGTAGGATTTCGCTGACACCGACACGATCGACCAACCGCGTTTGGCCCGCCTCAATGCGCAACTCCGCCGCCCACACCGGCCACGCCATCAGCCACACCATCAGCCAGCGCGCCCTCATGGTTGCTCCGATGGGAACAGGCCGTAGCTGACACGCAACGGTGGTGGCAACGGCGCCGAACGGATGACTGGCGGCGCAACCTCGGGTGCCGGAGTGGGTGAGGGACGGCAACTAGGTGCCGCACATTCGACCGCCAACGAGCCTTGACGGGCAATTTGCGCAAGTGTCGGGGCGTGCTCAGCGGCCACGCTGATTCGATAGTCCCCGTCCAGCGCCTCGATCCAGGCGCCGTATAGGGTAATGCCTGGACCGTACAGGTCACGCTGGACCGGGACCTGGATTCGTTCGATCCCCTGAACCTGTGTGCTTGGGACACGGACATGCGCGCCCAACCGTTGGCGCGGCGTCGGTTTAGGCGCGATTACCGCGTCGCCCAACGTCAGCACCTGGCCTGCGCGCAGCGCAGTCCGAGCCACGCGCCCAGCCAGACCTGTAAAGTCCGCTGGGGTGACGCTATCCGCCGGCAGCACCTCGGCTACCAAGGCCCGGACACGGAATTTGTCGGCACTCAGTGGCGCGTGCCGAGGAAGATCCTGGGCCAGCACGACCACCTCAACCGTCGCCTGCGTTGGGGCCGGGATCGCCGCCCCCTCAAGCCCCTGAATGTAGACCCCCAGGGCAACAAACACCCCAGCACCGAGCACCCTCAGGGTCTGGGCCCGAAGCGCCGAGAGCGGTAGTCGCCAACGCACGGTCATAGCCCCTCCAAGGTCGAGATCAACCAAAACCAGCCACCATCGACTGCCTGCTGAGTTAGCCAGCAATGGGCATGCGCCCACCCGTTGTCGACACTGAGCCAAGCCGGCGGCGGCAAGCTATGCTGAGTGGCCGCCCAGGCCGCGGCAACGCCAGCGTCAGGTTGGGTCCACGTCAGGCCATTCAGGCCGTTCGGCAATGCGGCGACGCACCGGGCTAATTCAGCGCGCATGCGAACTCCCCACCGGCAAACCCAAACCTGAGCGGTCAAAGGTGCCAAGCTCCTTAAACCCGGTCGGACTGAGTCCATACGGCAGCGGCTGAAGCGCACCCCAGCCGACGCCGGAATTGGGCAGACCGCGCATGGCCCGTGATTCGGCCTCGTTGTCGCTAAGCGCCCCTTCGGCTACCCAGATAGCGCGGTCCGGTTGACGACGATCGCCGGCGTGTCCGCCTTGCCATAATTGTTGGTGATGGAGCGAGGCACGCTGACGCCAGTCGTCGCCGGCCTCGGCAAGACTACGAGCGCCCGAGATCAAGGCCACCATGACCCCCATCATCAGCAGCAATTCGATCAGCGCGCCACCTGCCGCGTCGCGTCCCACACCGGCCACAGCAACACCGCGTCCAAGGCATGGGGCTGTGACGGCCGCGTCCAGGCTACCGACACATCGGGTTGCGCGTAGGTCGACAGCCACAGCGACTGTGGCTGAAAGGCGATCAAATCGGCCGCCCCAAGGTATCCGTGCTGGGCCGAGCTTTCGTCGCCACCGGCCAGTCGTATCCGCTTGGTGCGAAACCAGCGTTTGACCGTCATCGACAGTTCGTCCCGTGCGCGCCACTGACCGTTCTCGGCTTCGGTCACGCCGTGTTTTTCCAGCCCGGCAATCCAGATCACGGAGCTGCGCCATGAGCGCGTCTGGATCCAGCGCCGATCGTCTATCGCCGCGTCCAAAACCGGACCTTGCATAGCTACCGCTCGAAAGCCAGCCAGCGCCTGTGGATCCACCAGCCAACGGCTGACGAGGCCGGCGCCCGTGTCCTCGATGGTCGCCGGTAACTGGGACGCTAGCGAGGCGATACGCCCCCACGCCAACCACTGATGAGTTTGACCGGCCGCCCCTAATAATTGAGTCCATACCGGCATCTGTTGGCGCTGCACCGACAACGCATGTGACGCCGTTCGCATGATCGCCGCCCCGATGCCCGGCAACGCCAGCGCCATCACGGCGCCTCCACGGCGCGCCAGTTGCGCGGCATATTCGGTCCACGCCATCTGAGTGACTAGATGACCCTGCAATAAGTGGGCGCCGACGGCGCCCTGATTGTGAAGCGCGATCGCATTTAAGGTATCGGCTATTTTCGCCGCACCGGAGTATGCCGCCCGGTCCAGACCGCGTTGGCGTTCGTGGGAGCCCTGAACGGCTCGGGTGACCTGCCACCCGCCGTAAACCGAAAACCACAGCACCGGCATGGCCACCAACAGCGTGACCAAAACAAAACCGGCACCCTGGGACGACCGGGCGGACCACGAGCGCCGCCACACTAGTTGCCCTCGCCCGCGCGCAGACGATCCAAGCCGAGCTGTTCGGTGGCATCGATCAGCGCCTTACCGGCATGGGCGTTGGCCAAACCCGTCGCCGCCGCCGAGTCCTGACCGGCCAGCTCCTGAGTCATTGCCGCGACCTGGGCGCGAATAGTTGAACCGAGTGTTCCGACCACGGCGATTGAAGTTACGGCGATCAGCCCCAGAATGAGTAGGTACTCACTGAGTGACTGGCCTTTTTGCTGTCGTATCTGCATTGCATCGCTCCTTTTGTGAATGCACGAACGACACTAGGTAATCGCTTGAATGGGCGAATCCCCTTGGGGCGTTGAGCCCTGAACTTCAGACCAATAAGGATTTTTTTAATGGCGACCATTTCACTGCGCGGCACGCCCGCAACCACATCCGGCGAGCTACCCACGGTCGGGACCCCTGCGCCGGACTTTTCGGTGACCAAGGCGGACCTAAGCGAGGCCACGCTGGCCACCTACGCGGGCAAAAACTTGATTTTGAATATTTACCCCAGCATCGACACCCCGACCTGTGCCCAAAGCACACGTCGTTTCAACGAAGACGTCGCGGCGATGGACAATACCGTGGTGCTTTGCGTCAGCGCCGACCTGCCCTTTGCCCAGTCCCGCTTTTGTGGTGCTGAAGGACTTGACCAGGTTGAAACCGGCAGCACATTCCGCAGTGGATTTGCGCTGGATTACGGCGTCCAGATGGTCGACGGCCCGCTACAAGGACTGACGGCCCGCGCCGTGGTCGTGGTCAGCCCCGAGGGCATCGTCACCCACGCTGAGTTGGTGCCGGAAATCGCCCAGGAACCGGACTACGCAGCCGCCAAGGCAGCGATTCAATAATCGTTAATTGAATGCCGCAGGGTGTGGACTTTTGAGACGGAGTCCTTATACTGCGGCGCTCTCTCTATCGGCGCTATGGCAGAGTGGTGATGTAACGGACTGCAACTCCGTGTACCCCGGTTCGATTCCGGGTGGCGCCTCCAATAGACCTCCCCAAGAAAAACTTTACACAACATTCCCGATGCGGCGGCACCCGCTGTGGGCCCAAACTCCAGCCCTAGTGTGGGGTGATTGGCCGCAAGTACCACCCGCGCTCGGACTCCCCACACAAATTGCTCGACAGGCAGGCTCAAAACTTCAATTATCCAATTTTTGAAGCGTCCGCATGTACAAGACCCTGATCGTTGTCGACCACGCCGTCTCCGGCGCCCCGAACACGCTAACGTTTGAGCAATACTTGGCCGAATACCCCAAAAAGGGCGAGCCCAAGACACGCGTCATTAACCTGTGTGACACCGAGCACTATCTAAGTCGCGGCTATTACTGCTCACTACTGGCCGAAGCACGCCAGCACCGGGTGCTGCCCACGGTTGAAGTGATCAATGATTTACGCGCCCGCGAATGCCCCGCCGACATTGACGTCATCGCCACCACGCATGTGTTTTTTGGCCGCGCCCATGACCCGCGTTGGAGCAGCATCGGGCGCAAGGCCTTTGATGCCTTCCCCGCCCCCATTCTTAAGCTGACGCTTTATAAACGCGATCAAGGGTCGGATTACTGGGCGGAACGGGTCGGTTTCAACGATTTGACAGCGCCGCTGCAGCGCCAATGCGCCGATGCGTTAACGGACTTCACCACCCGAGTCTGGCGAACACCCCGAAAACCCATGGCCTACCGCTGGGACATGGCGATTTTGATCGACCCAAACGAGCCGCACCCACCGAGCGACAAATTAGCCTTGGCGCGCTGTGTAAAAGCCGCCGCAAAGCTCGGCATACATGCGGAGCTGCTGACTGCAGATCAGCTCGGATCGATATCCCAGTACGACGCGCTATTTATCCGCCAGACCACCGCAATCGACCACCTAACCTATCGTCTGGCCCGCCAAGCCGAGCAGGACGGCCTAGTTGTGATTGATGACGCCACCTCGATCTTACGCTGCTGCAACAAGGTGTACCTGCACGATGCCTTCAGCTACAACGGCATCCCTGCACCTAAGACTCTGATGGCGCTGACCGACTCGGCGGTGCAAATCGCCCAGCTCGAACAGACCTTCGATTACCCGATGGTGATGAAACTACCGGAAGGCTCGTTCAGCACCGGCGTGTTCAAGGTTAATAACCAATCTGAACTGCAGGCGCGGGGGCGCCGAGGGAACAACACATAAGGCAGGCGTCGTCGCCGTTTTCGTAATAGCCCGCACGGTGTCCAATTAGCCGATATCCACAGCGCTGATACAGCGCCTGCGCCGGCGCGTTTGATTGCGCCACTTCCAACCGCACATCCTTGCAGCCGCGCCGCTTGGCGCATTGCTGCAGCACCTGTAAAAGCCCTCGACCCAAGCCCTGCCCACGCCCCGCCGGCGCCAGCGCGATCGAATACAGGCGTCCGGAGCGGGATCCGCGGCGAAAAATAATCAGCCCATAGCCGACCACCTGCCCCGCCAGCACGGCGACATAAAAGTCCCCGGTCGGGGCGTCGATCCAACGCCGAAGGCTTCGTGGCGACAAGCGATCGCCATTAAAACTGGCGAGCTCAATGGCCTGTAACTGGGCCCAATCTGGGCGCGAGGCACGCCGAAAAACCACTCCTGGCCCCATGCTTCATACCCTCAATCAAAACGATAATTTTAGTGCACACCGATGCCGACAAATTCACAAACGCGCCTTCGAATAACGCTACTATACTGAGGTATATTTGCGGGCCCGATGATGTACCAAATTCTGCTGATCGACGACAACCATGACGACTTGGTACAAAGCGAACGTGCGTTAACACGCGAGCTGAATTGTCGCGTGCATACCGCCAGCACAGTGCTCGACGCCATTACCGCGTGCGAGGCCCAAAGTTACGACATTATTTTAATCGATGTGCACATGCCTGAACTCAGCGGGCCACGCCTAAAAGCGCTACTGGATCACCTGCAAACGATGGCCAGCGCCTGTGTTATGTACCTGACCGGCATTCCACCGGATCATCGGCTGCATCAACTGGTCGCCAACAACATCGGCGCCGTACTGGTCAAACCGTTGGATCACGCGCGCATCCAAGAAATGCTGTTTCACCACGAATTATGGGCCGACGGCCTACAGGACTGCTAACACACCCATGCTGATTCCAAGCGCGTTCGAACAACACGACCCGACTCTGCAACGTGCATTGATTGCCGCATATCCGGTAGCGACACTGGTGGTCGCATTGCCCGAGCTGGACATCCACCACATTCCGATGGTGCTGGATGGGGACCGCTTAATTGGCCATGTGGCGCGCGCCAACGCGATCGCCAGCATCCAGGGCCCGATCGACACGACCTCCGTGTTTGCCGCGCCCCCGGCGTACGTAACGCCCAGCTGGTATGCGCAAAAGCCCATCGACGGCAAAGTCGTGCCCACGACCAACTACGCCAGCGTGCATGTACGCGGCCAGCTGACCTTGGTCGATGACGAACGAACCCACCAAATTTTGACCCGTCTGACCGAGCATTTTGAGGCCGGTCGCGACCAGCCTTGGGCGATTACCGATGCGCCGGCGGACTACATCACCCGAATGCTGAACGGGGTTCGCGGCTTTCACATCGACATCAGCGACATTCAGGCCAAATGGAAACTCAGCCAAAACCGCCCGCCCCAAGACCAACGCCAGGTCAAAGCCGGCCTCGGCGAGCACCCCTTGGCGCAGTGGATGCTTACGTAACCGCCAGCCACAAAAAAGCCGGCGACTGCCGGCTTTTTTATCCGCGCTGAAGCGCCTTAGGCGTTCGCGAACAAGTACTTAACGCGGCGATCAACCGTGTCGGTTTCCTGGTAAATGTGGTCGCCGTTTTTCAGCTGCTTCAAGGCCCGAAAGATCGACGCACGCGACACTTCTTTAAAAATTGGCTGGTCTTCCAACTCCGAAGAAACCACTTTTTGTTCGTTCTTTTGACAAAACGCAATGTACTCCAAAATCGAGCGTTCCAGCTCCGACAAGTCAGAGAGGCCCATGGCCGTTTCCATTTCATGAAGCGTCGCACGCAGCGAATACAAAAGTGTGAGTTCAGATTTTTGTGTCATTTTTTCCATCACTAGTTACCCTCGGGCCTCCGCCGAGACAAAAGCACCCTAACATTGGTCCGACCACTTGACCAGTGCATGCGTACCCACTCGGCGGCAATGATTAACCTATAGTCACCGTAGCTCTCAACAAGACACAAAGATATGTCCCATTGTTCTAAGTAACGACTGGTTATCAAATCTAGCTTACGGACCTGGTTTACGCGGCAATACGAACTCGACGTCCGATGTATGGGCCGCTTGCATCAACTTTACCGCCACCTGACGCGCTGGGCGCTGGCCAAAAATCACCTCATGCAGACCTTCAACGATTGGCATAACGACATCTAAGGCTTGTGCTTTGGCGTGCACCAGCTCCAACGTGTTGATGCCCTCTGCCACTTGACCAATTTCGGCTTCGGCCTCGACCAGGGTCTTGCCCTGGCCCAGTAACCAGCCCACTCGGTAGTTGCGACTGAGCGGACTAGTGCAGGTCACCATCAAATCGCCGACACCCGCCAAACCCAAAAAGGTCATCGGATTTCCACCTAAATAGGATGCCAACCGGCTCATTTCGGCCAGTGCGCGGGTAATTAATGCGGCTTGGGTATTGGACCCCACCTGCAACGCAGCAGCCAGACCGCTGGCGATTGCGTAGATGTTTTTCAACGAACCGCCGAGCTCGACACTGATCCGATCCGTCGCACTGTATAGGCGCAGGTACTTATTCGACAGAGCCGCCCGCGCCAGATCACGCAGGCTACCGTCGGGGCTGGCAATGACCGAGGCCGTCAGGTGACGCTGGGCAATTTCGGCGGCCAAGTTCGGGCCACTCAAGACCCCCACCGGGTAGCCTGGGCAGGCCGCCTCAATGACCTCACTCATCAACAAAAATCCATCCGCCTGGATGCCCTTGGTGGTACTGATTAAACCAACACCGGCTGGCAAATACGGTGCGACCTGGCGGCAGACCGCGGCCATGGCTTTGCTCGGCACACTCAAAATCACCAAGTCCGCTTCAGCCACACACGCGGCCAGGTCATGCGTCGCCAGTATCCCGGCGCCGAGGGTCAGCTCGGGGTGATAACGCGGATTGCAGCCTTGTGTGTTAATGGTCCGGGCTTGCTCCGCCGTGTGACACCACAGGCTAACGCGGTGCTGATTGGCCGCCGCCACGCTAGCCAAAACCGTTCCAAAACTACCGGCGCCAATAACAGATACGTGCATAGTCAACTCGAGCAACTAACGGCAAGGTGCCGCATGGATTCAGGGGGCGGCGAATCCCAACGCGGGTCCGCCTCATCAAAGGGATTAAACAGTGCATCGCAAGCACGTTGGGCGGCGGCCCAATCGCCGCCCTCGCCGAACTCGATGATCTGCTGACAGATCCAGTTGCGCGGTACCCGGCGTGGGTTGGTCAGGCACAGGGCACGGGCGCGCGCGTCAAAGTCATCAACGCAGTCATGCAGCGTCGCCAACCATGCGTCCAGCGCCGGTCGCTGGGCGTCACTGAACAGCCCCGCCAAACGCGCATAGTGGCCGTCGCTGCGCCCTCGATACTCGGCCTGATATCGATACGCGAGCGTGTGATCGACGCCTAGCTCCAACAGGCCAAGCCACTGAAACAAAGCCTCCTCCGAAACCGGGCCCAAGCGCGCATGCAAACAATCGCGGAACGCGCTGCGGTAACAGTCGTCAAACGCACCAATCGCGGCGCGTAGCGGCTCGACCCCGGCCAACGGAATCAGTGCTTCGGCCAGACACGCCAGATTCCACTTCATCACCCCCGGTTGATTCTCGAAGCGGTAACGCCCCTGATGGTCACTGTGATTGCACACATGCGTCGGGTCGTGCTGGTCGAGGAACCCAAATGGGCCGTAATCCAGAGTATCGCCGATGATCGAGGTATTGTCGGTGTTCATGACACCGTGACAAAAACCGAGCGTCTGCCACTGCGCCACCAAACCTGCATTGCGGCTCAGCGACTCGTTGAACAAGGCCAATGCGGGATTAGCCCCACCTTCGATGCCGAAACGGGTCAGCACGTGATCGACTAGTTGCGCCAGCGGATCGAGCTGGCCCTGGGTCTGAAAATACTCGAAGTGGCCCAATCGCACGTGGGTACGCGCCAACCGCAACAAACTGGCGGCACGCTCGATGCGTTCTCGCTGAACCGGGGTGTCGGACACGGCCAACAGCGCCGCCCGCGACGTTGGCACCGACACAGCGGCCATGAACTCAGACCCGATAAACTCTCGTACGCTGGAGCGAACCACCGCGCGCCCGTCACCAAAACGACTGTAGGGGGTTTGGCCGGCGCCCTTGAGGTGCAAATCCCAGCCATTGACCTCGCCAATCAGCAGGCCGCGACCATCGCCCAGGCGTGGGCTAAAGCCACCAAACTGATGCCCGGCGTAGACTTGGGCAACCGGATCAGCGCCTTGGGGTAAGGCGTGTGCGCCCATCAGGGCGAGGGTTTCGTCGGATCCCGAGTCGAGTCCGATCAGCGCGCACGCACGGGCGCTGGTTAGGCCAAACGAAGGGTTTAACAGTGGGGTCGGTGTGACCCGGGTAAAGAAGCCCTCGCCCAGACGGGCGAAGGCGTTGTCGAATGCCAGCGGCATTAGCCGAGTAGGTCTTCGCTCGGGCGTTCCGACGGCAGCTTGCGATTGATATAGCCTTCGATCGCAGGGATCAGGTGACCGTCATCTTCGTCGGCAAAGCTGATGCTAGTGCCCTCACTACCGGCACGACCAGTACGACCGATGCGGTGCACGTAGTCCTCGGCTTCCTCGGGCAGCGTGAAATTGACTACATGGCCGACCCCGTCAATGTGAATGCCTCGGCCGGCAACGTCGGTCGCTACGAGTACGCGAACCCGCCCTTCTTTGAAGTTTTCCAGCGTCGAGATACGTTTTTTCTGGGGCACGTCGCCGGACAGCTCAGCCGCCTCGATACCGTCTTTTTGCAGCCGCGTCGCCAACCGATTAACGATCGTGCGGCGGTTCGCAAACACCATCACTTTATGCAGGTCGCCCTTCAAAATCAGGTTTTTGAGCAGGTTGTACTTATCGTCCGCGGTGGTGATATAGACAATCTGTTCGACGGTGTCGGTGGCGACACTGTCCGGCTCGATGATCACGCTCTTGGGGTCGACCGTCCAACGCTCCACCAAGTCCATGATGGCCTGGCTGAAGGTCGCGCTGTACAAAATGGTTTGACGTTTTTCGCGATGCGGGCACGCACGCACGATACGGCGCACGTCCGGGATAAAGCCCATGTCCAGCATGCGGTCAGCTTCGTCCAACACCAATATTTCAACATTGCGCAGGTTGACTTCATTTTGGCGCAGAAAATCAATCAACCGCCCCGGTGTCGCCACCATGATGTCGCAGGGTGCCGCTCGCAGGTCTTCGCGCTGTTTCTGGTAATCAATGCCGCCGACGATTTCTTGGACGTTAAGGTCGGTGTACTTGCAAAGCCCCTCCGCGTCTTTCGCAATTTGCATGACCAACTCGCGGGTCGGCGCCAACACCAGCGCGCGCGGTGATCCGGGCTTGCGGTTAGGGCGCGGGTCACGCAAGAAGGTGTCAATCAGGTTGACCAAAAAGGCGGCGGTTTTACCGGTACCGGTCTGGGCTTTGCCGATCATGTCGTAACCGTCCAAACACAACGGCAATGATTCAGCCTGAATCGGTGAGCAATACTCGAAACCCAGATCCTGAATGGCGCGCAACAGTGCGTGTGGCAAATCCAAGTCATGGAAACGCGTTTTATCGTCAGCCACGGCGACTTCGAATTGTTCAGGGGTCCAGGCGGTGTCGCTCACAGATGCTTCCTTAAATTAATAGGCCGATAGGTTACCAAAAATGCGGCCGTGGCGCGCGTTTAGACGCGACAAAACCGAGGGCGAAAAAAAGGCGCCCCTAAGGACGCCCATTCAAGCCGTTAACTGGGGCGGCGAGCGCTAGCGCTCAACGCATAGCGCGACGCCTTGGCCACCACCGATACACAGCGTCGCCAAACCTTTTTTGGCGTCCTGCCGCTGCATCTCGTGCAACAGCGAGACCAAAATACGCGCCCCCGATGCACCGATCGGGTGACCCAGCGCGATCGCGCCACCGTTAACGTTGACCTTGCTGGTGTCCCAGCCCATGCCGATATTGACACCCATGGCCTGCGCGGCAAAGGCTTCGTTGGCTTCGATGACGTCCAGCTGCTGATGTGTCCAGCCGGCTTTCTCGAGCGCGCGCGTCGACGCCGGAATCGGGCCGGTGCCCATGATGCTGGGATCAACACCGCTGGACGCGTGGCTGGCGATTTTTGCCAGCACCGGTAACCCAAGCTCGGCCGCTTTGGCCGCACTGCACACCAACAATACGGCGGCGCCGTCATTCAGACCCGACGCATTGCCGGCGGTCACGCTGCCGTCTTTCTTAAAGGCCGGGCGCAGTCCACCGAGTTTCTCGGCGGTGGTACCTTCTTTGATGTATTCGTCCTGATCAAACACGATCGGGTCTTTTTTGCGCTGCGGAATCAGCACCGGGACGATTTCGTCGGCAAATTTGCCAGCCGCACGAGCGGCCGTAGCCTTGGCCTGTGATGCCGCTGCAAACGCGTCTTGATCGACGCGGCTGATGCCGTACTTTTCGGCCACGTTTTCCGCAGTGATGCCCATGTGGTACCCGTTAAAGGCGTCCCACAAACCGTCAGCAATCATGGTATCGACGGCTTTCCAGTCACCCATCCGAACGCCGTCACGGCTGCCGGGCAGCACGTGCGCCGAGTTACTCATGGACTCTTGGCCGCCGGCGATAATAACGTCGGCGTCGCCATTGGCGATCGCCTGGGCCGCCAGGTGCACCGCTTTCAGGCCGCTGCCACAGACTTTGTTAATCGTCATCGCCGGCACCGACGCGGGCAAGCCGGCGTGGATGCTGGTTTGACGGGCGGGGTTTTGACCCACACCGGCGGTCAGGACCTGACCCAAAATGACTTCGTCGACTTGGCTGGGGTCAATGCCAGTTTTTTCCAGCAAACCTTTAACGACTTGCGTGCCGATTTGAACTGCGCTCAACGGCGCCAAACTACCTGCAAAACTACCAATGCCGCTGCGAACTGCACCGGCGATGACGACTTCAACTGACATACCTAAAACTCCCAAGGCGATCCATGCTACCACCGCAACGCACTTCGATTGTGCGCTGCATCATAGGGAAACTATACAAGGTTCAGGCCCACTCGAGCAAACGCTAGAAGTACACAATCGACCAAAGTTAAAGCGGTACCGCCTGCTCCAAGTCCGGCCAGATTGCCATTAGGGGGTCAATCAAATGACGTTGGGCGACCAGGCATGGCATCGGGTTATTCCACGGCAGGCGCAGGTGCGCATTACTGGCGGTAGCCCCTGCGGCCTGCGCAATCGCCTGACCGGCCAGAAAATCGGCGACCTTCAGACCCGGATCAAAGTAGCCATCTGATTGACCGGCGGCGACATCACACAAACTCAAGTTGCAGCAGCCGCGCTGGCGAAATTGCACGCCTTGGTTGGTGGCGATACGTAACCGGTACCAGTCCGCTTCTTGGGCACCAGGGCGAACGCAATCAATGTCCAGGCAAGCACCATTTAACGCATGCCGGGTCGAAGCCGTCATCGGCAACCCATTCATCGAGACCTGACCGTCATCCATTTCGAACAAGCGATGGTGAAGCGGGTCAAACACCCACGCCGATGTCACGTGCTGGGACGAGGTGTAAGCGATTGAGATGCAAAAATAAGGGTTTTGTTGGTAAAAATTGTCGCGGCCATCGATCGCGCGCACGACCCAACGCTCGGTGTCGCCCATGTAAAAGAAGCAATCACCCTGGATGCTCGCCGCGGGCGTCATTTCACGCAGCGCGTCAAACAGCAGCTGTTCGATACTGAAATCCAAGTCCGACACGTGCTGACCGCGAATGGTTTGGTCACGCCGGTGCGCTTTGCCACGCATAAAACCCAGCACCAACTGATCCCCCGCCAACTTTAAAACGGACCTAACACCCTGCGCACGTTCACTTCGACTTTGCATACGGGCAAACTAACCTGCATTCACCCTCAGCACCACGGACGATGGAAACCAAGTTTGATCACTGACACCCTAAAGAACGACATTCGGACCGCGTACTCGGCGTTTAATGACGCCGCTGGCGGCGAATCCCGGCCCGGCCAACGCCACATGCTGGCCTGGGTCACACAGGGGCTGATGCGCGACGGTGGCGGCAAGGTCGTCATCGAGGCCGGTACCGGTACCGGCAAGACCGTGGGTTACCTGATTCCATCGTTACTGTGTGCACGTGAACTGGGCAAACAGGTGGTCATCAGCACCGCCACGGTGGCGCTGCAAAACCAACTACTGCAAAAAGACATCCCGCAGCTGATCAGCAGCGGCGCCCTAAAAACCGACGCCAAACTGGCTAAGGGGCGCCGCCGTTACCTGTGCCCGATTCGCCTCGAACAAGCCATTGCCGACACCCAGGGTCAGCACGAGGACGAAATCCTCTTTCGCCCTACCACGCACCAACTCGGCAGCCTAAAGGGCTTTTACGAGCAATTCGCCGACGGCAGCTGGGACGGTGACCTGGACGGATGGGACGAATCCATCGATGGCGACCTGATCCCCATGGTCACCACCGACCACGCCGGCTGCCGCGGACGCCAATGCGAAGCGATCAATGACTGTCCATTTTTTGCCGCGCGCGATGCGCTAGATGACGCTGAGGTTATTATTACCAATCATGACCTGGTGTTGTCCGACCTGTCGTTGGGCGGCGGTGTGGTACTGCCGGCACCGGAGGACGCGATTTATGTGTTCGACGAAGGCCACCAACTGGCCGAAAAAGCGATCAACCATCAAACCGGCAGCCTGCAACTGCAAAGCAGTATTAATTGGGCCGCCGGCCTGCCAAAACGGCTTGACGCCTTGGTTGGTGTGATCGGCAAAACCAGTGAACTGGCGTCGACCATTCGTCGCATCCAAAAAACGCTAACCGATTGTGTCGCCGCGCTCGGCGCCGTGGATGACTCGGTGCGCGCGCTGATCGATCGCGAAATCGATACCAACCGATGGAGCGAAAGTGGCGCCGGTGCGCCCTTGCTAAGGCTGTCGCTGGACCCGATCGAGGCGGCATTGCAACGCCAGCTGGCCGACGCCGGCTCCCCATTCCGGGCCGTCGCCAGTGATCTGGGCAGCGTGGTTGACTGGCTAAAGCACGAAGCAGAGAAACCCAATGGCGAATTGGATCGCGAGGTCGCCCGATCCAACCAAGGCTTTTTCAACAAGGCCAAAATACGCGCCGAAGACGCGGTGTCGCTGCTAACCAAATGGGGCGCCGGCAACTCGAGCGGGCCCGAGGCCCGTTGGATCCTGCTAAACGGGATTGAACGAAAATCTCAGTGGCAAGACGCCGATCCCGAGCTTTGGTTCAGCCCGGCCAGCGCCGGCCCGGGTCTAAGCAGCAGCCTCTGGGACGCCTGCGCCGGTGCCGTGGTGTGCAGCGCAACCCTGGCCGTCGGGCGCTCATTCGACCGACTCTACCAAGCCATCGGCCTCAGCCCAGACGTGCCCTGTCACATGGTCGGCGGCGCCTTTGACTACCCCAACCAGGGCCAAATCGTGGTCCCGGACATCGCCGTTGACCCGACCCAAGCCGACGCTCACGACCAAGCCATTTTGGCCCATGCCCAAACCTTAATCGGCCAAAACAAAGGCACGCTGATACTATTTTCTAGCCGCGCCCAGCTGCGCCGCGTGACCGAATTGCTGTCGACCGGGCTGTCGGCCCAGGTCCTATCCCAGCTCGAACTCGGTCGCTACGAGTTGCTTAAGCATCACCGACTGCGCCGCGAGCGTGGTCAGCCCTCGATCATTTTCGGCATGCAGAGCTACGGTGAGGGCATCGACTTACCCGGTGATTTGCTGGAGGAAGTGGTCATTACGCGGCTGCCGTTCTCGCAGCCGGACGACCCAATCCACGCGACCTATGCTGAATGGGTCGAGCGCCAAGGGCTGCGTTCGTTCAGCGCGATCACACTACCAATGGCATCGATTCGACTGCGCCAAGCGGTCGGTCGCCTGATTCGCAGTGCCAGTGACACCGGCACCGTGACGTTTTTGGACAACCGGGTCAAAACCAAAGGGTATGGCCGTCAGCTGCTGGATGACCTGCCACCCTTTCGCAGGGTTGGCGTTTAGTCGATGAGAGCGGTTTTAGCCGCCGCTTTGGTCTGTCCGAATCCCTGGCTGACGATCATGCCGGCTTGCAATATTTCCTCCTCAACCGACGCGGTCAAAAAGTAACTGGTCTGCGAACTTAAGACCAGGTAACCGGTGATTGCTTTGGGCAGCTCGTCGAGCAAGAACGAACGGGCAATGGTTAGCTCGTGATGCTCGTTCAAATCGATCGGCACCGCTTGGGTGCGCTCAACGGTTGGGTCATAGACCACTACCGAGGGTCGTAATGGCGCGTTCGGATTGGCCTCGACGACTAAGGCCGTGCGGTCATCGGACAAGGCCACCAACGACCCCGGCGGGTAAACACCCAGCGCGCGAATAAACCGATCCAGCAAGTTCGGTGCAAACCACGCGCGTTCCTTGCCAAACATTTGTTTGACCGCCGCGCTCGGTGACAATGGAGTACCGCCATTGCGTGGATTACACAGGTTGTCATAACGATTCGCAATCGCCACTACTTTGGCTTCTACCGGGATGTCCGCGGCCATTAACTTATGGGGGTAGCCGGTGCCGTCACAGCGCTCGTGGTGATAGCGAATGATATTGATCGCGATCAACGACGCGTTTTCAGTGCCTTCAACCATCTGTGCGCCCTTGCGCACGTGTTCGTGATACAGCGCCTGTTCGGGCCCGGACAGCTCGTTGGGCTTAAGCGACAGTTGTTTGGGTAGCCGCATAATGCCCAGGTCATGCAAAAAGGCCCCGACCCCGATATCGCGCACCCATTCGTCATCCATATCAGTGGCCCGCGCCAACATGACCGACAAGGCCGTCACGTTTATCGCGTGCCCCGAGAAAAAATAGTCATTGCCGGTCGGCACATTGATCAGCTGCATGACGGCGTTCGGGTCGCGCGTCAGCTCTTCCGTAACCTCGTTAGCAATGGTGCTGGCTGCGGACAATGCGACCTCGTTGGCACTGATCAAATTCGGCATCAGGTCACGCACGCGTTGGCTCAGCTCCGAGACCTTTTTTTCAGCCAAGTTGAGGCGCGAGCGCGAGGCTTTCAGTTGGTTACGGGCGGCCACCTTGGCCACTTCAACCGCTTCCATTGCGTCAATGTCCTCGCGGCTTAACTCGACCACGTCCTCAGCCATGGTCTCGCGCACGTCGCTGCGTTCGGGGTCCCATTCAGCATTGCGTAGTTTGCGTAACGCCTTGACCTTAGCGAGCATACCGGCGTCGGTAATTTTAAACTTGGCCGACGCAAACGGATGCTCGAACCAGGACAGGTTCAAGTGCACATACATGCCCTCTTTCAGGTCCGCCTTATCAATAAACTGGAGCGCCATAGTTACCTCGGTCGTTAGGCAGTCAGCCTAGGCGGGATAAGGGAATTCGGCGAGGACGATGGTACTAGCCCTTAGGGTTTGGCGGTCTGATCGCGCAGTCGTTCACCGGCCGCTAGGATCTCGCTGTCGACCGCACTGACCAAGTAATAATGGGTCCGCGCACTCAGCGCCAGGTAGCTTGAAATCACGTCCGGCAATTGATCGACTACATACGAGCGCTCAACCGACAGCGCGCCGTGCGCTGACAGGTCCAGTGGCACCGCGTCCGTGCGTTTAACCACCGGGTCATACACGACCACCAGGGGCTTCAGCGGCGCCGCTGGATTGGACTGTACGACGATGCCAATCTGGTCATTATTAAGCCCAACCAAGGTGCCGGGCGGGTATACGCCCAGACACTTCACAAACAAGTCCAGCAAGCGCTTATCAAAGTGGGCACGTTCTTTTGCGAACAGGTACTTAATCGCATCCGACGGCGCCAAGGGTGCACGCCCGTGGCTAGGGTTGCAAAGGTGATCATAGCGATTGGCCAGCGCGACGATTTTGGCAGCGACTGGGATCTTGTCGGCGCCAAGGCCACGTGGACTGCCTTTGCCATCACAGCGTTCATGGTGGCAGGCGATGATTTGGCGGACGATGGCGGCGGCGTTGTCGCCCATGATTTCCAAACCGATTCGACAGTGCTCTTGGTATAGCCGCGACTCGGGTGCGTTCAACTCAGATTTTTTCAGGGTCAATGATTTGGGCAACCGTGTGGTGCCGATGTCATGTAAAAACGCACCCAGCCCTATGCTGTGGACCTGTGCATCGTCCAGCTCTGCGGCGCGTGCCAGCATTACTGACATCGCAGTCACGTTGATGGCATGGCGACCAAAACTCGAATCATCACCCGCGGACAGGTTAATCAGCTGCATCACCGCGTTGGGGTCCGACACCAGGTCATCGGTGACTTCGCCGGCGATGTCACCGGCCGCCGCAATCGCGATCTCGCTGCCACTGGTTAGGTTACCCATCAAATTACGTACACGCTGGTTTAACAGGCGCACTTTTGACTCGGTTTTGTTGAGCGCGCTGCGCTGGGACTTAAGGGCGTCGCGGGCGTCGGCGTCGGCGTCGGCGTTGCTGATGACCGCTGCGGCTTCCTGGACGTCGTCCGCAGGCCCGGACTCCGCGGCCTTATCAAGGTCGCTCTTGTCCGGATCCCAGGTCACAGTGGACAGCTTTCGCAGGGCCTGTATTTGGGCCAGAGTGGCGGCGTCAGTGATCTTAAAGCGCGCCGACGCAAAGGGGTGATCAAACCACGACAGCCCCAAGTCGACATACATGCCGACCTTGAGTTCACCCTTTGCAATCTTCGGTAGCGACATGCCGACTCCCATCCACAGGAGCAGTATAAAACACCGGCCAAAAAAAACGGGGCCAAGGCCCCGTTTCTATTCATCCATTGCATGCAATGAACTAGCCCAAGGCTTTAACCATGGTTTCGCCAATGGCCGCCAAGTTCTTGGTGGTGTGCACACCTGCCGCTTCCAGCGCTGCAAACTTTTCAGCTGCAGTGCCTTTACCGCCGGCGATGATGGCGCCTGCGTGGCCCATGCGCTTACCTGCCGGTGCCGTGACACCTGCGATGTACGACACGACCGGCTTAGTCACGTGGGCTTTGATGTACTCGGCTGCTTCTTCTTCAGCCGTGCCACCGATTTCGCCGATCATGACGATGCCTTCGGTCTGCGGATCTTCCTGGAACCACTTCAATACGTCGATGAAGTTGGTACCGGGAATCGGGTCACCGCCAATGCCGACACAGGTCGACTGGCCAAGACCCAGGTCCGTGGTTTGCTTAACCGCTTCGTAGGTCAGGGTGCCTGAACGCGAAACGATACCGATCTTGCCCGGCAAGTGAATGTGACCGGGCATGATGCCGATCTTGCACTCGCCCGGTGTGATTACACCCGGGCAGTTCGGTCCGATCAAGGTCACGCTTTCCTGGTCTGCTTTGACTTTAATGTCCAGCATATCCAGCGTCGGCACGCCTTCGGTGATAACAACAATGATCTTCAAACCTGCGTTGATCGCTTCGAACACAGAGTCCTTAACGAAAGGTGCAGGCACGTAAATCACAGTCGCGTCGGCATCGGTTGCCGCAACGGCCTCGGACACGGTGTTGAACACGGGCAAACCCAAGTGTTCAGTGCCGCCCTTACCCGGCGTCACGCCACCGACCATTTTAGTGCCGTAGGCAATCGCTTGCTCGGAGTGGAAGGTCCCGTTCTTACCGGTAAAACCCTGGCAGATGACCTTGGTGTCTTTGTTGATCAAAACACTCATTTATAGCGCTCCTGCTGCAGCTTTTACGGCTTTTTGCGCGGCGTCAGTCAGACTTTCACCGGCAATGATGTTGACGTCTGATGCTTTCAAGACCGCCTTGCCCTGTTCGGCATTGGTGCCTTCCAAACGGACGATCACAGGCACTTCAACGCCGACTTCTTTGACCGCGGCAATGATGCCCTCGGCAATCATGTCGCAACGAACGATGCCGCCGAAGATGTTGACCAACACGGCTTTAACCTTGGTGTCGGACAAAATGATCTTGAAGGCTTCGGCCACACGCTCTTTCGTCGCGCCGCCGCCCACGTCCAAGAAGTTAGCTGGGCTGCCGCCGTGCAACTGAACCGTGTCCATGGTGCCCATGGCCAATCCAGCGCCGTTGACCATGCAACCGATGCTGCCGTCCAGCGCTACGTAGTTCAGTTCGAACTGAGCCGCGTGCGCTTCACGTGCATCTTCCTGTGACGGATCGTGCATTTCCTGAAGTGCTTTCTGGCGATACATGGCGTTCGAATCGATCACGCACTTAGCATCCAAGCAATGCAAGTTGCCTTCGTCGGTGATAACCAAGGGGTTAACTTCCAACAACGCCAAGTCTTTGTCGTGAACCAGCTTCGACAGGCCCATGAAGATGTGCACGAACTGCTTTTGCTGAGTCGGGTTCAAACCCAACTTGAACGCGATTTCGCGCGCTTGGTAGGGCTGTGCGCCAACCAAGGGATCGATCTCAGCTTTCAAGATCTTTTCAGGTGTTTCTTCGGCCACCTTCTCGATCTCAACGCCACCTTCGGTCGACGCCATGAAGACAACGCGGCGCGTGCCACGGTCCACGACTGCGCCCAAATACAGCTCATTGGCAATATCCGTGCATGACTCGATCAGGATTTTTGAAACCGGCTGACCGTTTGCATCGGTCTGGTAGGTCACCAGGTTAGTGCCAATCATCGCCTCGCAGAACTCGCGGATTTCCGCTTCGCTCTTGACCAGCTTTACGCCGCCCGCTTTACCGCGGCCACCGGCGTGGACCTGGGCTTTGACAACAAACATGTCGCCGCCGATTTTTTTGGCGCCTTCCAGCACTTCTTCGACTGTGTCACAGGCGTAGCCTGTAGAAACGGGCAGTCCGTACTCTCGAAAGAGTTGCTTACCTTGATATTCGTGAAGGTTCATTTTCCTAATCTCTTTGATCGGATCAATTTCGCTCGACGGATCGAGCCCCAGACACCTCGGGATCACCTTGGCGTCGGTTCACAGCGGGGAGTTACGCCCGTCCATGGGTGCCTAAACAAAAGCCCCCGAGGGGGCCAATGCTGCATTAGGCGCGTTCGTTATTTCTTTTTGCGGTTGGCGATGTGCAGTGCGTGCCCGTCCACTGCCAAGGCAGCTTCGTGCAACGCTTCGGACACCGTCGGGTGCGCAAACATAATGGTGCCCAGGTCTTCGGCGGATGAGCCGAATTCCATCGCGATCACCGCCTGCGCGATCATGTCACCTGAATTGGGTCCGACAATGTGAACACCCAACACGCGGTCCGTGTCGGCATGTGCGATGACCTTAACCGAGCCGGCCGAGTCGTTGCTGGCCAAGGCGCGTCCGTTGGCTGCGAACGGGAAGCTGCCGGTTTTGTAAGGCACGCCGTCCTGTTTGCATTCCTCTTCGGTCTTACCCACCCAGCTGACTTCGGGGTGTGTGTAGATCACCGAAGGCACGGTGTCGTAGTTGACCTGGGCTGGCTTGCCGGCGATACGCTCGGCGACCATAACGCCTTCTTCGCTGCCTTTGTGGGCCAGCATCGGGCCGCGAACCAAGTCACCGACCGCGTATACGCCCGGCACCGAGGTTTGGCAGAAGTCGTCGACGTGAACAAAACCACGATCCGCCATGGTCACGCCCGAGTCACTGGCGATACAGCCATCCGTGTAAGGGCGGCGACCGACCGCGACGATCAGCTTGTCAAAGATTTCCGACTTTTCGCCGTCGCCGTCTTTAAAGGTCACGT
Source organism: Litorivicinus lipolyticus (assembly GCF_009650135.1). Classification (NCBI taxonomy): domain Bacteria; kingdom Pseudomonadati; phylum Pseudomonadota; class Gammaproteobacteria; order Oceanospirillales; family Litorivicinaceae; genus Litorivicinus; species Litorivicinus lipolyticus. Next base: position 1,612,670 of record NZ_CP045871.1, read on the forward strand.
GAATATCATCACCCTTAATTTCGGTGCCCGACACCAGCGTACTGGTGCGAATGTCCAAGCCCTGTTTCTTAAAGATCTTGGCGCTTTCTTTGGCGATCTGTTGATCGGCCACCGCCAGGAACTTGTCCATCGCTTCAAAGACCACTACGTCGGCGCCCAAACGGCTCCAAACGCTGCCCAACTCCAAGCCAATCACGCCACCGCCGATGACACCCAAACGCTTGGGGACTTCGGTAAATTCGAGAGCGCCGGTCGAGTCAACAATCTTGCCGGGTGTCAGCGGTGCAGGCGGAATTTCGACCGGCACTGAACCGGTCGCCAAAATCACATTGCCCGCATCCAAAATCTGAACCGCGCCGCCGTCTTGGGGGGCGAATTCGACTTTCTTGCCGGCCAACAGCTTGCCTTTACCAAACAGGTGCTTGACGCCGTTATGCTTAAACAAGCCTGCGATGCCGCCGGTCAGCTGTTCGACCACTTGGTCTTTGCGCGTCATCATTTTAGACACGTCAAAGCTAACGTCGCCCAATGCGATGCCGTGTTCAGCCATTTCGTGCTGGGTCGACTCGTATTTGTGCGAGCTTTCCAACAGCGCCTTGGAGGGAATGCAGCCCACGTTCAAGCAGGTGCCACCCAATGACGGACGACCGTCTTTTTTGGTCCACTTTTCGATACACGCCACGCTGAAACCCAGCTGCGCCGCTTTGATGGCAGCCACGTAGCCCGCAGGGCCCGCGCCGATCACAATCACATCGTACTTATCGCTCATAGTCGTCTCTTTAATCTGGTTACAGGCAGGCTTATACGTTCAACAGCATACGGGCAGGGTCTTCGATCAGTTCCTTGATCGTGACCAAGAACTGAACCGCGTCCTTACCGTCAATCATCCGGTGATCATACGACAAAGCGAGGTACATCATCGGCAAAATTACGACCTCACCGTTGACCGCCATCGGGCGCTCGTAGGTTTTGTGCATGCCCAAAATCGCCGTTTGCGGCGGGTTCAGAATCGGTGTCGACATCATCGAACCGAACACACCACCGTTGGTGATGGTAAAGGTGCCGCCGGTCATGTCTTCGATGCCGAGTTTGCCGCCCTGGGCCGAAACGGCGTAATCCTTGATGCCCTGTTCGACTTCGGCGATGGTCATGCGATCGGTATCACGCAGCACCGGCACCACCAACCCTTTAGGGGTCGAAACCGCCACACCGACGTCGTAGAAACCGTGGTACACCATGTCGTTGCCGTCGATCGACGCATTCACCGCCGGGAAGCGTTTCAGCGCTTCGGTGGCCGCTTTGACAAAGAAGCCCATAAAGCCCAAACGCGTGCCGTTATGGGTCTTTTCGAACTGGTCCTTGTACTGCTTACGCAGCTCCATCAACGGCTTCATGTTGACTTCGTTGAAGGTCGTCAGCATGGCGGTTTCGTGCTGGGCTGCCAGCAAACGCTTGGCGATGGTCGCGCGCAGACGGGTCATCGGGACGCGTTTTTCTTCGCGCGCACCCAAGGCCACCGGTGCCGGCGCTGCGACCGGCGCTGACGCAGCAACGGGTGCCGCTGCCGGCTTGTTTTTCAGGAAGTTGACGACGTCTTCTTTGGTGATTCGGCCGCCCTTGCCTGTGCCCGGCACGGACTGCGGGTTCAAGCCGTTTTCCTCAGCCATTTTACGCGCGGCCGGGTTCACAAAGGCTTCGTCGTCGCTATTGCTGTCCGCCGCAGCCGGTGCTGCGGCCGCCGCTGCCTTGGGTGCGGCGGTGGCGCCGGCGTCCATGCGGCCAATCAGCTCGCCAGACAACACGATGTCGCCTTCATTCTTGACGATATCGCCCATCACGCCGTCGGCGGTGGCCAATACTTCCAACACAGTTTTGTCGGTTTCAATGTCAACGATCAGCTCGTCGCGGGCGATCGCGTCACCGGGCTGCTTGTGCCAGGTGGCAACTGAACCTTCCTCAACCGATTCGGGGAACTGAGGCGAATTAATATCTGTCATGTGATTTCCTTAAATTCCTAAGCGGCGATTAGCCTTCAATTGCATCTTTGACCAAGCGGGTTTGCTGCTCGGCGTGCGCTGACATGTAACCTGCTGCGGGTGACGCCGACGCATCGCGACCGGCATAACGCAAAAACAGGTTGGGCTTGTGTTCCCACAAGGCTTTCAGCATATGGTGCTGGCTTGAATACCAAGCGCCTTGGTTCATGGGCTCTTCCTGGCACCAAATCACCTCTTCCACTTCGGTGTAGGGCGCCAACACATCACGCAAATCGTCATGCGGGAAGGGATAGAGCTGTTCAATACGAATGATCGCACGATCTTTCAGCCCCAACTCGTTGCGCCGTGCCAACAGGTCGTAATAAACCTTGCCCGAACACATCACCACTTTGGTGACCTCTTTGGGGTTCAGCGTATCGACTTCCTTCAACACCGGATGGAACTGGCCGCTGGCCAATTCTTCGAGGGTGCTGACGGCTTCTTTTTTACGCAGCAGTGACTTCGGCGACATTACAATCAGCGGCTTGCGCAGCGGACGGATGGCCTGGCGACGCAGCATATGGAAGACCTGAGCCGGTGTTGATGGCACGCAGACCTGAATGTTGTGCTCGGCACTCAATTGCAGGAAGCGTTCCAAACGAGCACTGGAGTGCTCCGGGCCCTGGCCTTCGTAGCCGTGCGGCAACAGCATCGTCAAACCACACAAGCGGCCCCACTTCACTTCGCCCGAGGTGATGAACTGGTCAATCACGACCTGAGCGCCGTTGGCGAAATCACCAAACTGCGCTTCCCAGATCACCAACGACTTGGGATCGGTGGTGGCGTAGCCGTACTCGAATGCCAACACGGCTTCTTCGGACAAGAACGAGTCGTACAGCTGAAATGACGGCTGGTCGTCGCGAATGTGCTGGAGCGACGTATAGGCTTCGCCAGTTTTTTGGTCATGCACGGTCGCGTGGCGGTGGCTAAAGGTGCCCCGCCCGACGTCCTGACCGGTAAAGCGGATGCTGTGGTCGCTGTCCAACAAGGTCGCGTAGGCCAGGGTTTCGGCGAAGCCCCAGTTACACGGCATGGCGCCGGCGGCCATCTTTTTGCGGTCCTCGTACAGCTTGCCAACTTGACGCTGCAGAGCGAAGCCCTCGGGTACCTGTGCAATCTGGGTGCCCAAACGGCGCAAGCTGTCGATGTCACAGCTGGTGTCGTGGTGCGCGGTCCACTCGTGGCCCAGGTACGGCGTCCAATCAACAAACAACCCTTCGTTGGGCTCCAACACCAAGGCGTTAGCGACGTGCCCGCCTTTGTCCAAGGCATCACGATAGTCCATCGCCATTTTGTCAGTCTGAGCTTGGGACAGCACGCCTTCGGCAACCAGCGCGTCAGCGTATTGCTTGCGCGTGGTCGGATGCTTGCGAATGACTTCGTACATCAACGGCTGGGTGGCGGCCGGTTCGTCCGCTTCGTTGTGACCGCGGCGGCGGTAGCACACCAAATCGATGACCACGTCGCGCTTGAAGCGATAACGGTAATCGGTCGCCAGCTGCGAGACGAACAACACCGCTTCCGAATCATCACCGTTGACGTGGAAAATCGGCGCATCGATCATTTTAGCAACGTCGGTGCAGTACTCGGTCGAGCGGGTATCGGCCGGATTGGACGTGGTAAATCCAACCTGGTTGTTGACCACGATGTGGACCGTGCCACCGGTGCGGTAGGCGCGGGTCTGGCTGGCTTGGAAGGTTTCCAACACCACGCCCTGGCCGCTGAATGCGCTGTCACCGTGCAGTGAAATCGGCAACACCATGTCGCCGCTGCTGTCACCACGGCGGTCTTGGCGAGCGCGCACGCTGCCTTCCACCACCGGTGATACGATTTCCAGGTGCGACGGGTTAAACGCCATCGCCAGGTGGCATTCGCCGCCCGGGGTCATCACGTTCGAGCTGAAGCCCTGATGGTATTTAACGTCGCCTTGGCCGGTGTACTGGGCCTTGCCGTCAAACTCGTCGAACAGGTCACTGGGGTTTTTGCCCAGAATGTTGACCAGCATGTTCAAACGACCACGGTGGGGCATGCCAATGACGACTTCTTTGGCGCCTTTGCTGCCCGAGCGCTGGATGATTTCATCCATCATCGGAATCATGCCTTCACCGCCTTCAAGGCCAAAGCGTTTGACCCCGGGGTAACGCGATGCCAAGTAGTTTTCCATACCCTCGGCTGCGGTCAGGCGCTCGAGCACGTGTTTTTTGGTCTCGCCACTGAACTCAGGACGACCACGCACGCTTTCCATACGCTCTTGAATCCACAAGCGTTCTTCGGTGTTGACGATGTGCATGAACTCGGCGCCGACGGTGTTGCAATAGGTCGCCTCTAAGGTGGTGATCAAATCACCCAGCTTGATCTCGTTCACACCCATGGTGTTCGAAGACACGCTGAATACCGTGTCCAGGTCCGACTTGGTCAGCTCAAAAAATCCGAGCTCTAAGTCCGGAACGTTCTGACGCGCCATCAGCCCAAGCGGATCGAGTTTGGCTTTTTGATGGCCGCGGGTACGGTAGGCCTGCATCAAACGTTGGACGCGGACCTGTTTGCGGTCGAATTCGGAAGAAACAGACCCCTGCGATTGGGCAACCGCACGGTGTGAGTTTTTGGCCGCCAATTCGAACTGTTCGCGCACCGTACGGTGCGAGTAATCGGCGCCAATATGGCCGTCAACACTGGGCAGGCCATCAAAAAACTGGCGCCAGGTCTCAGACACTGAAGAAGGATTAGATAGGTAGCTCTCGTATAGGTCATCTACGAAGGCCAAATTGCCACCAGCCAAATGGCCGGTCGCCCAGAGTTGCTCTAACGAGCTGTTAGACATGAGGGTTTCTCCCGCTTGCCCGGGAAAAGCGCTCCATATCGCGGTCCTGATTTGACACGCTGGTTCGTCCCCGAACAAGGCCGGCATTGCCGACTTCCTTTATAAAAAAACTGCACCGAAATGCTTGCCCATTGCTGACCTGTTTGGCTGCGGGTCGCGCAGCAAAGCCCCGTTACCGGGGCTTTGATCACAAGCCGCTTACGAGGCCTGTGTTAACAACATGTCACGAATGTGGCCAATTGCACGGGTCGGGTTCAGTCCCTTCGGGCAAACGGTCACACAGTTCATGATACCGCGGCAGCGAAATACGCTGAACGGATCGTCCAAGTTGGCCAGACGCTCTTCGGTTGCGGTATCACGACTATCGGCCAAAAAGCGGTAGGCCTGAAGCAGACCGGCTGGGCCGATAAACTTGTCGGGGTTCCACCAGAACGACGGACAGGACGTCGAGCAACACGCGCACAAAATGCACTCGTACAAGCCGTCCAGCTTGGCACGTTCTTCTGGCGACTGCAGGCGCTCTTGGCTACCGGTCGGCGTCGCGTTTTGCAAAAACGGCTTGATCTTCTGGTACTGGCTGTAGAACAAGCTCATATCGACCACCAGATCACGCACCACCGGCAGACCCGGCAGCGGACGGATGATCAGAGTGTCGCCGCCATTGACCGCTTCACTAACCGGTGTGATACACGCCAGTCCGTTTTTACCGTTCATGTTCATGCCGTCAGAACCACACACACCTTCACGGCATGAACGGCGATACACCACTGACGGGTCTTGATCCTTAATCAGGTTGAGCACGTCCAACACCATCAAGTCCTTGCCTTCGGGCAACTGGACGTCGATGTCTTGCATGAACGGCTCACGGTCCGTTTCGGGGTTGTAACGATAAACGCTAACTAACATCTTTAATTCCCCTCTTAGTAAGTACGAACGGCAGGTTGGAATGCATCCATGCCCTTGGGCTGGAAGTTGACCTGTCGCTTACGCAGTTCTTTGGTGGCCGGATCGTAGATCGAGTGAACCAACCAGTTTTCATCGTCACGCTCGGGGAAGTCGCGGCGGCTGTGTGCGCCACGGCTTTCCGTGCGCAGATCCGCCGCAACGGCAGTGGCTTCGGCCACTTCCAGCAGGTTCTGCAATTCCAGCGATTCAATACGCGCCGTGTTGAACGCGTTTGATTTGTCCGACAAAAAGACGTTCTCGATCCGAGGGCGCAATGCTTCGAGTTCAGCGCGACCTTTTTTCATGAACTCGCCGTCACGGAACACGCCGAAGTAGTTCTGCATGATGCTTTGCAGTTCTTTGCGCAAGACCGAGGCGTCGTCACCAGACGTCGACGCGTTGAGCTTGTTCAAGCGGCCCATGGCGCGCTCGATATCAGCATCAACCACCGGCTGCTCTTCGAGGCCCTGGCTCAGCTGCTCTTCGATGTAAATACCCGCGGCGCGACCAAACACGACCAAGTCCAGCAGGCTGTTGCCGCCCAAACGGTTGGCACCGTGCACGGACACACAGGCGACTTCGCCACAAGCAAACAAGCCGGGGACCAGTGAATCGTCGCCGTTGGCGTCGTGAATCATGGCCTGGCCGTGAATATTCGTCGGCACACCGCCCATCATGTAGTGGCAGGTCGGCACGACGGGGATCGGCGCGACGGCTGGGTCAACGTGGGCGAAAGTCTTTGACAGCTCCGAGATGCCGGGCAGGCGCTCGTCCAGCAGGTCTTTGCCTAAGTGATCCAGCTTCAGGAACACGTGATCACCGTCCGGTCCAGCACCACGGCCTTCAAGGATTTCAGTCATCATCGAACGCGCCACTACGTCACGTCCCGCCAAGTCTTTGGCGTTCGGCGCGTAACGCTCCATGAAGCGTTCGCCGTCTTTGTTGATTAAGTAGCCGCCTTCGCCCCGGCACCCTTCGGTGACCAAGGTGCCCGCGCCGTGAATACCGGTCGGGTGGAACTGCCACATTTCAATATCTTGGACAGGAACGCCCGCACGCAGCGCCATGCCGATACCGTCGCCGGTATTGATGTGGGCGTTGGTGGTCGAGGCATAGATACGCCCTGCACCGCCGGTCGCCAACACCGTTGCTTTGGTCTTAACAAACACGGTCTCGCCGGTTTCAATTTCCATGGCAATCAAGCCAACCACGGCGCCCGCTTCGTTCTTAACCAGATCAACCGCAAACCATTCGTTCAAGAAGGTGGTGTTGTTCTTGACGTTGTTTTGATAAAGCGTATGCAGCAAGGCGTGACCGGTACGGTCGGCCGCAGCACAGGTACGAGCGGCCTGACCACCCTTACCGAAATCTTTTGACTGGCCGCCGAACGGACGCTGATAGATACGTCCATTTTCGGTGCGGCTAAACGGCAGCCCCATGTGCTCAAGCTCGAACACCGCTTCCGGGCCGACCGAACACATGTACTCGATCGCGTCCTGGTCGCCGATGTAGTCCGACCCCTTGACGGTGTCGTACATATGCCAGCGCCAATCGTCGTTCGGATCCGAACTGGCGATCGCACAGGTAATACCGCCCTGGGCCGACACGGTGTGTGAACGGGTCGGAAATACCTTGGTAATACAAGCGGTCTTGTAACCGGACTGAGCCAACTGCAACGAAGCCCGCAGTCCCGCACCGCCGCCACCAACAATGACGGCGTCAAATTTCATTTCGCGTAGTTTTGAAGTCATGGATCAGTTCCCAAACACAACAGCCACACCCCAAACGAGGTAGGCAAACAAAATCAATGCGATCGCCATAATAGCGGCATAACGCACACGGATGGGTTTGACGTAATCCGTTACCACCGTCCACATGCCAATCCATGCATGGGCTACAAAAGCCAGCACCGCTAGCATACTGAAAATCTGCATCGGCAGGCTCGAGAACAAGCCCTGCCACATCGCAGCATCGACATCGTTTAGCAGCAAGTAGCCGACCACGAAAACCGTGTAGGCGGCCAAAATAACCGCAGATGCGCGCTGCATGATCCAGTCCGACACACCATTGCGCCCTAAGTTAGTTGCTTTGGTTACCATACCCAAACCCCCGACAATACGACAACGACCGCGCCTGCGATCAAGGTAAAGCGAGCCGCTACGGGCGCGCTTTCGAGCGTTTCAAAGTGCCCAAGGTCCATCGCCAAGTGCTTGATACCGGCAATAAAGTGATACCCCAACACGCTAACAAAACCCCATAAGCAAAACGCCACCAACGGGTTCGACTTGGCATCCAATGCCGCTTGAAATCCTTGCTCGCCCTGTAGCGACATCCCCAATAGCGCCATAACAACGAAAGCGCCGAGAAACATGATGACGCCCGTCACCCGGTGAATGATTGAAGAAATTGCCATGATCGGAAATCGAATCGTTTTCAGATCCAGATTGACCTGCCGGTCTTGCGTCATCGCCATGGATGCACTCCTGCGGAATTTGTGATGAACAAACAAAAGAATTTGCCGGCGCAGTATAGGTACCGCTTATTCCATATTCAAACCTTTAGGCCCGGTTCTTATACCCAAATAGTCGAATATCTTCATATTTGGGTAGTACCGTAACAAACTGCGTGAATGCTACTGGGTACAGCGCCGGGCCTTTGGCGACAACGCTTTGCGCGCCCCACCGACACGACTAAAGGAGCGGACTGCTTCCGTTGGTAACAATAGGGAGAATTGACAAGCGCGCGCACCCCCCTATTCTTGCACAGCTTGAATTCGCTTCACGAAGCGGGTCTGTGAGCGCTCGACACGAGCACAATTGCCCGCCAGAAACCTGCAACATCAATAGTTAAGGATAGGAGCCGCACCACATGGCCGAAAAATTCGGAACACTGTCATTGCCCGACGGAACGACCGTTGAGCTGCCCATTTATTCGGGAACCGTAGGCCCAGACGTACTTGACGTCGCGCCCTTAGCTAAGGCTGGCATGTTTACCTTCGATCCGGGCTTCGTCGCCACGGCATCAACAGAGTCTAAAATCACCTACATCGACGGCACCGCCGGTGTGCTGCTGCACCGCGGATACACCATCCAAGACCTCGCCAGCAAAAGCGACTATCTGGAAGTGTGTTTCTTGCTGTATTACGGCTACTTGCCCAACGCACAGCAAAAAGCCGAGTTCACCAACACCATTAAGCACCACACTATGGTTCACGAGTCGCTGACCAGCTTCTTTGATGGTTTCCACCACAACGCACACCCCATGGCCATGCTGTGTGGTGCGGTTGGGGCTTTGTCAGCGTTCTACCACGACGTCATGGACATTCGTGACGAGCGCGACCGTGAAATTGCAGCCCACCGCCTGGTCGCGAAAATGCCGACCCTAGCGGCCATGTGCTACAAGCATTCGCTGGGCCAGCCCTTCATGTACCCGCGTAACGACTTGAATTACGCCTCAAACTTTCTGTACATGATGTTCGGCACGCCGTGCGAACAGTACGAGCCGAACCCCGCCGTTGCGCGCGCGATGGACCGTATCTTCACCTTGCACGCGGACCACGAGCAAAACGCATCAACCTCGACCGTGCGCTTGGCTGGTTCATCAGGCGCCAACCCCTTTGCCTGCATTTCAGCCGGTATTGCTACGCTGTGGGGGCCCGCACACGGCGGCGCCAACGAAGCGGTGCTCGAAATGCTGAATGAAATTGGTGACGAAAGCCGCATCGACGAGTTTGTCGCGCGCGCCAAAGATCCGAACGACCCCTTCCGCCTGATGGGCTTTGGCCACCGCGTCTATCGCAACATGGATCCGCGCGCTGCGGTCTTGAAAGAGTCGTGCGACGAAGTGCTGAAAGAGCTGGGCGTCGAAGACGAACCGCTGTTGCGCATTGCCCGCCGTCTCGAAGAAATCGCCCTGAGCGACGAATACTTTGTGTCACGCAAACTGTTCCCGAACGTCGATTTCTACAGCGGCATTATCTTGAAGGCGATTGGCATCCCGACCAGCATGTTCACGGTTATCTTTGCCCTCGCACGCACCGTCGGCTGGATCAGCCATTGGCATGAAATGATCTCGAGCCCGCACAAGATCGGCCGTCCTCGCCAGCTCTACACCGGCGAAGACCAGCGCGATTTCCAACCGGTTGAAAAGCGCTAAGCGCGGATCAACAATGCAGGGACGGCCAAGGCCGTCCCTTTTTTTGCCCGCCATCCGGGCATTGCACTTGGAACCTGAATGACACGCCAAATCTGGGGCATCGTTGCTCTGATCACCGCGGTGCAGTTTTTCAACATCATCGACTTTATGATCGTGATGCCGCTGGGGCCTGATTTTGCACTGGCCTTTGGCGCCCCAGTCGACCAGGTACCCTGGGTCGCAACTGCGTACATTTTATCCGCCTCGATCACGGCGTTCGCCAGCGCCCGCTACCTTGATCGGTTTCGGCGCCGCCCACTGATGGTCTCAATTCTATTGGGTTTGGCAATGGCCGAAGGCCTGGCCGCACAGGCTCCAAGCTTTCACGCGCTGCTCGGCTTTCGGGCCTTGGCCGGCGTTTTTGGTGGCCTCGCCACCAGCATCAGCATGGCCATCATCAGCGAATCCGTGCCGCCCGCCTTTCGCGGCCGCGCCATGGGCTTCAGCGGCAGCGCATTCGCCCTGTCGTCGATCATTGGCGTACCGCTGGGACTGGAGTTGTCCCTGATTGGCGGCTGGCAACTGCCGTTCTACGCCCTGAGCGCGGTCATGCTATTGATGGCTCTGGCGACACGCTTTGCGCTGCCGGATAACCCGGCTCCGCCGCGCCGCCCGTGGCCGGGCACCTGGCGCTTTATACGGCGCAAAAAAACGTTATACGCCTATGCCTTACTGGCGACCGTGTCCGGCGGGTCATTCTTGCTGATTCCCAGTTTCGCCACCTACATGCAATTCAACCTTGGCTTTCCGCGCGAACGCATGAGCGAGATCTACTTTGTCGCCGGCGTCGCCACGCTGATCGCGCAACAAATCACCGGCTGGGCGTTGGATCGGTACCGCATGACCTACGTTGCCTGGGTTGGTTTTGGGTGCATTGCAATGTCCCTGATCGGTGGCTTTATGAGCGACCCGCCGTGGCTATCAATCTGGGTATTTTTCCCGCTGTTCATGGTCAGCGGCGCCGCCCGCATCGTCGCCGCCAATACCGCAAGCTCGCTGGTTCCCGAGGCCCACGAACGGGCTGCGCACATGGCCCTACAGGGCAGCATTCGTCACGGCTGCAGTGGCCTCGCGGCGTTTGCCAGCTCGATCATCTTGACCGTCAATATCGACGGCAGCCTGAACAACGTCGCCGCATTGGCCACCGTGACGCTAGTGGTCGCACTGGCGCAGCCGCTAATTATGGCGCGCCTTGAACCGATGCTGGATCGGCGCTAGAACTGCGCCCGCAGCAGTGCCAGGCGCGCTTCATATTCGACCTCGGTGTAGGGCTGCGCAGGGGTCTGACCCCAAATTGGCTTAGGCCACAGCGCATCGTCGGCAAACCGGCATACATGATGGATGTGCAGCTGCGAAACGACATTGCCGATCTGCGCGACATTGATTTGATCCGGGCTGAATGCCCCCTGCAGGATTGTAACCACCCGGTCCGATTCCTGGCGCACCTCGGCGCGCATGTCCGGGGCCAAGTCGACCAGCAACTTTGCGCCAGAACTGCGCGGCACCTGGGCCAACCAGACAAAGCGTGCATCGTTCATCAGCAACCAATCCGAGGTGCCCAGCGACACCAGCAATCGGCTGTCCGCTGCCAGCTGAGGGTGCAGACTAAAGATAGGATCTTGCATCATCGTGACTCCAGGCCTTGGGGCCGAAATTCGGGACGAAAAAAAACCGCCACACGTGACGGTTTTTTAAATTTGGTGGAGCTAGGCGGGATCGAACCGCCGACCTCTACAATGCCATTGTAGCGCTCTCCCAGCTGAGCTATAGCCCCTTAAGGTGGCGCGCATATTATTGCGCATCGCCCCCCTCGTCAAGGGTTTCGAGTGCCTTATATTGTTTTTCTAAGCGCTTGGCTGCTTTCTTGCTGACACCGCCTAACACGTCGATCGCATGACGCAGACGATTTCGGGTCAAGTCCGGTCCAATCACGGCCATGGTATCCATCACACTGACCGCATTTTTGCTGCCACAGACCGCAATAAACAGTGGCGGCATAAAGGCGCGCATCTTAATGCCCATCTGCCCGGCCAAGGTCTTAATCTCGACCTCGACACGCGCTTTGTCCCAGCCACCAGGCTGTTCCAAGCGCCATAGCAAGAACTGCAGTTGCGCCAAGGTCTGCTCGTCGACCTCGCCAAAGTCCCCTGCCTCGACGTCCGGGTAGCCACTAAACAGCGGCAACGCGGTCTTGAACAGATCACTGAAGGCGCGCATGCGCGGCAGCACCAAGGGTGCGACCTGGGCAAAAAAGTCTGCGTTCAAAGCCCAGGTGCGCATCGCATCAGCCAGCTCGGCTTGGGACGACGAACGCATCCATTCACCGTTCAGCCACAGCAACTTGTCCACATCAAACACCGGCCCGCCCAACGACACCCGGTCGATATTGAACTCGGCAATCATCTGATCCAGCGAGAACTGCTCACGCTCGTCCTCAAAGCTGTACCCCATACGCCCCAAATAATTCAGCAGCGCCGGCGCCATCACACCAAAGCGCTGATAAAACAGCACCGATGTCGGGTTCTTACGCTTGGATAGCTTCGACTTGTCGGGGTTGCGTAGCAGCGGCATGTGCACAAGCTCGGGCATATCCCAACCGAAATACCGGTAAAGCAGCTGGTGCTTGGGTGCCGAAGAGATCCACTCTTCGCCACGAATGACGTGGCTAATTTGCATCAGGTGATCGTCGACGACATTGGCCAGGTGATAGGTCGGCATGCCGTCGGACTTGAGCAAGATTTGCATGTCGACCTGATCCCACGGGATCTCGACGTCACCACGCAAACGGTCATTAAAAACACACACGCCGTCACTGGGAATCTTCATCCGGATAACATGCGATTCACCGTCCGCCAACCGTGCAGCAATCTCGTCAGCCGATAACGCAAGGCCAGCACCGGCATAACGCGGGGCCTCGCCCGCCGCCAACTGCGCTTCGCGTTCTGCGTTGAGCTGGTCGGCGCTCATGAAGCAATAAAAGGCGTCGCCTTGGGCGACCAGTTGCTCGGCATAGCCTTTGTAGATGTCCATGCGCTCGCTTTGGCGGTACGGACCGTGCGGGCCGCCGACGTCAGGACCTTCGTCCCAGTCCAAGCCGACCCAACGCAGGGCATCCAAAATGGCTTGTTCGGATTCAGGTGTGGAGCGAGATTGGTCGGTGTCTTCGATGCGCAGTACGAACTGACCGCCTTGCTGTTTGGCAAATGCGTAGTTAAATAGCGCGATGTAGGCAGTACCTACATGGGGATCACCCGTTGGAGAGGGTGCAATTCGAACTCTGACGGTCATGCCGGCTCCTTTAATGAGCCGGCATTATGCCGTTAGACTGCGAGGGATTCCATGCTGTGGCCCTGATCTAAATACGCCACAACCCATAGCGGCTTACGGCCACGGCCACTCCATGTGTTGTCCGCATTGGCAGGATCGCGGAATTTAATCGGTGCTTTGCGGCCGGTTGCGCCTTTACTGCGACCGGTTAAAGCCTTGATAATGTCTTCGCGTGAAATATCAGCGTCGTTGGCGGCGGCCAAGATAGAATCGATGGCCAGTTTGCGCTTTTGTTCAACACGGCCTTCTAATTCAGACTCAATTTGATGCTTTAATTGCGCGAGTTGGTCTTCGCTGTATTGACTGAGATCCATGGTTTTACTTCCAGTTAATTAATTTTCATTGCTGATAGTAATGCCGATTAGTAATTTATCAAGGAATCAATGACTAAAATTGCCCCCCATATAATCAGTCAAGCACCGATGATGGACTGGAGTACACGTCACCAACGTGTATTTCTACGTGCGATAACTCGTCATGCCTTGTTATATACCGAAATGGTGACGGCGCCAGCTTTAGTATTCGGCGACGCCGATCGGTTATTACAGCACCACCCAATTGAATACCCCCTGGCATTACAGTTAGGCGGCAGTGATCCGGAACAATTAGCCAAGGCCACGGCCATCGCCGCCCAGCACCCCTATTATGAAATAAATCTGAATTTAGGCTGTCCGTCCGACCGCGTTCAGTCCGGTCAATTCGGCGCCAGCCTAATGGCCGATCCAGGCCGCGTGCATGAATGCCTACAGGCGATGAAGTCTGCTAGCGGCGATATTCCTATTTCCGCTAAAATACGTATCGGCATTGACGATCAAGACCCCGACATAACCCTATTACCCTTTGTCGAAAAAATATCAAATTTAGATTTAAATACCCTGACGGTGCACGCACGAAAAGCCATATTAAAAGGCCTATCACCCAAACAGAACCGTGAAATACCCCCACTTCAGCCGCACCGCGCCGTCGACATCAAACGCGCGTTTCCGCATTTACGCGTGGTCTTGAATGGCGAGTTGAAGGACCCGGCGGCGGATGCTCACTGGCTGCAGGAGCTCGACGGCCTAATGTACGGCCGCGCGGCGTACCACACACCTTGGTGCCTAGCCGGCGTCGACACTGACTTTTTTAATACCGCTGCGCGCACCACAACCAGCGCCGAAGCACTGCGCAGTTGTTATGCCTATATTAACCACGAGTTAACCCAAGGAATGCCCCTTTCTCACTTTACTCGTCACATTCTGGGACTATTTAAAGATCAACCGGGCGCCCGATTATATCGTCGGACATTGACCGAAGACGCCCATAAACCGGGCGCTGGAATTGAAGTTATTGAACGCGCACTGAACCATTTAAATCTAGGAGATAATGTCGAATGAACAAATTAGACCAGTTACGTCAATTCACGACCGTAGTCGCCGACACTGGCGACTTAGCGGCGATCGAGCGCTGGAAACCCGAAGACGCGACCACTAATCCCTCGTTGATTTTGAACGCCGCACAACAAGCCGATGGCGCCGCTCGCATCGATGCCGCTATTGCCAAGGCTAAAATAAGCCAGCCGAATAACTGGGTCGCCGAAGCCAGCGATGACTTAGCGGTCAGCATCGGTCACGACATTCAAAACATCGTGCCGGGTTACGTCAGTACCGAAGTCGACGCGCGACTGTCATTTGACACCCAAGCTACCCTAAAACAAGCCTATTCACTGATTGAACGTTATGCCGCGGCAGGCGCTGACATTAGTCGCGTATTGATTAAGGTCGCATCGACCTGGGAAGGAATTCAGGCCGCTCGAGAATTAGAAAAGAATAATATTAAATGCAACCTGACATTATTGTTCGGCTTTGAACAGGCCCAAGCCTGTGCCGACGCCGGCGCCTTTTTAATCAGCCCCTTTGTTGGCCGCATTTTGGATTGGCACAAAGCCAACGCCCCCGAACAAAACTTCGACGGCGCAGCCGACCCAGGCGTCGAATCGGTCCGAGCGATCTGGACCCACTACAAACGACACGGCTATGACACCGTGGTCATGGGCGCCAGCTTTCGCAACACCGGCGAGATTGAACACCTGGCCGGCTGTGACCGCCTGACTATTGGACCTGGGCTTTTGGAAGCGCTAGCAGCCGACCAGGGCGACTTGGCGTTGGCGCTGGATCAAAATGGGATCGAAGCTGGCTCGGCCGTCGCTGCGGTCAACCAAAGCGAATTCCGCTGGGGCCACAACGAGAACGCCATGGCGACCGAAAAACTGTCCGAAGGTATCCGCAAGTTCGCGATCGACCAGGTCAAACTGGAACAGCTCATCGCCAGCCGCGGCTAGTCGCGATCCAAGGCCCGCACTAGGTCTTGGAATCTGCCCTGGTTGCTAGGCTGTAAGTCCATCAGAATCCGGTGGGCTTCCAGCACCACCGGCTGCGCGTCCACAGGCGCGCAGGGCGACAACGACACTGGAACATCGATCGCATCAGGCGCGGCCGCACAGGGCTCGAACAGCGGCATCAGCCCAAGGCTGTCGAGCTGGGACTGAACGTCAGCGTTAGTGCAATACAGTCGAGGTTGGCGATTCAATCGCCGCTCCGACTCGATTCCCAGCTTTGCAATCAGGCCCAAACAGGTCGAATCAACATTGGTCGCCGGACCTAGGTCAAGCACAAGATGGGTCGGTTGGCTGTCGGCAAACAAGCGCTCGATCAAATCGTCCAAGGTCGTACACAGCGACAACCGCACGTCCCCCTGAAATCGAATCATGACCTCGCCGTTTTCGCCCGCCAGGCCGATGCTGCCTGCCGGAGGCGTCATATCGCCGCCCCCCGCACCATCACCAAGGTCACATCGTCCGGTGTCGCTTGACCCCGATCCAGCCCAAGCGTCTCGGCCAGCGACTGGACACTGCCCCCACAGGACGCAATGGCGGCGGTCAGGCCGTCGGTCTGGGCAGCCAAGCCGGTCGCATCGACCAAATCCAAGGCACCGTCAGACGCCAGCACCAGGTAAAACTCGCTGTCGGGCAGGTCAATACTGAGTTCACGATAGTCCACGTCTGCGAACAGTCCGACTGGGCGACCTTGGCCGGGCAAAACCTGCGCTTGGCCATCAACGACTAGGACCGGCATCGGTGTGTGGCCGGCGACAGCGTAGTTTAGGCGACGCTGTTCGGCATCAAACAGGCCGACAAAAACGGTCGCGTGCTTACCCAGCCCAGTCGACATCAGCTCACTGTTGATGCGTTCAAGCATGCGCGCGGGGCTCAATAAATCAAAGCTACTGGCGCGTTCGAGGTTGCGCCGCAACCGATTGATCAGGCTTTTGATAATGACCGTGACCATGGCGCTACTGACCCCGTGCCCGGCCACATCGGCCAACAAGGTGACCACCCGTGACGGCCGATCGGCTTGGAAATAGTCGGCAAAATCACCACTCAGCAGCAACGACGGGAAGAACCCAAGCTCGCAGCGCAGCCCAGCACTGTCCAGCGGCTCGTTCGGCAACAACCGTGCTTGGATCGCGCGGCCGGCACGCTGGTCGGCATGCAGAACCCGCAACACTTCGGTTTCCAGCGACCAGGCTTGCTGATCGCTGCAGGCACTGAGCGCTAGGCAGCTGGCGACAAATGCCGTCGATTCAAGCAGCGGCCAGTGCCACTGAATCGGCGCACCGTCATGCGCGGTCGATACCACCAGCGCGCGCTGCCCATCATCCAACGGGTTCAGGCGCAACGTCAGGTCAGCGTCATCCAGCGAGTCAGAATCGGGCCATTGGTCGCTTTGAACCCATTCGAGCTGGGCGCGCCCGGCGAATAGTTGTGACAGACTTTGCAAAACGTCTCCATCGGTCGTGATCACGCGCACCCGCGGACCACCAAAGGCGCGCACATCATTCATTTGCTGGCTACGCTTGGGCTAACACAACCGACGAGATGCTTATGCCAATCAGTGATCAACGCGCCCACAACCGACTGAACGTCGACGTTCCCGTGACCATCGTCACGGCCAACCAAGACCGTGTGATCGGCCGCTGCCATGATTTGTCCAGTCATGGCATTCATTTGGTGTCCCCACGTCCGGCACAGATTGGCGAACAATGGGTGGTCAGCCTGGAGGCGACCAAACGCGGCATTGTCGACTTTGTCGTCACCGCCGAAGTGTCACGCTGCGACAACGCGGCGGATGGCGGGTACGTCATTGGTGCACAGGTGTTGGACATCGCTTAAAAATCTTCCAAAAACGCGTCGGCCGAGGCATCGGCGCCGTCATTGACTTGGTAACGACGGTTTTGCAGCCACAAATTACGCAGCGCCACGTAGCGGTCGCCATTGACCAGCGCATCAGCGCCTAGCAGCTGCGCGCGGCGATTGATCAAACTCAGTGCCGTCACCCCAAGCCGGTGCTCGCTGGGCGATAGGTAATTGACCGGATTGGTGGTGGCGTCGACGCTAAATCGGCCAAGTCCATCGCGGACCGTCGACGGACCGAAAAAGGGCAACACCACATAGGCGCCCTCGCCGACCCCCCAAACGCCCAGCGTCTGGCCGAAGTCTTCCGAGGTTTTGGGCGCACCGAACTCGGTCATGACATCCAAAATGCCGCCCAACCCCAGGGTGCTATTGAACACAAACCGACCCAAGGCATTGGCCGCTTCGTCCGGTTTGCCCTGCAGCGCGGCATTTAAAAACGTTGAAACCTCGCCGAGGTTGGAAAAGAAGTTACCGATGCCGCTGCGTATCGGACGCGGCAGCAACGACTGGTAAGCCGACGCCGCCGGGCGCAAAGCCACGCGATCAACCGCATCGTTAAAAGCAAACACGGCACGGTTAACCGGTTCCAATGGGTCCACGGGGGTCGCCATCGCGCCCAGGCTGGCAGTCAGCAAGACTACGGTCATCAAAGGTTTCATTCGCCGCACTATAACGCCACCACCAAAAAATTAAAGCTAACCCGCACGGGTTCGACGTGTCCTGATGTCGGACAGCAAACCGTCCAAGCGCTTGCCCGATACTTTGCCCTGGGTGCCAAGCTGCTGCGCGAACAGGCTGACCCGGTATTCCTCTAGCAACCAGCGGAAGCTGGCAACGCTGGGCTCAACCGGATTCAACGGGTATTCGCTCCAATAGGGTTTGATGGCGTCGAGCCAGGCATCCAATTCCCGGCGCGCGCCGCGGTCAAACTCAAAACGCCCGCCCAATCGCTCAAGGCGCATCTCGATGGCGTTCAGGTACACCTCGTAGCGCGCCAAATTGTCCGCCGGGGTATCCCAAATGAAGCTTGCATTGAGCAAACCCGCCAGCTGCTGGTTGACGTCTTTGCCAACGTCCAGCCATGCCAGCGGCAAACCCTTTAATTGCTTACCCACTCGCTGGGCACATTCCAGCACCCGGATCATGATCGCCGCCTGGCCCTCGGCGACCGCGACCAGGTCGCCACGACCGCGCTTAACGCCGCGCTCAAACCCCGCCTCATCGCGCGGAATGCCGTCGCCAAAACAGGCCATTTCGACCGACCGCTCGATCCACTGCAATGACGCCTTGGGGTCCAGCCCGCGCGGAGTCGCCAACAGGTCCAAGCGTTTGGCCAATTTCGATTCACGCAGCAACTTAGTCTGGGTCGCCATACGCGCCTGGGCCAAACGAATAACACCGCGGCGATGAACATGCGCGGCCGCATCCGGGTCGTCCATATGCTGCAGCTGAACACCGCCATCGACCGCGCTGATGACGGGGATCAATGACAGGCTGAGGCCATCCTGTTCAAGCGTCTGACGTGCTGGCAGGTCGCCCATGTTCCACTGCGTCAGGACCGGGGATTTTGGCGCCGGCGTCGAGACCTGAGCCGGCGTGCGCAGATCTTTTTGCAGGGATGCCAAATCCCGTGACTGCGCAATGATCTGGCCGTGCGGGTCCATCACGCGAATGTTCATGCGGTAATAGTGATCCAGTGCCGCCAGCTCGAACTGACGCACATCGAAAGGTTTGCCCAGACGCCGGGTGACCGCTTTGCCCAGCTGTTCGACCAAATCACCCTGGCGCCAGCGCAGCGTCGGCAAGGTTTGACGAGCAAAGTCGGGCAGCGGCACCAACTGACGCCGGATTGCCTTGGGCAGGGTCCGCACCAGCGCCTCGACTTTTTCTTCGAGCATACCCGGCACCAGCCAGTCGGTGACCGCTGCGGTGACGCTGTGCAGCGCAGCCTGTGGCACCTCCAGGGTGACCCCATCATGGTCGGTGCCGGGGTTGAATTCGTAGGACAGCGTGAAACGGTTACCCGACACTTCCAGGTGGTCGGGGTAGGCCTGCTGGTCCAGCGCCGCCGAGGCGCTCAGCAAGTCATCCTGGGCCATGTACAACACCCGTGGTTGGTCGCGCTCGACTCGGCGGCGCCAGCGCTCAAACGAGCGCGCATCAATAATGTCGCTGGGCAATTTGCTTTCATAGAATTCAAACAAACGCTGGTCATCCAGCAGATCACGCCGCCGCTCGCGCGCTTCCAAATCGAGAATGCGCGCCACCTGATCCAGGTTATTTTGCATGAACGTGCCTTGGGTCTTAATTTCACCCTGGGCCAGTCCATCGCGAATCAACAGTTCGCGGGCCTTGATCGGTGAGCGCTTGGCAAACGAGACGGCGCGTTTGGCCACCGCCGGCAACCCAAACAGCGTGCCGCGCTCGTGGGCCATGATCTGGCCGTGGCGCTTGCTCCAATAGGGGTCGCCGTGGGTCAGCTTGATCAGCTGAGGGGCCACCGTTTCGAGCCATTCGGGCTCGATTTTGGCCACCGTGCGCGCAAATAGGCGCGTGGTTTCGACCAATTCCGCCGCCACCACCCATTTCGGTCGTCCTTTGGCTTGGCGCCCGGGGTGCAAGTTAAACCGCGTGTCACGGCCCCCGCGGTATTCGTTCTCGTCCTTCATGCCGATATTGCCGACCAAGCCGGTCAGCACGGCCAAGTGAACCGAGCGGTAATCCGCCGGCTCATCGTTCAGGCGCGTCGTCGGTTTGATCGCAAGCCACAGCTGACGGTGGATTTCGCGCCATTCGCGCACACGCATGTAGTGCAGAAACTGTTTTTGACAGTACTTGCGAAAGGCGCTCGACGTCAGGGCCTGGCGCTGGCCTTCGATGCGATTCCACAGCGCAACGATACTCAAAAAGTCAGACTGCTCGTGGGCATCGGTGCCGTGGGCAAAATCAGCAGCGTCCTGCGCCGCGCGCGGTCGTTCGCGAGGGTCTTGCACGGTCAGGAAGCTGGCGATGGCCAGGGCCTCGTGGACACAGCCATAGTCGCGTGCCGCCAATACCATGCGCCCCAGCTTTGGATCGATCGGCAAGCGCGCCAACTCACGCCCCAGCGGCGTAATGATCCGCCGGTCATCAATCGCACCGATTTCTTCGAGCAACTTGTAGCCATCGGTGACGTAGCGCCGATCCGGGGCATCAATAAACGGGAAACGTTCAATGTCGCCCAGCTTCAAGTCCAGCATCTGAAGAATGACGCTGGCCAAATTGGTGCGCTGCAGTTCCGGTTCGGTAAATTCGCGGCGGCCTTCGAAGTCCTCTTGTTCGTATAGACGGATGCAAACACCCGGCTCCAAACGACCACAACGGCCCTTGCGTTGGTTGGCACTGGCTTGGGAGACCGCCTCGATCGGCAAGCGCTGTACCTTGGAGCGATACGAATAGCGCGACATACGCGCGACACCCGAGTCGATCACATAGCGAATACCCGGCACCGTCAGCGAGGTTTCAGCGACGTTGGTCGCCAACACAATGCGCTGGTCACCGCCGGTCGGGTGGAAAATACGCTGTTGCTCGGACGCCGACAGCCGCGCGTACAAGGGCAAAACATCGAGCTGGCTAAGGTGACTGCGGCGCAGCGCCTCCGCCGCTCCACGGATCTCACGCTCGCCGGGTAAAAACACCAGCACGTCACCGCGCCGTTTCTTGTTGTCCTGATCAAGCCCGCGTAACTCGTCGACGGCGCTGACAATGCCGCGGTACAGCGGTGCATCATCGCTGTCACTGGACAGCGGGCGATAGCGCACCTCGACTGGAAAAGTCCGGCCCTCGACCATCACCACGGGGGCATCCATGAAATGGGCACTGAAGCGCTGGTAGTTAATGGTGGCCGACGTGATGATGACTTTTAGGTCGCGCCGCTTGGGCAGCAGGCGTTTCAGGTAACCCAGCAAAAAATCGATGTTCAGGCCACGCTCGTGGGCCTCGTCGATAATCAGCGTGTCGTAACCTTTGAGCAGCTTGTCGCCGCGGGTTTCGGCCAGCAACATACCGTCCGTTAGCAGTTTGACCCGCGTGTCCTGGCTGACGGAATCTTGAAAGCGAACTTTGTAGCCGATCAACTGGCCCAATTCGGTCTGGGTTTCCTCGGCAATCCGTGCCGCCACCGAGCGCGCCGCCAAACGCCGCGGCTGGGTGTGCCCAATTTTACCTTGGGTGCCGCGACCCAGCGCCAAACACAATTTCGGCAACTGGGTGGTCTTGCCCGACCCGGTGTCGCCAACCACAATCACGACCTGATGGTTGCGCACCGCCTCGGCAATTTCTTCGATCCGCTGGGAGACCGGAAGGTCCGGCGGGAAAGTCAGATTCGCCGCCGGCGCAGCAGTATCGTCCGGGGTCATACGCGCCCCCGGGCATCAACATTAACGCAGGGCGCGTCGCAGCACTTTGCCGACGTTGGTTTTGGGCAGTTCATCACGGAATTCAAAGGCTCGGGGCACCTTGTAGGCTGTCAGTCGCTCGCGGCACCAGTCGTTCAAGGCTTCGACATCGACGTCTTTCTCGGAGACCAAGAAGGCTTTGACGGATTCGCCTTGGGCATCATCGGGGACACCGACCACGGCCGCTTCAATAATATCGGGGTGCGAGGCTAGCACATCTTCGACTTCGTTCGGGTAAACGTTAAAGCCGCTGACCAAGATCATGTCTTTCTTGCGGTCAACGATTTTGAAGTAGCCGTCGTCCATCAACATGCCCATGTCGCCGCTCTTAAAATGACCGCTCGGGCTCATCACGTCCGCGGTCGCCTCGGGGCGTTTCCAGTAGCCGCGCATGACCTGGGGTCCCTTGACCGCCAATTCACCGACCGCGCCTGCGGGCAGCAACTGGCCGTCCTCGTCCAAAATCACACATTCGGTATCCGCCAGCGGTAGTCCAATCGTGCCAATCTGGATGCCTTCCAGCGGGTTCACGGTGACCACCGGGCTGGTTTCGGTCAGGCCGTAGCCCTCGCAGATATCGCAGTCCGTGACCGCCTTCCATTCGGCCGCCGCGGCCGAGGTCAGTGCCATGCCACCGGACACCGTCAACATCAGGCGCGAAAAATCGAGCTGACGAAAGCGCGGCTGTTTCAGCAAACCGACAAACAGGGTGTTCAAACCGATAAAGATGTCGAATGGGGTGCGTTCCAACACTTTTAAAAAGGTCGGCATGTCGCGCGGGTTGGTCACTAAAACCGAGGTGCAACCACACTTGAACAGCCACATCATGTGACCGACAAACGAGAACACGTGATACAGCGGCAAGGGTGCAATCGCAGTCATGCCAGCGCGCACGTAGCCATCGAACAGCAAGTCGATCTGCATCATGTTGGCCAAGATATTGCGGTTAGTCAGCACCGCACCCTTGCTGACCCCGGTGGTGCCGCCGGTGTATTGCAGGGCCAAGACGTCGTCGTGATGGCCCTGGTGGCGGATCGCGGGTGCCAGATCCTGTCGCTTCAGGATGTCAATCAAGCGGTGGTGCCCACTCAAGGTGTAAGCCGGCACCATCTTTTTGATGTGCTTGACCGCAAAGTTCATGAACAGCCGTTTCGGAGTCGGCATGATATCCGCCAGCTCAGTCACGACGACCGTGCGCACCGCGGTTTCAGCGACACAGGCTTCGACGGTATTGGCCATATTAGCCAGCACCAGAATACCGACCGCTTCGCTGTCGTTGAGCTGGTGGGTTAATTCACGCGGGGTGTATAGGGGGTTGACGTTGACCAAGACCGCACCGAGGCGCATCAGTGCCACCGCGAATACGGGGTACTGCAGGCAATTGGGCAACATCAAGGCAAACTTATCACCGGCCTTGATGCCGGCTTCATGCTGCAGCCACGCCGCGACACGATCCGCTTTATCGCTAAGGGCGCGATACGTCAGGTCGACGCCAAAATTGGAAAACGCGACTTGGTCTGAAAAGCGGTCGATGGATTCTTCGAACAGATCAGCGACGCTGGCGTAACGGTCAAGGTCGATGGCATTGGCGGGAGCGTTGGAAAATTCCACGTGATTCGGCCCTTTTGTTATCGTTATGTTGTACTGGCGACTTTAGTCTAAGCGCGGTTTTGGCACAACTAGTGCCACTCTCCTGCGCGCAGTACACAGGCGCGTTTGAGCGGCAGTTCCGTCCAGCATTCGTTGTCCGTCAGTGGCGCGGTCGCCACCACAGTGACCACATCCTTGGGCGTGGTGACCTGAGCAAAATCAACGGTCATATCCGCGTCTTCCAGGCGGGCCGCGCCAAAGGGCGCACGCCGAGTGATGCTGACCAACTTGCTGGTACGCCAGCAATACAGTGCCCTGCCGTCACTGAGCAGTAGATTACAGACGCCGTAACCGGATAGGACCTTGGCCGCGCGACCAAAGGCCGCTTTGACCTGGGCCACGGTGGGCAATCGGTCGAATCGTTCCAACTCGGCCATTAAATAGCAAAACGCGTGTTCCGAGTCGGTCGTGCCGATCGGTCGGAAACGACCCAGCCTAAGTTTCTTAACCCCTGGCAACTGGCCGTTGTGGGCAAAGGTGAAGTGACGGCCCATGAATTCGCGGTGAAAAGGATGGGTGTTTTCTAGGTTAACGGCACCGGCATTGGCTTGGCGCACGTGGGCGATGACCGCGGTCGAGCGGATCGGCAAGGCCTGGACCAAATCCGCTACCGGGGACTGGCAGCTGGCGGCATCGTCGCGAAACTCTTGGATGCCCTTGCCACGATAAAAGACCACCCCGAAGCCGTCACGATGCGGCCCGGACTGGCCTCCGCGCACGGCCAAACCGCTGAAACTAAATCGAATGTCCGTTGGGACGTTGGCACTCATGCCCAGCAGTTCACACACGCAAATTCCTTTTTAATAGGCTTTGAGCATAGCAAAGCTACCAACCCAGCGTGAGTCCGAGTGAGGCCCGATCACCCTCCAGTTGCAGGGCGGCGCTGAGTTGATTGCGGGGACCTTGGGCCCGAAATGACACCTGCACAAACCCATCCTGACTGCGCTGACTTATGTTGAGCGCTTGACTGGCGCCGGCATACACTGTTCCGGCCACGCGCCAATCGTTACTGACGACGCCGGCGCCCAGCTCAACCACACCGGCGCCCCACCAGGTAGCGACGCCCCACTGGGTTCGATACCCCAGGCGCGCCTGTAGCGCGCTGGATTGCCAGTCGGACAAGGCGACCGCGCCCCAAGGCCCGGCATCCTCAGCACCTTGATGGTGCTGCAGCCCGACAAAGGGACCGCTAAAACCGCCCCCGCGCAACCAAGCCTCGCTCGCCACCGCCACCCACCTCGATGCGACACCGGCGCGCTGACCGCCGCCAACCGACGCCAACCCGGTCACTACCCAAGGCCCGTTGACCGCGCTGAACCCGGACAACAGATCAAACCGCTCGCGCCCGCCGGTCTCCTGGGTGTAGGTCAAGGACACCGGTAACGCAGGCAATTTCACACCAACCGAGTTGGCATCGGTCTGGGAGATCAAACTCCACCCCAAACGCTGTTGACGTATCGCAGCCATGGCATACCCGACCCGCTCGCTTTGGGCAGTTAACTCATCGCGGCGAGCGGCAATCACCTCGTCCATAATGTCGGGCGCCACGGCGCCGGCACTGGACGGCCCCGCCAGACCGCCGGTATTGGAATCAATCCCCTGGCTGTCGGCGTAGTTTTCAACAAAGGTGAATTGCTCTGGGTTGTCGACGCTGAGTACATCGCCCACCGACGCCGGATGCCAGCAGGCATTGGTGCGCGTGCAATCAATGGTCACGGACCCGGCGGCGACGCCGGAGATCTGGACCTGGTAATCACTCAGTACCGGGCCGGTATCGGCCACCAGATTAAAGTAATAGAAATACTCGTTGCCGTCATAGACCGCCGGCGACACCACCAAGGTATCGGCCGCGGCGGCCTGGGCCTGGGCCAAGCCCACTGCCAGCACGGCAAAGGGGTAATATTTCATCGCGTCCTCCGGGTTATGTTGCGCGGAGGGTCACTCTCAAGCTGATTTGAATCGTCAGATTCGTACCCCGGTGCGTTGGACCGGTTACGACCCCGTACCGGACCCCCGTCCATGGTATGGCCGCCAGCCCGCCCATAGCCTTGGCGTATGAATTTAACGCCGTACCTATGGGTAGTTTTTGCGCTGTCTGGCTGCCAAAACCACACCGAAACACCACCTGGCCCCTGCCAGCTGCCGCCAACCACGCATTTCATTGGGCCTCAGCAGTTTCAGTCCCCCGGCGCCCGAACCTATGACCGCCAGGACCAATGTTTGGCTAAGGGTGGCACTTATCATGCCAGCGGGCGCGGCATCCTAGCCGACCAAATGCGACTGGCTGCACAGCACGGTGATACCGATGCCTGGTTGCAACTGGGACGCTGGGCCGAGCACGACCAGCCGCCGCGATTTGACGACGCACGCGACGCTTACCGGACCGCTTATCGGCTGGGTCATGCCAGCGGCGCGTGGTACCTAGGGCGCATGGCCGAGCATGGCATGGGCCAGACCATCGACCCGGTCGCGGCGCTGGGGTGGTACCAAAAAGCCGCCGGTGGCGTGCGCTTGGTCGAGGCCAGCGAGTTAGCCCAAGCGCGGCGACAGCAGACCCAACTGCAACAGCAACTGAACGACCAACAACTGGCCCTACTGCAGGGTCAAGCGCAACTGGATGCCCACAAGACACTGTTGGATGCCAGCACCAGCCCACTCTATCGCTTTGACATCGGTGCGCCGCCGACACGCTGTGGGCAGGCCATGAACTGGCGCGACCTGGGTGACTCACTGTCCGGCTTCGCGCTGGCCTTAAAGCAATTCGACCAGCACTACGCCGACCAAGGCTGGCTGTGGTTGCGCGGTGACCAGGCGCCGGATTGGGCCCGCGATCCGCTACTGCCCAGTGTGCTCGCCGATTTTATACAAACGCGCCGCACGGCAGTTGCGCTGGGCGGTTACTGGGCCGACCTCATGCCCGACGACATGGGCGTGCAGCCCTGGCTACTGATGGACGACCCCGGCGGTGTTCACCGCGCCGGCCATCTGCGGGTGCGGTTTGACTGCGCGCTATGAGCCCATGCGTCTGCTGGGGCGCGGCAATCACGGCGAGGTCTGGTTGGCGCATGACCGTGCTCTAAAGCGTTGGGTGGCGATCAAGTCAGGCCTGGCGCTGGAGCACGAAGCCCGTGACTACCCCCGTTGCAGCGCCGTGGTCGTGCTGCACGATCGGTTGGACGATGGCCGTTTGGTGTTCGAATACTGTGCCTGGCCAACCCTGGCCGCGGCGCTGACGCGGCATTGGTCGGCGACCCAGTGCGAACAGGCCTGCTTGTCGGCGTGGCGCGGTTTGGCCAGTCTGTTAGCCAGTGGCTGGGCGCATGGGGATCTGGCACCGGACAACCTGCTGGTGTCGCCGCGCGGTGCGATACGATTCATTGACCTAGGGTCGCGAGTTCGACTGGGTCAGCCGGCCCGCCACACACGGCGCGACTACAGCGCCCCGGAAGTTCAGGCCGGCGGCGCGGTCACCGAGGCGGCCGAAGTCTATGCCATGGCGGCGGTGTTAATGCGCCTGGTCCGGCGTACCGCAGGCACCACTCGCCTGCGCCGGCAACTCAACCGATGCCTTGATCCGAGCCCGCGCGCGCGGCCCTCACTGGTGCAACTGACCCGCCCATTGGCGCGCCCATCACCCGGGGCCCGTGCGGCTCGACTTTCTCTATTAATAGTTGGGCTGGTCACGGCGGCGACGCTGAGCCATGTGCCTGCCCCGGCCGACGAGTTCGAACGCCTTAGCCAGGACGCCGCGGCAACGCGGTTACCCGGCGCACCCGTGCGTCTAGTGCCCGTGCCGACGACGCGCTGAGCCAGCTGCGAATCCAGTCATTCAACGCCGCCGGGTCGACATCACCGTCAATCCGCGGCAGTGCCAACAGCTGATCCGCCGCTTGTACCGCGCACGCGCGATGCTCCGGCGCCAGCCAGTCACGCAGCGGATCGGCCGATAACAACAGTGCAAAACGCGTATTCATAGGCCTCCCGATTGGCGCCCACCCGCCAAGCGGGTAGTCTCTAGCAATCTAAGGAGACTGCATGACACACACCGTTAACGCCACCATTAGTCCACGCTCCCACCTCAGCCTGCTCAGCCAAGACGAAGTTGCCCAATTAACCGATGCCGGCGTCCGCGGCTTGCACCAACTGATGCGCAACTGTGCGCTGGCCGTGTTGAACGTCGGCAGCAAAGACGATTCCGGCTATGGCCTGATGGATCAGTTCCCGGACTTCACCATCGAAGTGGTCGGCTACGAGCGCGGCATCCGCCTGGAAATCGCCAACGCCCCGTCCAACGCCTTTGTCGATGACACCATCATCACCGGTATACGCGAGCACCTGTTTGCCGTGGTCCGCGACATTTTGTACACCGGCACGACGCTGGATCGCTTCAACCTGGACGACCCCCAAGAAACCACCAACGCGGTGTTTCATTTGCTGCGCCACGCGGATGTATTGGTCGCCGGTCGCAACCCCTCGATGGTGGTGTGCTGGGGCGGCCACAGCATCGGCCGCGCCGAATACGACTACACCAAAGAGGTCGGCCACCAATTAGGCCTGCGCGGACTGGATATCTGTACCGGGTGCGGCCCGGGGGCGATGAAAGGCCCGATGAAAGGTGCCGCCATTGCCCACGCCAAACAGCGCATCCAAGACGGCCGCTATTTGGGCATCACCGAACCCGGCATTATCGCCGCCGAGGCGCCCAATCCAATCGTCAATGAGTTGGTGATTTTGCCGGACATCGAAAAGCGCTTAGAGGCTTTTGTGCGTGTCGGCCATGGGATCGTCATTTTCCCCGGCGGCCCCGGCACCGCCGAGGAGCTGCTGTATTTGCTGGGCATTTTGATGCACCCGGACAACGCCGACCAACCCATGCCACTGGTTATTTCCGGGCCGTCGGAGTCCGAGGCGTTCCTGCGCCAGGTCGATCAATTTGTCCGCAACACCCTCGGCCCGGCCGCCGCCGACCGATACCAATTGATCATCAATGACCCCGAAGCGGTCGCCCGCGCCATGTTTGCCGGCATGAAAAGCGTGCGCGAATTCCGCTACGACACCCAGGACGCCTTTACCTTCAACTGGCGGTTGATGATTGATCGCGAGTTCCAAACCCCGTTCCCGCCAACCCACGAAAACATGGCCGGGCTGAACCTGTCACTGGATCAGCCGGTGCACCTGTTAGCGGCGGACTTGCGCCGCGCCTTCAGCGGCATCGTCGCCGGCAACGTCAAGGCACCGGGCGTTGCCGCCGTGCGCGCCCATGGCCCGTACCAGCTGCGCGGTGAACCGGCATTGATGGCGGAAATGGACGCTTTGCTGACGTCCTTCGTCGAACAGGGGCGGATGAAAATCGACGGCAATTACACCCCCTGCTACGAGATCAGCGGTTGACCCCAGCCATTGTCGAATTGGAGCGGGCGCGGCTTGAATTTCGCGTTCACCGCTTCAAGGGCGATCCTAATCAGGGCTACGCCGTGGCCGCGGCAGAGGCCCTGGGCGTCAGCCCACGGCAGGTGTTTAAAACATTGATGGTGACCAATGGCCGTGATCACGCGGTCGGCATCGTGCCGGCCTCGGGCAGCTTGAACTTGAAGCACATGGCCAAGTCCTGCGGCTGGAAAAAAGCCCAGATGGCCGCGCCCGCCGACGCCGAACGCCTGACCGGATACCTGGTCGGTGGGATCAGCCCGCTGGGGCAAAAGAAACGCTTAGCGCGCTGGCTGGACACCAGCGCCGGCGACTGGCCGACGGTGTTTATCAGCGGCGGTCAGCGCGGGTTGGATATCGAACTGGCACCACAGGCGCTGCTGGCCTGTGGCGTCAAACTGGCGTCAATCGCCGACGCGTGAGCGCAGCCCACGCGCGCCATCCATCATCAACGCATGGTCACTGGCCAACAAAAACAAACTGGCGCCGCGTTCCCGCCAGTGAGGGATCTCATCCAAGTCCGCCACGAACATGCCGACGGCCCGCTTCGCACGCAAACAGGCATCAATGATCCGCTCCACCGCTTCGATCACGACCGGGTCTTTAGGGGTTGCCGCGCCCAAGGCCACGGTCAAGTCCGCGCGCCCAATGAACAAACAGTCAATGCCGGGCACCGCCGCGATGGCGTCAATCTCTAGCAGCGCCTCGGGGTCCTCGATTTGTGCGATCACGCTGACCTCATTGGGCGTGCCGGCCAAGTGACCCGGCATGCCTCGGCTACCGTAGCCTGCGGCGCGGGTGGACCCCGCGAATCCGCGCCCGCCTTCGCCATAGGCACAGGCTTTCGCCACTGACTGTGCTTCGGCGGCGCTGCGTACGTGCGGCACCACCACGCCCAGTGCACCCCGATCCAAACAGTCCAGAATCGCAGCCGGGGTGTTGCTGACGATACGTTCAACCGCCGGCAGGTCATTGGCGCGCGCAATCGCGCAGCACTGATCCAAGGTTTCGCGGTTAAACGGCGCATGTTCCGCATCCAGACAGATCAGGTCCAATGGCGCCATCGACAGCACTTCGGTGACGTGAAAATGTGGCGTTTTCTGAAAGGTACCGAGCAAAAAGTCGCCGC
This sequence comes from Litorivicinus lipolyticus, assembly GCF_009650135.1. Classification (NCBI taxonomy): domain Bacteria; kingdom Pseudomonadati; phylum Pseudomonadota; class Gammaproteobacteria; order Oceanospirillales; family Litorivicinaceae; genus Litorivicinus; species Litorivicinus lipolyticus. The sequence goes on from NZ_CP045871.1 coordinate 1,642,869, forward strand.
GGGCTAAACGCGCTTTAAAGCTTTGCGCGCGCTCGCCCAGGCGCAGGCTCACGCACCACCCCACAGGGTTTCACTGGCGATTGCGGCGCCATCCGCGAGCGTCTTTAACTTGGCCCAGACGACATCGGTTTGGACGCTGCCGAACCCGGCAAAGGTGCTGAAACCGCAGTCTGTGCCGGCGATCACACGCTCACGGCCAACGATGTCAGCAAAGCGCAAGATGCGTTCGGCGACCAAGGACGGGTGTTCAACAAAGTTAGAGGTCGAATCAATCACGCCGGGGACTAAAATTTTGTCTTCGGGGATGAAGTCGCTGTGGTCGCGAATCACTTGCCATTCATGGCCGTGGCGGGGATTCGCCGTTTCGAACAACAGCGCTGCCGGTCGCGCTTTTAGGACGGTCGGCAAAATCACTTCTAGGCCAACGTCACAAATATGCGGCCCCTCGTAGTTACCCCAGCAAATGTGCATGCGCATCTGTTGCGGGTCGATGTTGCGAGTGGCGTGATTGAGCACCTCAACGTGACGCTCAATGCTCGCCAGGTATTCCTCGTCCGACGCCTCTTTAAACATCATGTGACGACCCAAGCCCAGGTCGGGCGAATCGAGCTGGAGTTGGAATCCAGCATTAACAATGCCTTCGTACTCGACCCGCATGGCCTCGGCCAGGGCTTCCAAGTAGGCATCCTGGGTCGGGTAAAACTCGTTCGGCTGAAACAGTGCGATGACGCCCGGACTGGCCGCATTCATAAAGCCGCCGGCGACTTCGGCGCCACTCAAGGCCGCGCCCAGGTTGGCCAAGTCTTCATTCAACGGGTCCATCGACTTCACGCCAATCGGTCCGACGCACTTGGGGCGCTTGTAGTCCGGAACCCCGCCCGAGCGGGAGGCCCATTTAGAGTAGTTCGGGAAGGCTTCCAGATCTTTGGGGGTGCGCCGCGGGCTGTCGCCTTCAAAGCCGGTAATCCGGTCTTTGATATAGGTTGCGTACGAGATCTTGCTTTGCTCGCCATCACTGACCAAATCAACGCCGCTTTCGATCTGTTTGCGAACGACATCAGCGACCGAATCGGCGATGGTTTTGTCCAGCGCGGCACCATCAAACGGCTGACCGTTTTCACGTGCAAACACGCCCTCGGTGACGGCTTCCGAGCGCGGCAGGCTGCCAACATGGGTGGTCAAAATTCGATCGCTGCTGTACATCACATCTCCAAATGTCTGTGTTTAGTGTGCCAATAATTCGGTCAGGGCGTGATTGACCTGTGTGGGTGCTTCCAGTGTAGCCAAATGCCCGCACCCCGGCACCAAGCAAAGCGTAGACTGGGGAATTAAGGCGGCCATTTCATGCTGCACGGCCGGTGGGCACAGGGCGTCTTCGGCCCCCGCCAAAATTAAGGTCGGGCAGGTAATACTGGGTAAAAACGGCCGCTGGTCGGGGCGGTCACGAACGGCTTTGACTTGACGGGCCAGCACCGCCGGCCCTTGCTCAACGGCCATGTCGCGCACCGTCGCCAAAATGCCCTCGTCATCGCGGCATCGACTGCCCAGATACAGCGGTTTCAGTTGCTCTAACACCAGCGCTTCGAAATTGCCCCCCATCACCCGCGTGATCAGCTGGTTGCGCTGGCGTTGGCGCTCGCCACTGTCATGCCCCGCATTGCAATCCAGCAGCGCTAAGTGACTGACGCGCTCGGGGTATTGACGAATCATCTCGATCGCTAAAATACCGCCGTAGCTGAGGCCGACCAGGGCGACCCGCGCCGCCTGGGTGTGCTGCCAAATCGAATGAGCTTGGGCGGTGACGGAGTCAAAGCGCGTGATATTCGGCGTTCGATGCGAACCAAACTGGGCCTGCTGGGGCGCAAACAGACGCCCGTCGCACAGCGTGCCAGGCAGCCACAAGATGTCCATTACAGCGGCGCACTGCGACCGATGTGCATCGACCCCTGCAACACTTGACTGTGGCCCTCGTTGCCGGCCATCAAAGCGTCCAGCAAGGCACAGGTCTGGGCGACCATTTGGTCAAGTGGCTGGACCCAGGTGGTCAGGTCATAGCGTTTTAGGCGACCCGCCGCGGTGCCATCGAAACCGGTGACCCATACATCCGCTGGCACGCCGACACCTAAGTCAGCCAAGCCGTCCATCACGCCCATCGCCATCGAATCGTTCATGCACATGATCGCGTCAGGTTTCAGGGCCCAAAGGGCCGAGGCTTGGGTGATGCCGCACTCGTACGAAAAGTCGCCGTCGACGGTGCCGACGTGGGCACTGCCCAGGGCATCGATCGTGCCGAACAGCCGGTGGCGGGCGACGTAGTTGTCGGCCGAGCCGGCCAAAATCGCTATCCGCCGACGCCCGCCCGCCAACAGCGCACTGGCGATGCACGCGGCGCCTTGATTTTGGTCACAAATGACCGAGCGAAATTCGTCCAACGGATCTTGGCGGTTAAACAGCACCATCGGCGTATTCAAGCCACGGATGAGCTCGCGCCGGTCCGGCGCAAATTGTGTCGACGTGATGATGCCGTCGACTTGGAAGCAACTGACTTCGTTAAGCACGTCTTCGACCCGTTCAATGCGGCCATCGGTGTAGAACAGCAGCATTTTCTTGCCGGCCTCGCCCAGGGCATCCGCCAGGTACTGGACCACCTCGGGGTAGTAACGTCCCGTGGTTTGGCTGGCTAACACCGCGACCATGTTCGTGCGCCCGGTGATCAGGCTGCGCGCTAGCAGGTTCGGTTTGTAGCCCAATTCACGGGCCGCATCCAAGACCCGCTGACGGGTTGCTGAGCTAACCTTGCCATTGGCCGAGAAGGCGCGCGACACCGCGGACTGGGATACGCCAGCCCGGGTGGCAACGTCATACGACGTTACTTGCGCCATGGATTAGGCGTTCTTTTTGTAACGACGAACACGGATGTCCGCCTGTTCTTTGTGGCCCATAAAACCTTCGATGGCGCACAAGCGCGAACAGTATTCGCCGACATGGACACTGGCTTCCTCAGTCAAGACGCGCTGGTAGGTGCACGTCTTAATGAACTTACCAACCCACAGGCCGCCTGTATAGCGAGCGGCCTTGCGTGTCGGCAAGGTGTGGTTGGTGCCGATGACCTTGTCGCCGTAGCTGACATTGGTTTTTTCACCCAAGAACAGTGCGCCGTAATTGGTCATGTTATGCAAAAAGTAATCCGGGTCCTGGGTCATGACCTGGACGTGCTCCGAGGCAATCTCGTCGGCCACTTCGACCATTTCTTGATAGCTGTCACAGACGATGACCTGGCCGTATTCAGCCCAGGCCGCCCCGGCAATGTCCGCGGTCGGCAAGATCGTCAGTTGACGCTCGACTTCGGCCAGGGTGTCGTGCGCCAGCTTTTCTGAATTGGTCAACAAAATGGCCGGGCTGTTGGTGCCGTGTTCGGCTTGGCCCAACAAATCCGCAGCACACAACTCGCCGTCAACAGTGTCATCGGCGATCACCAAGGTTTCAGTCGGCCCGGCAAACAGGTCGATACCGACGCGGCCGAACAACTGACGCTTAGCCTCGGCAACGAAGGCGTTGCCCGGCCCCACGATCATGTCGACACCGGCGATGGTTTCGGTACCGACCGCCATCGCCGCAATCGCCTGGATTCCGCCCATGCAATAGATCTCATCGGCGCCGGCCATGTCCATGGCAACCACCACGGCTGGGCTGGGACGGCCATTGAACGGCGGCGAACAAGCAATCACGCGCTTGACCCCGGCGACCTTGGCGGTGACCACCGACATATGGGCCGATGCCACCAGCGGATACTTGCCACCGGGTACATAGCAACCGACGGCATTCATCGGCAGGTGTTTGTGGCCTAGGATTACGCCGGGCAGGGTTTCTTGTTCAACATCCAACATCGAATCGCGTTGGATTTGCGCAAAGTTACGAACCTGGGCCTGGGCAAACGCGATGTCGTCCAGGTTTTCTTGGGTCAGCTCTTGATAGCAGGCATCGATGTCGGCCTGGGTTAGGCGCAGCGTGTTGCCCTCGTACTTATCAAACTTGGCCGTGTATTCACGCACGGCAGCGTCACCCCGATCTTCAATATCACGAATAATATCAGCGACGATGGTTTGAACTTTGGCGTCATCCTCGCGACGCAATGACTCTTCTCGTCCGTGTTTTAGAACCTTGACCATGGGGGTGCTCCGTGGATTATGTTGTTATTGCGATCGCTGATATCCTAAAACCGAGTGCATTCGAATGCAACCAAGGAGACCCCGAATGAATTTACAGGCCGATCTAAGCGCCAAAACCGCCCTTGTCACCGGCGCCGGCAAAGGCCTGGGGCGGGCCATTGCCAAAACCTTGGCGGCCAACGGCGCGCGTGTTTACGCGGTCGCCCGAACCGAAGCTGACCTGCTGGCTCTGGCCGATGAACAGCCCGGTATTGTGCCCCTGGTCGGCGACGTGTTGACGGACGATTTTATCGCCGCAGTGGCAGCTTTGGGCCCGATCGACCTGCTGGTCAATAACGCCGGCTCAAACCAGCCCGAACCCATGTCTGTGGTGTCTGACGAAACACTGGATCGGCTGATTGACCTGAACATTCGCAGCGTTTATCGGCTGTCGCGAACCGTCAGTCGCACGATGCCCGACGGCGGTTCGATCATTCACATGTCCAGCCAAATGGCCCAGGTCGGTGCCGCCAACCGCACGGTCTACTGCATGACCAAAGCGGCCTTGGAAGGCTTGTGCAAAGCGATGGCGGTGGAGCTGGGAGCGCGCGGTATTCGCGTCAACACGCTGTGCCCGACCTTTGTGCTGACGGAATTAACCCGTGGCTTCTTTGATAATCCGGAATTCGCAGCGACTGTGGATCGGATGATCGCGGTGCCGGGTCTGCCGACGCCCGAGCATGTTGCCGCCGGGGCCTTGTATTTGTGCAGTGATGCCGCCGCCTACGTCACCGGTACCGCGCTAAAAATTGACGGCGGCTGGACCGCAGCCTAATGACACTGGCGGCATAGGCCGTAGATCACATGCACGTGGTCGCTGACTTCAAAACCATGGGCGTCGGCGATCTCGTGTTGTCGGCGCTCGATGATTTCGTCGACGTATTCGGTCACCGACCCGCATTTGGTGCAGACCATGTGGTCATGGTGCTCCTCGTCGGCCAGCTCAAACACCGAGGTGTTGCCCTCAAAGGTGTGGCGCTGGACCAAGCCGGCGGCCTCGAACTGGGTCAACACGCGATAGACCGTCGCCAGCGAGGCTTCGTCGCCGTGCTCTTTTAACGCCGACCAAATGTCCTCGGCGCTCAGATGGCGATCCCGCGTGGTCTCCAAGTGCTCCAGCACCCGCACTCGCGGTCCGGTGACCTTGAGGCCGGCATTCTTTAGTTCGCTGTGGGCACCTGACAAGGCCTTGCTCTCCGTGGTAAAACGGCCCCCACCATAGCAGAGGACCACCCCGTGCCAAAAATTTTTGCCGCCCTAGCCGCCACCCTCATTTTAAGCGGTTGCTCTCAATTTCCTGGGGTCTATCAAATCCCTGTCGAGCAAGGCAATCAGGTCGAGGCCTCGCAGCTCGAACAGCTCCAAATCGGTATGACCCGCGCCCAGGTGCGTTTTTTATTGGGCACGCCGGCCTTCATTAACCGCCTCCAGAACGATCGTTGGATTTACCTACGCACGGTCAAGGTTGGCGAAAAAACCACCGAATCAAGCAAGCTGAGCATCCGTTTTGATGGCGATGTCGTCAGTGCCATCGAGACTGACCGCTAGGGTGAGCGCACACCCGATGCCGGTGATGCGGACCCTGTGGGGCCTGCTCGGGCGTCACAAAAAAGTGCTGGCGATTGCCGCCGCCGCCCTGCTCACCACCTCGGGCTTAACGCTGCTGCTGGGCCAAGGCATCCGCTGGATGGTCGACGAAGGCCTGGTCGCCGCTGACGTCGGTCAACTCAAACTGGCTCTGTCTGGGCTGATGACCCTGGCGGTGCTGATGGCCGTCGGCACCTACCTGCGCTTTTACGCCGTCTCGTGGCTGGGCGAACGCGTCAGCGCTGACCTTCGCCGCCAAGCCTTTGACAACCTGATCGGCCTGCATCCGCACTATTTCGAGCGCAACCTGTCCGGCGAAATTATGAGCCGCATCACCGCCGACACTACGGTGCTGCAAAGCCTGATCGGATCGTCCGTGTCGATGGCGCTGCGCAACAGTCTGATGATGACCGGCGGACTGGTCATGATGTTGGCGACCAGCCCGCGCCTGACCCTGATCATATTGATTACCGTGCCGGCGGTGCTGGCGCCAATTATGATCCTGGGCCGGCGCGTTCGTAGCCTGTCACGTCAAAGCCAAGATCGACTGGCAGACGTCGGCCAAAACGCAATCGAATCGATCCAGGAAATCAAAACGGTACAGGCATTCAACCAGGTCGCGCGCACCAAAGTTCGATTTGCCAACGAAGTCGAGTCGGCGTTTGACGTCGCCCGTCGGCGCATTGCCCAGCGCAGTTTCTTAATCGCCACGGTCATTATTTTGGTGTTCGGGGGCCTCAGCTTGATGCTCTGGGTCGGCGGCCAAGACGTCATCAGTGGCGTCTTGAGCGCCGGTGAAATGTCGGCCTTTGTGTTCTACGCCCTGCTGGTGGCGATGGGCGCCGGCACCCTGGCCGAGGTCATCAGTGAGGTGCAGCGCGCCGGCGGCGCGCTTGAGCGCTTAATTGAATTGATCAACCTGGACAGTTTGATCGACGACCCGGCCGGCCCCGCGCACTTCAGCGCCGCCGGGCAGCTGACATTTGACGGCGTGTCATTCGCCTACCCCTCCCGCCCCGACGAGCCGGTGCTAACCGACTTGAGTTTTCACGTGCAACCGGGACAAACGCTGGCGCTGGTCGGTCCCTCGGGCGCCGGCAAATCAACGGTATTTGAGCTGATTCAGCGCTTTCACGAGCCCAGCCACGGCCACATACAACTCGACGGCGTTGCCATCAACAGCCTGTCGCTGTCGCAACTGCGTGCTGCGATCGCCGTGGTGCCCCAGCAACCCTCGCTGTTCAGCGCCAGTATCGCCGACAACATTCGATTTGGCCGTCCCGATGCATCCGATCGCGAGGTCTACGATGCGGCCGAACAAGCCGGTGCGGATGCCTTCATTCGCGCCATTCCCGAGGGCTACGACGCCTTTGTGGGTGAGCGCGGCGTGCGCCTATCCGGCGGTCAGCGCCAGCGCATTGCGATCGCCCGTGCCTTGTTAACCCAGCCCAAGTTATTGCTGCTGGACGAGGCCACCAGCGCGTTGGACAGCAACAGCGAGCGCCACATTCAGCGAGCGCTGCGCCGCCTGAAAGGACAGATGAGTTGTTTGATCATTGCGCACCGGCTGTCGACCATCGAACACGCGGATCAGATTTTGGTCATCCAGCATGGCCGCGTCCAAGCCGCCGGCACCCACACCGCGCTATTGACCAGCAGCGAGCTTTACCGCCAGCTGCACGCCCAGTCAGCGGGCTGAGGTTACTGGCGACCGCCTTTGAACACGACGGTGCGCTGGCCGTCCAAAAAGACCCGGTGTTCAATGTGGTATTTAACCGCACGACTTAGGGCCTTGGATTCATTATCCCGGCCGACACGCGTCAGATTTTGTGGCGTGTAGTTGTGATCCACGCGCTCGACCACCTGTTCAATGATCGGGCCCTCATCCAGATCCCGGGTCACGTAGTGCGCGGTCGCACCAATTTGTTTGACGCCACGTTCGTAGGCTTGGTAATACGGACGCGCGCCTTTAAAGCCAGGCAGAAAACTGTGATGGATGTTGATGCAACGCCCGCTTAATTCCTGGGTCAGCTCGTCCGATAGAATTTGCATATAGCGCGCCAGCACCACCAAATCAGCCTGGGTTTCATCCACCAACTCAATCAATCGACGTTCTTGGTGGCTCTTGTTATCGCCATCGATCGGGAGGTGCACGAAACGAATGCCGTCACGTTCCACCATCGGGCGCAAGTCTTTGTGGTTCGAGACCACCGCCACGATGTCCATGTGCAGGTCTTGGTTATTGACCCGGTAAAGCAGGTCGGCCAAGCAGTGGTCGGTTTTTGACACCATCACCAACACGCGGGCGCGCTTGGACGGATCGTGAATGGCGTAATCCATCGCGTGGCGTTGCGCGACCGTACTAAAGCCGTCACGCAGCGCCACAATGGAATCAACGCTTTCGTCCGGCCGGAACACCGCACGCATGAAAAAGTTGCCCGTGCTTTCGTTATCGTATTGCTCGAGCGAGGCGATAAACGCGCCCTGCTCGGCCAAGAACCCAGTAACGTCCGCCACAATGCCTTTGCCGCACGGGCAGGCGGCGGTCAAAATGTATTCGTCGTTATCGGCGTGGGTCTGGTTCGGGCTCATCGTGCTCTGTCGCTCCAAGGCTGTATCAATTGAGGCGACAGAGTATGCGCGAATCAGGCGGCACTGTTAAATGTCAAATGACGCCACGTTTGGGCGCGCTTGCGCCCGAATCAGGTCATGTAACTCAACATAGCCTTTGAAGTTGCCGCCCTCATCGATGACTCGAGCCTGGCCGGTCGGTTCATCACACAAGGCCAAACAGGCGTCTTCCAAGGTCGTCGCCACCGGCAGTTCCAGTACCGCATCCCCGTCCGGACGCACCATCGAAGCCAGCGTCAAAACCCGGGCCCGGTTGATGTCCTTCATGAAATCGGCGACGTAGTCATCGGCCGGTTTCAGCACGATGTCCTCCGGTGCGCCCGTCTGGACGATCGCTCCGTCGCGCAAAATCGCAATGTTGTCGCCCAATTTTAAGGCTTCGTCCAGATCGTGGGTAATGAAGACAATGGTTTTGTGCAGCTCGCGCTGCAGCTCCAGCAAGATGTTCTGCATTTCCGTGCGAATCAAGGGGTCCAAGGCGCTGAAGGCCTCGTCCATCAGCAGAATATCGGCATCCGTCGCCAGCGCCCGCGCCAGTCCAACGCGTTGCTGCATACCGCCGGACAACTGGCCGGGGTACTGATCTTCTTGCCCGGCCAAGCCGACCCGTTCGATCCAGTGAATCGCACGAGCTTTGGCGTCGTCGTCCGACACCCCCTGAATATCGAGGCCGTAACGCACGTTTTCGATAATCGTGCGGTGCGGCAACAGGGCAAAGCGCTGAAACACCATCGACATTTTTTCGCGTCGAAACTGCATCAACTCGGGTTTGTTAAGTGCCAATACGTTCTGACCATCGACCCACACTTCACCGGCGGTCGGCTCGATCAGGCGGTTAAAGTGGCGAATAAGAGTCGACTTACCCGACCCCGACAACCCCATGATGACTTGGATTTTTTTGCGCGGAATTTCCAGGTTAATGTCCTGCAGACCCAACACATGACCGTGATCATTTAACAGAGCATCTTTTTCAACGCCCGCGTGGACCTTGGTCAAAGCACTGGCCGGCCGCTTTCCGAAAATTTTATACAGCCCTCGGATGCTGATGTGTGAATCGCTCATCAATGACTCCGACTGCTGTTGTGTTTCTGAAGACGCTGACCGAAGGACTGCGACACGCGATCAAAAATAATCGCTAAGGCGACAATTGCCAGCCCGTTCATCACGCCCAGCGCCAAGTATTGGTTGCTAATGGCTTTGAGTACCGGTTGGCCCAAGCCGCCAACACCGATCATGCTGGCTACCACGACCATCGCCAGCGACATCATAATGGTCTGGTTAACACCGGCAAAAATATTCGGCAGCGCCAACGGTATTTGAACCTGGGTCAAGCGTTGCCAGTAGTTCGAACCAAAGGCATCGGCGGCTTCTAGGACCTCACGGTCAACCAAACGAATGCCCAAGTTGGTCAATCGCACGATCGGCGGTAGCGCATAGATCACCACGGCCAGCAAACCCGGCACGCGGCCAATACCCAACAGCATCACCACCGGAATCAGATAAACAAAGCTGGGAATGGTCTGCATGATGTCTAAAACTGGCGTAATGATGCGTTGCGCACGGTCCGAGCGCGCCATGATCACCCCCATGGGCAGTCCCACGACCAAACACAGCAGTGTCGACACGGCGATCATGCTGACGGTCGCCATGGTGTCTTCCCACATGCCCATGAAACCAATCGCCAAAAACGCCAACACGGTGCCAATGACAATTTTCAAACTGCGCGCCCCCCAGTAGGCCAGGGCGGCGGCTAAAGCAATAAACAACGGCCAGGGCGTCGCAATCAGGACGTCTTCCAACCAAATCAAAAAACGCAGCAGCGGATCAAACAATGTTTCTAAATCGTCACCGTAAGCGCGCGAAAATTCTCGAAACGAATCATCAATACTACGGCGGAAAGCGGACAGGTCACGACGACCCATGGAGGGAAATTCTTTAAAGAATTCCAGCATATAACTATTAAACCTGTGTGGCGGGCAACACGCCCAAAATGTGCAGTTTGGTAAAGCAAAAAGGGAGCACAAGGGCTCCCTCACATCGAACGTAACGGATTAAAGCGCTTTTTCGACTTTCGCGGCGACGTCCGCCGGGACCCATGATTTCCATGCGTCACTGGTGGCCAAGAATTCCATCGCGGTGTCTTCACCGGTGGCTTGGTTATCGGCTTTCCATGACAGGATCTGACCGATTTCAGCGTCCTTCAACACGCGCTTTTTCAAGTAGGTCGCAAGTTCCGGATGCTCAGTTGAAAAGTCAGTGGTGGCCAGTGAAACCACACGCGACTCGGTCCAACGGGTCGGCTTGGGGTCGGTACATTCGGCATTCACGATGCACGCATCCCAATGTTCGCCGTCAAAGCCGGTTTCCCAGTCCAACAACACCATGTCGTACTGACCGATCAAGGTGGTGGGCGTCCAGTAGTAACCAAACCAAGGCTCGTCGCGCTGGCCTGCTTTGGCGATCGTGCCGTCCAAGCCTGCGCCCGAACCGGTCATGACCAAGTCCCAACCTTTGGATTCCATGTCAAACGCGCGGAACAGGTTGCCGGTGTTGATTTCACAACCCCAACCCGCCGGGCAAGTGTGAATGCCGCCACGGGCGTCGTCTTCGGGATGCGGAAACAAGTCAGGGCGCGACAGAACCGCTTCGACTGTGGTCAGCTCAGGGTTGGCTTCTTGTAACCAACGCGGGATGAAATAGCCTTCACCTGCGGTCGCGAAAGGTGCTTCGTTCAGCACTTCCATACGGCCTTCGCTGACACCCTGGTCGATTAACAGCGCAGCGGCATTAGCCCACATTTCAGGCAATACCTGAGGACGGCCTTTTTCGTTTAAAGAAGTGAACGACGGCAAGGTCGCTCCGGGGATCAGCTCGACGTTACAACCGTAACCTTCGGTCATAATGAAACTGTCGATATTTGCGATAACTTCGGCTGATGCCCAGTTCATTTCTGCAACGCTAACGTCGCCGCATTCGGCCATGGCAACAGGGGCCGCGAACGCGCTTACAAGCGCAAGTGATGAAAAGCGTTTGCACAATTCATGCATGGTTTACTCCGGTAGTTTAAGAATTTCAGTGAGGTCGTCTTGACCTTTTTTAACCCTAACCAATCCAGCGACGACTATCAAACCCGTCGCCTAACACGGCGTTTGCGCCATTTTTTGCCTAAATCCGGTATGCTATGTGCCGACTTACGACACCCGAGACCTTCTTTGATTCATTATTTCGCATTCGGCTCGAACATGAACGTCGAGCGATTGCTGACCGATCGGCTGGCGCCCAAAGGCGTCGCGCTTGAGGCCATATTACCCGCCCGACTTGAAGGTTACCGGCTGACCTTTGATAAGCGCGCCGACCAGTTTGGCGGTGCCGGCGTGGCGAACATCGTGCGCTCGCCCGGTGACGTCGTCCACGGCACCCTCAACGCCATGAGTGACGCCGGCCTGGACGTCCTCGATCACTACGAGGGTGTCGCCAGCAACATGTACCAGCGCATCCGCATTGGCGTGATCACGCCGGACGGCACGGCGATTGACGCCATTGCCTATCAGGCCCAGCCACCGTTCAGCCAAGATGCCAAACCGGCCCAGCGCTATCTGGCGCATTTGTTGGCCGGACAGGTTCATCTGCCCGTCGACTATTTTAACCAGCTGCGGTGCTGGCCGACCCACGACTGAGCACGCGACGCGCATGCCGATAGGCGTAGATAAACGCCGATTCGTCCGCGACGCCCTGCCAGGCTTTGTCAAACGCGGTGCCATGATCCGGACTGGTGCGCACGAAGGGCAACCCGACGGTCATGTTGACGCCGGCATCAACGCCTAAATATTTGACCGGTATTAGGCCCTGATCGTGGTACATCGCGACCACCAGATCGAATTCACCTTGGCGCGCGCGCATGAACACGGTATCGCCGGCCAAGGGCCCCGTTACGTCCATGCCGCCGGCGCGGGCCTGGGCGATCGCCGGCTCAATGAAGCGCTGTTCTTCGTCCCCAAATAACCCACCCTCACCGGCGTGCGGATTAACGCCCGCCACCGCAATGCGGGGTTGATCGAAACCGAGGTCACGACCGGCAATCGCCGCCAGCCGCAGAGTATGCCCGACCGCGCCCTGCGCAATGCGATCAAGGGCCTCGCGCATCGAGCAGTGCGTGGTCGCTAAAATCACTGCCAACTCATCGTTCGCCAGCACCATGCCGACTTCGGGCACGCCGGTCAGATCCTGTAACATTTCCGTGTGGCCGGGGTAGTCAACGCCGGCCAAATGCAACGCTTGCTTGTGAATCGGCGCGGTAACCATGCCGTCGATCAAGCCATCACGCGCATCAGAAATGGCATTGGTGATGGCGGCATATGCGGCCTCCCCGCAGGCCGCGGTGACTTTGCCCGGCTCCGGCGTGGCGGCAAAGGCGGATGACTCAATCAGCGCTAGCGTGGCGTCTTGATGGCCAAGCGTTGCCAATTCGGTATGGCGAACACGGCGCAGTGTCAAATGCGGGGCAAACTGCTCGATCGCCTGCATCATCACGCAGGCATCGCCGTATACCACTCGCGGTCCATCCAGCGATGACCAGGCCTTGCATATAATTTCCGGTCCGATCCCCGCGGGATCGCCCATCGTAAGTCCTAGCATTTAATCGAGTCCTAAAAAGCCGCCCGTTTGATGTTCCCACAGCTTGGCATAGATACCGCCCATGGCAATCAACTCAGCGTGGGTGCCCTGTTCAACGATGGTTCCTTTGTCCAACACCACCAACCGGTCCAGCGCTGCGATCGTCGACAGGCGGTGGGCAATCGCAATCACGGTTTTGCCGCCCATCAAGGTGGTCAACGAACGCTGAATCGCCGCTTCCACTTCCGAGTCCAACGCGCTGGTGGCTTCGTCCAAGACCAAGATCGGTGCGTTCTTTAACATCACCCGGGCAATCGCGATGCGTTGACGTTGGCCACCGGACAGCTTAACCCCGCGCTCACCGACCTGGGCGTCGTAACCCGTGTTACCGAAGGGGTCTGAGAGCTCGAGGATGAACTCGTGCGCCTCGGCCATTTTGGCCGCCGCAATCATGTCCTCGTCGCTGGCGTCCGGGCTGCCGTACAGCAAGTTCTCACGAATCGAGCGGTGCAACAGCGAGGTGTCCTGGGTGACCATTCCGATATTGGCGCGCAGGCTGTCTTGAGTGACCCGGTCGATGGCTTGGCCGTCAATACGCAGCGCACCGCCTTCGATGTCATAAAACCGCAACAACAGATTCACCAGGGTCGACTTACCGGCGCCGGAGCGCCCCACCAAGCCAACTTTTTCACCCGGCTTAATCGACAATTTAAAGCCGTCGAGCACGCCCTCGGTTTTGCCATAATGAAAGCGCACGTCATCGAATTCGATCGCGCCATTGGGCACATGCAAGGTCTTAGCGTTCGGGGCGTCTTCGATGCCCTGAGGCCGGGCCAGGGTGTTCATGCCATCGGCGACCATGCCGATGTTCTCGAACAGCATGCTGACCTCCCACATGATCCACTGGGCCAAGCCGTTCATGCGCAGCGCCATGCTGATTGCCACGGCTATCGCGCCGACCGTGATCAGGCTTTGGCTCCACAGCGAAATACTGAGCACCGCGACCATGAAGATCAGCACATAGATCAACGCGTTGACGCTGACGTTGATGCCGGTGGCGTAGCGCATTTGACGATGTACGGTGACCAGGAACTGGTTCATAGCATCGCGCGCATAGGTTGATTCACGCTTGGAGTGGCTAAACAGCTTGACCGTGGCAATGTTGGTGTAGCTGTCGACCACACGTCCGGTCATCAAGGAACGCGCGTCCGCTTGGTCCATCGCCGATTGTTTCAGGCGCGGCAGAAAATAGCGCAGGACCAGTAAATAACCGGCCAGCCACAACAGCATAGGCACCATCAAAATTGGATCGCTTTGACCGACCAAAACGACCATTGAGATGAAGTAAACGACCACATACACCATCACGTCCAGCAGCTTCATCACGGTTTCGCGCACGCTGAGCGCGGTCTGCATCATTTTGGTGGCGACCCGCCCGGCAAACTCATCCTGGTAGAAGGTCATCGATTGCCCCAATAAATAGCGGTGGGCATTCCAGCGGATCGACATCGGGTAATTGCCCAACAAGGTTTGGTGCATCACCATGCTGCGCAGGGCGATCAACCCGGGCAGCACCAGCACCACCAGCACACCAAAACCGATTAACTCGCGACGTTTGTTGTCCCATAGCGTCGCCGGGTCTTGCTCGACCAGCCAATCGACTAGCTGGCCCATCATGTAAAACAAGCCGGCTTCGAGCATCGCCACCATCGACGTCAGGACCGACAACGTCAGCAAATAGCCTTCCATGCCGTAGGTGTAGTGTCGACAAAAAGCGACCAAACCGCGCGGAGGTTGGCTGGGTTCGGACGGCGGGAAGGGGCGAGTTAAGGACTCAAAAAAGCGAAACATGGGTTCTCCAGACAGGCTCGCATTGTAGCGCCTTGGAATAAAAAAAAGGCCCGACAAGTCGGACCTTTTTCAACACCTTGTTTCCCCTTCCCGGGGTCTCGCACGTCAAGGTACGCGCGTTCTGTTCTAAGTCCGCGTAGCGGCCTTGTTAAAACCCACACTAGGGGTTTGAATGCCCTGCCTCAAGCCCGGAATGGTCGAACACCTTTTCGCACTCGCAGCACTCAACCGAGCCACAGCCAGACACCGACGCCCATCATCAGGGTTCCGGCGATACGGTTCATTAAACGAACATTACCGGCCTGGCGCAAAAAACCTGAGAGCATGCGCCCGCCGCTGGCGTACAGCACCAAACTGGCGAATTCCAAGGTCAGAATAATTGCCAGCAACACCACCATTTGCGGTGCCAGGGGTTGGCTGGCGTTCAAGAATGGCGGCAGCAAGGCCATAAAGAAGGCCCAGCCCTTAGGATTGGCCACCGCTGTGACGAAGCCCTGAATAGCCAGCGCCTTGGCTGGCGCAGGCGGCCCCTGAGTGGCTTCAGTCGGCACCGACAGCTTGCCTTTGGATTGCCACATCTGGATACCGAGCCACAGCAGATAGGCGCCGCCAAGGCCTTTGAATACCCAGAAAAATTCCGGGGTTGCCAGCATGATCGCCGCCACGCCCATGACCGATAGACTGGCGACCAGACCGACCCCCACCAGCTCGCCCGCCATCATAAATAGCGTGCGGCGAACCCCAATGGTCATCCCCAGTGTCAACGACAACATCATGCACATACCTGGCGTGACCGAGACAAACGCAAAGGTCGAAATAAACACCACCAGCGTCGCCGTGTTCATGCGCCCGACTCGATATCTTTAGGCCGATCCAGGGTGAACAGAGTCGGAAATTTCCACAGCCCCCACAGCGTAATGGCGATACCCGCCACCGCACCGAATCCGGCCGTGGCGACCGGGCCGGCGGCCGCCGCCAGGGTGCCGCCGCGCACATCGCCGGCTTCGTTGGACGATGCGATGAATAGGCTGTTGACGGCACTGACGCGCCCACGCAGTGCATCCGGCGTTGCGATCTGGACCAAAGTCATACGGATGTTGACGCTGATCATGTCCGAGGCGCCGTATACAAACAGCGCCATCAAACTGAGCCACAGCAATTCCGACACCGCGAACACACCGACCGCAGCGCTGAACACCAACAACGCCCACTTCAATTTACGTCCGGCATCGCGCAGGTCGGCTTTTTTACGCGCCATGTATAGCCCCATCAGGACCGCGCCAAAGGCTGGCATTGCCCGAAGCAAACCTAATCCCTCGGGCCCAACCTGCAAGATGTCGGTAGCGAAAATGGGTAACAACACGATCACCGACCCCAAGCCGACGATCAGCAAGTCCAGGCTAAGGCTGCCCAAAATAACCGGGTTCGCAAACACGTATTTCAAGCCGGCCATGACCTGATCAACACCGCGGCCGGAGGTCTTTTCTAACCGCATGCTGGGGAAGGCTTGGTAGGCCATCACCGCAATCAGCATGGCGACCACCAACGCCCAATAAACGTCGCGATCCAACCACCCGATCAACAGCCCAGCAATCACCGGTCCGGCAGTCATCGCCAAGTTCCAGGTGGTCGAGGCCATGGCGACCGCGCGATCCAAAAATGCCTTGGGCACCAAGTTCGGCAGCACGGCCTGCAGCGCTGGCGATGAAAACGCGCGCACGCTGCCTTGCGCAAACACCAACGCAAACAGGGTGTGGGTGTTTAATTCCGGTCGCGTCATGACCCAGGCAATACCCGAATAAATGACCATATCGGCGACCGCACACCAGCGCACCAATCGATCGCGCGGCACGCGGTCGACGACCCAGCCGGAGGCAAAAAAGAACAGGTAGATTGGCAGGATCTGCATTAAGCCGACAAAGGCCAAGTCCAATGCATCACCGGTGGCTTGGTAGAGATGCCACCCCAGCGCAACCGTCAACATGGTGCTGGCCAAGCTGACCAACCCACGGGCGACTAAGTAAGGCACAAAGGCCGGTGCATCCGTCATCCGTGTTGCGCCAAAAAGCGATCCAGTGCGTTGGCGAATGCCTGCACGTCTTTTTTATCAAAGGGCTTGGCGCGATTGGTGTGTTCGCCTTGATCGCGCATCGCCTCGGCGCCGTCGCGGCGGGCCAAATAGTCTTTGACGTTTTCGCGGGTGTACAGCGTGCCGCGCGGATTCAATGCAAAACCACCGGCCTCGACAACCTCGGCCGCCAAGGGCACATCTTGGGTAATTACCAAGTCGCCGGTGACCATGCGCTTGAGAATTTCGTTGTCGGCGACATCGAACCCAGCGGGCACCTGAATGGCCTTAATCACCGCCGATGGCGGCGGTTTAATGTATTGATTGGCGACCAGCGTAGTGGCCAGTTGACGCCGCTCGGCGGCTTTGAAAATCACTGTTTTAATAGCGTTAGGACAGGCGTCGGCGTCCACCCAGAGGCTGGTCATTGGTCGTTCCAAATCAAATTCGATACGCTAGCCTAGGCCATGGCGGGCCACTTGCCTACGCCAAATTAGCGTCGCGCCAGAAGGCCAGGCGTATTCGCCAATGTCCAGGCTGACCATAACCAGGCCGCGATCATTATGATGCCGCCCACGGGCGCAAAAAAGGTGACCGCCACTACGCCGGATGCAAGGTAGATCAATAGTGAACCACTGAACAACACCAGCCCGGCCAACAACAGCGTTGACTGACGCCGAAGGCCCCATTGCAGCGCTACCAACCCCGCCACCACTTCATTATCCAACAGAGTTATCTGCTGGAAACACAGAAAACGCCGGATCCCAGTAACTGCGGGCTTCCGGCGTTTTTCTTTGTGGACTTCTGCCCTACAAAAACCAGATCAAAAGCTTAAACCTTATACCGGCCAGTTCTCCCCATATACCGATTTCTCTCCCTCTAACTTTTACGTCCTGAAGCCGACAATAAAATACCTTTTATAAACAAACAGTTATTTCCGGACTAATATACAAGTTTTATTCGACTATCGACTGGCAAAGGGGAATGAGAGTTGTAGCGAAAATAAAATAATATGAAAAAAGTTATCCCGGTCCGCTGGCAGCGCGAAATAATCTACGATATTTCAACTTAAGCTCAGGTAAACCGCTCATCATTTCACATATCAATTCCAACAGCCCCTCGGGTCTGATGATCAGCTCAATCCGATCGGTGCCAACTATCACTCGCTCAACAACCTGTAACATCATGTCTCTTCTGAGAAGTGGAGAGTAAAGCTCAGTTGATCGCGAAATATTCTTGAGCAAACCAGCAACCAAAGTTTTGTCGAATGAGATATCTTCGGTGAGTGTTTTGGGCAGCCGTGCCAACAAAGAATCAGAGCTCTCTATCTGTTCCACCAGCGCTAACCACACTTGATGATCAAGATCATGGGCCGACAGCCTCGGCAAGCCGGATGCGCCAGCCCCTTCTGCAATATCTCTTTGAGGCACATAGTATGTGTAGTACCTACCCTTATAGGCAGATGAGCGCCAAGGAGACATTGCACGACCATCAGTACCGAAAACCCGTCCCTTCAACATGAAGCTACTACTGAGCGGATCGTAAGCTTTACTTGGCCCACGCCGGCTTCGCTTTTCCAACAGTGACTGTGTTCGATCCCAAAGATCGGTATCTATGATGGGCTGATGCCCAGCCACCTGCCACTCATTATCAAAGAAGGCTTCTCCAATATAGGCGCGGTTATTCAATACCACGTAAACGGCATTTCGGTCGTATGGACGCGCGCCTCTGGGCTTGCCGGTTCTTGTGTACCATTGCTTGGTACGGATGCCCCGATCATTTAAATTTTTGTAAAGCTCGGAAACAGACTCGTGATTCGCATAGCGAGTAAAGATCTCTCGAACGATTTGAGACTCTTTAGGATACTCAACCAACTGGCCGTCACGGATAACATAACCCAAAGGACACGAAGAACCCTGCCAGCGACCCTGGCGCAAAGTTTCAGCACGCTTATCTTTAACCCGGGAGCCAACTAATTGCCGTTCAAATTCAGAAAAGGAGGTAAGCATGTTTTCCGCGAGACGACCGAACTCACTGGTAACATCAACCTTGTGGGTAACAGAAATAAGTTCTACATCATGCGCTTTAAAGAGGGCCATAATTTCTTGCAGGTCGCGAATACTGCGGGTCAACCTATCAAGTCGATGCACGACTACTACATCCACCAAACCATGTTTGATATCACGAAGTAGCGCGGAAACACCCGGTCGATCCAAGGAACTACCTGAATAGCCACGGTCCTCATATAGCGCATCCACCATTATCCAGTTATGCATAAACTGGGAGCCGATATATTCAGCACACGCCATAAACTGAGCATTCACTGAATCAAAGTCATCGCCCTGACCCGCATCAACAGAGATTCGCGTGTAAATCGCGCAATTTTTGGGTTTTGATTGTTCCTGCATGAGCGTGCAATATTTGGCTTTAGTTATCGCCAAGCCTAACGCTTTTGCCATCAATGTCTATCTTTGGAGCCTGTAATGCAGAAATCACTGACGCCAGAACTGGATTCCCGAGTTAGCCCAAATACCGTCTGTGACGCAGAAGAGGCTATCCACACAAATCTCAATTTAGTCTCGGCTTGATTTACACCCGCCTTCGAAATATATTCAAAATTATTAAATATGAATATTCGAGGTGATTTATGGCTACTACTAGTCTCAGCCTAGGTGAACATTGGGAGGTGTTCATCAAAAACGAAATATCCAGTGGCCGTTACGGGTCAGCAAGTGAGGTAGTGCGTGATGCCTTACGCGCAATGGAAGAACGCAAGAGCAAGTTAGAGGCTCTTCGCGCCCATCTCTCTGAGGGGGCTTCACAGGCTAAAAATGGAAATTTCGTCGATGACTTTTCCATGGATTCGTTGATAGCCGACCTGGATGCCGAGTCCTGATGTCGAAAAAAACGGTTCGACGAGTTCGCGTCACGCCCCGAGCACAGGACGACCTCAAAAATATTGGTCGTTACACGGAGCGTACTTGGGGTAAGGCTCAACGCAATCTTTACCTGAAGAGTTTAGAGACCCGCTTCAAATGGCTGGCCGATAATCCGTTACTGGGTAGGCACAGGACCGACATCTGTGAGGGTTACTACAGCTTCCCTGAAGGTCAGCATGTTGTTTTCTATCTAATCGGTAGTGAAACACTCGATATCATCGGTATACCGCACAAAGACATGGATACGATCAGCTATTTTTCAGAGAGTTGAAGGCGATCAATTTACCTTCAGACACCCTCAAAAACACTCTATTACCGGCAGAAACTTGCTGGTTCGCGGACGACTTCTCATATTCGGAATTCCCACCAATACACTAAGGTCAACCGATATCGGTTGGCCTTTTTTATTGCGTATCTCTTTGTATTCTTTGGGGTTATTGAGGGTTCCTGATGAACTCGCTAGTGACCAATTTCCCAGAAAATCTCGCTACTTTCTCTCTCTGGGCGGTATATTCTCCGTCGCTCTCCCAACAGCCATAAGTCGAAGTCCGGCAACACGAAATTTTTTAATCTATATTTTTCAATATGTTAATTCCGGACTGATCAATGTGTTTTGTTGTAGTATTAGGTGGCGGAGGCGAATAGTTACAAACTCGACGACTAAGAGGGAAATCGAGACTGATGCAAATGTATTGCGATCAATGAGTATCAATACTAGGTGATACCTTCGTGTGTGCTAGCTCAAAATTGAACTGACATATTATATCGTCAGATTCGTATCTGGGTGTACAAATACTAATTCCGCTAATGGTGTCACCGGCCCGGCTCTTCGCTGTTAGAACCAAATTTACCCGAGATCCCAACAGCAGTCGTTCGCTATGAAGCAATTCCCACAGCTGGAGAACTTTACTGATTTAAACGCTTGAGTTTACCAGCATTTGAGGCGATGCCTATTTTTGCAGCAGCAAAAACGAGTAGCGGGTCAAGTGTCCGGTGCGACGATTTGTTAGGCCCCAAACCCCTCATGGTATGGACGCACCTAACGCAGCGTGTAATTGCTTGATGGATGCGCTAGGAACCGCATAACCAATTCCCAGATTCAAATTCTTTTGCATCTCAGCAATGAGGGCCTGGATGGTGTGGACAGGGTCGATACCATCCACGACTACTTGTGCTCCAGGCCTTGCGTTCATTACCTGCGTCAGGAAGGCAGACAATGAACCGTGCTTTGCGTTAACAACACCAATTTGCTCACCTGCCAGGTTAAATAATGGACCACCGCTATTGCCATGATTTACTGAAGCGTCGATGCGTAGATGAGTTGGCGTGACGCTGGCTATGTGGGCAGACAACAGAACCTGTTCATTGATGCCCATTGGGTAGCCCACCACAAACGCACCGTTTCCCGTGGCGCATGTAGTGCTGTCGCCAAATGCAACCGCAGGCCCGACAGGGTTTGGAAACTCTATAAGCGCGATATCCAGATTATGATCGGAGAATACTGGGGCACCATATAAAGCTCGACCTGCTTGGTTCGGGTCTGCAATAGACATCCGGGCGCCTGCAACAATGCAATGTGCACATGTAAGGACATGGCGGCCATCTCCGATTATCGTGCCTGAGCCAAAGCTAACGGGATTTGCGCCGTTCAGTGCCAAGACCTGCACAACGGAATTTTTTACTTTTTGATACGACTGGGTGAGTGGCACTGATGGTCTCCCTTGGGGTCAAACGTCCGCTGCAACGATTTGTTATGCATCACCGCGCTCACGCTTCTCTTCGATGACTATTTCAAGCGTTTCTCGATGCTCTTCCGAGGTGACATTGCCAATGTGCGGTACAGCAATGCGGTTCAAAAAGTCAGAGACGTCGTAATCTCTAATGATTCCACCGAATTGGTTGTTTGCATCCACCGCATCAAGAATTCTGCCCACCTCTTTGAAAGAGAAGTAGCGGTAGTTTTCAAGCTTTGCGACGATACTATGCGTCTGGGCGAACGACCCTGAGTCAAACAGCTCCTCAATCAGAGCCTCTTTATCTTTGTCGAAGGAAAAGGCAACCCCGTCAAAATGTTCAGACATGAAGCCGGAGAGCGTTCGGTAGACGAACAATCGTGCACCTTTAACTCGTTCCCATTCCTCCACCAGAAACGGGTGCGCCTTTTGATCATCCAAGGTCGAATAGAAGTCGCCGTCCTCGCTAATGACATGTACGTCATCGTTACCTGGCACCGATTCCAGGAGGAGGGTCCAATTGACGGCATCACCTATCGAGTCGTTCTTGCCGGGAGGATTCCCAAGCGCTGAGCGCATTGATGCCTTCTCGTAGATCTGACTTGTAACGGGAACGATTTCAGATGATTCGAAGATTTGCTCGATGAGACGATCTGCCACCAAATCCTTAGCTGATATATCAGCCTCAACTTTCTCCAGAATTGATTTCTGCAATTCACGCAAGTTGTTGCTGAGTTTCCTAATTTGCCCGTACTCGTCGTAGCCTTTCATGAATGATGGGAACTGGGGTGCAGACTTCGTTTCTTTGAACTTTTTCAGCGCATCCTTAATCCGAGCCTCCCGATTTCGACGAAACTCATTACAGACTTGTTCTGTGAGATGCACTGTCGCCGATCCGTACTCGTGCGAAGCGAACACATCATTCAGTGAATCGAGCTCATCCTTCGTGAAGTGGAAGAAGTTGAGCAAGATATTGGTATCGATGAAAACGTGCATTGTGATGCCTAACCTTTGTATATCGCGCATGCGCGTTTGACGAATCAAGCTCTCAAGCAAGAGCCTGTGGCAGATCATTATTTATTAATGGTCGATCAAACCTCGAAAAAGACGGTCTGATCTTGCCACAAATTTGGTGGATCTACAGCCAGATCGAACAGCGTTATATGATCCGGCACATTATCATCCAAAATCGCCTCAACTATTTCAGGTGCAAGCGTTGTGAGGTTAATCATGCGGCTGACGTAGCTCGCATCGATGCCTTCCAGCTTAGCAATTCCCTTCAGACTGCCAACCCTCCCTGACTCGAACATTCTTAGCCATCGGTGGCCTCTGGCTAATGCTAATTGTAGAACAGTAGACTTCTGATCCCAAGGGCGGCCGATCAGCTCACCCGAAGGGCGCTTAACCAGCTTGCGCCCTCCCCGTCGGGTTATCTTGATAGGAACACGAATACTCATAACTCCATCGGATGACTCGTAGCTTTCTCGCTGCCCGTTGGACTTGATTTCAATCTCATTCATGCCGGAGCTCCCACCCTTTGTTGCTGTGTTGCTGTCAGTAATTCCCTGGCTACTGATTCCAAGCCGTTTAGCCTGAGGCGCACTTCAATATCCTCAGGTGATACCACCACTTTCTCGATCAGTAGCTTGGTGATCCTCTCCTGCTCCGCGGGGAACAGAAATTCCCAAATATCATCGAGTTTGCGCAGCGCGATGGTAATTTTTGCTTCATCAAGCTCCTGATCAATCGCTACGGCTGAGGGAAGGATCTTTTCGATCATCTGTTGTGAACGCAGTATTTCACGCAGTTGCGTCTGTACAGTTGCTTCTAGCTGCACAGCTGGATATCGCGCCAGCCCAGACGCGCCAGCGTATTCTTTAGCGTCGCGTTGCGGGATGTAGTAGCGATAGCGTTTGCCATTCTTCTTTTTGGTCGTCCAGGGCGTTAACGTTCTGCCATCGTTTCCAAACACGATCCCTTTCAGCAGGAATGGAACTTTGGCTCGAGTACGATTTGCTCGAACTTTCCCGTTTGTCACCAAAATTGAGTGGACTGCATCCCACTCTTCTTGAGTGATGATTGGCGTATGGCGTCCGTCATACCACTTATCTTTGTGATGGATCTTGCCGATGTAGGTCTGGTTATGGAGGTACTTGTAGATCATCCCCTTGTCGATCGGTTTTCCAGCTCGGTAGTTTCCATCCTGTGTCGTCCAGGACTTGCTCGTTGCGCCTTCAAGCTGAAGTTCTCGTACCAACAGCGTCGCCGATCCCAGCTCTAGGAAGCGAGTAAATATTTGCTGTATCAATTTCGCCTCTTTTGGGTTTGGAACTAGGTGACGGTCTTTAACGTCATATCCCAGCGGTGGGATACCTCCCATCCACATCCCTTTCTTCTTACTAGCAGCGATCTTGTCACGGATGCGCTCACCGGTAACCTCTCGCTCGAACTGCGCAAAGGAGAGCAAGATATTCAGCGTCAGCCGTCCCATAGAAGAGGTGGTATTGAACTGTTGAGTTACGGATACAAAGGAGACCTTGTGGCGATCGAATATCTCAACCATCTGCGAGAAGTCCGCCAGACTACGAGTCAAACGGTCTATCTTGTAGACCACGACAATATCGATTTTTCCGGCCTCAATGTCTCTCAGTAGCCGCTGCAATGCCGGACGTTCCATTGAACCGCCGGAGTAGGCAGGGTCGTCATAATCGTCTGCTACAGGTATCCAACCTTCGTGACGCTGACTATTAATGTAATTATGCCCCGCATCAGTCTGTGCATGGATCGAGTTGTACTCCTGATCAAGCCCTTCTTCCGTAGACTTTCGCGTATACACAGCGCAGCGTTTTCTCTGCCTAGTCGACTCGCTCATTTAGCGCCTCCTTTTTTACTTGGCTTAGATGCTGAACGCAGGCCAAAGAAGACAGGGCCAGACCAACGCGTGCCAGTAATCAACCGGGCTATTTCAGAAAGGCTGCTGTACAGCGTACCCTTGTAATCGAACGCACCTTCTAAGGTGACGGTGACCTCATGACGCTCCTCCTGGTACTCACGAATAAGGACCGTACCGGGCTCCGGCACAATCTTTCCGGCCGCTCGAGGGTTGCCGGTATCCTTTAGTAACTGCTCGATTCGTTTTTGGTTTCTCTCTAAAAGTGCGGGGTTCTGTTGTCTGTAAACATTCTCCTGCAACTTGTAGGCGAGACGACGTTCAAGATAAGGCCTGCGGTTGGTAGGCGGTTCAGTTTGATAGACTTCAAGCCAGAACGATTTGAGATCTTCGAATGGCATCTCCTTTAGACCAACAATCTGTTCTATCACTGATGAAGGTATCGCGACGGGATTATGTTTTCTGTTCATACCGACTCCTTAGGGTTGTGTAGGGTGTCGTTTGCATGAACGCTCTTCTCCTGGCAGAAGCCAAGCTCAACTTCGCTATACTCCGAAGGTTTCTGCGGACTAGCGCATCCACTTTCACGTAGACGCACCAAGCCATTCACCAGCAGTTGCGCGACTTCGTGGAGTCGCTGGCTTGCATCCATCTTGTCGGGTGGAATCTGTTTGATTTGATACATTGGTAGGTACTCCTGAATAACTAACGACTGTTGACGATAATTTTCAGGGTGGATGGTCTATCTGGCCATCACGTAGTTTCGAGCCGATATGTGCTCGTGAGGGTTAATGCAAAAAGTGATCGAAATATTTTTGATTAGAGATAGGCAGTTAAGCCGTTTTAGATGAAATGGCTAACGGTATCTTCGAGCAACTCATCCTCTCGATCTTCATCGTATCCATCATCAATATCCGGCAGAAGCAGAAGGGTGAGGGTGTAATCGTATTGTTCAGTCGCTACCATGGTTTCGACCAGCTCAAGCTCAGGATGCTCATTCTCAAACCAGTGGTGTGCAGGAACCCTTTGCTTTGCGCCATAGGCTGGAGAGTCCTCACGCACGGCCAACGCAGACTCAGGTAACTCGATTGTATTTTTGCGCGTTGCAAAGACAGCACCGGAGTTATATGCCGCCTCATTAGAGGAAGCCCACAACATAAAGCCATCTCGGCTAGCAACAAGAACTGCACGTTTAGGTGCGACTTTAATCCAACGAAGAGCCGCAGCGGTTAGTGATACGCCATAACGTTCTGCAAGGTGGCTGAACAGCTCAAAGCCCGGCTCTTCGTTGTAAATCTGTTGGCGAAAATCATCGACCGGCATCAGGAGCGCCGCAGCAAACTCATCAGCTTCTTTCTCGATCTTGGGATCTAAGTCGCCCTTCACCGAAGCGCGGGAGTTAACGCATTCGAACAGCTGCTTGTCCTTCCGATGCAGGATGTAATGACCAAACTCGTGAGCGATGGTGAATCGCTGTCGCCCCTCCGTCCAGTTAGTGTTGTAGATAATCATCCATTTCGATTGATCAGGTGAAGCCGTGAGCATTCCATCAAATTCATCAAACGACTCTCCAACGACCTTTGTGATGGGGTCGGCGCTCGTAGCCTGCGAATAATCTTGCGCCAGTCGCACCACATCAACCGGAAAACGATCAGGACCTAACACCTGATTGAGCATTAATGAGATCTGGTTAGCCGCACGCACGGGGCGTTTGATCTGGCTCATCAATCAAAGGCGTCCAAGATCTTCTGGAGTTTGACCTTGTCGGTATCTGACAGCGACTGGTATTTCCGGAAAAATGCCATGTCCTTTACCTCTTGGTCTGGCGTCATATCCGTTGCGGTCATTAAGAATTCGCTGGTCACTTCCAAAGCCTTCGCTAATTTTGCCAGTTTGTCGGCAGAGGGGTTGGGATCATCCTTATTCTCCAGCTCCCATAGGTAGCCTTTACTCGAATCGGTCATCTCAGCCAGCTTATCTAGGCTTAACTTCTTCTCTTTTCTCAGGGCTTTAATTTTATTTCCCAGTGGCGAAGGCACTTTTTTCTCCGAGTATTAATGACTTGTAGACTTACTCACAGGATACCACCAGAAAGAACACTTTTGTATTGGCTTGACAAACTTACTATCGGTTATCAGAATCAGTTTTGTTCGGTATAACGAACTTTTTAAAAACAGCGTCGCTCCTTACTCGGGTGGTAGCTGATAACAACTCACCGCCCGATGAAGGAGCAATACATGACCGATTATGAATATATTTCGAAGTTAATTAGACACCTACCACCGGTTGCTTTCCGCACTTTTCTTGCAGAACAAACAGCTGTAGCAATCCCTGAACTCAATAGCAAAGACACACTAACCGCCCAACGTGCTGTACTCACCACCCACATGTCAGAGCTGAGTATTCACACACTTCAAAAGCTGGAGGAGATTTGCGAGAGCATCGCGCTGCTTTCTGATGGGCCAGGGCAAGACGTGATCGAAGGAATCAAGCAAGAGATCAAGACAGATAAAGGGCTAGAGGATTTTTCTGCTTTACGAAACCCTTATCAGAAATCGCTCTGGTTCTTCGAGCATGAGCCCCGTTTATTTGATGAGGCTCTCAACTCGCGTCAAGCCGATCTCTTTCGTCAGAGCCAATCTTGCTACTCAGGTTTCCTAGCCGACATGGATCTGATCCTCCATGAAGACGCGCAATCACAGGAGCGGTTTCATGAAGCGGCCGCGGCATATTTCGGTTGCCCGAAGGATGAGATAGCTATTCAGGTGTTTCGTCGTTTACGGACTGACACAACAGCAGAGCCAACCATCGCATTGTATCAGGTCAGCATCCACTACAATCGCCCACCCGAAATCGTAGAATGTGTTCAGCATAGCGAACTTGTAGCTAACGAAGTGGTGCGGGCTATTTCGTCTCACATCACCTACGAACCCGATAAAGGTTACGTTGAAGTACTATCGAAGGATACGCAGGGGCGTGACACACTGGCAGCCATCGTTGCCGAAACACTGCTTGCTTCTCCCATCACAGGCGAGTCGGTCCCTATCAAGCAATACGATTACCAAAGTCTGGCCGCACCGAGGAACTTTGATATTTCAAACGAACCTGTCACCGGCGTTAAAGTCCTTGAGCTTGGGTATGCCGGACCGGTTTGCGGATCCTCGATTGCCAAGGTATCCATCCGAGACCCTCAAGATATCCACAGCGCAGCAAAGACTCTGTACAACAATCCCGCATTCGAATTCCGCGACTACACACTGAACTATGCCAAGATCTCTATCAAGCTTCGCAAAGAGGGTCGCGGTCGCGCCAGAACGATCACCATTGAACTGCGCGGCGATAACCGCTGTAACATCAAAACCAAACGCGAGAAGGATCGAGCCTTATGTGATCATCTGCTTCACAAATGGAATCTGGTCAAGGAGGTCTCAAAGGATGCGCGCCCTATCGATCCACTCGCTGCTTGATCTCATAAAGCTCTTCGAACAGTCCGTTCAAAGGGTGGTTTGTGATGACGGGCAAATACTGACCGGCATACCTGGATGGAAGCTTCACCAATATGAAGCACTGGATTCAGAGCGCATCTCTGAATGGTGCGATTGTATCGGATATGCCGGCTACTACCCGGCGTCCTATGGTAATGATCACTCTGATGTTGATGTTTTTCCGGATGATGAATCAGACCGCTATCTATACCGGTGCCCAGAATCCTTTGAGTTCAGATCGATAGAGGCGGCAGAGATTGCCATATACCACCCTCGGGAAGAGCAGTTTTTAAACGCTATGGCTGACCTCTTAGATATCCCACTGGCTCTTCGAAGTGGAATATCACAAGCCGACATTCAGGGAACACTCTGGCGAATCGGAAAAGTGCGGTTGGGTCATACACTCACCGATGTCTGGGTAGCACGAGGCTTGGCATTGTCAGTTGATGCTGTTTTTCATCGCCTACAGCAAACCGACTTGTCCGATCTCGGGATAATTCTCACGACGGGTAATTCTCTACCCGCCATTATTACAGTGCCACGTCACTATCGAGTCATACCTATTAAAGAGGTAATCGATTCGACGCAGAACGTAGCGAGAATCGATATGGAGAGGCTCAGGCTGTTGATGACTGGAGCGAACTTCACAGACGAAAGCTCAATGTCTCCGGTCCATTTCGATGAGTACACCAACACGCTGACCATTAGCACAAATCCGACTCCGTGGATGATCAGAGGGCCGAAGCAAGCGGCCGCCATCAAATATATGGCCGAGCAAGCTTATAAAGGAAGATGGGAGCTATCTGCTGCTGAAATTCTAAAAGCGGTAAACGGCAATAAAACCCATGGAATATGCCGACGAATACCGAGTCTTTTCAATGGCAATGATGATTGGCATGGTTACATAATGAACATACGAAGAGGGGTGTGGGGGTTTATCACTTAATGTGAGTTATCAGTGACGCCTAATGCCCCGCGTCCGGAGAAGAATTATTCCGGCTCTCGAGAGTCAGGAAAGTCATCAGGCATCTCTGCGAGTAACTCGAACGCGTCTGATAGATTTTCTGGCTTAGGCCTCAAAATAACTTCATTCATCCGTTTCAAGATAATCAGCTCATCAACTTGAAACCGGAAGTCATTGGGAAATACAACAATCTGACCCTCGTCAGTATCAACTACTTTTGCCTTCATCATGGCGCTTCAATCATCCTCCAAAAATAACAAAGGCCCCAACTAGGGAGCCTCCGCCAAGATAAAATCTTGGATTCAGAACATCATCACCGGACGCAGCCTCGACCTCATAGGGTTATGTGGTGTCATGCTTTGATCAGCATGTCTGGTGCACCAATAACAACTATAAACGACTTCAATACCAAAGCAACGCTTCGACTGCTCGCTAAATCCGCTTGCCCGTACATCAGCCCGTACATGACGTCGGGTGACCCCCGTACATCCTCCCCACCAAACTGACCTCACGTTTTCGCAATAACCAACAGGAGTGCAACGTGAGTATCAAACACATCAACCAGACACTACTAGCCGAGCGCTGGTGTGTCAGCGAGACCACCCTCGAACGGTGGCGTTCGCAGGGCATTGGCCCGGTCTTTCTCAAACTACATGGCCGCATCGTTTATCGCGAAGAGGATATCCAGGCTTATGAGGAGGAGTGTCTTCGCAAAAGCACCTCGCAAAGCGTACATGCAGGAGGTGTGGCATGAACCTTCAACAGATCAACGAGATTATCTGCACGCCAGTCAGTACCCTCGCTGAGCTCTCCAGCGACTCGCTGTTTCGTCTGAAAAATGATGCAGCCGATCAACTCGCTATGGCTAAAGCGCTGTGCGAGCAAGTGGATCGTGTGCTTGAGCAGCGTTACAACACCCAGGCTCAACAGCAGCGTCTTTCTGCCGGCAAAGACACGGGCGTCGTGCATTTCGACGATGGCGAAGTGCATATCTCGGCTGACCTACCCAAGCGTGTCACTTGGGATCAGAAGAAGCTTGATGAGATCGCAAAGCGTATCGCTGCCAGCGGTGAAGATCCGGGTCAGTACATCGACATCAGCTACAAAGTATCCGAACGCAAATACGAAGCTTGGCCAGACAATCTAAAGTCTTCTTTTTCTGGCGCTCGCACCCTTAAGACCGGTAAGCCAAGCTTCCGCCTGTCTCTACTCGAGGAGACACAGTCATGAGCCTTCCAATCATTTCGGCGGATCAACGCCTTGCTGAAAAGCGTGGCATCAAAGGCTGCATCTTCGGCAAAAGCGGTATCGGTAAAACCTCACTGCTCTGGACGCTGGATGCACCCAGCACTCTCTTCTTTGATCTCGAGGCCGGTGATCTGGCTATAGAAGGCTGGAGTGGTGACAGCATTCGCCCGAAGACCTGGCCAGAGTGTCGCGACTTTGCCGTTTTTATTGGCGGTCCTAACCCTGCTCTGCGTGATGATCAGGTCTACAGCCAGAGTCACTATGACGCAGTCTGTGAACGCTTCGGTGATCCCGCAGAGCTAGAGCGCTACGAGACCATATTCATCGACTCAATCACCGTTGCAGGTCGTCTCTGTTTTCAGTGGTGTAAAGGACAGCCTCAGGCTTTCAGCGAGCGCAGCGGTAAGCCCGATATGCGCGGTGCCTATGGTCTGCACGGCCAGGAGATGATTGCCTGGCTCACGCACCTTCAACACACTCGAAATAAAAACATTTGGTTCGTTGGCATCCTCGATGAGCGCATCGACGACTACAACCGCAAGCTGTTCACCCCACAGATCGACGGCTCCAAAACAGGTCTAGAGCTCCCCGGCATAGTCGATCAAGTCATCGCTATGGCTGAACTCAAAGACGAAGACGGCAACCCATTCCGTGCCTTCATCAATCACACGCTGAACCAGTGGGGCTACCCCGCCAAAGATCGCAGCGGCCGCCTGGATACCATCGAGGAGCCACACCTAGGCCGACTGATGGACAAGATCAAAAGCCCCGCTGCGCCAGCGCCGGAGCGACTTCGCTTCGAAAGCCCGAAACCACTTCAAGAGCCGATCAACCCAGAAACAGGAGATGCCTTATGAGCCTCTGGAACGACTTTAACAACGCTGATGATCAGCAATCCTACGACGTCATCCCCAAAGGAACGGTCGCACGTGTTCGCATGACGATTAAACCCGGCGGGCTTGATGACCCAAGCCAAGGCTGGACAGGAGGCTTTGCCACGCAAAGCACGATGACCGGGTCGGTCTATCTCAACTGTGAGTTTGTGGTCACAGAAGGTCCTTTTGCTAAGCGCAAAATCTGGAGTCTTATCGGACTGGAAAGTCCTAAAGGGCCTGAGTGGGCCAACATGGGTCGCAGCTTTATCAAAGGGATCCTGAATTCATCGCGTGGTCTGCACCCTGGCGATCAATCCCCCAAGGCTCAGCAAATGCGTCGCATCTCTGGCTTTGCCGATCTTGAAGGCGTCGAGTTTGTTGCAAAGATCGATGTCGACAAAGACCAGAACGGTGAGCTGAAAAACATCATCAAATCAGCTGTCACGCCCGATCAGAAGGGATATGCCGAAGCGATGAGCGCTGCTCCTGTCGCCCCTGTACCTGCTTCATACACAGCGCCAGCAACGCAAGCCACTCCAACTCAAGAGCAACCGGCTGTACCCAGCGCTCGTCCGGCCTGGGCTCAGTAAGGGGGTGCTCTGATGATTCTTCGTCCCCGTCAAAAAATGTTTGTTAAGCGCTGTCTCTCGGCGCTCGAGAAACATGACAACACTCTGGGAGTGGCACCAACCGGTGCTGGCAAAACCATCATGCTCTCGGGTGTTGCGGGACGATGGATCCAGGGTACTCAGGCCAAAGTGTGTGTCCTAGCTCACCGTGACGAACTCACCGAGCAGAATGCCTCCAAGTTCAAGCGAGTAAACCCGAATATCGAGACATCTGTCTTTGATGCGAAAGGGAAGTCCTGGAAGGGGCAAACCACCTTTGCAATGGTGCAAACACTCTCTCGCGAGTCCAATCTGGCGCAGATGCCAACCTTGGATCTGCTCGTCATCGATGAAGCTCACCACGTGGCAGCACCCAGTTACCGCGCCATCATTGAACAGGCCCAAAAACTCAATCCAAGCCTGAAGCTCTTCGGGGTAACCGCAACACCCAATCGAGGAGACGGCAAAGGACTACGTCCTGTATTCAGCAACGTTGCTGATCAAATTAGTCTTGCTGAGCTTATTCAATCCGGTCACTTGGTACCTCCTCGTACCTTTGTGGTGGATGTTGGCACTCAACTCGCACTCTCAGAGGTGAAGTGCTCAGCTGACGATTTCGACATGCATGAGGTCGACGCCATTATGAATCGCAAGGTCATTACCGAAGCGGTCGTAAAGCATTGGCAGACACATGCTGGCAAACGCAAAACGGTGGTGTTCTGCTCTACGGTTGATCACGCCAATAACGTTGCGAACGCCTTTCGACAAGTCGATGTAAACAGCGTGGTTGTTCACGGCGCCCTGACCAAGGCTGAGCGAGAGTCTGCGCTTGCGCAGTTTGCCACGGGCCAAGCACAGGTCATTGTTAACGTCGCAGTACTCACCGAGGGCTGGGATCACCCACCGGTAGATTGCGTGGTATTGCTACGCCCGAGTTCATACAAGTCGACTCTGATTCAGATGATTGGCCGAGGGCTTCGCACTATCGATCCTGAAGAGTATCCCGGAGTCAGTAAGACCGACTGCATTGTGTTGGACTTCGGCACCAGCACCCTCATGCACGGATCGCTAGAACAAGAGGCCCTGCTCGACGGTCATCAGGGCTCTGGCAAAGCTCCAACCAAAACCTGTCCAGACTGCGATGCTGAGGTGCCGCTCTCTTCTATGGAGTGCGCACTGTGCGGCCATGTTTGGGAGCGCACAACCGATAGTGAGAAAACCGAACTCACCGAGTTTGTCATGTCTGAAGTCGATCTACTCAAGCGTTCCTCATTCCGCTGGAGTGATCTCTTTGGCGATGACACAGCCCTTATGGCGACAGGCTTTTCGGCATGGGCAGGTGTGTTTTATCTAAACGGTCAATGGTTCGCTGTCGGTGGCGGAAAAGGGCTGGGAACGCACTTGCTCTCGATCGGCGAACGCTCACTTGGCATCGCTGCAGCCGACGATTGGCTCAACGAGCATGAAAACGAGGCGGCGGCTCGCAAGTCCCGCACCTGGCTGAGCCAAAGTGTCACTCAACAACAACTCAAATACCTGCCTGCAGGATACCAACAGGACTTCGGACTGACACGGTATCAGGCATCGTGCCTGATCACTTTCCGCTTTAACAAACGAGCCATTCAAACACGCATTTTCGCGGCAGTCAAAACACAGGAGGCTGCCTGATGTTGTGCGCAGTTTGCGGGCGTGAAGGACGCGGGTTCTGTTGGGTTTCACCCAGACGCTCTGACATACAAAGGACATTCAAACGCTTCTGCTCAATGGCCTGCCAAGAGATTCATCAACAACGATTTAAAGGAGGTCATGTGATTGACCCTACTCATAACGAAAACGCGGCCGTGGTCGCTGTTCTGCAGGTGCTAGGTGACTACGTCGCCAAGATTGGTATGGACAAACCTCTCACTGACTACAGTCGCGAACAGATACTGCAACTGATTGAAACCGTCCTCGATGGTTACTTTGCGCATCTGCGTGCCACTACACCTGACGATGTGCCGTTTTAGGAGGTTGCGATGTTGGACTTTAATTCATCTAACAACCTGAGCGAGCGCATCACCGCCTTCATCGATGAGGGGTTGGCGAAGGATCGCAATGCTCAAACCCCGCGAGACTACCTTGGTGCTTCGCGCTTGGGCGTCGCGTGCGATCGAGCGCTGCAGTACGAATACCTAAATGCACCCGTCGATACCGGACGTGAGTTCTCAGGTAAAACCCTGCGCATCTTCGAGGCCGGTCACGTCTTTGAGGAACTGGCGATTAAATGGCTGCGTGATGCGGGCTTTACGCTTCTCACAGAGACTGCGACGAGAGGCCAATTCGGATTCACAGCAGCCGGCGGTCAGCTGAAAGGCCATATCGACGGCGTAATTACAGCCGCGCCAGCAGAGCTGAGTCTGACTTTTCCGATGCTATGGGAGTGCAAAAGCCTCAACAACAAATCCTGGAACGATACCGTCAAGAAAGGAGTCACGATTTCCAAGCCTGTCTACGCCACCCAAATGGCGATCTATCAGGCATACATGGAGACCGATATCCCGGGCATCTCAGAACACCCTGCACTCTTCACAGCCATCAACAAAGACACCGCCGAACTCTACTTTGAGTTGGTGCCGTTCAACGCGGAGCTGGCCCAGAAAGCATCAGATCGCGCAGTGCGCATCTTGAATGCCTGCGGGGCTCATGAGCTGTTGCCCAGAGCCGCCGCCGATCCCTGTCACTTCACCTGCAAATTCTGCGCATGGCAGGAGCGTTGCTGGGGAGGCCGGGCATGAGCAATATCGTTTGGCTCGATTTCAACGATGCGGCCGATCAGCCATCTGAGCACCAGCCAGCCAAGCCAACCACACAGGAGATCAAACAGCGTCTGCTTGAACGACTACCTGATGTGCTCGGCTCTCTGCTCCCGCGAGGCGTGACGCGCGGCAGCCAGTTCCTCGTGGGCGATTTGGACGGCAACAGAGGCAAGAGTCTTGTAGTCGAATTAACCGGCACAAAGGCCGGCATGTGGATCGACTTTGCGACAAACGATCACGGTGATGTTCTGGATCTATGGGGACAGGTGCGCGGTTTCAATCGCCACTCCCAATTTCCAGAGTTGATCGCTGATATCACTCAGTGGTTAGGAGACCCTGCGATTGCTTCTTATACAGCACCCACACAGCCCACGGTGCCAACCGACGAGTTGGGTCAGTACAGCCATAAGTGGGACTACACAGATGCCAACGGCAAACTGATCGCCTGCGTCTACCGCTATGACACACCTGAGGGTAAGGAGTTTCGGCCCTGGGATGTCCAGGCTCGGAAGATGGCAGCGCCCAATCCTCGTCCGCTCTACAACCAGCTAGGTCTGAAAACCTCGCACTCGGTTGTATTAGTGGAAGGCGAGAAAGCGGCCGATGCTCTGAACTCAGCCGGAATTACCGCCACCACTGCGATGAATGGCGCCAGCGCTCCGACCGACAAAACCGACTGGTCCCCACTCACAGGAAAAGATGTGCTGATTTGGCCGGACAATGATCCTTCGGGAATTGAGTATGCGAATGCCGCAGCTCAAGCCTGTGTCGCAGCTAAAGCCAGCAGTGTGGCCATTCTTCAAATTCCAGCGGGACACCCTGCGAAGTGGGATGCAGCTGATGCTGTGGCGCTAGGCCTGGACTGCGGTGAGTTTATTGCTCAAGCCGATAAACAGATCATTAAGGCCGAAGCGGGAACCATCCCAACCTTTAAGTTGGGCGAGCTTCTGGATGATGACTCACCCATCCCTGCAGATTTAATCGCACCGCGCGTCCTGACGCCCTCTGGCATGTTGGTATTTGGTGGAGCGCCAAAGGTAGGAAAAAGTGATTTTCTGCTCTCGTGGCTAACCCACATGGCCGCTGGCGCTGAGTTTTTGGGCATGGCACCGCCACGCCCTTTGCGAGTCTTCTATCTTCAGGCCGAGGTGCAGTACCACTACCTGCGAGAACGTGTGAAGGAGATCCAGCTCCCCGCCTCCCGACTTTTGCTTGCCCGTGAGAACTTTGTCGCAACGCCACAGCTTCGTCTGATCCTGGATGAGGACGGCATCAACCAAGTCATTCCAGCAATTAACCAAGCGTTTAGTGATGGTCTACCCGACATCATTGCGATCGATCCGATTCGCAACGTCTTTGATGGCGGAGACGGTGGCGGTGAGAACGATAACGGTGCCATGCTGTTCTTCTTGTCCCAGCGGGTCGAACGGTTGCGTCATGCGATCAACCCAGAGGCCGGCATCATTCTCGCCCACCACACTCGCAAGCTGGGCAAGAAACAGTTTGAGGAGGACCCGTTTCAAGCGCTCGCCGGTGCGGGTAGTCTGCGAGGTTACTACACCACTGGCATGTTGCTGTTTCGTCCCGACGAGACACGCAGCACGCGCCAGCTCATCTTTGAACTACGTAACGGTCCTGGCCTGCCTCAGTTCAATCTGGATAAAGTCGATGGCGAGTGGCGCCCGGTCGAAACCAGCGATCGGCTAGTAAACCAGAGCCATGGTGAAAAGCTCGATGCCGAACGTCGTCGTAAGCAAGACATCATCCTGCAACTGATCTTTGAAGAGGCGGCCCAAGGTCGTGTCTACACCGCGAACCAGTTCGCAGAAGCGTTCGAGGGTAAAGCCGGTCTTGGTGCGAACCGCACCATCAATGAACGTCTCGCTGTCTTGGCAACCAAGGGCTATCTCAAATTCTTTCGCGATACCGACCACTACAACCTGCCACCACTGGTGCGCAGCAAGTACGGCTATCTATGTGTGGAACAGATGACCATTCCTGGTAGTAACGCGCTCAATCACGAAACCGGTGAGTTTATCCCATCTCAAATTCCCGTGCTTCCCACTCACTACAAATGCCCCCAAACCGGCGCGGCCCTGCCCGTCGAAAACCCGAACATATGGATCTATCAAGAGGATAATATATGATGAATTGCCTACCAATTTACCCCGAAAAACCTATCGCTGGAGTTCTGCAATCTGGAGCAGTTTGCTGCAATCTGCAATCTGCCTGCAAACTTAACCTCAATAAAATCAGCAACTTATTCCAGTTTGCAGATTGCAGAGACCAGATTGCGGAGAGCGTCTGCAATCTGCTTAATATTCCATATAAATCAATAGGTTACGGACCAATTCCAGATTGCACGCAGACCCCCTCTCCCTACGGGAGAGGAGAGCCCCAGAGGGGAGCTCTCCATCCCAACGGTAGGGATCTGCACTCGGTCAAGCGGTTCACACTTCTGGCACTCGACCTTGGCACTCAAACCGGTTGGGCGCTTTCATCTGGCGATAGAGACATCATCAGCGGCAGTGAATCGTTCAAGCCCTCACGCTTTGAGGGCGGTGGTATGCGTTACCTAAGATTCAAACGCTGGCTCACTGAACTGAAGAGCCATACCGACGGAATTGATGCCGTCTATTTCGAAGAGGTTCGCCGTCACGCCGGTGTGGATGCAGCACATGCCTACGGTGGCTTCATGGCCCACCTCACCGCTTGGTGTGAGCACCACAGTATTCCGTATCAAGGAGTCCCCGTCGGTACCATCAAGAAACACGCCACGGGCAAAGGCAACGCTAGCAAGGAACTCATGATCCAAGCAGTTCAACAGCGAGGCCATCAGCCTGTCGACGACAACGAAGCGGATGCAATCGCCCTGCTCTACTGGGCGCTGGATACACAGGAGGTATCAGCATGAAAACACCACAACCTCGCTACCGCTGCCCACTGGGACGGTTACAAGCCAACCAGAAACCTGATCCTGAGGCCGTCAAAAAACAGGGCTGGAAAGAACAACACATCTTGGTGATATCACCCGAGGATGAGCGGCTCGATTGGTATGAGCAGCAACTGCTTCGCAATATCGGTGATCGCCTCTACGGCGAGGAAGGAGGTCAACGTGGCTAGGCTGACTGAAGAGCAAATTGCAGAGCGACTGCATGAGGCAGCACGTACCGCACACCGGCTTCCACCGGTGAAAGTACAGGGATACTTCAACGCCTGGCCTGCCATCAAACGCATGCCCTGGGAGAACCTTGGCGCGGAGCCTGAGCCCATTCGTATCCCACCCTCACCAGAAGCGGTTGAACGTATGCTAGAGGTGATGTCCTGGATGGTGTGGCTGGAAGAAGAGCAACGTCATCTCCTCTGGATGCGAGCCGAGCGCTATCCGTGGCGGGAGATATGCGCGCGAATGGGGTGCGACCGAACAACGGCTTGGCGTCGATGGAAGATGGCAATCGCCTCATTGGCAGAGACAATCTCATCAAATCAAAAAGAATGTAGGGGTATTTGCAAGTAAGTGGTTTGGGTTGCAGATTACTGCGGGTTAATTCCAAAACCACCACCCCTCTGACCCTGCAACACTTTCGCCAATCTGGTGTATGATTTGCTCTAACCTCGAGAAAAATCTATTTGAAGGCTGCGCTAACACCGCGGCCTTTGTTGTTTTGGGCTCCTGCGGGTTCGCGCCAAAAGCGCCTGCGGGCTAATGCGAAAACTTAATGGGTCCTTCCTGGGCCTGTGTGCTATGCGGGGGGCAAGACCCCGGCATTTCGCTAGCGACAGCCTAAAAAATTAGGTTACCACCCCAGCAAGTTACCAGCGGTGGTTACCACTTCAACCCACTGAGATTATTCATGCTGCTTTCCAAACATTTTGAGCTGGCAGAGTTTGTCGTGTCTGAAACGGCGGCTCGTCAGGGAATTGATAACCAACCGAGCGATCAGGTTATTGCGAACCTCAGTGGTCTTTGCGAAAAGATCCTTGAACCGCTGCGTGTTCATCTGGCTCGCCCTGTGATTATCACCTCTGGCTATCGCTCTGTTGAACTTAACCAAGCAATCGGCGGTAGTAACACCAGTCAGCATATGACTGGCAAGGCAGCAGACATCATCGTGCCGGGGATCACTCCCTTTGATCTTTGCACACTCATCGAATCGATGAATTTGCCCTACGGCCAGTTGATCAATGAGTTTGGTCGCTGGACACACATCAGCCTTAAAACAAGCGGCAAGCCACAGCAAACCCTCACGGCCTACCGTGACAACAACCAAACGATTTACGAAGCGGGATTGATCAATGTCTGAACCTTGGATCTCCACACAAATCGAGTCCTGGTCGACAGAAACATTACTGCCCTACGTGCGTAACGCTCGCACCCATTCACCTGAGCAGATCAGTCAAATTGCCGCTTCGATTGTTGAGTTTGGCTTTACCAATCCGATCCTAGCAGGCTCTGACAAGATCATCGTTGCTGGCCATGGTCGGTTGCTCGCCGCACAGAAACTCGGGCTCACTGAAGTACCCGTGGTTGTGCTTGATCATCTCACAGCCGCTCAGCGCAAAGCGCTCATCATCGCTGACAACAAAATCGCTGAGAATGCAGGATGGGATGAGGAGCTACTGCGCACCGAACTTCAGGCACTGATCGATGAAGGCTTTAACCTAGATCTGACCGGTTTTGATCCGGATGAACTGGATGAAATCTTTGTGGCTGAAGAGTCCACCGTTGAGGGAATCACCGATGAAGATGAAACACCGGACCTGGGTGATGAGCTTATCTCTCGCTCTGGCGATTTGTGGATTATGGGTAATCACCGACTGCTCTGTGGTGACTCAACCGAGGCTGACAGTTTTGCGACCGTCATGGCTGGCGACACCGCAGATATGGTCTTCACCGATCCGCCCTACAACGTCGACTACGCCAACACCGCCAAAGATAAACAGCGCGGTACGCACCGTCCAATTCTGAACGACAATCTTGGCGAAGGTTTCTATGCCTTCTTGCTAGCCGCCTTTCAGCCGATGCTTCACCACTGCAAAGGCGCTGTATACATCGCTATGTCATCAAGCGAGTTGGATACCCTCCAAGGCGCATTCAGAGAAGCCGGTGGCAAGTGGTCAACATTCATCATCTGGGCGAAGAATACCTTTACCCTGGGCCGAGCAGATTACCAGCGCCAGTACGAGCCGATCTTGTATGGCTGGCCAGAAGGCCAGAATCGCCATTGGTGTGGCGCACGAGATCAAGGCGATGTTTGGAACATCAAAAAGCCTGCGAAGAACGACCTCCATCCCACCATGAAACCGGTGGAGTTGGTTGAGCGAGCACTGCGCAATTCAAGCCGCCCAGGCGATATCGTTCTAGACCCATTCGGTGGTTCAGGAACAACGCTGATCGCAGCCGAGAAAACAGGCCGCAGAGCGCGACTGATCGAGCTCGATCCCAAATATGTCGATGTCATCGTTCGTCGCTGGCAGAGCTACACAGGGGATCAGGCAATTCGCGAAGGCGATGGGTTACGGTTCAATGATCTCGAACCCGCTTCAGTAGACGCTGAGACTGAAATAAACGAGACAGTGGATTAATTCAACAACTCTCGCATCCCGGCCAATGCCAACCTAAGAACCGCATTGTGCCAACCGGCCAGATAGACACATTCACCTATCCGGCGATCTTGATCCAACGAACATTGAACAGAATCCAACTCGGCTTGCATCGCATTGCAGACTCGCTGTTTTAACTTGAGATCTGCACGAGCATAGCTGGGGACGAGATCAGTCAACGCAGCGAGTGCTGCGCATAACAATGGATCTGCAACGACAGGCTTGCTTAACGCATTCATGAAGATTCATCCGAGGTTTTAAGTATCCGATAGGTACGGTCAGATCCAGACGTCTTAATCGACTCGATCTCAAGTCCCAATCGCTTTTTCAGAGTACCCGACAAGGCGCCACGAACCGTATGTTGCTGCCAACCGGTGGCGTCCATCAGTTCAGGGATGCTTGCACCTTCGTCTCGCGAGAGAAGATCGATCATGATTTGCTGTTTAGTTTGTCGTGCAGGCTTGTTACCAGACTCTGACTTAGTGGGTTTCACAAAAACGGGAATATCCGCAATCTCGGCATCGAATAAAGTCGGAGCAGGTAGTCTTAGCACTTGGTAACAGAGATCAGTTAAGCGCCAATTATCACCCATCTGAGCAATCAACTTCCTTGACGCGAGGCTTTGCAAAATCTTCTGCTGCGCCCCGCCGTGGATATGCTCTGGAAACCAACGGATCTCACCGTTGGTTTCATTAACCGCGTGCAGAACGATTCGTTTTTGGTTATCGGTAAGAAGATCAGACATCTAACACCTCACATCATGACCGAAGGCACAAACACCGCTCGCGCTGCTGGCGTTACAGGACCAAAGTTGGTTCGGCGTCGGGTTACTTGACGGCGGTCGGCGCGGCGGCCCGCATCAAACGCGGCTAGCAATGCAGATTTGAGACTGGCGACACCGACTTCATGAAAGTCGAGTCCATCACGATGACGTACTTCAAGCGTATCAATCATCAAGTGGTCGCGAGCGATAAATTCCAGTAGCAGGTCGATTTCATCAGGTGACAGGGTAGGTACTTTTTGGATTGGCATGGCTCATTCTCCTTAGGTTTCGAGCATTTATATTGTCTTGGCGACGGTGTCATTCATTGCTCTGTTCCAACGAGAAGCCAAGTCAATTCTGCTCTCAATTGATCTCGGGGAGGTCAACCAACGCACGAGTTAAACATCCATGGGGCTATCTATTCGCGCGTATGCGCGCCACCGAGGCGTATCCCACGTCGCCGTTAAAAAAGCGATTGATACAGGGCGCATCACACCCTTGGCCGATGGCACTTTGGATCCGGAGAAAGCCGACCTTGAGTGGGCCCAAAACACCCTGATCAGTCGCAAGAAAACACCCGAATCACCGAAAGCGAATACCCCTAAACCTTCGCAGGAACCCGCAGAGACCTTCAGTGCCCCGCCTCCGAGCAGCAATACATCGCTGCTACAGGCTAGAACCGCCAACGAAGTGGTCAAAGCGCAAACCAATAAAGTACGCCTCGCCCAACTCAAGGGGGAGTTGGTCGATCGCTCACAGGCGATCGCTCATGTGTTCAAACTAGCGCGCGCTGAACGCGATGCCTGGATGAGCTGGCCATCACGCATATCGAGTCAGATGGCCGCCGATCTAGACATCGATGCGCATGCGCTTCACGTGGCGCTTGAGGAACAAGTGCGCCAACACCTTAAAGAACTTGCCGAGATCCAACCCCGTGTCGACTGAATACTACGAAGGTGCGTTGGATATCGAGAAAGCTTGGCGCGATGGGCTAATGCCGGACCCGTTTCTAGGTGTCGCCGAGTGGTCTGATCGTTATCGTGTGCTTTCTGCCAAATCTGCAGCCGAACCCGGTCGTTGGCGTACCGAGCGCACACCCTATTTGCGCGAGATTATGGATTGCTTATCCGTCGCCTCGCCGGTGCAGCGTGTGGTCTTTATGAAGGGCGCACAGGTTGGCGGCACAGAGGCCGGCAATAACTTCATTGGTTATGTGATTCATGTGGCACCTGGCCCCATGATGGCGGTTTCACCCACGGTTGAGATGGCCAAACGTAACTCACGACAGCGTATCGATCCACAGATACAGGAAGTCGCAGAGCTGCGCGAACGAGTGGCTCCAGCGCGCAGTCGTGATTCAGGTAACACAGTTCTTTCTAAAGAGTTTCCCGGAGGGGTGTTGGTCATGACCGGTGCGAACAGCGCCGTTGGTCTTCGCTCCATGCCTGCACGTTACCTCTTTATGGATGAAATTGATGGCTATCCCGGTGATGTTGAGGGTGAAGGCGATCCTATCCTGTTGGCTGAACGACGCAGCGCCACCTTTCAGCGCCGTCGCAAGATACTGCTCGTGAGCACACCCACAATTAAAGGACTCTCACGTATTCAACGCGAGTTTGATGCCTCTGACAGGCGCTACTATCAAGTGCCCTGCCCAGAATGCGGCCATAAACAGGCACTCAAATTCACCCAATTGCGCTGGCCCGAAGGCCAACCACGTGCCGCCAAATACTGCTGTGAATATTGTGAGCACCTCATAGAGGAGCACCATAAAACCCAGATGCTGGCGCAGGGGAATGGATCGCCACCAATGAGGGAGATGGCCGAACTCAAGGCTATCACCTCTCATCACTTTACAGCCCAGTCGGCTGGTTTGCTTGGGCAGACGCCGCTGAAATGTTTGAAGCAGCTCAGAATAGTCCTGACTTGATGAAGGGCTTTGTGAATACCGTACTGGGCGAGCCCTTTGAAGAGGAGTTCGAAGCACCCGAGTGGGAA
This sequence comes from Litorivicinus lipolyticus, assembly GCF_009650135.1. NCBI lineage: Bacteria > Pseudomonadati > Pseudomonadota > Gammaproteobacteria > Oceanospirillales > Litorivicinaceae > Litorivicinus > Litorivicinus lipolyticus. The sequence continues at coordinate 1,685,730 of NZ_CP045871.1, forward strand.
CGCCTATACGAACGGCGCGAATCCTATCCGATTGGACGAGTACCCGCCGAAGGTCTGTTCCTTACGGCCGGTGCCGATGTGCAGCGCGATCGTATTGAAATTGAGATTGTCGCCTGGGGTGAGGATAAACGCTCTTGGTCAGTGGATTACCGCGTATTGGATGGCGATACCGCTCAACCGGAGGTGTGGCTAAAGCTCGACCGACTTTTAGCCGAGGATTGGCCACATCAACGGGGAGGCTCTCTTCCCATTAGAGTGCTCTGTATCGACTCAGGCTACGCCACCCAAGAGGTGTACAGCTGGGTCAGGAATCATCCACAAGCGGTATGGGGTGGAGCCGGAGCGCGTGCATCGCAACCGTGCACTGTGGTGGCCATTAAAGGCCGTGATACCGACACATCCCTGATTTTGAGCGTTTCAAAAGCCGATACCGGTGGCAAACGCCGCGGATTGCGGGTGTGGAATGTCAGTGGCCCTGTCGCTAAAACCGAACTCTATCGCTGGCTAAAATTACCCAGACTGACCGATGAAGAGCGCGAACGAGGCGAGACAGAAGCGCCGGGCAGTTGCCACTTCCCCGAGTATGGCGAGCAGTATTTTAAACAGCTAACTGCCGAGCGACGCGTTATTCGCATCCACAAGGGTTTTCCGCGCGCAACCTGGGAAAAGGACCCAACACGAAACAACGAAGCGTTGGACTGCCGAGTTTATGCCCGTGCTGCAGCCAGCATTTATGGCCTCGATCGTTTTACCGATCGCCAGTGGCAAAAGATGCGAGAAACAATTGAGTCTCTCCCTGTCGAACAGCATGAGCAGATTGCAGTGACTACCACGCACCCAGCCGTTGAAGCGCCGCAACCCAGCAAAACAAAACCAATTTTTAAACAACGCGCTACCGCGGTGGCCGATGATCCTTATCTATAAACCCCGAGGAGCGCATGACCGACCTGACTGTTTTAAAACAACGCCTGAGCGAAGCCGAAGAGGCTCTACATCAGTTGCTGACAGGCCAGAAAGAGGCCAGCGTTAACGTCGGTGGATTTGGCAGTATTACCTACTCAGCAGCCAATCAGTCTGAGTTAGTGCGCTATATCGCGCAGTTAAAACTCGATATTCGTCGCCAAGAGCGAGGCATTGGCCGACGTGCACTGTTTGTGGAGTTTTAACCGTGGCACATCGTGATACAAGAGACACGGCCCACAGAGCCGCCTCATTAACGGCCCGCGAATTAGCCAGTTGGCAGCCTCAAACGGGCTCCGCTGATAGTGATCTGGTCGACGAACTTGGAACACTCGTTTCACGATCAAGGGATCTGGCGCGTAACCATGGCGTGGCCTCCGGTGCTATTCAAACCATCACCGATAACGTTGTCGGTACCGGTCTTCGATTAGCCGCTACGCCCGATTATCGAGCACTTGGCTTTGATAAAAGCTGGGCCGACGAGTGGACCCGAAAAACAGAAGCCTTATGGCGCAGTTGGGCGGAAACAACGGACTGCGACGCAACCAAAAGTCTCAACTTTCATGGGCTCACCACACAGGTATTTCGGGCAGGCCTATTAAATGGTGAAGCCCTGGCATTGCCACTTTGGCTGCCTGATCGCGGTGGCGTATTTGCAACCACCTTGCAGTTGATTGAGAGCGACAGGCTGGATACCCCGCCCGGAAAGCTCAACGATAAGCGGCTGCGCGGCGGTGTAGAAGTCGACCTTTACGGCGCTCCGCTCGCCTACTGGATCTCGAAACAGCATCCGGGTGATATGCGTTGGGGTGTTGATCGACTCAATCTAACCTACGAGCGCATTCCTGCACAGACTCGCTTTGGCCGGCGCCGTGTAATTCATGTCCACGATAAAGAGCGCACCGGACAAAGTCGCGGTAAGCCATTGCTGGCCAGTGTCATGCCTCTGTTCAAGATGCTCGATCACTACGAACACAGTGAGCTTCAGGCCGCTGTTGTGAACGCCATGATCGCCGCCTTCGTTGAAACGCCACTCGACAGCGAGTCCATCAGTGAGATGTTTGGTGGTAGCATCGAGGATTACATTGCCGCTCGTAGCGACTGGAAAGTTCGCCTGCAAGGCGGTGCGATCATTCCGGTATTCCCAGGAGATAAGGTCTCAGCCTTTACACCAAGCCGCCCCAACAGCGGCTACGGGCAGTTTGTTGAGAACGTACTTCGGCATATCGGCACCGGTTTAAACATTCCGTTTGAGCTGTTGATGAAAGACTTCTCCAAAACCAACTACTCCTCAGCCCGCGCGGCACTGATGGAAGCTTGGCGCTACTTCATGGGCCGCCGTCAGTGGTTATCCACCTATTGGGCGCGCCCCGTGTATGAGCTCTGGTTAGAGGAAGCGATCAATAAAGGGCTGATTGAAGCACCCAATTTCTACGAAAACAGAGCGCTCTGGACCCGTTGTAAATGGATCGGACCAGGACGTGGTTGGATCGACCCAGTCAAAGAGGCCAAAGCCTCGCAGCTTCGGCTGGAGACGGGGCTCTCCACGCTGGAAGATGAGTGTGCAACTCAGGGATTGGACTGGGAAGAGGTGCTTGAGCAGCGCGCTCGCGAACAAACCAAGATGCGTGAGTTAGGGCTCGCTATCCAACCGATCATGCCTGAGCAAGTAGCTGACCCTAGCAATAGCCAGCCAGATACCGAACCAGATCACTCACCCGATGAAGCCAATACACAAACCAACACCCCTGTTTAACTTAAACGAGATTCACTGATGCGATTTTGGAACTACGCCACCGGCACACCCTGGGCGATGACAGAGCCCTCACTCGATACGGTGCTCACCATTGCCAAGCGCGAGCAGGACTCGATCGAAGCCATCACCGAGCGACTGGGCCGCCCCTTAGAGCACAGTCATCAAATCACGATGTATGGACAAACGGCTGTCCTACCGGTTACCGGTCCGTTGTTTCGTTACGCCAATCTTTTCACCGCCATCAGTGGTGCCACAAGCTATGAAGTGCTTGCCCGCGAACTGGGCCAAGCGCTGGATAACCCAGCGGTTCAATCAATCATATTAGACATCGACTCACCCGGCGGTGAAGTCAATGGCTGCGCCGAACTGGCGAACCTGATTTACCAGGCCCGTGAGCGTAAACCGATCATTGCCTACTGCTCAGGCGATGCCGCTTCCGGTGCCTACTGGATCGCCTCAAGTTGCGAACGGATCGTGATTTCCGAGACCGCTTCCCTTGGCTCTATCGGAGTGGTTGGGATTTATAAACGTTCAAACGATGCCGAGCAGTTCGAGATCGTTTCATCGCAAAGCCCTTTTAAACGACTCGATCCTCAAGACGAAGGAGACCGCGCTCGACTGCAATCTCGCATCGATGCGCTGGCAGAGATCTTTATCGGCGCGGTTGCCAAACACCGGGGACTGGATCCTCCAATCGTCAAAGCACAATTCGGGCAGGGTGACCTGCTGATCGGGGCACAAGCCGTTGCACAGGGCTTAGCCGACAGCATCAGTACGCTCGATCAAACCCTTCAAGAACTCAACAACCAGCAAACTTATGAATCCAGCCCTGCCACTGCGCAGGGCTTTTTGTCATCAAACAAGGAGGCCGACATGCCTGACCAACACAACCGACAGCCCCAATCGGGCACAACCCCGGAGGCGAGCGGTTCAGTCGATCCGAAGGCCTCGCTTTCACTGAGCACATTAAAAGCCGATCACCCACAACTAATTCAGGCGCTTCACGAGGAGTGGACACAGGCCAATGCAGGTGCCGTCCATACCCAATCAATTGAAGCGGGTCGTCAGCAAGAGCGTGAGCGCATTGCGGCCATTCTGGACTCTGACACGGCCGAGGGTCGTGAATCTCTAGCCCGCCATCTAGCCTTTGCTACCGATATGAGCGTCGATATGGCAACCGCTGCAATGTCAGCGGCTCCCAAACAATCAACCTCACCTGTAAGCCATACCAGCGGGTTTGAATCTGCCATGGCGCAGATGAACAATCCAGCGATAGAACCGGCAGATGAGAGTGCATCGGATGATGCGGACAACATCGCTCAGCGCATCGCGCGTTACTCTCGCGGAGGTACACTATGAGTTTGCAAGGCATTGCCAGTGGCGTAACCACTCAAGGGGTATTAACACCCGAAAATCTAATTACCGGTGAGTTTCCGCGCATCATGCGTATTGCGACCATCACCGGTGGGCAGGCGCTCCCTCAGGGGGCCGTGCTGGGTCAAATCACAGCGACCGGAGCCTATGTGCTCAGCACCACCACCGCAACTGATGGCTCGGAAATACCGGTCGCGATTCTTGCGCAGCCGATCGATGCCACATTGGATGTTGAAGGGCACCTGTTTCTGACCGGTGAATTCAACGCTCATGCTTTAACGCTTGGCAGCGGCCATACCCTCGCGAGCGTGACTGAAAGCTTCCGCACTCGCTCCCTTTTCATTCGAACCAACCAACCTTAATCCGGAGTCCCCACCATGGATATTTTTTCAACGCACGTGCTCAACCGGGTGGTGGAGCATCTGGAGCGTCCAGCCTCGTTTTTGCTGGACACCTTCTTCCCCTCGATCCAAACCGAGGAGAGTGAAGAGATTCACTTTGATATCGATAAATCAAAACCGCGCTTGGTGCCGTTTGTCTCGCCACTGGTAGAAGGCAAAGTGGTATCAGCAGAAGGGTTTGAGACTCGTAGCTTCAAACCGGCTTACGTCAAAGATAAACGCCGCTTCGACCCCAACGCACCACTGAAGCGCCTAATCGGTGAGACCATTGGTGGTTCACTCGCACCGATGAACCGTCGTGAGGCCGCGCTCAATCGCGCGCTGACCAATCAGGTCGAGAACCTCACTCGTCGTGAAGAGGTTATGGCAGCCGAGGCATTGCGCACCGGTAAGATCACTGTCGCAGGTGAAGACTACCCGACACAAGTGATCGACTTTCAGCGCGATACTGAACTGACCGTTGCACTGACCGGTGGCCAACGCTGGGGCGAAACAGGCGTCAACGTTCTGGATGATATCGAGGACTGGGCGGGTCTGGTGCAGATCAAATCAGGTGCAGCAGCGCGCACGGTGGTGATGGATCCACTCGCTTGGCGTGTCTTTAAGAATGACGCCAAGGTTGAGCGCTTGTTGGAACTGCGTCGCGGCACTGGCAACACGCTGAACATCGATCCGATGATTCGTGGTCAGGGCAACGATAAAGCGCGTTATGTCGGCTCCGTCGGTGACTTCGACTTCTGGGTCTATAACGATGCCTATGTGGATGATGCCGGAGTCTCGCGCAATATGCTGCCGGACTATACGGTCATTCTCTCAAGCCAAGGCCTGCTTGAAGGCACCCGCTGTTACGGCGTGATTCAGGACGAGAAAGCCGGCTACCGAGCGAGCCGATACTTTACCAAATCTTGGTTGGAGGAAGATCCAGCGCTACGTTGGTTGCTGATGCAGTCCGCACCGCTGCTGGTGCCTTACCGTCCGAACGCGTCGTTCTGTGCAACCGTTGCCTGAGGGGTGAAATAATGCAGATACGCACACTCATCACCTTGCATACCGACAAAGGGAAGGTGCCACCGCAATCGGTGGTGGCCTTGCCGGATACCGAGGCAAAAGCACTGATTGCGAAAGGCTTTGCACTGGCGACAGACGCTTCAAGTAATGAAGATGCGCCTATAACCGAATCTGAACTGCACGATGCCATCGCGGTATTGAGCGAGGAAGGTTTTGGTAAAGACGGTAAGCCCCTGATTAAAGCGCTGGAAGAGGTGCTTGATCGGGATATCACTCAAGCCGAGCGTGATATCGCTTGGAAAAGCTATCAGGCACTGCAGTGATAAAGGCGTTTGAAAAGGCGATCGGGCAGATGTTCCAGGGATTGGGACAATCTGCCCTCTTTCGGCCGTTGGGTTCTGAAGAACAAGAGATCCTGGTCATCCCCAAAGCACCGGATGTAATCCTCGATTACCGAGACACCCGCATCCACAGCGAAACACTCGAGCTTCAAATCCAAAAATCTCAGGTACCCAGCCCCAAATCTGGAGATGAAATTCTTTTGGACGATCGGTGTTACCGCTTACAGGGGGAACCTTCACTGGATCTGCACCGCATGGTCTTTACTGTGGAGGCGGTCCCTTGCGACTAACCGCCGCGTTTGAAGGCAACCTAAAAAAGTTTCTGGAAGCTGAGATTGATCAAGCCGAAATAGCCGTTACCGCGGCAGTGAAAGAGGCAACTACGGGGCTTAAAAACCGGATGCGCGCACAAGTCACAGCGGCAGGTTTAGGGACACGTCTCGCCAGAACCTGGCGCGGTGATGTCTATCCACAACGCGGCCGAAGTCTTCATGCGGCCGGCGAGGTCTACACCAAAGCGGAAAAGATCCTGTCCGGCTTTGAAGAGGGCACGGTGATTCGCTCGAAAGACGGATTCTGGCTCGCCATACCAACGCCCAATGCCCCCAAGCGGGTCATGGGCCAGAAAGCAACGCCCGGGAATCTCGAGCGTGCTCGAGGAATACGGTTGCAGTTTGTCTACCGAAAGCATGGACCATCCCTGATGGTAGCCAACCAAATGCGCGCCTCTTACTCACGTAAAACGGGAGAACTACGCGGCTTTCGAAAAGCCAGCCAACGTGCCCGTGATACCGGCCGTGGTCTCACCTCCGTAGTGATGTTCTGGCTGGTACCCCAAGTCAAAATGCCAAAACGCATCCGCTTTGATGCGGAAGCAGAGAATTGGCACAGACGCTTACCAAGGCTGATTTTGAATCACTGGCGGGAGGCTTAATATGCCCAGCCAACGTGAAGCCGCCATCAGTGCACTGCATGTTCACCTAAGCTCCGCGCTAACGCCGATTCTAGTCAAACGTAACGAAGTACTCAGCACCGCAATTCCGAATGAAGGTTTACTCATCCTTCGTGATGGCGATGCTGGCGAGCCTGAAGTACTGCTCTCACCACTTCGTTACCTTTACCAACACCGCGTTGAACTGGAAGTTTGGGTACAACAGGCCCAATCAAGCGAACGTGATCAACAATTTGATCAACTGCTGCAAAGACTCGGGGTCGCACTAGATAGTGCCGGCAACTTGAACGATGCAGTGGATCTACTGCATACCGGCAGCCCCGAGTTTTCAACCGAATCAATCGAAGGTGGAGCAACAGTAAAGGTTGCAACCATCCCTATTTTTCTTGAATTCAACACACGCCATCCACTGGCGTAAAACAGCCTAAAGGAGAACGCCATGGCACGTGCCTATGGATGGAACAGCCGTCTATTGCTCGGCTTTGAGTCGCAATATGGCCAATCACCCGCCAGTGGTGATTACTATCAGATCCCCTTTGTCTCCTCGTCTCTCGACTCCGAGCAAGGGTTGATCGAATCCAGTGTGCTGGGGCAAGGGCGAGACCCTTCAGCACCGTTTCAGGACGTAATCAATGTCGATGGCGATATCGTGGTACCCATGGATCTGCGTCATATCGGCCTCTGGCTACAGGCGCTACTGGGAGACTCAACCACTTCAGGAACAGGACCCTACACCCATGAATTTACCTCTGGAAAAACCACTCTCCCAAGCATGACACTGGAGATGGGTCTACCAGAAGTTCCCGAGTACCTGCGCTTTAGTGGTGTGCGCGCCAATACCCTGGCACTTAACTTTCAGCGCTCCGGCGAAGCACAAGCCACCCTCGGATTGATGGGCCAAAGCGAAACCGTCGCAGCCACCTCCATCGATAGCGCACCCGCTGAACTGATCTACTCACGTTTTTCTCAGTTTCAAGGCTCCGTTACGCGCGGCGGTCAACCGCTGGCCGATGTCACCTCAGCATCAATCACCTACTCAAACAATCTAGAGCGCATCGAAACGATTCGTAATGATGGCAAGATCGAAGCAATTGATCCGGGCATGGGCTCACTTACGGGGTCTATCTCTGTGCGCTACGGCAACTCAGAACTTATGGAGTTGGCTCGCAGCGGCACACCGATTGACCTGGAGCTGGCTTACACCATTGATGCCGATAAACAGCTACGCATCACTGCGCATGAGGTTTATCTGCCTAAACCCAAGCGCAGTATCAGCGGGCCGGGGGGTATTGAGGCCTCATATGATTTTCAGGGGGCTCGCGAACAGACTCTGGGACGCATGCTAACCATCACACTGGTTAATGATCTGGAGGGTTGGGCCTAATGATTAAACTCACACTCCCCAAAGAGCCCTACTGGCTAGACCTGGGTCTGGATGTTCGAATTAAAGTTCGGCCCTGCACCAGCGCCATCTTTTATCAAGCTCGTGCGCGTATGAATCAGCGCTTGCAGGCGCTAGGCGAACAGTGGCGTAACTGTAAAGAAGCTGGCCTCAGCACGGATAACCTACCCAACCTGGACGATGAGCCGACCCGTGAAGCCCTAGCCGAACAGTACCTAACACAAGGGCTGGCTGAAGCCGCCATCCTCGAATGGGAGGGCGTTCTCGATGCTGAGGGTGATGCAGCCGCCAAGGTTGAAGCACAGGGCATCCGCGATCTCTTTGATTTCTACTGGATGATCGCTGAGCGCTTTCGCCAACAGTACACCGGCATGCGTGAGTTATTGGATGCGGAAAAAAACGCATTCGGGCCCGAATCCAATGGCACTTCGGCGACGGGCCTGACTACTGCGGACGATGCAAAGAGCAAAACCTCTCCTGTGCCCGAGGCGAAACCAACGAACAAGGCGAGCGCTGCCCCTACATCCAAAACCAGCTAACCACCGATGTCGGCTGGCAAGCCTGGGATCTGGCCAACAAACTGGTCACCCAATCCGCCGATCAATTTCCAATTTCACTGGCCCTGTCACTGGGTGACGCCTTGGGTTACGAGCCCCGAGCGATGGCCGAACTCTTACCTGAAGTAGCTCTGGGCGTTGCGCTGGCCAAGCGTGATGCTGAACCCCATTAACCGCGAGGCGTTATGGCACAAGAGAAAAAGCTCTCCATACGCCTGCAGGCAACCGGAGGTGACAAACTCAAACGCGAGTTTGGGCAACTGGGTAAAGAGGGCTCCCAAGCCTTCGATCGTATTACCCGATCTACTCAACCTGCATCAGTAGGTCTCAAAGCCGTTGATGCCTCAGCTCGCGCGCTTAATGGCGTACTCAAACAGGCAGCGGGATTAGTTGGGGCGTATGCTGGTATCCAGGGTGCGAGTCGTGCGCTGGGTTTTATCGTATCGAGCAACCGAGAGTTCGAACGACTGCACGCCAGTCTAAAAACCGTCACGGGATCTGCCCAAGCAGCCGATCAGGCGTTTGCCATGATCGAAGATTTTGCTTCAGAAACGCCGTTCAATGTTGAGCGCATCACCGAGGCATTTATCCGTCTTCAGTCACTGGGGCTAGAACCTTCAGACGCGGCCCTGCGCTCGTATGGCAACACCGCTTCAGCGATGGGCAAAGGCTTGATGCAGTTTGTGGAAGCGATTGCTGATGCTGCTACTGGAGAGTTTGAACGCTTAAAAGAGTTCGGCATCAAAGCCCGCACTCAGGGCGAGCAGGTCACCTTCACCTTTCAGGGTGTCAGTACCACCGTTGCCAAAGAGAGTCAGGCAATTGAGTCTTACTTGCGACGTATTGGTCAGGTGCAATTTGCCGGCGCGATGTCCGAGCAGATGGCCACCCTCAACGGCATCATCAGCAACATTCAAGACAATCTGTCACGCCTCGCGCGTGAAGTCGGTGCCGGCGGTCTGAACGATGCGCTCAAAGATATTGCAGTCGATCTTCGTGAAACCACTGTACGTGGCAATGAAGCTGCGCGTGCGCTAGGAGAGTCGCTTGGCGATGTCGTTCGCACCAGTGCCGATGCATTGGGCTTTATGGCACGTCATGCCGATGTTGCGGTTAAAGGGTTAGGCGCGCTGCTCATTGCTCGCACTGTTGCCGGCGCGCTCACCCTGATGAATGCCACAATCATCGGTAATGCTGGTGCCATTATCGGCCTTCGAATGATGGCACAAGTATCCCTAATCGCCGCTACACGACTGGCTGTCGTTGAAGGCGCAGCCCGTTTAGCATCCGTAGCGATGGTGGGTCTGCGTAGTGCAATGGCGCTGGTCGGAGGCCCCGCCGGTATCGCGGTTCTGACCGGCTTTGCTCTCTGGGAGTTGGCACGCAGCCAAGATGCAGCCCGTCAAGCCGCTTCAGATCATGCAGCGGAGTTGGATGAAATACGCGCACAGGCCAAACGCGCTGCCGAGAGTATTGAGGATCTTTCAGCCGCAACGCGCGATGAAGCCCTAGCGCGTTGGACTGAAAAACTGATCACCGCCGAGCACAACGTCGCGGATGTGATGGAGCAGCTCAAAACCGAATGGTGGGCCGGCTCCATCTGGGATCGATTGGGGCGAGTAGGTTCCGACCTACAAGAGAAGCTTGAATGGACTCGCCGCTGGTTTCAGATGGGTGTCACCTCGGTTGATGAGTACCGAGCGTCCATCTGGAGGTTGGCACAAGACAATCCCGAATTTACTGCGACTGCGCGAGCGATATCCGATCAAATCGACGCCCTCAAAGCAGCCGAATTAGCTGCCTCAAGAGCACGCGAACAAATTGACCGCATCAGAAACGGCACAAACAGCACCTCTACCGAGACAGGACAACCTGATGATCCGTTGGCGCCAGTTTCGCCGCCCTCAGCGCCTATAGATACCAAACGCTCTGAACGTATTCAGGCCGCTATTGCTGATCTGCAAGCCGAAGAGACAGCGCTGCGACGACTCATCGTCGCCCGCGCAGATAGTGAAACGGCCGTTAATCAGGCCATGTTGCAAACCGAACAGGAACAAGCGCTTCGTCGCCTAGGGCTGGATCAAACTCAAAACCTCACCTCTGCCGAAGCCGCATTAGCTCAACAAATTCGAGGGCTCATCGCCTCAAAAGCGATACTCGAACAGCAGGATCAATCGGCCATTGAGCGGGACAAAAACCATCGAGAAGCGATAGAGGAAATCACGCGTGCTTACCTGGGTCTTGGTTCTGAGACTGACCAGGCACGAGCTAAAGCCAACCAATGGCGCGCTGAAGCGCTGGCAGGATTGGATGCAACGCGCGAAGGCTATGCCAGTTTTGCCGCTCAGATAGAGGCTATTCACCAAAATATGCTGGCAGAGGCGCGCGCCAAAGATCTGGAAAGCTCGCGTCTTTGGGAGGATGGCTTAACCCGCGGATTCAAAGCCGTACTGGATGAAGCCGAGGATATGGCCTCCCAAACCGAACGACTAGTGCGTAACGCCTTCAAAGGGATGGAAGATGCGCTGGTCTCATTTGTAACCACCGGCAAACTGGATTTTAAATCACTCGCGGACTCAATCATTGCTGATCTGGTGCGTATTCAAATCCGTCAAAGCATCACGCAGCCCCTTTCTAATGCGCTGAGCACCATCGATTTTGGGGCGCTGTTTGGTGCGGCGCACGCTGGCGGTGTCATTGGCACCGACACTCTACAAACTCGACAGGTGAGCCCTTCGGTCTTTGCCGGAGCGCCAAAATTTCATACGGGAGGTGTGATTGGGCAGGAAGTCCCCATTATCGCCAAACGTGGAGAGACAGTCTTTACACCGGGGCAGATGCGCGCGCTGGGCGAGCGACAAGGAAACAATCCCGTCAATGTTGAAGTGAATGTCATCAACAACGCTTCGGGCGTGGAAGCTACCACTCAGACAACGCCATTGGCGAACGGTGGTATGCGACTGGATGTAATGATCGAACGCATCGAAGGCCAGATGGCTCGTAATGTCAGCCGAGGTGAAGGGTTGGCGACAACACTGGAGCGCCGATACGGCCTTAACCCGGCCGCAGGCAGTTACCGATGAGTGTGCTTTGGCCTAACAACCTGCCACTGCCCACCATACAGGGATACAGCGTCCAACCCGGTGATGCCATTTTACGCACCGAGATGGAAGCGGGTCCTGCTCGCCAGCGCCGTCGTTTTACGCAGGTGCCCACGCGTGTCAATGTGCGCTGGGTCATGCGAGGTGATCAGTTTGCGCTGTTCGAAGCCTGGTATCGCTGGCAAGCCAAAGAGGGCGGCGCCTGGTTTCAGGTGTCACTGCTGGGTGGTTTAGGCCTTATGCAGCAGGAGGCGCGTTTCACCCGCCCCTTTCAGGCACAACTGATCAAAGGCACTCTCTGGGATATTCGCTCAGAGCTTGAGATTCGTGAACGGCCCACTCTGGATGAAGGGGCTCTGGCACTGCTGCTGGAGTATGACGCTCAAATCATCGCATCCATGGCGAACCGTCTGCACACCCTAGTGCATACGACCTTGACCAATACCCAAAACGCCAAGCTTTAACCCAAGGACATTTTTATGAGTCTGCAAACAGAACTGGAGTCGGCCGTTGCGCTGACTACCAGCGATGCGCAACTACTGCATCAAGTGGTACACGGTGGCACCACTGAAACCGTAACCACCGAAAGCGGTAGTCTAGACAGTGTTGCTAAACTATTGAACGATGCCAATACCCGCATCAATACCGAAGCCGATGGCATTCTGGAACAATCAATCGAGGCGGCAGCACTCTCAGAGCAGTTCGCCAATCAAGCCGGTAGCGAAGCCGATCGTGCTGAACAAGCCGCTCTTAATGGTGTGACTGAAACCCAGACCATACTCGAACAAGTCCAAACCAGTGGCGCACAAACCCTGCAACAGGCAGATACCGCCCTACAAACCATACTCGCCAAGTTACTAGCCGTAGGATTACCCGACTCACTCATTGGTGCCGCCGGCCAGCTTCTAAAAGTTAAAAACGACGAGAGCGGCTACACACTGGTGAACTCAGCAGCCTCTCCTCGCTTTTTTGGGTTAGCACACTCTACAGACGGTACTGAGCTTTTACTCACCGAAGGTCGAGAAGATTATGACACCCGCCTTTTCCAAGCTTGGATGATCTCTGAGGGCATCAACTTCTCCATTCAACGTAATGAACTGGTGATGCAGCTATGAGCCTGGATATCTCAACGCTAGGCTATCGTTGGCGAGGATTATACAGCGCACACCTGAACTACCAAAAAGGTGATGTGGTCCGCAAAGGTGATCATGCTGAAGTATTTACTGGAACCGCTTTTGTTCCCTTCGCTTTGGGCCAACAACAGCTTACTCAACGCGGGCAGCTCCTAGCTGGGCATCCAATCCTTCCCGGCGCACCGGATATGCAGTTACATATGAGTGCATCTGGCGAGTTAGAGTACCGTTTCACTCAAGATCGTAACGCCACCCGTGCCGTTGCACTTATGAATCTGGATAATCGCGGAGATACCGGCGGGGGTAAAACTCAGTACCACGGCATGGCGATCATGACCGATGGATCAGTCCGCGCCTGGGGTGATGAGCGTCAGGGGCATTTGGGCAACGGTGTAAACAGCGATCGAGCCCGAACCAAGCCAGTACCTGTAGGCTTTCCACCCGACACACCACCAATCGTCTCGCTCTATAAAGGCTACAAAAGCACCTATGCCATCGATGCCGGTGGCATGCTCTGGAGCTGGGGACAAAACAACCACGGACAGCTAGGCTTAGGCCACACCACAGACACCACCGTGCCCAACAAAGTTAATGGACGCGGCGATCTGCCAGCTGATCGCAAAATTGTAAAAGTGGCGGTCGGCGATTGTGGTTATTACGGCTACAAGGCAGCTATCTTAATTGATGAGCTAGGCATCTGTTACTGGGTTGGCCACCAACGCTATTACGCTGCTGGCGTTGGTGATAACAACCAACAAAACACACCTAGGCTCATTACCCGCTCACTGGAAACACCCATGGTCGATGCTTGGGTGCTCGGCCACTACCACATGGGATCGTTCCTGTTAGACGCCAACGGCGTGCTCTATATGGCGGGCGAGCAGAACACCATCAGCCGTCTACAGAACAACGACAACCCCAATGTGATGCACGAACCCTGGCCACCCTCTTTCTCCAACCCGGTTAAAGCAGTACGAGGCGAGGAGTCGGACTACCACGTCGATGCCGGAAGTCAGTACTACCGCAACTACATGATCATCCATCAAAACGGATCGATCAGCACCTGGGGCCATAACAACTACAGTTCTCACGTGCCCGGTGCCGAATCTTGGGTTGCCACCTTAGATCCCCGCATCAGCAATGTGGTGGATGGGTACTGTTCAGCTGGTCATTACGACCAATGTGTAGTTTTACGAAGTGATGGCTCTGTCTGGGGTATAGGCTACAACGGGTATAACAGTTTAATCGCTCCGGGGGATCGAAACAGTTGGCACAACCTAGCCAGCGGATCGTCTCTAATTAGCAATATCACCAAGATTCAAGGCGGTGGTTGGGTGCACGCCAAAATGGGTGCAGGCCTTCGTACCGATGGCACCATCGTTAAGTGGGGCCGTAATCAATCGGGCGCAGCAGGTCATGGCTTTGCCGACAACAACTACCCCTCCAACGTGGCGCTGGTGAACAAACGCATCGTTGATTTTCAGCTTTACGGCCAATGGGGACACGACTACGACAATGCTAGCTTATTGCTTTTAGCCGATGACGGAACGGTCTATAGCTGCGGCTATAACGGCTATGCCGCACTCGGTAATGACGATGACCACGAAGCGATGTTTACCCCATCCCCCGTTCTGTTCTGACCCGTTTCTAAACTCTCTTTTTCAATTTTTCGAGGCTTACTATGGCGACTGTCACTCTAGGCAAAATTGCATTTGCATGGCGGGGTCTATTTGACCCAAATTTCAGTTACGCAGCACAGGATGTGGTGCACTACAACGGCTCAGCCTACGTCTGCACGGTGGATGACACTCAAGGGGTATTACCGACTGTCACGGCCGCTTGGGATCTGTTTGCGCAAGGCGCACGCGATATCGCCTCGGGTGCGGGTGAGTTGGTGTTTCATGACGGTAGCACACTTGCGGCACTGACACCGGGTGAAACCGGTCAGGTGCTAACCATCAGTGCGCAAGGGCTGCCTGAGTGGAGTATACTGACGGTACGATCCGGCACCAAGGCACTTGCGATTCAAGACGCCGAGCAACCTTTCATGTATCGCCGTGGTGCGGCTGTGATGACGGATGGTTCCGTGCGCTGGTGGGGGCGTGGTGAAAACTGGATGCACGGCACCGGTAACCAAACCGCCGACCGCTCATACCCTGTAAGTGTTGCCTTCCCACCCAATACGCCAGCCATTAAATACATCTGTGGTGCCCACGATTTTGCATCCGTTGCGATTGATGCCAACGGCCAGTTCTGGGTATGGGGCCAAAACGATTACGGGGATGTTGGCCGCGGCGATACCGCAGATCAGCGAGTGCCCTATAACGCTTCGGGCAATAGCAGTAACTCGATTTATGGCAAGGTCGTTATTGCCTATGCGCCCATGGCCTCACCTCAAAACTACATCTCGCATATGGTGCTCTGCTCAGATGGCACGGTGCATACCTGTGGCTATAACGGCTATGGCCAGTTGGGTCAAGGCGATACCACCAACCGCTACAACTTTGTTCAGGTACCCATGCTCTCGAACATCGTTCAGATAGCGCGTGGCGGCGAACGCTACACCTCCTGCTATGCCATAAAAGCCGATGGCACGCTCTACAGTTGGGGCTACAACGCCGAGGGGCAGTTAGGCTCGGGGGATACCACGCAGCGTAATATCCCGATGACTCTGCCTTACTTTGCCAACAACAGTATTGAAATCAAGCGAGTCGGAGGATCCCGCCAGTATGCCTGGGCCATCGATACGAACAACAAACTCTATACCTGGGGCTACAATGGCTACGGCAATCTTGGACACAGTGGCACCAGTAACAACTACTCGCCCACACAAGCTCTTACCAACGTTGCGGACTGTAATAGCCGGTGTGAAAGCTATCACCGAACCTATGTACTTCGCACCGATGGCACCGTCTGGGCGACAGGCGACAACTCATACGGCTGTTTAGGTGTTGCCGCCGATACAACCGATCGTTCCAGCTTCACTCAATGCCGCATTAATGCCAGCACACCACTGACCAATATCACCAAAATCATTCAGGGCGGGACGGGTTCGTATAACTATGCCGTAGCACTAGATGATGAAGGTATTTGCTGGTCTGTAGGCTACAGCGGAAACGGCCAGCTTGGCAGAGGCACTTACGATGGCACAAACTACTACTTTGCACCGGTTCTGATTCATCGCCGCCGAGTAGTTGATATAGCGCCCTTGGGCACAGGATCAGAAGGTGGCGTGCTCTTTTTGCTGGATGACGGTCAGGTCTATCAGACAGGCTATGCCGGTGAAGCGCAGCTGCCGGAAGATGATAGCGAGAATATCTCTGTACCTATGCAGGTGATCTTCTAATGCCAAACCCAGCCCTTAGCGAAGCGATCCGCGAAGCTTATGCCAGTGCGCCGTCCGATGTGGTGATTTTGCATACCCTGGAGCTGCGCCACCCCGGCTTCGTGGATAAGTACAACCAACCCATGGCGATTCGTATTGTGCGCGATCACCAAGACTTAACCGCGAGGCTGGAACCAACCGCACCGATCAATGGCGGTGAGATGGTGCAGTTCATTGCTCTCGGGTTTGAGCTGGAGCTACCGCCAGTCAACACTGCCCCAGTACCAGAGATCAGTGTCACCATCGATAACGTCAGTCGTGAACTAATACGTCATCTCGATGCCGCCGTGGAATCTTCAGAGAAGTTCGAGATCACCTACCGTCCTTACCTCTCAACTGACTTGGAAGGGCCTCAAATGGACCCGCCTATCACCCTGACATTAACTGAGGTAGAAGCAGATATCTCAAGAGTCACAGGGCGTGCACGTATGCTAGATATTGGAAACAAAAGCTTTCCGTCAGAAGTGTACACAGCAAGTCGTTTCCCTGGGCTGACACGTTAACTATGAAAAACCAACACTGGGCAGTGCCCTTAATTGGTAAACCCTGGGAAGCAGGCCAACAAGGGCCGGATGCCTTTGACTGTTGGGGGCTTCTGGCCTGGGTTTATCAACAACAGTTCAACATCAACTTACCACGCATCAGCGTTGCTGAAGGGGACTTACGTTCCCAAATCAAAGCTTTCAGAACCCATCCAGAGCATAGATATTGGCAGCCAGTAGACACACCCAAAGAGGGGGATGCGCTGCTACTGCGCCAATCGCGTCATCCTATTCATGTAGGGCTATGGATCGATACCGAGGGTGAATCCGGTGTTTTACATGCACTTCAAGGTGCCGGGGTCGTGTTTCAAACACTGAACAGCTTGAAGCTAAGTAGCTGGAGTATTGAGGGGGTCTATCGATGTCAACGGCAACAGTAATTTGCTTGACCAACCCTTTCCAACCGGAGCGCAACAGGCAATATTACGAAGTCCCAATCAACACAACCATCGCCGACTGGCTAAACAATCAACAGATTGAGTTCGTACTACCAACCATCTGCCTGAGAAACGGTGAACCATTACTGCGTGCTTATTGGGCTGCATATCCACTCACAGAAGATGACACCGTTGTGTTCATACCACTGCCACAAGGTGGTGGCGGAGGCGGAAATAAAATTCTGCGTTCGGTACTGACAATTGCCGTCATGGTTGCTGCGCCCTATGCAGGCTCAGCGCTTGCCGGCTCTTTAGGCATTACTAGCACAGTTGGTACTGCACTAGTCACAGCTGGTGTAGCGCTGGCCGGCAGTGCTCTGGTGAATGTACTAGTGCCACCACCTATGCCTTCGCTAGGTGGTAGTTTTGGCAGCGCCGCCGCACCCAGCCCAACCTACTCATTACAAGCCCAAGGCAACCAGGCACGATTGGGGCAACCTATACCGGTGCTCTATGGTCGCCATATTATCTACCCCGATTTAGCGGCAACGCCCTATACCCGTTATGAGAATAACGACCAGATACTCTATCAGTTGCACTGCATCGGTCAGGGTGAATATGACTTAGAGTCAATCCGAATCGAAGACACTCCGATTAGCTCGTTTGAAGAGATCGACTACGAAGTAATTGCCCCTGGCCAAACCATCACCTTGTTTGATGCTGATGTCGTTACCGCACCTGAGGTGGCAGGTCAGGAGCTTCTTTCAACAGCGAATAATGGTGACTGGATAGGCCCATTCACAGCCAACCCAGCCGACACCCAAGCTGAACGACTGTCGATTGATATTTTACTGCCCCGCGGTCTCTACTATGCCAACGACACGGGTGGGCTCGAAACCCGTTCACTCAGTTGGCGTATTGAAGCACAAGCCATGGATGATAGCGGTGAACCCTTGGGGGATTGGTTTGTGCTGGGCGAAGAGAGCCATAGCGCTGCAACCAACACCGCACTTAGGTTCACCTTTGACTACCCCGTGACACCTGGACGATACGCGGTTCGAGCGATTCGCTTAGATAGCAAAGACTCCTCTGCACGTGCCGGTCATGAACTGCGCTGGGGTGCACTCAAATCTCACTTGGTGGGTCAACCTGATTTTGGCGATGTGACACTCTTAGCGCTTCGCATGAAAGCGACAGATAACCTGTCGCAACGCTCTTCAAGGCTGGTGAACTGTATTGTCACAAGGCGGTTGCCGATTTGGGATGCAGAAGTACAAGAATGGACATTACCACAGGGAACACGCTCAATAGCCTGGGCTTTGGCGGACCAATGTCGTGCAGCTTATGGTGGAGCTCTTGCGGAATCTCGGCTCGATCTTCAGGCACTTACAGAACTTAATCAAACCTGGAATGCCCGAGGTGATTACTTTGATGCAGTGTTTGATCAAAGCGTTACCGTGTGGGAATCACTTAGTCGAACCGCACGCTGCGGTCGCGCAGTCGCCTATATGCAAGGTGGTACGGTGCGCTTTGTGCGTGATGCGCCTAAAAGCATTCCAGTAGCACTCTTTTCGCCGCGTAACATCGTCAAAGGCAGCCTACGCATTGAGTACTTAATGGCATCTGACGATACGGCTGATAGTGTGACCGTGGAGTACTTCTCCGCCAAAACCTGGACGCGTGATGAGATTACGGCTTCTCTTAGCGATAACACCACTGCTCAACCTGCAAGGGTTCAATTGTTTGGCTGTACTGAGCATACGCAAGCGGAACGCGAAGGCCGATATATGGCCGCTGCAAATCGCTATCGACGCAAACTGATCACCTTCCAGACAGAGCTAGAAGGGCTAATTCCAAGCTACGGCGACCTGATCGCCATCAGCCACGACATGCCAAGCTGGGGCCAAAGCGCTGAAGTTACAGATTTCAGAGACCAGATACTTACCCTCTCGGAATCGATGATCTGGTCTGACGGAAATCACTATATCGCGCTTCGCAAAACCAACGGTGAAGTAAGCGGCCCTTGGCCCGTAGCGCCGGGTGAAACGACCAATCAGGTAAAACTACTCGAAACAACCGATATCACCCCTTACAACGGCGAGCAGCAGGAGCGCACGCACGTAGCATTTGGATTAGGAGAGCAATGGGCAACTCTAGCACGAGTTACCGAAGTACGCCCAAGGGGCGAACTGGTAGAGATTCGGTGTGTGGCAGAACACCCAGACGTTCATGACTAGAACTAAATACAACACTTATTAGCTATATCAATTTGAGGGATTGTTCATGGAGCCCAAACAAACCGATCAACAAGAAGCGACCATTCAGCTACGAATGGAAGATTTTGATGACCTACTCGAACAAGCGGCTGAGCGCGGTGCCGAACGCTGCCTTGCCCACCTTGGGTTAGAAAATGGCCATGCGGCAAGGGATATTCGAGAGCTTCGTGATTTGCTGGATGCTTGGCGTGATGCACGTCACACCGTATGGCAAACCGCTATCAAGGTACTCACTACTGGGCTACTGGCCGCATTCATTGTAGGCATTGCGATGAAACTGAAACTCATGGGAGGTTCCCAATGATCGAAACACTATTAGGCGGCTTGTTAGGCGGCGCCTTTCGCCTCACCCCTGAAATCCTAAAATGGATCGATCGCAAAGGCGAGCGAACACACGAACTGGCGATTCAAGATAATACGATTCAACTTGGGCAACTGCGAGCGCAAAATGAGCGAATTACTGCGGCAGAAAAATCAGACGCAGAAATTAAAACCGCTGAACTGAATACCTTTCAGAGAGCAATAGATTCACAAGGTACACTGACTCAAATAGGCTGGGCCGATGCACTTTCAAAAAGCGTGAGGCCCATAATCACCTACTGGTTCATGGCACTGTACTGCAC
Organism: Litorivicinus lipolyticus; assembly: GCF_009650135.1. NCBI lineage: Bacteria > Pseudomonadati > Pseudomonadota > Gammaproteobacteria > Oceanospirillales > Litorivicinaceae > Litorivicinus > Litorivicinus lipolyticus. Next base: position 1,705,918 of record NZ_CP045871.1, read on the forward strand.
ATCCAAGACAGCGGCCTTTATGGTATATCTCAATGCAGACGGTCATTTCACCTCAGCCATCCAGCACATTTGGACGGAATCAGATCAAGCGTTATGGGCAGGAGTATTGAATTTCTGGTTCTTGGGAAGGGTGTTTGAAAAGCAAAAGTGATTCAACCTTTAACCCTATCACCAGAACCCTTTCCAACGACCGTCTGAAAGATGTATTTGAAATAGTTCGAGACGGACATCTCCGCAATCATCTTAGCATCTGACTCAGCCAACAGTTCTGGCGTAGACATGTCGATCTCATTAACCTGCGATAACCCAGTAATTCCGGGGCGAACAGCAAAGACGCCCAGTTTTCCACGAGCCTCTGTCAACTCTTCTTGATTGAACAACCCTGGTCGCGGACCCACCAAGCTCATATCACCTATCAATACATTCCAGAGCTGGGGCAACTCATCAAGCTTGGTCCGACGAAGAAAATGACCAAAAGGCGTAATTGAGGAGGAGCTAGCGAGGTGACTTGCAACTGATGCAGTATCAACCTTCATTGTCCGAAACTTGACCAAAGTGAATGGCCTTTTGTCACGTCCCACCCTCTCCTGGCGAAAAATAGGCGACCCCGTATCAAACAAACCAATGACCGTCAGCACGACGAAAACCGGCGCACCAAAAACTAGTCCCATAAGAGCAAATACAAAATCAAACAGACGGATCAACTGAAAACCTCAATCACTTATCTTGATACTCAAAACACCGACGCAAGCCCTCTTCGACTGTAATCGGAGGCTCCCACCCCAACAGATGACGAGCCTTGGAAATATCCACCTGTAAAGAACCCAGCAACCGTTGCGCCACCGACTTTTTACCCAACAAAGTTGCAGCAAGCATCAACAAGGATGCAGGCACGGGAATCAACCGTGAAGGCTTACCCATCGCCCGAGCAACGCCCCGTAGTAACTCAGTAGTTGACAGGTCCTGCCCATCCCCAGCCAAAAACACCTGATTGGCAGCTGCAGAATGGCTAATACAGGTAATAATAAGATCAACCAGGTTATCTATAGCCACCAGCGAGCGCTGATTATTAATGGCACCTAGTGGCAAAGGCAGCCCTTTAGCCACCAGCTTGATCATACTGGAAAAATTACCTTTTACACCCGGTCCATACACCAGCGGCGGTCGGATAATCACGACCTCCATTCCGGTTTCACAAGCCAGTTGATGCAAGCCCTGCTCCGCTTCCCATTTAGAAATACCGTATGCATCCTCGGGAGCAGGTGTATCCTCAGCAGTGAACGGCTGACCTAAAGGTGTTTGTTCACCGTTAACCTTAATCGAGCTGATAAAAATGAAGCGCTTAACACCTGCTTCTGCGGCCTGACGGGCAAGATTAAGTGTACCGTCCACATTCACGCGACGGTATTTGGCTAGTGGATCGCTACTTAACTCGTCCATAATGTGAGTACGCGCTGCCGTATGAACAACAGCATCGACCTCAGCCAGTGCGCCGCTCCAGTCTGTACTTCCATCGATATCACCGACCGCAAACATCCCGTCACCTACGGCGACACTATTACGCACCGAGCAGCGTAATTTAAAATGTTCAGATAGATCGTTGCACAAATAACGACCTACAAAACCATTGGCGCCAGTGATTAAAACGTTCAGCGGCTTCTCCTTTTATCTGCATAAGTGGTAGCTTTGTCATCTCTAGCAGAATAGACTACCCAGCTAAATTAGTGCGGGACACATTATACGGAGTTATAACTTGAAAAAGCGAGTAGCAATTGTTGGAGCAAACGGAGTTCCAGCCAGTTACGGTGGCTGGGACCAGCTAGTGGAACACTTTACCCGCCTCAAAGACCCTAACTTCGAGTTTGTTGTTTACTGCACCTATTTAACTAACGACAGCGACAACTCCAGCCATAACAACGCGCACGTGCGAGTCATCAGGCTAGATGCAAACGGCTGGCAAAGCATTCCTTATGATATAGTCTCTTTGTATCACGCGTGGCGCGAGTGCGATGCCGCCATCATGTTAGGAACCTCAGGAGCATTAGCACTGCCAATATTTCGCCTAGCTGGCCTACCAGTGATCCTCAATATCGACGGTGCTGAGTGGAAACGGGGCAAATGGAACAGAATTATAAAGGTATTTCTCTGGCTTTCTGAATTTGTGGGTATCCTGAGTGCAAAGGTTATTGTGAGCGATAACGAGGTTCTGTCTGAGTATGTTCGTTCGAAGTACAACAAAGAGCCAATAACTATTGCTTATGGTGGTAATCACGTAAAGCGGCAACCAGTGGGGACAAAATTGGCGGAGTTAGGGCTAAACACCAAAACATACGCCATTAAAGTTTGTCGTATTGTTCCAGAAAACAATGTTGATCTTATTTTGAGCGCGTTCGCTGAGACTTCCATTCCGTTTGTATTGGTCGGCAACTTCAACTCAAGCGACTTTGGACGCGAACTCCGCAGCACGTATTCAAGCTACACCAACCTCAAGTTACTTGACCCCATCTATGAGCCAGCGCTGATTGATGAACTACGCAGTAATGCTGGGCTTTACGTACATGGCCACTCTGTAGGCGGTACCAACCCGTCGCTGGTCGAAGCGATGTGCCTGGGACTAAACATTCTAGCTTTCGATGTCGATTACAACCGCGCAACAACAGCTGATCACGCCCACTATTTTGCGACCAAGACAGAACTTCTTGGCCTGCTGAAAGAGCACGAAAATGGAACCTTGAAAGACAACTCAGTAAACCTAAATAGCATTGGCCTACGCAAATATAGTTGGAGTGCGATCATGGCCAGATATACTGATGCGCTCAAATCAACACTAAAACTATAAAAAGAGTTATTCATCATGCTAAGACAACTAAAAGCCCTTGGCATTACCGGCCTTATAGTTCTCGCCCGTGATCTACTATTAACTAAACTTTTTTTTCGTAACGCTCGCCTCGTCCGCTGGCCATTTTTGATACGACGGGAGGGAGAGATCTTCATAGGTCCGGGACTCAACACTGGGCCGCGTTTGCTTCTGGAAACGCGATCAGTGGAGGCCAAACTCGTTATCGGGAAAAACTTCGTAGCCAATACAGACTTGCATATCGGTGTAATTGAGAGCGTGACGATTGGGAACAACGTTCTAGTCGCTTCAGGTGTATTCATTTCTGACCATAGTCACGGCTCTTACAACCCGCAGAATAGTTCCAGTCCAGAGACACCTCCAAACACCCGCCAGCTTGTGTCATCGCCGGTGAGAATCGGTGATAACTGTTGGATAGGTGAGAAAGTTGCAATTCTGCCGGGTGTAACGATTGGAAAGGGAACAATAATTGGGGCGGGCAGCGTGGTAACAAACCCAATTCCAGAATATGTAATTGCAGTTGGTAACCCTGCCCGAGTAATAAAAAAGTACGATCCAAATAAGAAATCGTGGAAGACGAGTCATGACTCATCCGAGCATGATATTGAAGTTTAATCTGATGACCGAGCACACTTGCGCTTATTTTGATAATTACTACTCCCTCGATTGAGAAGGAGAGGTCTCTTCGCAGCCTGGTTCCAGCACAGCAACTCAGCCAAAGATCAGACAGTGTTGAGCGTTGCTCGTCAGCAAGACGTGATATTTTAACCTGTCTGTTGTGTCCGTTGAAGCATGTATCAATACGCACCTCCTCTCAAAAACGCTTGCACGATCGCTCTTGTAGATCTCTTGACGCGTTTGAAATAGTAGTCATACGATGTCTCAAAATGATAACTTCCTAAAGCGAGTAAGGGCATTATCGTCAACAGAGGATAAACATAGCGAATGAACGTCGTAAAACCTGGAGTGAAAAGGGCGTAGATCGACATAGACACATATATACCCAACGAGAAACAAAATCTCCGATACCTAAGAAAAAAAACAACCTGAAGGGCGGCGGCGGAAACCGCCATCGGAACAAACATAACAGTTGGAGATAACATGATATATCCTCCACTGATTGTCAAAAAAGGCCATACAAAAGCCCTCAGTACATCCCCTAATATACCGAGTTCATTGAACGTAGGTACGGCGTCGTAACTCTGAAACACCATAGTTTCATTCCCACCTCTCAACAAATAACTCAAAGTGCCGGGAACAAATATCTCAATAGAAGCAAATAAAAATATAATCGCAACCAACAAAACCACTGGGGATCTAATCAACCCGATTATGTAAAGAGGAGAGGCCAGTCGCAGAAAACAAACACCTAAAAAACTAAGTATGCTAACCACACGATTACTGGTAAAGACGATTACAATAAGAAAAATTACTAGAGTATCTTTCAAGACATGCAAGGCCAAATGCATTCGATAAAGATCAAGAATCACGACTAGCGCAATAAAAACCTGAAAGTAACTCCTACAAAAGTGACGACGAAGTAATCCATACAACTTAACATTTGTGTACAGGTAGACTAAAACATTAATACCAACCAAATAAAATAAATTCCCGCCAAAAGCCCAAGACAGAAAAAAATAGCCTGAACCAAAAATTAAATTGAAGTTTTCTGACGACTTCAAATAGGTCTGCTCATCCACATGAGCTTGACCCGGCCCGATACCAACAAAATCCTCGAATACTAATAACAGACATAGACAAGCGAAATTGATACAAAGAAAGACAAGCGACGAAAGAGAATCTTTCGATATCTGTCTGATAAGCATTTATGCGACTCGTCCTTTAGAAATCCGATAAAATAGGATTCGTGCCAACTTCCAAGCTGATTTAGTGAAGAAAAGTACAGCCCAAAATGGATTTTTCAATATGAAACTCCAACCGAGTTCGCTTACAATAATCATATCTGAATAACCCATCCACTTACTTTCTATCTCGCTGTACAGACTCTTAACTGCTAGAATATTGATCGAAGTAGCAGTTAGCGGAGCATTGGCAACGAAGCCTGAAGCTTTGATTTCACCAAAATCCCTGTGAAAGTCGTCATGATCCCTTATGTACTTTTTGCAACTGTTTGCGTGCTCCTTTCTCTTAACATCACTCCTAATGAGGGCGTTCATGAAGCTAACAAACTCGCTCTGATCAGCTATTGAGATTTGAGCATCACATGTTTCATGAATAACATCTTCAGCAAAATTGTGCGCATAAACGCCTCTGAAACCAACTACAGGCTTGCCAAGCGATACTGCGTAATGTGTCATTAGTCCACCGAAGTGGGGGTATGTATTTACAAAAACATCACACCTGTTGAAAAGCCCAGCAATGTTATTAGTTGGACCTAGCAGTAGTACACGATTCTTGTTCTGAGATCTACTCCAAAAACTCTTAAATTTAATCGGATTGCCGGATCCGGCAAAAACAAAGTAGGCGTCAGAATTTTCGGTTAAAATCTCATCTATTAGGTTAAAAAAACGGCCATCATCGCCGTAGATTTTGAAGAAATTTGAACCCGAAAATAATACTACAGCAGTTGACGGAACATTAAGATCAAACTTGACTACTTTGCTTGGTAATATCGGATAATACCTTAATACCATATATTTATCGGGACTAATACCCCGTTCCTGAACAGCCAAAACTCTTCCGTAGTCTCGAAAGCCTATAAAATCGTCAAAGATTGACGCACCGAGCCAAAAATTATGATCTGTGATATCAATAAGTGTCTTTTTTAGACCGGACATAGTACTAAGGGCTATTGTAGCCTCGACGGACCAAGGGCTCAAATGACAGAAAACTCGCGCTGCGTTTGTGGATTGTAGCAAGCTGCAAATACTTTTTATTTTTTCATCAACATTTAATCCTGCAACAAACTTAACCTCAACGTTACAATATTCAGCAATGATTTTAGATATACTTGAACCTCTATGGATTGGGGGTGGTCGATTAACGATATAAAAAACCTTATCGTACGACCGGCACAGTTCGATCAAATATTGTTCAGATAGCCCCCGATTATCTAGAGCAAAATCGTCTAAAAAGGCAACAACCAGTTCATCATTTGAAGAAACATAATTTACTCCGATTAGATTTTTACCATAATCAATAAGTCCACGCTCGAGTTCTGGCAGGTAATAGGCACTGCAGAGTTGATAAGTCAGTCGCGCTGCGCATCTTGCATAGTCGACACCAGTTACATCTCTGCTTTTGAGTAATCCAACAGCCCGCTCTAATATTTTATGCTCGTTTCTACCTAACAATTACCAGACCCCATAAAAATTCATTTATTATATTCTTTTTTCAAGTGTTTTCGCACAAAAACAACCATAACCAGAAAATAAACAAAACAGCTTACAGCATGTGCCACTGCGACCCCTTGAAGACCCAAATAATCACAGAGAAAAACCGTTAGACCGTAAAACAATATAGAATTTAATATCTCAGTTGACACATAAAGAGCAACCATAGCTTTAGCCAGCATTATAAAGGAAAGAATCCAACTGGCGACCCTTAAAACATCACCTACTAACTGCCACGGCAACAAATCGACTATTTTCAAGAATTCCACGGAAAATAGATTAGATATCAAGTCAATTCTGAATAAATATATAAAAAGACAAACAACACACGCAGCTGGAAAAATAAAAACATACCCTCTTTTTACTTCACGATAAATATCACTATAGGTATGCAATCTTGCTAATTGTGGTACATAATACACCGCTAGAGAACTACTAAATATCAATAAATATGCAGAACTCAATCTCCACATAGCCTCCCAATATCCAGCATCACTAGAAGTAAAAATTTCAGTCAGATAATTCCTTATTGCTATGTGTGTTATTGGGATAACAAGTGCGGTTACACTTGCCATAACTGTAAAACCAAACAACTCTCGAATAATTGAACGATCAATTCGCCCTATCAAGTGTTCGACCCTAAACCAACTCCGCTTTGTGAGTAGATAGCCATTCACCAATACCGCTAAAATTTGATAAGTAGCCAACCCTATTAGCGACCCCAAAACTCCATATCTGTAAACTAGGAAGCAAGTCACTATTACCGAGGATATACTGGTCCAAACATGTGCGGCAACGTAGTTATTAATATCCCGCTTTCCATTCACTATAGATAACAGCATATTATTTAATATAAAAAATGGCACGCCGATTGCTACCCACCGAAAAACTATAGAGAGGGCGCCATCATCGAATATCCAATTTGCAAATTCTTCTGCTGCAACCCAAAAGATGACAGAAGAGGAAATCCCTCCTATGACACTGAGGTTAACACTAGTTTTCCACAGTGCTTGTTGCTTTAATAAATCATTATCATACTCAGAAGTATATTTGGTCACACCGGTATTAATTGCAAAACTTCCAATAACACTCGCTATTTGGAGCACATTTTGTAATTGACCTACTAAGAGATATCCTGAAGGACCCACAGTAATTGCTAGGACCTTATTGATTCCAAGTAAACAAAGCAGACGTACTGCTACCGCGAATCCATTCAGGATTGCTGCTTTTGCAAAGCCCATTATTAGTTATTTGATCTGTACTGATTACAAACGTCTATAATATGGTCAACGTCTGAATCTGACATTACTGGACTAATAGGCAAACTTACCACTTCTCTGTGCATCTTTTCTGTTACGGGATAATTATCGAAATTAAACTCTTCGTAAGCGGCTTGTTTGTGTGGAGCGATTGGATAATGAATTAATGGCGCGATGTCGTTTTCTTCGAGAAAGTGGATAAACTCACTACGATTTTTACAACGAACAACAAAAAGATGAAACGCATGGAATGTTAGGCTTCCTTGCATCTCAGATTTTTTAAGTGGAAGTAAAAGCTCCCTGTTGCGTATCCGTTCACAATATAGTTTTGCAATTTCTCTGCGACGGCGAAGCTCTTCGTCTAAATACTTCAGTTTCACCGACAGCATTGCTGCTTGTATCTCATCTAACCTACTATTTACGCCTTTATAAACATGTTCGTATTTCTTGTAACTCCCATAATTGCCGAGCGCTGCGATTACGTCTCTCAGCTCTTCGTCGTTTGTAGTTACGCACCCCGCATCTCCGAGAGCCCCGAGGTTTTTGCCTGGATAGAAGCTGAACGCAGCTGCATCACCGATGCTACCGGCCCGCGCCTTCCCTCGTGTTGCACCATGAGCTTGTGCGCTATCTTCAAGTATAAGAAGCCCGTGTGCGTTGGCGAAAGAAACTATATCGTCAAAGTCTGCGAGCCTACCGTATAAATGAACCATTAGAATCACACGAACTCGCGGAGTAATACTCTGCGTTACTGCATCTGCCGTTATGTTAAATGTGAACCAATCGGGCTCTACCAACACGGGCTTAAGTCCAGCGGACGATATAGCAAGTATGCTAGCAATATAAGTATTTGCAGGAACTAAAACTTCATCACCTGCTTCGATTTTTCCCATTTCCATCCAAGCTTTTAGTGTGAGCGTAAGAGCATCAAGACCATTTGCTACCCCAACGCAATAATCTGTTCCGATATAACTAGCAAATCTTTCTTCAAACTTTTCTGTTTCACTTCCACGTAAGTACCAACCAGAATCAATGACTCTACCAACTGCTTCTTTTAACTCTGTACTATATTGGTAATTTATTTTATCTAAAGCCAAAAATGGGATCACAACTTTACTCCTAACATTATCTGATCGAAGGTATGAGAATCTATATAGTCAGCTAACGCCAATCCATTGAAATCTCGCTGATGGATATTTGCGCCGCTAGATAGGCAACGATCGATAACCTTACGGTTACCCGTTCTCAAGAAACCATCTTTTGCGTACATTAAAACTGTTGTCCCATTCCGGTTACATGCGTTTACATCAGCGCCTTCCGATAATAAGAAATTGAAAATATCGCCGTGCGCATGGTAAGCAGCCACCATTAAAGGCGTCCAACCAGTTGAACCTCGATCTTCGATTGAGGTAATATTTTTCAACAACGAAACAACTGAGTCAAAATCCCCGATCTCTAGGCAAGCGATGAAATCAGTGTATCTATCTTTGAATAACTTGATATTGTAGTCTATTGTAGATATCAAAACGTAAGAGTCGCATTCGTATAAGAGAGTACCAGGCGTATGCTGGCTTCTTTCCCCTACGATCTCATAGTTCACAATAGGCACGCCGTTAAACTCGGGTAACTGATACTCTCTGAAAGCTAGAGCTTTAACTTTCCTACCTATCTTCCATGCAGTGTTTTTTAAGTTGAGTGTTCGGTCAGAGAAATCAAACGAGTCAATCGAGTAGTAACTGGATCCAATTGGATGCTGCGGCCGAGAAATGAAACTTCCTGTGAGCAATGGCTTAACTGTTCTTTTAAATAAATCCAACCCCTTCCTTAAATACAACCAGTACAGTTCGCTTGACGTGGTAAATTCATTAATTAAAAACTCTTCGCAATCAATAACTTCACCAGTGTCGACCCCACGATCTATTCTATGAAGTGTACATCCAACCTTTGACTTACCGTCTAATATTGGCCAGATCGATGTATACATCCCTTTGTATTCAGGCAACAATGAAAAATGGATATTATATAGACAACTGCTCTTAAAACTATTAGGTTTAATAATCTGATCAAATTCTAACGAAAAAAAGACTTCAGCACTTGATTCAGCTTCCTGCAAAGTTAGCGCCCTAACACTTCTTCTTTCAGCATATTTTTTTAAAGACAACTGCCAGCCGTTGTTACCGTTGTCTGTTTTATTTATTACAACTGCAATTTTCGAGGGCGGATACTTAATCTCAGTCAAGAGATAATCCAATGCACCAATAGCTATGCTGTTTTTTCCAGCAATGACGATGTTCTTTGTATCAGCGCTCATTTACCTTTCCCTGCGCAATGCTCAATAAATCTCTGGTAATCCCTTATATAATCGCCTTCATCATAATGCTCGCTAGCCAAAACAAGGAGGACACAATCACTAGAAAAGTTATGCATCTCTCTCCAAACCATATTTTCGATCAGAATTCCTTTAGTCGGATCATCAAGCCTTACTGTTTGGCGATTTATTCCATCATCTAAGACCATGTCGCAATTACCATGAATTGCAAATGCTATTTGCTTTAAGTTTTTGTGTGCATGATAACCGCGGCTTACACCCTCTTCAGTTCGATATATGTAATACAATCGTTTAACTTCGAACGGTACTTGTTTTTGATTCCCAACTTCAATAGATACTAGACTTCCACGACTATCACCCAGTTCTTGAAACTCTATCCAATTAAAATCAACTATTTGCGACACCGTGTTTCTCCAATGTGACGACCCCAAGAGGATATCGCCAGTATTCTGTTTTTATCACCTCTGGTGATTGACTTTAAAGTTCGTCTAACCCAATCCAGTTACTCTGAATACAATCTCTTCCAAACAATCTACTTTCAGACCCTGTCTGCGCTCTATTGTCTGAACGAATTGGCCAGCCCTCAGTGAGTCGCGTGCACAGTAGCTAATCACGCAGAACCACAACCCCTCAAACTAACAATGATCTCATCTATATCAAGAAAATCACTGTTGACTCAGGTGATTTTTATCTCACTTAGCTTGACGTTCCCAGATATCTCTCCAGAGATAATTGCACCCTGTCTTTTTAAATAGTTATAAACGATAAACATTCGTATCTCGCTTTGGCAAAAATTGTATTCGGAATCTTGTTTCCAATTTCTTCTGGATGTTGAACTGGGACTGATACATAGATGAAGAGAGAATATTCGCTCGTTTAGCCGACTCCTTTTATAGACTCTAAGACCATTTCTAAATCGAGGCTCCATTGCCCCCCGGACACGTTAAAGCAACGTTCAAGTTTATCTGTCTTTAAACTTGAATTTTCTGGACGCTTTACTGATGTCAAAAACTGTGAACTGGGGATTGGCGCAATCTCGACAGGATGATCCACTAGCCCCATCTTTGTAGCACGCTCAATAATCTCTTGAGCAAACTGATGCCAACTTACGTATGGCTTCTGGCAATAGTGGTATATCCCCCAAGAAATCGCATTCGTTTGCTCAAGCTGAGCGGCGATCTTTAGCAGAGCTGCAGCGACACCATGGGCACTAGATGGTCCTCCGAACTGATCCGACACCACATCAAGTCGATCCCGTTCCCGAGCCATACGCACCATAGTTTTTACAAAATTTCCGCCATGTTCAGAAAACACCCAACTAGTTCTAAGAATAATGAACTTAGACAGCGTGTTGCGTACAGCTAACTCACCCATAAGCTTACTTCGTCCATATATACTAGTTGGGTTTACGCTATCTGTTTCCTTGTAAGGAATATCAGACTCGCCATCAAAGACATAATCCGTTGATATATGAAACAGCGGGATATCCAGTTTTTTACATGCAGCAGCTAGAATTTTTGGTCCGGTTTCATTAACTGCATACGCTGATTTCTTATCAGTCTCAGCCTTATCAACAGCCGTATAGGCAGCTGCGTTAATCACCAAATCTGGTTTAATCTGAGAAATAACCGAATCTACATTCCTTATATTGGTGATATCTAATTCTGCGCTGGACATCCCAAACATAGCGAATCCATAGCTTTCGCCCTGATCCATCAAGCATCGACCTACCTGCCCATTTTTACCAGTAACGAGAACTCTCATATCATCGCACTGCTTTTCTGATTTGAGATAAATTAGGTAGTTTTAAATCCTTTTCCGAAAGCTGTGGACTTTCGATTGGCCACGGAATTCCAACTTCAGGATCATTCCATATGAGACCACCCTCATCTTCTGGAAAATAAAGGTCTGTGCATTTGTATTGAAAATCAGCAGTATCAGTTAATACGCAGAAGCCATGTGCATACCCAGGTGGAATCCATAATTGGAGGTGATTTTCTGCACTCAATTCAACACCAACAAATTCACCAAACGTGTCTGAGTTTGGATCAACATCCACAGCAACATCATAAACTGTGCCTGAACTACAGCTTACAAGTTTGCCTTGGGGACGGGTTTTCTGGAGGTGCAAGCCACGCAGAACGCCCTTTTGAGAACGCGAATGATTATCCTGCACAAATGGCAGCGTTAAACCAGCTTCTTTATATCTTTCAGCCTGAAAGGTTTCTTTAAAAAAACCTCGGTGATCGCCAAAGACTTTAGGCTCAATGATAAAAACACCAGGTAACTTTGTGTTAGTCACTTTCATCGAAATGAAGCCTCTTCAGCAATCTGTAAAAGATACTGACCATACCCAGTTTTAGCTAAGGCTTCGCCCTGAGCAATTAATTGCCCTTTACTCAACCAACCATTTCTAAAACCAATCTCTTCAAGGCAAGCAACTTTCAAGCCCTGTCGATGCTCAATGGTTTGCACGTATTGGCCAGCTTCCATTAAGGAATCATGTGTACCAGTGTCTAGCCATGCGAAACCACGCCCCATTAGGCTTACATTTAGCTCACCCAACTGAAGGTAGGCATTATTTACATCTGTAATCTCAAGTTCACCTCGATGACTTGGTTTCACCGCTTTAGCAATTTTCACAACACGGTTGTCGTAAAAATAGAGACCTGTTACTGCGTAGTTGGATTTTGGTTCTGAGGGCTTCTCCTCGATTGAAATTGCTTTACCCGATTGGTCAAACTCGACCACACCGAAACGTTCAGGATCAGAAACGTGGTAGCCAAACACAGTGGCACCGGAAGAGCGTTGAGCCGCCTCTTTTAGCATTCCGCTAAAGCCGTAACCATAAAAGATGTTGTCACCCAATATCAGACAGACACTATCATCACCGATAAACTCTTCACCAATGATAAAAGCTTGTGCTAGTCCATCAGGAGATGGCTGCTCTGCATACGATAAATTAATACCGAAATAACTACCGTCGCCCAGCAACTCTTGGAAACCAGGAAGATCATGGGGTGTTGATATAACAAGAATGTCTTTAATACCTGCTAGCATCAAAACTGAAAGCGGGTAATAGATCATAGGCTTGTCGTAAATAGGAAGCATCTGCTTTGAAACGCCGCGTGTTATAGGGTGTAAACGTGTACCCGAACCACCTGCTAAGACTATACCTTTCATATTAAACCTCTCCGTTACTCACCGATGCGATCCAAACGATATTCACCGTCTAAAACCCGCTGCCACCAGATCTGGTTATCCAAATACCATTGAACTGTCTTACGAAGACCCGATTCAAATGTTTCAACGGGCTTCCATCCTAGCTCTTGTGCAATCTTCGAAGCATCAATGGCATAACGCAGATCATGACCGGGACGGTCTTTGACATACGTAATCAAATCTTTATATGAACCCACACCGGCAGGTTTTTCTGGATGCAGTTCCTCTAATAACTCACAAAGAGTATTCACCACTTCAATGTTCTGCTTCTCATTGTGTCCACCGATATTGTAGGTAGAACCAATTTCTGCTGTTGTTGCAACGAGCACTAAAGCACGAGCATGGTCTTCAACATAGAGCCAATCACGTATTTGATTACCTTTACCGTAAACAGGCAATGGTTTACCTGCTAGGGCATTCAAAATCATGTGTGGAATGAGTTTTTCAGGAAAATGATAAGGTCCATAGTTATTAGAACAGTTCGTCAAAACAACCGGCAAACCAAATGTTCGGTGCCATGCACGCACTAGGTGATCTGAACTTGCCTTTGATGCCGAGTATGGAGAGCTCGGCGCGTACGGAGTTGTCTCTGTAAACAGATCGTCAGTCCCTTCAAGATCGCCATACACCTCATCGGTTGAGATATGATGGAAACGGAATCCTGCCTTTTTGTCAGTCGAAAGCTGTAACCAGTATGCGCGAGCGGCTTCCAGCAAATGGTAAGTGCCCACAATATTGGTCTCAATAAAGTCCGCGGGACCCTCTATTGAGCGGTCCACATGGCTCTCGGCCGCCAGGTGCATAATGATATCAGGCTGAAACTCAGCCAACACTCTGTCGAGCTCGGTACGATCACAGATATCAGTCTGACTGAACTGATAGCGATCAGAATGTGCAACCGTTAAAAGGGACTCGATGTTGCCAGCATAGGTCAACTTGTCAAGATTGAGCACTTGGTGTTCAGTATCGTTAATCAGATGGCGCACAACAGCAGAGCCGATAAAACCGGCCCCACCTGTTACTAAGACATTCACTATTGATTCTCCAGTGTCGCTGTATCGGTACTTTTCATTTCAGACTCAAGCTGTTCAATCTCTTTCAGCAGCTGCTCATACTCAGCCATTTTTCTTTTCAGAAATCGCGCTGTGATTTTTGCCTTTTCAGCCACTCCTTCTGCTGTAAGGAAGTAGGCATAGCCAATCTTGCGATCCGATTTGGCAAAGTTACCCAGCTTTACTAGCCCTCTATCCACCAGCGCTTTAAGGCAGTAATTCACTCCGCCAAGGCTGACATTTAGCTCGCTGGCGATTTGACGTTGGCTTGCTTCAGGGTTCTCTTCCAGTACTCGCATTACACGAAGCCGGAGCTCATCTTGAAACTTAATATCTTCTGAATTTTTTGGCTGTGGCATTTTTCTTTCAGGCACGCTACCGCACGGTGCGTCATTGCACCGGTACGAAAAGTTCATCTTGTGAACATTCTATCCTGATATTTATCCAGCGTCACCTCATTTATATTCTTTTTGAGACTTAAATGCATTTTGCTCTTTTGAGTTCGACGTTGATCAATCTCGGTTTGTCTCTAATATGGGATGCCATTATTCACTCTGGGTCGGCTCGTCCGAGTTTTCATTCAGCGCTTCTTCCATGCTCACTGTATTTACCACCAATTCGAAATGGCTCAATATTTCTGGCTCATGCTTATCAACAAATGTTTTTACTGCCTCGTTCTCAAGCAGCTTGGTTAAGTAGCCTTTTGCCACCATCAGGTTGAGCAAGTCAGAGCCATAGTTGGATTCAGCCTCTTTGTATTGGTCTTGCACCTGGTTCATCTCTTTTTCGAGCTTAACCATCTGTTCGATGGGGGCTGTTTTCTTCTCTTTGTCTTCGGGCTTTAAGTCGGCTCTTTGTTCTGGGGGTGTTGCCTTGAGCAGAGCTTCTGCATGTGCGACGGTTATGGAGCTACTTGCAAGCATCAGCTCTACTGCCTCGACTTGCCGGGCAGACTTCATACACCTGAGGATGCGGGTGACATCAGGTGTAAATTGATGGTCTTGCAGCAAGTTGATGGCATCGGGGCAGATGCCTTGCAGAAGGTTAACGCGCCGGTTGATTGAGCTCAGGTTAACGTTGAATGCTCTGGCGAGGCGCTCCTTACTTACCCCGCGATCAATAGCACGCCTTAGCATGTAGTGCTCTTGCACCGTTGAGAGTCGGTTAATGCGATGGTTATAGGTGTAGGTTTCGT
Organism: Litorivicinus lipolyticus; assembly: GCF_009650135.1. Taxonomy (NCBI): domain Bacteria; kingdom Pseudomonadati; phylum Pseudomonadota; class Gammaproteobacteria; order Oceanospirillales; family Litorivicinaceae; genus Litorivicinus; species Litorivicinus lipolyticus. The sequence goes on from NZ_CP045871.1 coordinate 1,721,185, forward strand.
CGTCTCGGGCAAATAGACAGGGGGCTTCATTGAGTCCGAGCTCTTTGAGTGCCAGGACACGGAGATGACCATCGAGCAGAAGATACTCCTTTTTCTGCTTATCAGTCTGCAATACTGAGAGGGGCTCAATCAGTCCAATCTCGTTAATGGATGAGACCACCTGCTTGTATTTGCGCGTGCTCATGAGGCCGTCGGGCAGTTTTTTGCTGGGTAACAGGCTCTCCAGGGGGATTTGGTAGGTCTCCATCTCAAATCCCAGTAGCGTGTTGAGCGGTGCTGTGCGCAGATCGTGCTGACCTGAGGTATCGTTTTGGAAAATACCTGGGTACATCTCAGAGAGCTTTTGGCTTTGGTTGTTTTGTGGTTGTGGAAGCGTATTCATGCTGTCACTCCTTCTGTTGATTCAGAGTTGTCGCTGTTGGGATTTTCATCAGTTGTTGGAGCGATGTAGGTTTCGATTCGGTCAGCCAAGTACTTGGGCAAGGTATCTAGCCCCTCAGCCCTGAGCAGGTTAACGAAGTGCTCGTCTGCAAAGAGTTTCTTTAAGCCCTGCACTACCAGCAGCAAGCGCTGATGCGCATGTTCGGCTTTAAGTACCATCTTGCGTTGGCGCTCTACTTCTCGCTGATAGGTGCGTACCAGGCTGTAGCTGGATTTGGGCGGGCGCATTTGGTCCGAGTTAGGGGAGCCGGAGCCATGTGTGGTTCGCTTTTCGATAAGGCGTTTGGCTTCGATGATCTGGCGCCCTTTCAGGTGCCCGTTTTCATAGGCCTCCTGGAGCATATCCCCGAGATTGGCCTCTTCACTCTCTGAGTTCTCATTGGCTCGGGCTATTTCGAGGGCGGTGGTGAGGGGGATAGCACCGCGCTGTACGCCTTCGATGAGCCGCTCTTCGCCCTTCTCCAACAGGAAGACGATGTCTTTAACATATTTGGATGAAAGGCCCGTTTTCTCAATAATGATGTCGGCGCTGTAGCCGCGGTTTCTGAGCACTTCGATATCCGCCAGTATCTCAAGCGGTCTGTAGCCCCTTCGGGCTATATTTTCCGCTAGGCTCATGATGAAGGCGTCTTCATCGTTAACGTCGATTACCAGTGCGGGGATATGGGTTTCGCCCAGTATTCGAAAGGCATTCATACGCCCTTCGCCGCAGACTAACAGGTAGCTGGGCTCTTCCTCTCCTTCTGTGTGTCTCTCGGTAACGGTGATTGGTTTTTTCAGGCCAATGGTTCGGATGTTATCGACGATCTCTTCAAATACTTTCATGTTCCGATCGCGGGAGTTAAGGATCTCGATCTTATCGATCGGGACCAGTGTGACGGAGTCGGGTGTGCCGGTCATCATAAGACCTCCTCGAGTTGTGTTTGGGTTGTCTGTTGGTGGTTAAACATGTGGTTCTCCTTCTGCTTAGCTCTTTAGGGTTGGTTGGTGCTGTTCTAGGTTTGTAGCCTTTGAAGGCGCTGGCGTTCTGACATGCCGTAAAAGAAGCTGAGGTCATCAAACCGAAAGCACTCAAAGTCGGCGCTGTTGCGGTTGCTGACTCTTATTTCGTGATTAGGTAGATCGAGTTTGGGGAGCAGGTAGTAATCGAGCTCGTTTGTGTTTTCTGCATCCAGTCGCACCGCCACGGTGAGGTCTGGATTATGGGTGGCACTATCAAAGCGGATACGCCAGCGTTGCATACCTGCATTGGTGGTTTGGCAACGGGCTAATACCAGGCTGATGATCAGTTCATCATTCAGCATCAATAGATCGGTTTTAGGATCCCGTGTGACTTTGCCACCGAGCTCTGCGATGGTGGATTCGGTGCGTTCGATGATCTCTGGGTGAAGTTGGCGCAGGCGCCGGTTGATCTCTATATGTTCGGTGCTGCGCTGGGTATGGAAGCCGACAAGTTCATAAGCCCTAGTAAGACTGCCAAAGCGAGAAACGAGTGTTGATGTATTGGGAAGGTTTTCCGCCTGGTTAATAACCATACCGTTGAGGTAGCCACACTCCTCATAGAGTGCTTTGAGATGTTCCAGGATCTCGTCGTTGGTGTATTTGCGGCTACGCTCAGCCAGGCGCTCTTGTGCCTGCATAAAGGTATCAAGCGGCACGATGCCATCGAAGGCGCCCTCTTTTCGTATCCACATGGCAGGCGGATTGTTAACGTGTTTTCGTTTGAGTTTAAATGAGCGGCGGTTGTAGACATTGTTGCCGATGTATTTTTCATTGGTCAGCACTTGCCTGACAGTGCAGTAGGTCCATTCACGGTCTTTATCGGTTGGGATGGCTTGAGCATTCAGCCGCTTTGCGATTTCTCCTATTTGGAGGTCTTCATCAATTAGCCAGCTGTACATCTGGTTAACAACTTTGATTTCGTAATCGGGGCCGGGCATTAGAACAACGCGGTCGGTTTGCAGGCTTTTATGTTCACCGGCCTTGAGCACCCCTTTGGTTTCACCGCTTTGATCCACCAATACTCGACGTAGGCCATAACCCGCAGGGCCGCCTTGCCTGTAGCCTAGTTCGATCAGTCGGCATTGGCCGGCAAATACCTTGGCCGAGAGCTCTCGGCTGTACTCCCCCGCCATCGCACGTTTAACGCCCTTAACGATAGTGGATACGGGTGAGCCGTCGTTCTCAAACTGTTCGGCCACGTAGGCCACGGCGATGCCCTTGCGCTTACAGATATATTCGTAATAAGCGGATTCATCTGCATCTTGGAAACGCCCCCAGCGACTGACGTCGTAGACCAAGATTAGATTGAAGTCAGTATTGTCAGTTTCAACATCGTTGATGAGTCGCTGGAGCGATGCACGCCCTCCAATGGACAGACCACTTTTACCTTCATCGGCATAGGTTCGCACGATCTCGATATTGCGCCGCTCGGCGTACTCTTTGATTTTGTCAGCCTGGTTGTGGGTGGAGTATTGCTGATGCTCCGTTGACATACGAACGTACTGAGCGGCTCTGAAAGCGGGTTGTTCTGTTTGAGTTTCCTTTTCTGTTGTCATGGTAGATAAGCTCTTTCTAGCGGTTCTGCATGTTTGCTTCAAAGCCAAGGGACTAGCAAGTTAATAAGGCGAGGCCTACGCACGTTTGCGCACCTTGTCGCGATCGACTTTGACCGGCAGTTGCCGCAGCAGAAAATTGATTAAAATGATGACGCGATGCTCTGAGTCATCGGTGTAGAAAATGGCATCGAGGTCTTGGAAGGGGCCATCCAGAATCTGCACCCCATCGCCTTTTTTAAGAATGGGTTGTATTGGAGTGTCGCGCTCACGCTCCCTGAGCGAGTGGATCAACTGATCTTCTACGCGAGGATAGGTTTCGCCAAATTGCACCAACTTATCGACACCCCGAGTAGAGCGGATCGGCATCCAGTTGTTACCGCTCTCGCCTGTTTCCAAATGGATAAACAAGTAACGCGGGAACATCGCCTCAGTCTTAGTTCGCTTCCCGCTGCCTTTAGCTTCTATGGTGATTTTGGGGAGGTAGCAGGTGTAGCCCTGACGCTCGAGATTGGTGAGGGCAGTGGTTTCTTGCCGTGCTTTGGTGTGGATGAGGTACCAGGCTTTTGAACGAGATGGATTCGATTGGGCGTTCTGTGGCTCTTCTTGTTTCGCAGGCGTTTGCTGGGGAACTGGACGATTGAGCTGGGACTCTTCTGGCTTCCCGGCTTCCATTTGGAACTGAAGGCCTTCCACCTCTTTGAGTATCGGCGATTGCCTCAGGTCAAATTGATCACAGAGCGTTTTGAGTGCCGTCAGTGGTGAAGGCAGTTGCATCACCTGACTTATCACCACCGTCACTTCATGCTCCTCGATATGTGCGATCTCAGAAAGTGAATAGTGAATATCAAGCCCTTTCTGAACAATAGGCGGCCCGATTCCGCGCAGACGTAGAGCCTGAAGCTGACGGGTACTCATACCCATTCGCGCAGCGGCCTGGCTGGCTGTTAGTCGATCTGGGTTAGGATCTTTAGGTGGCTGCGATGCGGTTTCCATAAACGCTCCAAGCTGGTTGGCTTGGAGCTCATGGACGCTTCAGTGGGGGAGTTAAGTCAAGCTGAAAGAAGCTAATTATAATTTCGAAGATTAATGCGCAGAAAATACACAAGACTCGCAAGACAAAATCGATGATAATTATATTTTTCAATACTTTGATTTCAAAACAATGCTGTCAGCAATAAGAAAACACGACTTCACCATCTTACTTACTCTTTACTTCTTTTTATTGCCCATCGGAAAAACCTTATGGTACCCCTTGTTGGTGATGGCGATAATTGGCGGAGTGTTGTTTTATCAAGAGGTTAGAGTTTCCAGATCTTTTGAAGCGGGTACACGCTGGCTTCTGCTCGGTGGTTCTTTTGTATTTATTCCGGCACTTACTTCCCTTATAACCTCTGTCGATTTAGCCCGAACGAGTATATTTTTAATCAGCTACCCGCTTTTCTACTTATCAGGTTATTTTCTTTACAAACGCCTAAGTCAGGGAGTCTCTATTACTCCTGCAGTAACGGGTATAACCCTCATTGTGATTGCGTGGGGCATATTATCAATATGGCAATATTTGGACCCAAACAATCCATTTGGCCCTGGCGGAATCCATAATCAGGGCATTCATACAAGAGATAACCAATTTGTTGATGGCGGGCTAATGCTGGGAGTCATATTAGGCTCTCTACTGGGGTTTCTCTGCTTTGCTATCTGGCAGAATGGCCACCGCGCAATTTCGATTATGTTGGGCGTGTTCATTATCGGGCTAATCTTTATAAGCGGTACTCGTTCAGCTTGGTTATCTGCAATAGTTACGATATTTGCGATACCGGTTATTGCTCAAATAAAAGGACTAAAGCCATCTAAGAAAGCATTTTTCGGCCTAGTAGTTATCTGTTTATCAGTCATAGCTTCAGGCTACGCTCTTGTTCAGCTACCTGGGTTGAACGTTAAACTGAATCAAACATTTGTCTTCCTGAGCAACCCTACTCGTGCTGGCTTTAATGAGGCTTTAAGTGGCAGATTGAATATCTGGGAAGATGCCATTTCACTGGGAATGGAGCAACCAATTACGGGCTTCGGGGTTAATAACTATCGTTACGCCGTCCCTGAGCTGAGCATTATCAAAGGAAGGCAGTTTCTCTCTACAGAACAAAAAGATGACGGGGCTGTCCGTGCAAGAGGTGCTTCACATACCCACCAAATATTTATGGAAGCATTTTCAGGTGCTGGAACACTTGGAGTATTAGGGCTTGTTGGACTATTCATATTCTTAGGTAGAACCAGCATTAAAGTCGCTAAAGCTGGTTCCATTATTGCCGCGGGTGCTCTGGTCGCGCTTTGGGCCGGATTCTTCCCGCTCAACGCACATAACAATTTGTACGGAGGCTGGATGAGCGCGTGGTTTTGGGTGTGGATGGGTATTTCGGCAGGTTTAATCTTTCCAAAAGCCAAAAACTGAATACGTGCAAATGAAGCAATTATTCACTACTTAACATTTCTTCGATTGCGTACGGCCGAGCGAATTAAGACAAACATCACGCCAATCATTCCACCAAGAACGATTGATAGCGCCATAATTAATGGTTTTTTCGGTGCCACCTGCGTGATTCCAGGCGTACCAAAATCTACAGCGTACGAACCACCAATCAGAGCTCTAACTGTCTTTTTCGCATTCAGCATTTGAACAGCTACCGCTTCAGTGGATTGAAGCGTGGTTGGAAGTTCGTTGAGAATTATCTCAACATCTGACTGCGCTTGAGCTAACAGATCGTTAGAGACGGCTGTTGAAATATCTCGGAACTTGGTTTCGTATGTGTCAACTGACTCTGGAGAGATTATTTCCAACGTCAGACGATTCTGCTGATTTAACTTTACCCAACCGCTAGACAACGAACTAATCACTCTATTAACCACTTCGCCTGTGGGCATAGCGGCATTAATCGTGTAATCAAGAGAGACTGAATACTTTGGCGTGGCTAAAAAGGCATAACTTGTACCACCAATGGCCGTGAGGATGGTGAACAGTAGTATCCAGAGTTTCTCTTTCCACAGCGTCTCGATGAGCTCAAACAGATCAATCTCATCATTCTGGTAAACCGGTTTTAACTCTTCAGACATACTCTGGATAATCCTTTACTTTAAATCTAAATCTCTAGCTAAATTGGGAGCGAGTTCAACGAATATTTATGACATTGCCACGTGCATTACGAGCCTTATAAAGCAGATCAACATTACTGCTGGATGGCTTAAAATCTGTGACGATTTCAATCAACAGATTGCGTGCCGCTGAGCTATCACTTTTGTCGATTGCTTGGCGCATACCACGAAGGATTGCATCTAGTCGGTCACGCGGAGCAAACTCCTCATCAGCGGTTAGAATTCGAGGGTGTAGTGTGCCACTCGCGTTATCTCCAATTAGCAGCTCTTCATAGAGCTTTTCGCCAGGGCGAAGGCCTGAGTATACAACCTCGATATCGCCCTCTGGATTATCTCCGTCTTTAACCGTGCGGCCGCTTAAGCGAATCATCTGCCTTGCCAAGTCAGCAATTTTTACCGGTTCACCCATATCCAGCACAAAAACGTCGCCGCCCTTAGCCATACTCCCAGCCTGAATCACCAAAGAGGCAGCTTCAGGGATTGTCATGAAGTAGCGATTAATCTCTGGATGCGTAACAGTAACCGGACCACCAGCGGCAATTTGCTTCTTGAATAGTGGTACCACCGATCCAGAGGACCCAAGCACATTCCCAAAACGCACCATCGAGAAAATGGTTTCTGTGTTATTTTCTGATGCGAGTAGTTGCACCACCATCTCAGCCAAGCGCTTGGTTGCGCCCATAACATTGGTTGGGCGCACTGCCTTGTCGGTAGAGATCAATACAAAACGTTCAACACCTGCGGCTTTTGCGGCAAGCGCAACCGTCTCTGTACCAATTGAGTTATTCAATACTCCCTGGAGTACGTTGTGCTCAACAATCGGCACATGCTTGTAGGCAGCAGCATGGTAGACCGTCTGAATTTCGAACTGCTCAAACACCTGCACAACACGATCGTAATCCAGTACGGAGCCTAGGATTGGGTAGATGGAGCAATCGGGGTTGGCGTCGATCGCTAGTTTAGATAACTCCGATTCAATGTCGTATAGCGCAAACTCGCTTTGTTCTAGCAATACAACGGACTTAGCACCATTGGTAACAGCTTGGCGCGCTAACTCCGAACCAATGGAACCACCTGCGCCGGTGATACAGACGGACTTGTTGGCAATACTGCGCTCTATAAGCCCCATCTCGGGTGCTACTTGATCACGACCGAGAAGATCTTCTACTTCAACTTCACGCAGATCATCTAGCGACTCACCTGCAATGATCTCCGGCATAGATGGCATGGTTTTAACATGCACAGGCAACTGTGAAACCTGACGAAGAATAGCACTGCGTCGCGCCTCACTGGTGTGCGGTAGCGCCAAAAGCAGAACATCAATCTGCTTATCTTTAATGATCTCTGCCAGTGTCGATGGATCGAACACTGGAAGGCCTTGCACCTGCCCACGCCACAGCGCCTTCTCATCATCCACAAACGCCACTGGGGTGTATTCCGCACCACCTTGAAGTAGTAACGCTAGTTGAGAGCCTGCGCCACCGGCGCCGTAAATAACCACGCGCTCGCGTTTTGTGTAATGGGAGATCAACCAGTGATAGTAACTACGGATGATTAATCGGCTACCGCCCAAGTAGAGCCAAGCACCTAAACCGAAGATGATTGGAATTGAACGGGGCACACCGGTGAGGCCGATTAACTGCGCAAACACATATGCGCCAGCGATGATCAGCGCGACACCCAACGCAATCGACTGAAGCACTTTTACATTCATAAAGCGTATCACGGCACGATACAGGCCCAACTTTATGAAGATAGCAACACCAAACAGAGGAATGAATATAAACAGCGGCCAAGCGGGCTCAATGTATTGTGCTGGCCACCAGTCAGAGAAACGAAGCGCAAAGGCAGACCAAAGTGAAAAGACAAGCGCAACTATGTCTGCGAACAGAAGAATCGCACGTTTGGCATTGCGCGAGAGGCGCATCAAAATAGAGTGAGAATCAAGCACTACGCGTATTCCAGACTTCCGTTTCAGTGAGCGGAAGTATAGCAGAAACCGTAAGTTTAGGGATAGAGATTAAACGAACATGCGCGTAGTAAGATATAAGGCCGCGCCCAGGTTTTTGATGGTTCGCGACCCAGGTTGGAGTTAGTGCATCGAGTCTTGAATTGGATCGGCACTTACCCGAGTTGATGTGCTCGTACGCAGACACTGGTTCTCATAGTCTTCAAGATCCTGTTCTCGGTAAACAATCCGCCCATGTAGCTTCAGGAAGACAGGCCCAACCCCAATCGAGCGCCAGCGCTCAAGTGTTGCTTCACTGACTTGCCAGCGTTCCGACAGGGTCTGTTGGTTGATGTGTTGAATTGCCATGTGCACCTCCTTCTTGGTTTTTGTTGGCAGGAGGCATGTACGCTCCGAAGGGGTTGGATAGCAAGTGGAAGTGGCTGATAAAAATGGGTGTAATTGGGTGTATTAATGGGTTTTATATTTACCGCCAACTGTAAAGATGGCGCGCCCAATCTTAATTGCGACAAGCGATGTCACAATAAGTGGCACAATTAACTTAATTGCGCCATAAATGCGACAAATCAGAATTATCTTCATCTTTGAATTTTACTTTGATCAGGAATGCACTGGAATGTAAACAAAGTGCTCTCCGCCAAGAGGGGTATTTGCCTCCTCTCTAAGTTCAAACAAAATGAGTACCCTGTAATCGTTCTTGTACGGACGCGTTATAAAGCCAGATATATAATCCTTAGATGCGCTTATTCTAGATATATCAGCAACATCAAAAAGCGGATAAGCATCGATCGATATTATCGGTCTAATATCACTTCCGATAGGTATAAAATGAAACCATGTCCCTCGTTTCCTTTGTTTCTCACTCAGATTTTGATAAATATCCGGAACGCCCAAGTGGTGAGATGCCAGCCTGACTCCATCTTTTGCGGTTTTAATCGATGACTTGAGCCTGTTATATGAATGGCCGAACTGTCTTTGATACTTGTCAGGCCCAACGACCACTCCAGATTGATGGATGGTAATGCGCGGGTGGAATTTTTCAGCGGCTTTAGATATTGTGCTTTCAACTCCAGCCTCTGATCTCATGCTTGCCTCATAGTCTGAGACCACCGGATAGAAAAAGAAGTCAGCGTGTTTGTTATACCAACACTTTATTAAAGATTTAATTACTCCCTCATGCTCGTAGCAGACATAAAAACTGGTATCTTTTTTAAGCTCACAGATAGGGATTTGACCGCGCGGAAAGGAATGACCCGAGTTAGATGTTTCCATTAAATCCTCGCCCTAACATCGGGCAAAATAGCTTTGAAAGCTTATCAGCAAAATTTCACCTGCAATCAGACTATGGACGCCAATAATCTCTTTACCCGTGACGCACATGCAGGACATAGACCGTATAATGTTTCATTTTAACGTCGCAAAAAAGTCACTCGCTTCTTGCCCTTCACCGGCCAGCGCTTGCGATAGCCCTTTTCGAATCCCAGTCCCTGTCTGAGCGAACTCCAACTGGTCCTGAGCTTCCTGCGGTAAATTCGCATCCATCACCACATCGACAGGTTTTTCATTCACGGCAATTATGGAGCGACAGCCGCTGTCTTTTAGGTGGCTCATAAACTGATAAGTATCTCTAAAGAATTCTGTGGGCGACTGATTATATAGATTACCAATGTAATCCCCATCAGATAAGAACATCAAGTAACTTTAAGACTCCGGTTCGATTCCTGATTTTGGATTCGAATTAGATGAGTTGCTGGATAGTGCTTTGGGACGCTAGAGCCTGACCATCTGTCTCAAGCTATAGAGGCTTAAACCAACGAAATTAGAAGGAGCACTCACCAATATTCAGAGGTGCTTAAACCCTGATATAACGCGGTTTGGTCCAGGGTTACACCACCTCCACGGATTGAACCAACAGGTAATCAGTTGCGGTGCCAAAGGTCGCCATCTGCTTGGCCGCTAGGTGTGCTGCCAAAGCATGCTGGCCGAATGCCCCTAAGCCAATGGCTAGGGCAATCAGCAGACAAAATGTGGCCGCCAAACAGCGGCTCACCCGAGGCATGCGCGCAGGGATTTCGACGCGTTTAACATTAACTGCCGGTAAAGCTCTGGGCCCGGCTCCAATAATTCACCGGCCGGGTCCAATTCGCCGATCTTGATGTCTCCATCGCGCGTCACCGCGTTAATCAAGCCAGTGTTCGCCTGTGGCTCAGTCATGACACAGACCACACCGGCATCTTCCATAGCGTGGATTAACTGCTGCAAACGCGCCGGGCTGGGCGCCTGATTGTCGCTGGCTGAAATTGCGCCCATATTCGCAAGTTGGTAGCGCGCTTCCAAATACTGAAATGCGTCGTGCAACACCACAAACGGCGACGCCTTAACCGGCGCCAGCATCGACGACAGTTGCTGGTCCAGCGAGGTCAAATCGGCCAGCGTGGCATCCAGGTTACGTCGGTACTGATCCGCATGGTCGCCGTCGATAGCGATGAGCTGGGCCGCCATCGCACGCACCCAGGCTTGGGCATTGGCGGGGTCCAACCAGGCGTGGGGATCAACCCCCTCGTGCGCATGGTCGTCATGGTCGTCATGGTCGGCATGGTCGGCATGGTCGGCATGGTCGGCATGGTCGGCATGGTCGGCATGGTCGGCATGGTCGGCATGGTCGGCATGGTCGGCATGGTCGGCATGGTCGGCATGGTCGGCATGGTCGGCATGGTCGGCATGGTCGGCATGGTCGGCATCAAACACCGCATCCATGCGCACATCCAAACGCGCAGTCGATGGCAGGTCCAGCAACTCCAGCGACTCGACATCCGCAGCCAAGGTCTGCATCGCACGCTCCAGCGCCGGCATTAACTGCGGCCCCATCCAAACTACCAAATCCGCATCGCTCAACAACGCGGCCTGTGACGGACGCAAGGCAAAGGCGTGTGCCGAGCCACCCCGAGGCAAAAGCAGTGCAGGTTCAGTGACGCCGAGGGTCAACGACGACAACAGTGAATGGACCGGTGGAATATCCGCGACCAAACGCGGCGCCGAGGCGGATGCCACCAGGGAATTTGCAGCCATTAAGCCGACTGCGGCTGTTATAATATAACGTTGTGATTTCATAGGGACGGTATAATATATCGTTCCATTCAATTTACCAGAGTTATTTGCGTGCCCCAGTCCGAGTCCCCAAGTTTCGAGCGCCACGACCACAATCACTGCATTGCCTCAACCGTGGGCATGGTGGCGACAGCCTGTGCCGACCAGGGCCTGCAACTGACACCCGTGCGCAAACGCGTACTCGAGCTGTTGCTGGACCAGCACCGTGCACTCGGCGCCTACGAGCTGCTGGACGGTCTGCGTGCTGACGGGTTGGGCTCACAACCACCGGCAGTTTACCGGGCTCTCGAGTTTCTGGTTAGCCACGGCTTCGCCCACAAAATCGAACGCTTAAACGCCTTTATAGCCTGCGGATTCGCAGCCACACGCCATTCGCCGGCCTTTTTAATTTGCCGCGGCTGCCATGCCATCGCCGAAGCCGACTCGGACGGCATCAGCGCCGCTATTGAAAAGACCGCGCGTGACTGTGGCTTTGTGACCGAACAACGGGTGGTCGAAATCGAAGGTCTGTGTCCACGCTGCGTTACTGAGCAGCCCGCATGAGCGGCTTGATTGAACTGGCGCACGTGGGCGTGCAACTGGGTAAAAAAACCGTGCTGCAAAGCATTGATGTGTCCATCCAACCGGGCGAGATTATTACCATCGTGGGGCCCAATGGTTCGGGTAAATCGACGCTACTGCGCACCATTATTGGCGCCATTCGGCCCAACAAAGGTCGCGTGACTCGGGCCGCTGACCTGCGTATTGGCTACGTTCCACAAAAGCTGCACATTGACCCAACATTGCCGATTACTGCACGCCGCTTCTTGTCCCTGCCGACCGCAGTCAGCGATAACGTTGCCAAACAGGCCTTGGAGCGCGCTGGCGTCGGCGCCCAGGCCCAGCAACAAATGAGCGACCTGTCCGGCGGTCAATTTCAGCGCGTACTGTTGGCGCGCGCGCTGCTGAACGAGCCCAACTTACTAATATTGGATGAGGCCACCCAGGGCCTGGACCAACCCGGCTCCGCCGACTTTTACCAACAAATTGAACAGCTCCGCGACAGCCTGGGTTGCGCTGTGCTGATGGTCAGCCACGAATTGCACGTAGTCATGAGCGCGTCGGACCGGGTGATTTGCCTGAACGGCCATATTTGCTGCGAAGGCGAACCGGAGCACGTGGCCTCGGCCCCGGAGTACCGCGCCCTGTTTGGTTCAGGCACGCACGGCTCGCTGGCACTGTATCGCCACGACCACAATCACAGCCACGACCACAGCGATCACGATCATGTTTGATGATTTTTTCACCCGCGCCACCCTCGCCGGCCTCGGCGCATCATTGGCCGCCGCACCGCTAGGCTGCTTTGTGGTGTGGCGGCGCATGGCGTATTTCGGCGATGCCACCGCGCACGCCTCGATTTTGGGCGTGGCATTGGCGCTGGCGCTGCAAACATCAATCTTTTTGGGCGTTCTCAGCGTCGCCCTGCTAATGGCCATCACCGTGTCCGGATTAAGCGGCCGTGGTGTGGCCACCGATACCTTGCTGGGCGTGATGGCGCACTCGGCGTTAGCGATCGCCATGGTCGCGGTGTCCTTCCTATCCGGCGTCCGGATTGACTTGATGGCCTATCTATTCGGCGACATTTTAGCCGTCGGCAAAACTGATTTGGCGGTCATTTGGGGCGGCGCGGTGGTTGTGTTAGGTCTGCTGAGTTGGCGTTGGTCGGCCCTGCTAACCGCGACCCTGAACCCCGACCTGGCCTACGCCAGTGGCATCGACCCCAAGCGCGAACAGCGCATACTGACCATCACACTGGCGCTGGTGGTCGCGGTTGCCATCAAAGTGGTGGGTGTATTGTTAATTGCGGCCATGTTGTTGATCCCGGCCGCCGCCGCCCGTGCCGTCGCACGGACCCCCGAGCAAATGGCAGTGATCGCGGCGATCATTGGCGCCACATCCGCCGTGGTCGGGTTGCGCGCCGCGCTGGTGTTCGACACCCCCGCCGGCCCCAGCATCGTTTGTGTCGCCACCGCGGCCTTTATTGTCGCCAGCATCAGCAAAAAAGTGGCTGCGCAATGGAACTAATGGTCGCAAGGCTGGACTAAGCCGGCAATAGATCAAGGATGATGATGCCCGCAACCCCATTTCGCCCACTGATTGGGCTACTGACCCTCGTTATCGCCGTGGCGGTCGCTATCGAATGGGCCCAAGCGGACCTGTGGCTTGCCGACCGCATTTTTGAGGTTCAGGGCGGCCGCTGGGTACTGCGTGAGCACTGGCTGTTGGAAGACCTTCTGCACAGTGCCGGGCGCACGCTGAGTGCCCTGTGCGCGCTGGTGGTGTTGCTCGTGGCCGGCTACCGCGGCTGGCGCTATTCATTCAAGGCCGCGCTACCCGAGGCGGTCCTATTCGCCAGCCTAATCACCAGCACTGCCCTGGTGTCCGCATTGAAGCGGGTGACTCAGGTCGGCTGCCCGTGGGATTACCAACGGTATGGCGGCAGCCACAGCTACCACCCGATTTTCAGCCCACGAGCGGCCACCGACCTGGCGCTAAATTGCTTTCCAGGCGGCCATGCGAGCGCCGGCTACGCCTGGGTCGCGTTGTATGCGTATGCACTCTACCGCCAGCCCAGGTGGGCCATGGCCGGCCTTGGCGTCGGCTTGGGCATGGGTATCATTTTTGATGTCACCCAACAGCTGCGCGGCGCGCACTTTATTTCGCATGGCCTATGGTCACTGATCATCGCCCTGTCGGTGACACTGTTCGCGGTCCACCGACTGGATCGCACGCACGGAGCGCTAACATGAAACCAACATCACCGGTGCCAATTCCAAGCGGTGCCCGCCGCTGGACATTTGCCTTTAAAAACTCGCTCAAAGGTCTTCGTTACGCCGTCAAACATCAGGCCGCGGTGCGCGAGGAGCTGATCGCCTTAGCCGCCTCGGTACCGCTGGCCCTGTGGTTGATCGACTCGATCGCAGCGCGTTTGGCAGCGGTCCTGAGCGTGGTGTTCGTGCTGATCGTAGAGATCATCAATTCGGCCATCGAAACCACCTTGGACCGGGTCTCGACCGAATTCAATCAACTGACCGGTGCCGCTAAAGACATGGGCTCCCTTGCGGTGCTGCTCGCCATGGCGGTCTCGGCGGCAATTTGGACCTATGGAATCGCCTTAACATGACCCCACAATACCGACTGATCGCGCTGTTTAGTCTGGCATTTGCCGGCCTCTACAACGCAGTATTTTTTAACCAGTTCGCTCGGGTTTACCCATTCAGCGTGGACGCTTTGTCGTTTTACATCGCGATCTTTGGGCTGATATGGGCAGCGCACGCGCTGATCTTGGGCCTACTCAGCTCACGCTACAGCCTGAAACCCTTGCTGGTGCTTTTTGCCTTAACCGGTGGCGCGTGCGCCTACTTTATGGCGACCTATGGCGTGGTCATTGATGCAGCCATGATCGACAGCCTGGCGGCAACGGACGGTGCCGAAGCGGCCGGACTGATGAGCGTAAAAATGCTCGCATATAACCTAGGATTAGGCGCCCTGCCGGCTTGGCTTATTGTCACTCGCACCGTTCGCTTTCGAACGACGCTGGTCGAGTTACGCGCCAAATTCTTGTTTACGGCGCTGACGCTGGCTGTCGCCGGGCTGAGCATTGGCTCCCACAGCGCCGACTTCGCGTCGTTCTTTCGCGAACACAAAACCGTGCGCTATTACACCAATCCGATTGGTCCCCTGTACGCCGCGATCGCCTGGGCACGCGACCAATCCACACGCCCCCGCGGCAACATGATCGCCAGCGCGGTCAGCACCGACGCCATCATCGACGAGCACGCCGAGCACGGTGCGGACCGCGAGCTAATCGTCATGATCGTTGGCGAGACCGCGCGTGCGGATCACTTCGAGCTGAATGGATACGCCCGCGCCACCAACCCACGATTGAGCGGGCGCGACGACCTGGTGTCGTTCCACCAAATTAGCTCATGTGGCACGTCCACCGCGGTCTCGGTGCCGTGCATGTTTTCGCCGGATACCCGCAGCGAGTTCGACGGCGACTCGATATACCTGCGCGAGAACGCATTGGATGTATTGACTCGGCTGGGGGTTAACGTGCTCTGGCGTGATAACAACTCGTCCTCGAAAGGCGTCGCCAAACGCGTCCGCTACGAAGACTTTCGATCGCCCGAGCGCAATCCTGTGTGCGACCCCGAGTGCCGCGACGTCGGCATGCTGGACGGCTTGGACCGCTACGTTGAAGAACACCCCACCGGCGACATCCTGATCGTGCTGCACCAGATGGGCAATCACGGCCCGGAGTACTTCAAACGCTACCCAGCCGCCTTTGAACACTTCACCCCGACCTGCCAAACCAACCAATTGGGTGATTGCAGCCGCGAAGCAATCATCAATGCTTACGACAATGCCCTGCGCTACACGGATCACTTCATTGCCGAGAGCATCGATTGGCTGGAAGGCTATCCGAGCTTTGAAACAGCGCTGTTGTATGTCAGCGACCACGGCGAATCACTGGGTGAAAACGGCTTGTACCTGCACGGCATGCCATACACGTTTGCGCCCGAGTCCCAGACCCAGGTGCCGGCCATCTTGTGGACCGGTGCACGCTATGACCTGCAAGCAGGCGATCTGGTCGCCGCAGCCGATGCGGCGCACTCCCACGATCAGGTGTATTGCACCTTGTTGACCCTGTTTGAAGTGGCCACTCACGAGTGTGGCCGCGGCTTGCTGTCGCCCTAATACGATAAACAGCGCTCGCGGCGCGTGTTAATATCTATTCAAATTTGAGAGGAGATCCACCATGACCGAACCCAAAGAACGCTCCAAGTCACTCAACGAAAAACTGCCAGGCGGCCTGTCCGGCGTCAAAGATCCCAAGCGTCAAATCGATGGTTGGGTCGGACTGGGCATCGGTTTGGCCGTGGTTGTGCTGTTGTTGGTTTATTCACAAAGCTAGGTTCTCACCGCAGTAAGGAATCGATGCTTATGTGGAATGAAAAGTTCGCCGGTGACGCCTACTTTTACGGTGTCGCGCCCTGCGAGTGGCTGGTTATGAATCGCCACCGCTACCCAACCGGCGGCCGCGCCTTGGCGATTGGGGATGGCGAGGGTCGCAACGGCGTCTACCTGGCATCGCTGGGCCTGGACACGACCAGCCTGGATCAGTCCGAGGTCGGACTGGCCAAGGCCGAAAAACTCGCGGCGGCGCGCGCGGTTGAATTATCCACTTGGCATGCCGACCTGGCCGACATTGAGCTGGCGACGGATCACTATGACGTGATCGTCGCGATCTACGCGCATTTGCCGCAGCCGCTGCGCGCGCACACCCATGCCGCCTGCGCCCGGGCGCTCAAACCCGGCGGTTTATTCGTGCTCGAAGCCTTTCATCCCAAGCAACTCAATTACCGTTCCGGTGGCCCTAAAATTGTCGATCTGTTGTACCGCGCGGAAGACGTTTGTTCCGAGCTGCATGGGTTGACGGTGCTGGACGCCCAGGAAGGCCTGACACAGTTGGCCGAAGGCACGGGGCACCGCGGCCCGGGCTACGTGACGCGCGTGGTGGCACGCCGGGACTGATCCCATTCGTGCCAACTCCGATTGAATGCCATGCCATCGGGTGCCCTAGCGGCGTGTATTCGAGCCCCTTACAGTCAGCGCATTGACCAATTAGGAGCTCACCATGTATCTACGCCCAGCGAACGAACGTGGCCATGCCAACCACGGCTGGCTCGACAGCCACCACAGCTTTTCGTTTGCCAACTACCATGATCCCAAACACATGGGCTTTTCCGTGTTGCGCGTTATCAATGACGACCAGGTTCAGCCGAGCATGGGCTTTGGCACCCACGGCCATCAGGACATGGAAATCATCTCGTACGTCATGCAAGGCCGTTTGGCGCACAAAGACAGCGAGGGCAACGTTGAAACAATTCCCGCCGGCGACGTCCAAATCATGAGCGCCGGCACCGGAATACAGCATTCCGAATTCAACGGCTCCGATCAGGAGGCGGTCAAGTTTTTGCAAATTTGGGTGCTGCCGTCGACCGCGGGTGGCGCGCCTCGCTACGAGCAAAAAACGATTGCCCAAACTGACCGAATGACAGCCATCGTGTCACCCAGCGGCGGTGACAGCGCGGTTGCCATCAAGCAAGACATGACGCTGTATCGACTGATGTTAAATGCAGGCGACACACAAACACTGGAGGTTGGCTCGCGCCGCGGCTATCTGCATGTGATTGAAGGGCAGGCTCGCGCCGGCGGCCAGCAGTTCGGTCCCGGCGACGGCGTTGGGCTTGAAAACGCTGAAGCGTTGACGCTGGACGCGGATGAAGCGTTCACCGCGCTGTGGTTTGACCTGCCCTAGTCGGCCAGCGACAACCGATGGACACGGCCATCGTCCGGATCGATGGTCGATTTGATCGCGCCGCGGACTTTCAAACCATCCAAGGCGCGATAAATCGTAGCCCGGGAAAAGTCGCCGAGCAACACATGACTTTCAACCTCCGCAACACTCAGCAACGCCCCTTCATGCTGGGCGTGACCGACAATGGCATAGACCACTTTTTCAGCCAACGGCCAGTCCGACATGCCGCTATTTTGCTCGGCTTGACGCAATGTTTCCCGTAACCGGTACAAACTGGCAATACGGCTGTGCTCTGATTTACCCACGTTTCGCAGCCTCCTACTCGCGGACATGAAATCCACCAACCACAAACAATACCAAAATCAATTTGCGAATCAATTGGGGAGTGACTTCGAATGCGAAACTGCTTTTTATTCTGACAAAACATTGATTTTTCGCCGGAACCCGCGCGCAAAAGAAACTCGAATTGCTACTTAACAGTTACCCGAGTTGCGAGCCGCGGTGGTGCTGAAACTAGGGATTCCAACGCCACTGGGCCCCATGCGGCAGGACCACAAATTCATCCGGGTCGACACCTTTTTCAATCAGCGCCGCGGACAGGTCCTTAACGGGCTGATCGAAGGGTTCATCGGTCAGCTGAAAGGTGCCCCAATGCATGCCGATCGAGAATCGACTGTTGACTGCACGGTGAATATCCACCGCCTCGCTGGGGTTGACGTGCTGTTCCTTCATGAACCAGCGCGGCTCATAGGCACCGATCGGAATCGCGCTTAGGTCAAACGGCCCCAAGCGACGACCGATTTCGGCAAAGTCGTCGGACCAGCCGGTGTCACCGGCAAAGAAAAAGTTAAAGCCATCGGCCTTGAGGGTCCAGCCGCCCCATAGGGTCTGGTTACGATCATCCAGGCCGCGCGCGCTCCAGTGGTGGACCGGCACCATCGACACCGTCGCGCCCTTGACCGCACGCGACTGCCACCAATCCATTTCAACCGCGTTATCGACGCCCTTGGCCGCCATCCAATCGGCTAAGCCCAGTGGCACCAAAAACAGCGGACTGCCTTGCGGGTGCTTGGCAAGCTGGCGCACGGACTGGGTGTCCAAGTGGTCGTAATGGTTGTGCGAGATCACCACCACATCAATACGCGGCAACTCGGGCACCGGCACCGGCGGCGCCACAAAACGTTTGGGGCCGGCAAAACTAAAGGGCGACGCGCGCCCTGAAAAATGCGGGTCGGTCAGCAAATTCAAACTCGGGGTTTGGACCAAAAACGTCGCATGCCCCAGCCAGGTCACCCGGGCGCCGTGCGCCGGCGTCGAAAAGTCCAACGGTGGGTTTGACTGATAGCCCAGTGGGTCCAGGGTCGCGGCGATTCGGGCCTCCGAATAGTAGTCATCCAGCGGCAACTCAGAGCGCGCGCGGCGCCACTTCAGAAAACTGGAAAACGGTTTGTTGGCCTGGCTGCCATCGCTGTTCGCAAACCCATTGTCAGTGTGGTGCGCCGGCCGTTCAGCCAACGCCAGGGTCGACCACAACGCCCCGATTAAAAAACGTAACAACACTAGGTCACCCCGACATAGCGGGCGCGGTTGTGATTGACCGCGACCAGACCGTTCAAAATCAGCGCCGACACCACCGAATACGCCAGTGCCGAGGGTTCCAGCATCAAAAAAGCCACCAACAGCACGACCGAGTCAAAGGCCAACTGGACGTAGCCCGCTTTGATGCCGAAATGGTCCTGTAAAAATGCCGCCAGAATGCCCGAACCACCAAAGCTGGAGCCGTGACGAAACACCGACAACAAGCCCATGCCAACCAACACCCCAGCGACCCAGGTGCCCAACAGCGGATCAAGGCGCGAGAACTGAATCATGCTGGCCGCCCACTCCACACCGACCGACAATAGCGTCACCGTGATCAGCGTACGCAAGGTAAAGGCCCAACCCATCTTGACCCAGGCAAAGGCATAAAAAGGCAGGTTAATGAGTGAGTAACTTAACCCCAAACTTAAACCGGTGCCGTAGTGCACCAGCAATGCCAGGCCTGCGGTGCCGCCAACGGTCAGTCCAAGGTCTCGAAAAATAAGCAGCCCAAGGCCGCACAAGGTGACGCCAATGGCGATGCCAAATAGGTCTTCCCAGACGCGGTGGTCCGTGGGGTTCCGTTTAATAGGTTCCATGGCGGCATAGTCGGCGATTTACACCGTGCTGACTAGGGCTTCGCTCGGTCGTCGCCCGTGTCCAAGTCGAACACCAGCAGGTCCGTGTCTGGGTTGATCAGGGCAGCTAGCAACTGGCGACCCTGTGTCTGGTGCTGCGGATGGTCTTGGTAACGGGCCAATGCCGCCCAATCATCAAAGCGGGCAACGGCGGCACTGGAGTCCGCTCGATTGGGCGAGGAAATCGAGGTCGACTACGGACCCTATTCGCCCTTTAACTAGGGCGCGCGGACGCCGAAAAATTCCGACACCCGGTTCATCCGCGCCTGCATCGCCGCGACCTCGACGCGGGTGAACCCGACCGCGGTGCCGGCCGGCCGCTGGATCAGCGCACCGATGCTTTCGCGGCACACACAACCCAACTTGGCGTAGCCGCCGAGCGACTGGCGGTCGCGCATCAGCACAATCGGGTTGCCATCTGCCGGCACCTGGACCGCACCCAGAGGAATCGGTGACGAGTATTCGATGCCTGGCGGACGCAACACCGGGCCATCCTGAAGCCGTGCGCCCATGCGGTCGACTTGGCGGGACAACTGAAAAGGCTGAGCCGTCAGGGCAGAGCGGTCCGCCGCCGAAAACTGCTCAAACTCAAACCCGGGCATCAAGTTCAGCAGCACGGGTCGACGATAGTCTGGAACAAAGCGTCGCGGCACCGCTTTCTGCGCCACCTGGCGTGGCAGCACTGGCAGCACCTGGTCGCGCTGCAGTGACGTGCCCTGACCGTCCCACCCGCCCAGACCGTCACGCCGGGCAACGGACAAACTGCCCAGGGCAGGCGCGCAATCAAAACCGCCAGCCACCGATAAATAAGCAATTCGCCCAGCCCTAGGCGAGCCCAGCCGCAACAAATCACCCGCTTTAATCGCCAGGCTGACCCAGGGTTCCACCGGTAAGCCGTTTAGGGTGGCGCCGCAATGAGCGCCGGTAAGCGCGATTGTCAGGTTGTCGGTAAAGGTGCAGGCAAACCCGCCACCCACCAATTCTAGCGTCGCCGTAGCGGCGGGGTTATCGAGCAACCAGTTGGCCCAATAAAAGCTCATCAGGTCCGCCGCACCGGCGTTGGAAATGCCAAATCGAGAATAGCCAAAGCGCCCCGCGTCTTGAAGCGAGTGCAACGGGCTGGTGGCCTCAACAATCAGCGACATCAGGCGTCCATGCGTGGTATTCGGCGAGCGAAATGGGATAAAACTGAACGGCCTGTCCGATCTGGAACAGCGAACAAGGCGCGGATTGGTACTGCATCAGCGTCACCGGCGAGCGTCCAATGAGATGCCAGCCACCCGGCGTCTCGGTCGGGTAAATCACGCTCTGGCGTTCAGCAATGGCGACGCTGCCGGCCGGTACATTGGCACGCGGTGTGGCCTTGCGTGGCAACCGCAAGTGCGCCGGCAAGCCGCCGAGGTAGCCAAAACCTGGGGCAAACCCCATTGCCATGACCGTCAGTTCACAACTCGCGTGCGCCGTCACCAGCGCCTGGACTGACAACCCCAAGGCCTCGGCGGCGCTTGCCTGGTCCGGGGCGACATCGGGGTGATAACAGACCGGCACCCGCAACAGCGGGTGCGGCGCCGGCGGCACCGACAACTGGTGCGCCATGCAGGTTTCAAGAGCGGTCAAATCGAACGGCGGCGACAGCGTCACCATAGCCTGACCAAAACCCGAGTAGGCATCCAACACGTCGTCCAGTTGCAGCACCGCATCGACAAACAGACCCGCCCGCGTTGCCGCGGCCGGGTCATCCGGCGCCCCGAATCGAATCGAGACGGTGTCTTCGTTGACCCAGGTAAAGGGTTCCGGGTTACTCGGCGGCATGTCGCTCACAATCACATCAAACTGGCGGGTATGGTTGCAGTCGGCGGCGCCGTTGGCCAGTTGTTTTGATCGTGCTAGCGACTAAACCAATACGCCGCTATCGCGGTCGTCATTGTTCATCTGGGCTCTGCGCCATTGCGTGGATCAACAGCCTAAATAAGGCGTGCTGACGTCGGCAAGCGGCCTGTACTAGCGTCAGTACGCGTGCGCCGACGCAAGTGCTACCGTTGTGACGTGATCGGCCCGCGCCTGAATGGAGTCAACACGTGCCCCCCAGTTTCAAATGGTCCGCCGGCATCGCCGGGGTAATTACGCTTGCCGTTGTTTTTCTGATCGGCTGGCACCCGCCTGAACGCATCCACCGCGTTGACACCACCCTGATCGACCCGAACTACACAGGATCACTGACCCGCGTTGCGGTCATTGGGGATCTGCACTTTAACTCCCAAGACGACGTCGCCGCGGCCGCGTCCTTGTTTGACGCGGTCGCGGCAGCGGCGCCACAGGCGATCTTTTTTGTCGGTGACTACATCGGCCGCCTGCGCGGGTTCGAAATCCCGCACGCCGAGGTGGTCGCGGCGCTGGGTCGGTACCTTGAAATCGCGCCCGTGTACGCGGTGCTTGGGAATCATGAAAACGTCACCGGACCATTTTGGTGGCGCCAAGCCTTCGACGACTCACACGTAGAGCTGGTCGACAATCGGGTAATCGCAAACGACCAATTTTGCGTGCGCGGCTACGGCGACTTTCATACCCAGCAATGGCAGCGCACGCCACTGCCGGCGGGTTGTGCGGGCAAAACCCTGACCATTACCCACGACCCCATGGGGCTGGTGTTTCAAACCGGCGAACTGGAAACGCCGAGTTTCGCCGGCCACACCCATTGTGGGCAACTGCGGCTGCCGCTGATCGGCGCGCTTTACGTGCCGACCGATGCGCCGCGACCCATGCACTGCGGCGCCTATGAACTGGGCAAACCGGGGCTGACGACGGGCGGCATCGGGACCACGGCCATCCCGCTGCGCTGGGGGCCGGGGGCGGCACCGCGGTGGGAGCTGGTAACCCTGGTAAATCAGTCGTGACGGCACGCCAAAATCAAGGCGCCGCGCCATCAATAGCGTTTCGGCTTGGGCCTTGGCGCGAGTCACCGCGGCCAGTTGTTGCTGACTGATGTCCGGCGAATGCTCGGCCAGGGCCAACTGTTGATCATGAATACGATCCAGGCCAATGAAATTACCCAGCGTGGCACCGGCCACGGCGCCGACCGGGCCACCCAGTGCAGTGCCGGCGGCGATATGGGTTTGACGTGTGCTCATGGTTGACGCCTTTTGGGTGTGGCGTCACTAAAGCGCCCCTTCGGCGCTCAGAATTTGAGACAAAACGGGAAGCCCGCTAGCGACTAGACACGTACGCCCCAATCGCCGCCACCGCGACCAGGATCGCCACTAACACTGATGGGCGTAAAAAGGGTTTTTGGCGTTCGCGCTCATCAGCCAATGCCTGTTCGCACTCCAGTGGCAAGGACACAAAGTCACGGTCGTTATTGTTCATCGCGGGTTCTCCGTCGTGGCATGAACCCACAGCCTATGAAAGGCGTGCCGACGTCGGCAAGCGACCTAAGCCATGTTCCATCGGACGTCCATTATTGGCCGGAAAATACCCACGCACCCGTCAAACCGGCACGCCCCCACGACCAATAAAAACCTTTGCGCAAAGGTTTTTATTGCGCCAACTTCGAAATCAGGATCAAAAAGACAAACAAGCAGGGTCCATGAAAAAGACGTTATTACTCAACAGCGCACTGTCCAGAATCGTCGCCGAAGCGGGTCACGGCGACCTCATCTGCGTGGCCGATACTGGCCTGCCGATTCCAGCTGGCCCCGAACGGATTGACCTGAGTGTGTCGCCCAGTTTGCCCAGCACGCTTCAACTCCTCAATGCCCTGTCGAGCGAGTTGTGCGTCGAGTCGATCACCTACGCGCACGAACTGGACCTTGATTCAGGTCAGCAAACGCGGTTGCTGTCCGCGATCAGCCAAGGCTGGTCCCACGCGCTGGCGGCCGATGCCGACACGTTGCCGCACGAGCAGTTCAAACAACTGACGCGGCAATGCAAAGCGATTATCCGAACCGGCGATTTCACGCCCTACTACAACGTTATTTTGCGCTGCGGAGTGCCGTTTTAGATGACTGCGCTGTTGTCGCTGGAGCGCGGCGCGACCTCGGGCACGGTGGCGTCACACGTCGCATCGGACAACGTTCAGGGCGGCCAGATGGCGGATGACCTGATCTTGCAAAAGCTGGGTAAATCCGGCTCGGTCGTTGAACTTGAAGGCGTGCCGGGCACGTCGGCCGCGCGCGACCGTGGCATGGGCTTTAACCAAGCCGTGGACTCAGCATCCGGCGTCAAGGTAGTTGCCCGCCAGGCGGCTGACTTTGACCGCACCAAGGGCCTCAACGTGATGGAAAACATCCGGCAAGCGCAATCCGATGTCCAGGCCGTGTTCGCCCACAACGACGAAATGGCGTTGGGCGCCATCAAAGCCATTCAGGCATCCGGCCGTGACATTTTAGTGGTGGGATTTGACGGCACCGGTGATGCGGTGAAAGCCGTCCAAGACGGCAGCATGCTGGCGACGGTGGCACAACAAGCTGGCATGATCGGTTCGTTAGGGATCGAGACCGCTGACAAAATCATCAAAGGCCAAAGCGTCGCCGACTACACACCGGTACCGCTGCAGCTGATCGCGCAGTAGTCTGTCCCACCCCTTGCGGGTCAGCCCCAGCGGCTGGCTCGCAACATGCTTGGAACACACTATTTATGGCCAGTATCAAAGACGTCGCACGGGTTGCTAATGTATCCGTATCCACCGTGTCACACGTCATCAACAAAACCCGTTTTGTATCCGACGGCACCGCCCAGCGTGTCGCCGCCGCGATCGACCAACTCGATTTCCAGCCCAGCCACGTCGCCAAGGCGGCTTCGACATGGGGCTGCAAGCCGCCAGCATCATCATTAATCACCTTCAAAATGGCGCCGACATTCCCCCGCAACTGAAGCTGGAACCGGAACCGGAACCGGAACTGATCGTGCGCGAATCAACCGCCTGAGGTAATCCAAACATGGCCATTCACAACCTGGGGTCGATCAACATTGATCACCTGTTTACGGTGGCGGCGCTGCCGGCACCCGGCGAGACCGTTATCAGCCAACAACTGCGCACCGAAGCCGGCGGCAAGGGTCTGAATATGAGCATCGCCATGGCGCGCGCCGGCGCCGGCGTTTACCACTACGGCTGCGTTGGCAGTGATGGCCAATGGCTGGTCGATGCGCTGACCCATGAAGGCGTCAACACCGACGCGATTGCCCACGTCAGCGCTCCCACCGGCAGTGCGATCGTGTGCGTTGACGCCAATGGCGAGAATCAAATCATCGTCAACCCTGGGGCCAACCATGCGGTTGATGGGTCGACGCTGAAAACTGGAAAGCCCGGCGATTGGGCGCTCTTTCAAAATGAAACGTCCGGCCAAACCCCGTTCGTGAAAGCGGCGAAAGCCCAGGGCATGACGGTGGCCTATGCCGCCGCGCCCTTTGATTTGGACGTGGCGTTGGCCGTGTTGCCGATGATTGATTGCTTGATTGTGAACCAAATCGAAGCGGCGCAATTGTGCCACGCGACCGCCAAAACCATCGACCAATTAGGCCCGGCCATCGCCGTCGTCACCCAAGGCGGCGCCGGGTCCACCGGCTATGCCCGCACCGGCGCGGTGATTAATTGTCCCGCCTTGCCCGCCCAGGTGGTCGACACCACCGCCGCCGGCGACACCTACACGGGGTACCTATTGAGCGCACTGAGTACGGGGCAATCGTTGGGCGCGGCCATGAAGTTGGCATCGCGCGCCGCCAGCATCGCGGTGTCACGCTCCGGCGCGGCGGCATCGATCCCGTTTGCACGGGAACTTTAGCGATGTGTTAGGGGGTGTTGGGCGCCAGGTGGCCGGGATCGACTAACCCAAGCTGCCCGGCACTGGGCACCCACACCAGGTTGCGATCACCGGCTTCGAGCAAGTACACATCGGTGCCCAGGGCCAAGGGTTCGTCCCAGCGCGCGCCAAATTCAGGCACCACTTCCAAGCTCAAGTCGGGCACTGCCACCTGCAACGCCGGCACCCTACCCTGATAGTAGTCCGTCAGCATCTGCGCGGACGTCACGCCATTTTGCAGCGACCGAATCGCCCAAAACAGTGCCCACTGAGCGTCGGCCGACACGCCGCCTACCCCAAACTCGTAAAACTCCGCCAGTGCGGACTGGGCCGCGCCCACTCCATCGCCCGCCAGCACCTCAAACAACGCCCGAGACATGGCCAAATCGCGCGCCACCGGCTGGCCCAGTGCATAGGCGTACGCCACTTGGTACGCGCTGTCCGAATCGCCATTTCGGGCCTGGGTTTGAAGCGCATCAAAGACCGCTGGGGCCAGCGGCGCCAAATCGGCATCAATAAAAGTAAAATCGTCGGCGGTGGGAATCGGCCACTCGGTGATCAGTTGCTCACGTAGCAACCAATCGTTGCTGGGGTAAAGCATTTCAGCGGGCGAGGTCGCAACAATACTGGCGACAAAATCGTCCGACAGCCGCGGGTAAACCGCCCGGGTCGCCGCAACCTGTTCGTCCACGGTGTCCGTGTTGTTGCTGACTCGGTGAAAGCCAAGCCGCGCGTACGGCCGGATCGTGCGTGCCTGACCGTCCAAAAAAACCAGGGTACAGGCCGAGCTGCACTCCTCAATGACGTGGGTGTCCAGGCCCCGGCGCGCGACCACCTTGGCCATGTGCTCGGCTTCTACGATGCGACCGCCATCGCTGCGTAATACCAGCCGTTTTAAACCCGGGTAGCGCTCGACTTGTTGGCGAAAGGTATAGCCAGTGCCGACCGTAATGTCACCCTCAAAAATCAAGGTGGTGGGGTCGTCCGGATCCGGAAAAATTGACGGGCGCTGGGCCATTTCCAAGAACCCGTCGCGCAGCATTTCTTCCAGTTCGCTGGCCGACTCGATCAGCGCTGGCGTCTGGGAAATTAAGCCAAGCAGCGTCATCACGCGCGCCGCATAGGCCCAAAAGTTGGTTCGACGGGTTCGCCGGTTGATTGCGATTGACCACCCGGCCGAGCGCCACACACCGACCGCCTGCCAGACCGTTAGCCCGCACAGGCTGATGACCGGTGCCAACAGCATCAGCAACTGAATCGTCACCGACCAGGGTTCCATCCAATACAGCTCGGTGATGAACCATGCGAATAGTGAGCTGAGTAGGCCAACACAGATACCAATCAGCCAATACGAAACACCAAGCCCATAGCCACCGCGCCAATGCTTGACGATCAGCGAGGGCGAATGCGGGCGCGCGTCAACCGGGCCTTTTTCCAGCAACTGCGCCAACACCTCCGCCGGCACTGCGGTGCGGCCTAAACTGCGCAACGTGGATTCAAACTCGTCTCGGCGGCCGATCCCGTCGGCCAATTTGGCCAGGGCCTCGATTTCGGATGGCTCATTCATTGCTTGGTTGATCGCTCTGTTAGTCCGCTTCCATGCGCCGGCTAGAGTACCACGCAGAATGACACACAGTGCAGAGTCGGGTGTGCCGCTGTGCCGAGGTCCGATCATTGTAATGTCGTGATCGGGCGACCAAACTAGTCGAATTCAAGAGACCCCCGCCATGCCACTCGACAGCACCACGCTACTCATCGCCAGCATTGCCGCACTGTTCGTCGGCCTGTCAAAAGGTGGACTGCCGACCGTTGCGATGCTGTCGGTGCCGGTGTTGTCGCTGGTGGTTTCCCCCTTAAAGGGTGCCGCGCTGTTGTTGCCGATCTACATCGCGACGGATTGCGTGGGTGTCTGGCTGTACCGCCGTCGATTTTCGACCACCAACTTGAAAATACTGATTCCATCGGGATTTTTTGGCATTGCGATTGGCTATTCGACCGCGCATTGGGTGTCCGACGCGGTGGTGTCGTTGTTGATTGGGGTGATGGGACTGACGTTCGTTGCGTACAACTGGGCCAAACGCAGTCAGGTACCGATGGCGAAACCGGCGAATCGCCGTGCCGGGGTGGGATGGGGAACGGTGATGGGGTTTACCAGCTTCATTTCGCACACCGGCGGGCCGCCCTTTCAAATGTATGTGCTGCCGCAAAAGCTCGACAAACTGACCTTTGCCGGCACTTCGACACTGACGTTTGCCGCCATCAACCTGGCCAAATTACCGCCCTATATGGCGCTTCAACCGTATTCCGCGGATGACCTGTGGCTGGCGGTGTGGCTATTGCCCACGGGGCTGGCGGGAACGTTTTTGGGCGCCTACCTGACCCGGAAAATCAACGAGCAGGTATTTTTTGCCGCGGTTGAAATTGGGCTGGGGTTGGTGTCGTGCAAGCTGATTTATGATGTGTTGAGTGCTTGATTTTGGGGGGATTACAATCCCACTTCTTTTCCGCCATAAAAAAAGCCCCGATGCATGCATCGAGGCCATCTCGAACGCCGACCGCGTCGGGATTACTCGGCCGCATCCTGCGCCCTCGCCCCTTCGGGGCCGCTCCGCCTCGCGCGTTGCGCACGCAGGCTTCGCGTTCAAAATCGCCATCCGGGCGATTTTGTCGAACCCTCTGCTCGGGTTCTAATCCCACTTCTTTTCCGCCATAAAAAAAGCCCCGATGCATGCATCGAGGCTTTTATTGAATATGGCGGAGAAGGAGGGATTCGAACCCTCGATACCTTTTACAGTATGCACCCTTAGCAGGGGTGTGGTTTCAGCCACTCACCCACTTCTCCGTGATTTAACTGGCGCGCAGTATAACCAGTGTTTACGTAACTTGAAACCGCTTTGTTAGCCTTTTACCGCGCCATCGATCACGCGGCAAAACCGGCGGCTAATCACGCGGAAACCAAGCCGCTTAGACCGCGGCCAAATCGAACGCGCTGTGCAATGCGCGCGTCGCCAACTCCAGGTACTTCTCTTCGATCACGACCGAAATCTTGATCTCGGACGTCGAAATCATCTGGATGTTGATGCTCTCGCTCGCCAAGGTCTTGAACATGGTGCTGGCGACACCTGCGTGCGAGCGCATGCCAACCCCGACCACCGACACCTTGCAGATGGCGTTGTCGCCACGCAATTCGCGGGCATTCAACGACACACGCACGGATTCCAGTAACTCCATGGCACGCTCGTAATCGTTTTTGTGCACGGTGAAGGTGAAATCCGTGGTGTTATTTTCACCGACGTTTTGCACGACCATGTCCACTTCGATATTGGCATCACCGACCGGCGCCAAAATCGCCGCGGCCACGCCCGGCACGTCCGGCACACCCAGCAAGGTCACCTTGGCTTCATCTCGGTTAAACGCGATTCCAGAAATAACGGGGCTTTCCATCTGATTGTGGTCCTCTACGGTAATCAATGTGCCGGGGCCGTCTTCAAACGCATGAAGGACCCGCAGCGGAACTTTGTATTTGCCGGCAAACTCGACACTACGAATTTGCAGCACCTTTGAGCCCAATGACGCCAGCTCAAGCATTTCCTCGAAGGTGATGGTTTCCATCCGGCGCGCGCTGTCGACCACGCGCGGATCGGTAGTGTAAACGCCATCAACATCGGTATAGATCTGGCATTCGTCAGCCTTCAACGCCGCCGCAATCGCCACCGCCGTGGTGTCCGAACCACCCCTGCCCAGTGTGCTGATGCGATTGTCATCGGTGATACCCTGAAATCCGGCGACGACGGCGACTTGGCCGGCGTCCAACGCGGTCCGAATCGGGGTTTCATCAATCCGCTTAATGCGTGCTTTGGCATGCGAATGGTCGGTGTGCATGCCCAACTGCCATCCGGTGAAACTGCGCGCATCACAGCCGCGCTCTTTCAGCGCCATGCTCAACAGCGCCATCGTCACCTGCTCGCCGGTACTGACAATAGTGTCGTACTCGGCGGCATCAGGACGCGCCTGCATTTCGTCAGCCAACGCGACCAACCGGTTGGTCTCGCCGCTCATGGCACTGACCACCACGACGATTTGGTGGCCGGCGCTGCGGAACTTTTGGACCTTCTCGGCGATGGCCTTGATCTTGTCGACCGTGCCCACCGAGGTGCCGCCAAACTTCTGAACTATAAGTGCCAAACTTGTTTCCTCTAAATTCTGTTAAGCCTGGGCCTTAACCCACTCGACAACACCCGCCAGCGCCGCATCCAATCCACTCGGATCGGTGCCGCCCGCCATCGCCATGTCCGGACGTCCGCCGCCTTTGCCGCCGACCTGGGCTGCGACCACACCGACCAAATCGCCGGCCTTGTAGGTCGCGCTTTCGGCTTTGGTAACGCCCGCCACCAAACTGACTTTGTCGCCCGACACCGTCGCCAACACCACAATCGCCCGTCCCAGCTTGTTCTTCATCTGGTCTGCGGTTTCACGCAATGTTTTCGGATCAATGTCGTCAATCCGCGCCGCCAACACCTTGATGCCGTTGATCTCAACCGCGTCCGCGGTCAAATCGCCACCGGCGCCGGATGCCAACTTACGCTTCAGCTGGCTGACTTCCTTTTCCAATTCTTTAACGCGCTCGACGGCCTTTTGGACCCGATGTGCGGCATCATCAACCGAACCCTTAACCAAGCCCGCCACGCGCTGCAACTGCTCGCTTTGGCCGCGAACGAAGGCTTCGGCATTGACGCCGCTGACGCCTTCGATCCGGCGCACGCCGGCGCTGATTCCGCCTTCGGACACGATCTTGAATAAGCCAATGTCGCCGGTCCGTTCAACGTGGGTGCCGCCGCACAGCTCGACACTGAATTGACCCATTGACAACAACCGCACGCTTTCACCGTATTTCTCGCCAAACAGCGCCATCGCGCCCTTTTCGACCGCGGTGTCCATGTCGGTAATCAGCGTCTCGACCGCATGGTTGGCGCGAATTTCGGCATTGACCATGCCTTCGATGGTCACCAGCTGCGCGGCACTGACCGCCTCAGGGTGACTGAAGTCAAAGCGCAGGCGATCGGGATCGTTCAACGACCCTTTCTGTTCAACATGGGTGCCCAACACGCGGCGCAACGCTTCGTGCAGCAAGTGCGTGGCCGAGTGGTTCAGCGCAGTCGCCGTGCGGCGCTCGCCCAGCACACTGGCCTTGACCGTCATGCCCGGCGTCAAGGTACCCGCTTCAACCGTGCCGACGTGCAGGAAGTGACGGCCGTTCTTTTTGCAATCCGTGACCCGAACGATCAAACCGTCGTCCGACGTCAAGGTGCCAAAGTCGCCGACCTGGCCGCCACTTTCGGCATAAAATGGGGTTTGGTTCAGCACCACACCGACCGCCGCGCCGACACCGGCCGACGCCACCAAGGCTTGGTCGACTGACACGCCCAACACCTCGGCTTTGGCATCCAGCATGCTGTAGCCCAAAAATTCGGTATCGCCGTCGACGTCCAACACCACGTCCGTGCCGAAACCACCTTTGGCGCGTGACTGTTCGCGCTGGCGTTGCATGCACACCTCGAAGCCGTCCATGTCCAGCGCCAATTCGCGCTCGCGCGCAATGTCGCCGGTCAAATCGACCGGGAAACCGTGGGTGTCATACAAGCGAAAGATCACGTCGCCCGGCAGTGTCGCGCTGTCCAACGCCGCAATGGCGTCATCCAACACTTTCATGCCCGCATCCAAGGTCCGAATGAACTGCTCTTCTTCGCTTTTCAGAATCCGCGTGACCTCGGCTTGTTTGGCCACTAACTCGGGGTAGGCTTCGCCCATCTGGTGGACTAATTCCGCCACCATCTTGTGGAAAAACGTGCCCTGGGCGCCCAACTTATTACCGTGGCGCACCGCGCGTCGAATGATCCGGCGCAGCACGTACCCGCGCCCTTCGTTGCTGGGCAACACCCCATCGACAATCATGAACGAGCACGACCGGATGTGATCCGCCAGCACTTGCAAACTGTGGCTTTCCTGAACGTCGGTGCCGGTCACGTCACGCGCCGACTTCAACAGCGCCTGGAACAAATCAATCTGATAGTTCGAGTGCACGCCCTGCATCACCGCCGCGATACGCTCCAATCCCATGCCAGTGTCGATGCTGGGGTTGGGCAACGGCGTGCGCGAGCCGTCCGGCTTTTGCTCGAACTGCATAAACACTAGGTTCCAGATCTCGATGTAGCGATCCAAGTCCTCGCCATCCGATCCTGGCGGACCACCGGGCACGTCTTCCCCGTGGTCATAGAAAATTTCAGAGCACGGCCCGCACGGACCGGTGTCGCCCATCATCCAAAAGTTGTCTTTGTCGCCCAGGCGGCTGAAACGTTCGGCGCTGACGCCCATCTCTTTCAGCCAAATATCCTCGGCTTCCTGGTCTTCGTGGTGCACCGTGATCCACAGCTTTTCCGCCGGCAACCCCATGCGCACGGTCAAAAACTCCCACGCAAACTTAATCGCGTCGCGTTTGAAGTAGTCGCCAAAGCTAAAATTGCCCAACATTTCGAAAAACGTGTGGTGGCGCGCGGTGTAACCGACGTTTTCCAAATCGTTGTGCTTGCCGCCGGCACGCACGCAGCGCTGGGACGTGGTCGCGCGGTTGTACGCACGCGTTTCCTGACCGGTAAAGGTGTCCTTGAACTGAACCATGCCGGCATTGGTAAACAGCAGCGTCGGGTCGTTACCCGGCACCAACGGGCTGGACTTCACCACCTCGTGGCCGTGCTCGCGGAAATACTCTAGGAAGGCGCTGCGGATGTCGGCGCTGGTCATGGAAAACCTCATTGGATGATTTTGTGCCGCGCGATAGTACCAGCGACCGCCATCCCTTGCACCCGTCCGGCGCTTGCAATAGCCGCCGCCGCGGCTGAACATAACCCTTTGTTTATAATAAGGCGCTGTATGTACCCGGACCTGATCGAACTGGTTGACGCCCTCAAGGCAATCGCCGAACCCACGCGGCTGCGCCTGACGCGGCTGCTGGCGCAGGGCGAACTGACCGTCAGCGAATTGGTCCGAATTTTGGGCCAAAGTCAGCCGCGCGTATCGCGCCACCTGAAACTGTTGTGCGACGCCGGTGTGCTTGAACGCTTTCGCGAACAACACCACGTCTACTATCGCGTGCCACTTAATGGCAGCGGCCACCGCTTGGCCAGCGCCGTAGCACCCTTTATGCCCAGCGACGACAGCGAATTGAACGCCGACGACACGCGCTTGGCCGAGGTCCGCCAGGCGCGCGCCAAACTGTCGCGCGACTACATCGAAGACGACGCCCCCGAGTGGCGCCACCTGCACGATTTGCACGGCGATGAACGCGCCTTTGCCGACGCCGTGGTCGACGACATGACCGGCGAACCGATTGGCGAATTGTTGGACGTGGCGACCGGAACCGGGCGCATGCTGTCGGTATTGGGGCCGCATTGCACACGCGGGACCGGCATCGATTTGTCACGCAAAATGGTCAGCGTGGCGCGCGCCAAACTGACTGAAATGGGGCTGTCGCACTGCACCATTCGTCAAGACGACATGTACCAAATGCGCTTTGCCGACAACAGCTTTGACACCGTCACCATCGATCAGGTGTTGTATCTGGCCGACCAGCCCGAGGCCGTGGTCGCCGAGGCGGCACGCGTATTGGCCCCCGGCGGACGCTTGATGATCGTGGCCTTCACCGACGGCACCGACCGCCCCGGGGTCAAGCTGGGCATTGAGCCGGCCAGTATCGACGCCTGGTGCCGTGCCGCCAAGTTAACGCCGGATCATCACCGCGAGTTGCCCGGCCAAGACGCGGACATCACCTTGTTGGTGGCGCGAAAACCCAGCCTTTAACGACCCAGCGGGCGGGCCAACCCGCGCGCGATTAATTCCGGCGCGGCCAGCCAAAACATGGCGCGCTGCCCGCGCTCAAACCCATAGCCGATGTATTCCGCCGGAAAGCCACCGGCCAACAACACCGCGTCGGCAATACGGCCGATACGCGCCAACTGCTTGGGGTTATCCTGGGCGCTGTCCAGCGCCGCAATACGGTGCACTCCAATCCGGGCATGCGGCGATACCGCGCGCTGGTCGGCGGCGAAAAATGCCAGCGTACAGGCCGACGCACAGATGCGCTGGACCTCGACGGTTAACCCACGCCCCTTAACCAAATCCGCCAACTCAAAGCCCGGCCCGACGATGCCACCCGGCGAATCGATCAGCAACCGCCGGTCCCCCGGCGCCAACAGTGATTTAACACGGGCGACACCGGCCGGCGAAATCGGCCCGACATAGCGCACGCCATCACCGGCACGTGACACGTCCCACGTTTCAAACCCGGCCAACTCTTTAAAGCGCAGCGACGGCCAGGCACCGGGCACGTTAAAGGTCACAAAGTACAGGCCACTGGAACACAGCAGCGCCAGCGTGCCCACCCAGAACGACGCACTGGCGGCGCCATCTGCGCGCCCACGCGCCAGTGCCGACAGGGTCTGAAAGCCAGCCCAACCCCACACCAGCACACCCAGCGCCGCGGCCGAATCCGTCAGCGCCGACGGCTCCAGCGTGCGCAATTCATAGGGCAGCATGACCCAGTAGCCAAACGCCACCGTCCACGCCCACGCCAGTGCCTGTGATGTCCAAAGCATGCCCACGTTCCACCTGAATAATACGAGCGCATTCGAATTCATATAAAGGAATCTTTATATTTACAAAGAATGCCGCTAATCTGCGTCCCTAACTGCCATCGACGGAACGATTTCCATGAGCCTACGCGACCTGATTCAACAACGTCTTGTCTTTTTGGACGGTGCCATGGGCACCATGATCCAAGCACACCAATTCAGCGAAGCCGACTACCGCGGCACACGCTTTAGCGATTGGCCGAGCGACCTTAAAGGCAACAACGACTTGTTGACGCTGACCCAGCCCGATGCCATCCGCGATATCCACCTGGCGTACCTGCGCGCGGGTGCCGACCTGATCGAGACCAACACCTTTAACGCCAACGACCCGTCCATGGCCGACTACGACATGCAAGCGTTGGTCCAGGAACTCAACCTTGAAGGCGCCCGTCTGGCCCGCCAGGCCGCCGACCAAGTCAGTGCTGAAAGCGGCCGCCCCTGTTACGTCGCCGGGGTCTTGGGACCGACCAACAAAACCGCATCGATCAGCCCGGACGTCAACGACCCAGGGTTCCGTGGCATCAGCTTTGACCAGTTGGCCGAGACCTATGCGCTGGCGACCCACGCCCTATTGGACGGCGGCGCAGATGTGATCTTGGTCGAAACTATTTTCGACACCCTAAACTGCCGTGCCGCGTTGTTTGCCATCGACCAGGTCAGCGCCGAACGCGGCCAGCCCATCGACATCATGATTTCCGGCACTATCACCGACGGCTCGGGTCGCACCCTGTCCGGCCAAACGGTCGAGGCCTTCGTCAACTCGATTCGCCATGCCAACCCGATTTCGGTCGGTTTGAACTGTGCCCTGGGCGCGGCCGAACTGCGCCCGTGGTTGCTGGAATTGCACAAGACCTGTGAATTCCCGATCAGCGCCCACCCCAACGCCGGACTCCCCAACCAGTTCGGTGAATACGATCAAAGCGCCTCGGAAATGGTCGACATCGTCAAAGAGTTCACCGACGCCGGTTGGCTCAACATCGTCGGCGGCTGCTGTGGCACCACACCGCGCCATATCCAAGAGCTGCACCGACGCCTCAGCGACGCCACACCGCGCGGGGCGGTGATTCTGGCGCCGGCACTACGATTGTCGGGACTGGAACCCATGACCCAAGGCGCAGGCGATCTGTTTATCAACGTCGGCGAGCGCACCAACGTCACCGGCTCTGCACGCTTTCGCAAGCTGATCCAAGCCGACGACTACGACACCGCCTTGGAAGTTGCGTTACAGCAAGTCGAAAGCGGCGCCCAAATTTTGGACATCAACATGGACGAGGGCATGTTGGATTCCGAGGCCGCCATGGTCCGCTTTTTGAACCTGATTGCCGCCGAACCTGACATCGCACGTATCCCGGTCATGCTGGACTCGTCAAAGTGGCACGTCATCGAAGCCGGCCTGAAATGCGTTCAGGGCAAAGCTGTGGTCAACAGCATCAGCCTTAAAGAAGGCGAAGCGCCCTTCCTTGAACAAGCACGGCTGTTGCGCCGCTATGGCGCCGCCTGTGTGGTCATGGCGTTTGACGAAACCGGCCAGGCCGACACCCGCGCCCGCAAGGTCGAAATTTGCCAACGCGCCTACGATTTGCTGGTCAACACCGTCGGCATGGACCCCAACGACATTATTTTTGACCCCAACATTTTCGCCGTCGCCACCGGCATTGCCGAGCACGACCGCTACGCGCTGGACTTCATCGAAGCGACCGCTGAAATCAAAGCCAGCTGCCCCGGCGCGCGTATTTCAGGCGGTGTCAGCAACGTCTCGTTCAGTTTTCGCGGCAACAACCCCGTGCGCGAAGCCATGCACAGCGTGTTCCTCTACCACGCCATCCAAAACGGCATGGACATGGGCATCGTCAACGCCGGCATGCTGTCGATCTATGACGACCTGGATGACGAGCTGCGCACCTTAGTCGAAGACGTCATTTTGAACCGTCGCGACGACGCCACCGAGCGGCTGGTCGACGCCGCGCCGCGTTTCGCCGGCACCGGCGAAGTCGCCGAAAAAGCCAGTCAAGCCTGGCGCGACCTGCCGGTCAACGAGCGCCTGGCGTATGCGCTGGTCAAGGGCATCGACGCCCACGTGGTCGAGGACGTTGAGCTGGCCCGGGTCGCCGCCGCCGAACAAGGCGAGCGCCCACTGCGAATTATCGAAGGACCGTTGATGACGGGCATGAACCAAGTCGGCGATCTGTTTGGCGCGGGCAAAATGTTCCTGCCTCAAGTCGTCAAATCGGCCCGGGTTATGAAAAAGGCCGTAGCTCATCTAATTCCCTTTATCGAGGCTGAAAAAGGCGACGGCCAGTCACGCAGCGCCGGCAAAATCATCATGGCCACGGTCAAAGGTGACGTTCACGATATCGGCAAAAACATCGTCGGCGTGGTCCTGCAATGCAATAACTTTGAAGTCATTGACCTCGGCGTCATGGTGTCAAGCGACGCCATTTTGACCGCCGCCCGGGAACACAATGCGGATCTGATCGGGTTGTCGGGGTTGATCACGCCGTCGCTGGATGAAATGGTCCATGTCGCCGCCGAAATGCAGCGCCAAGGCTTCGACACGCCGCTGATGATTGGCGGGGCGACCACCAGCCCGGCCCACACCGCAGTCAAAATCGATCCGGCCTACGCCAACACCGTGGTCTACGTCAAAGACGCCAGCCGTGCGGTCGGGGTCGCCCAGCGCCTGTTAAGCGACGGACGCGCGGACTATGCCGCCGAAATCAGCCAAGCCCACGAAAAAAAGCGCAGTGCCCACGCCGGTCGCGACAAGCAGCGCCTGCTCGAATTTGAAGACGCCCAAAGCAACGCCGGCCAGATAGATTTCAGCCGTAAAGTGGCGCCGGCCTGGCACGGCGTCAAAACCGTCGAGCCGTCCCTGGACGAGCTGGAAGCCTTTATCGATTGGATGCCCTTTTTCAACGCCTGGGAGTTCAGCGGCCGTTTCCCAGACCTACTGAACGACCCGGTCAAGGGTGTCGAAGCCAAAAAACTGTACGTCGATGCCCAGGCCATGCTGGCAAAAATGAAGGCCGAACGTTGGTTAACGCCGCGCGGTGTGGTCGGTATTTGGCCGGCACGACGTGACGGTGAGGCGCTGGACATCAATGGCACGCGGGTCGCGTGCTTGCGTCAACAAAAGCAAATGGCCGATGGCATTGCCAACCTGTCGCTGGTCGATTTTGTCGATACCCAAGACGACTGGGTCGGCGGATTTGCGGTCACCGCCGGTCACGGCATTGACCCCTACATCGCCGCCTTCGAAGCGGACCACGACGACTACTCGTCGATCATGCTGAAAGCCCTGGCGGATCGCTTTGCCGAAGCCTTTGCCGAATACCTGCACCACCAGGTGCGAACCGAATTGTGGGGTTATGCGGCTGATGAGGCGCTGACGAACACCGCCCTGATTCGCGAGGAATACCAGGGCATTCGGCCGGCACCGGGCTACCCGAGTTGTCCGGATCACCGCCAAAAAACCGAGCTGTTTGAGCTGTTGAATGCGACCGCGGCGACCGGCATTACCCTGACTGAAAGCCTGGCCATGTGGCCGACCGCATCGGTCAGCGGCTTTTATTTCGCCCACCCCGAATCGCGTTACTTTCAGTTGGGCAAAATCGGCCCGGACCAGGTCGAGCAGTACGCCGCGTTGCGCGACGAGCCGCTGGCCGAATCGGAGCGATGGTTGGCCCCAGTGCTGGGGTACTGAGGCGTTACGCCAGTAGCGTGCGCTCCAGCACCCAATAGGCGCCGACGGCGGCAATCGCCAACGACGCCGGCACCTGAACCGCGGCGCGGTACCAATCTTGACGCGCCGCCCAGGTTCCCAGCAACAGCGCCAGCGGCGCGATCACCAATAACTGGCCGATTTCGACGCCGACGTTGAAACTGATCAAGCTGAGCCCGAAGGCCCCGGCCTGCAAGCCAAATTCCGACAGCACCGAGGCAAAACCCAGTCCGTGCAACAAGCCAAAGGCGAACACCAACATCAGGCGACGGCTGAGCCCGGTTCGGCCACGCCGCAACAGGTTTTCAACACCGATATACACAATCGAGGCGGCGATCAGCGGCTCGACGATGGCCGGGCTGATACGCACGATCGCTAGGCTGGCCAACGCCAAGGTCAGCGTATGGGCGACCGTAAAGACACTGATTTGAGCGATCAGCGCGCCACGCCCCGCGCCAAAGAAATATAGCCCGGCGACGAACAAAATATGATCCAAACCCATGGGAATAATGTGCGCGACACCACTGACGATATAGGTCGACATCACATCCCACGTCGACAACGCAGCCTGGCCTGAACTGACCATGGCGCTCCACTCGCCGGGAGCCAAAAAGGCGTTATAGCCACCGTCGCGCTCGCGCACGACCAACTCGCCGTAGGACGGCGCCCACGCCAAACGCACCGACGACGCCGGCGACGCCGTTAAGGTCACCGTGGTAAAGCGCGGCAACTCCGGATCCGGCTGCGGCTCGACCGCCACGTCCACTAGGCTTAACGTCAGCGGCCCCGCGGGGCTTTGCAAGCGAACCCCAGTCAACCATGCCGGGTCATTGTTTAAACGCTCCGCCAGCGCTGCATCGGTCAACCCACGCAAGTCACCGTAGCGAGCCGCCGCATCCCCCTCCAGCGCGTCGGTGTCATTAATCTGTGTCACATCAACACCGGCCATAATGACTTCGGCGTTGACGCGAAGCGACAATTGCGTCCGTGCGGCGTCCAGCGCCAGCGTCGCAATACCCGGTTGCACGGTGTGCGCGTTCGCACTTACCGCCATCCACAACAAACAGGCTTTACACAGGACTAACAACGCACGGATCATCACGCCACTCATTACACAGTTAATTAAGGCCCACTAGTGTCCACAGCCCGCCACACAATTTCTAGTTTTTTAGCCCTCATCGCCCTGACCGTGACCACAGCCGGCGCCCACGAGTTTTGGATTGAACCGTCGCGCTATCACCTAACCGGCGGCGACTTCAGCGCTCAATTACGGGTCGGCCAATCCTTTGCAGGCGTCGCCATGCCCTATCTGACCCATGAAATCGCGCGTTCCGAAGTTCACCACAACGGCCAGGTCTCGCCCTTGACCGGCCAATACGGCGACATCCCGGCACTGAACACCCAGTTACGCGGTGACGGGCTGCACCTAATCGTCCACCAAACCCAAGACAACCGCGTCCGCTACCGCGACGACGCTACCTTCAACGCCTTTGCCGACGAAAAAGGCTACCCCGGACTATTGGCCCAGCACCGCGCGCGCTACCCCGACGGCCCGATCATCGAACGCTACTATCGCTACGCCAAATCCCTGGTCACGCTCAACCGCGTCGACGGCGACGACACCCGGGTCGGCTTGCCGATCGAGATCGTGTTGACTGAAAATCCCTACCAAAGTCGGCGTATCAGCGGCCGACTGTTTGGCCCCACGGGCCTCCTTGCCAATCACCGAGTGACTCGGTTTAGCAAACCCGGTGACGGCCTTGAACACACCCAAACCGATGCTAACGGACGCTTTGAATTTGCCTGGTCCGGCAGCACCCAGGTGCTGCTGGACGCCGTCATCATTCGGCCGCTGGCGGACAGCGGACCCAACCAACCGCGCTGGGAAAGCCTTTGGGCGTCGCTGACTTTTGGCGAGCAATAAACCCAAACAACTGGACATATAAAGAAATCCTTATATTATGGATATAACGCTATCTTTATATATCCACGGAGTGACTCATATGCATCTGCCTGCCCACGAACGCCGCAACCGCCTTGAACACCGTTTCGGCGCCCGCAAGCCCCCCAAGGTCAGCTTCGAGTTTTTCCCGCCCAAGTCTGAAAAAGCCGAAGCCAGCCTGTGGAAGACCGTGGACCGCCTGAAAGGCCTGTCACCTGAATTTGTCTCGGTAACCTATGGCGCCGACGGCAGCACGCGTGAACGAACCCACGATGTGGTCAAGCAACTGAGTGATAACAGCGGGCTTGCGACCATGCCGCATTTGACCTGTGTCGGCGCCGACCAAAGCGAAATTGACGACATCGCTGACGGCTACTGGGACATGGGTGTGCGCCGTATTATGGCGCTACGGGGTGACCCGGTCGGTGGCGCCGGCGAAAAATACCAACCGCACGCCGGCGGCTATCCCTATGCCGCTGAATTGGTCAGCGGATTGACCAAGCGCCACGACTTTGAAATCGCCGTCGCCGCCTACCCCGAAGCTCACCCCGAAGCCCCCAGCGCGCGCTTTGATTTGGACAACTTAAAACGCAAATTCGACAACGGCGCGTCGATGGCCGTCACCCAGTACTTCTTTGACACCGACGTGTACCTGCGTTTTCGTGATGCCTGTGTACTGGCTGGAATTGAAAAGCCCATCATTCCGGGCATTTTGCCCGTCACCAACTACGCCACCACCAAGCGGTTTAGCGATGCCTGTGGCACCAAAGTGCCGGACTGGATGGCGGATGCGTTTGACGGACTGGACAACGATGCCGAGACGCGCAACATGATCGCCGCCAACATCGCCATCGAGCAGGTACTGGCATTACAGGCCGAAGGCATTGATGAATTCCACTTCTACACCTTGAATCGCGCGGACCTGTGCTTTGCAGTGTGTCACGCACTCAAAGTTCGACCGGGCAAAACGGCACCGAATGATCCTGAGTCAACCAACTGGCGGCTGGCAGGCTACTAAGCCGCGACGTAACAAACTTCCAATCGCCAAAAATAAGTGTCATACTGCGCGCGAAATTTAGGCGCACCCCCTGACTTAGGACTTTGGTACGCCGTCCAGCAGACGGCGTTAGCCTGTGTTGACTAGACTTAAGGGGCTCAATAAAAATCAAATCGAGCTACCGCCAACTTGCCACAGGACGGTCACCTATGAATGCCACAGACCTGCACACGCACATCCTTCAACGCTACCAAAACCTGCTCCACGAACGGCTGGTATCGCGCCGCGCATCCGAAGACTACCTGTATTGGGTGCGTCGCTTTTTAAATGAACGCCATACACCGGACGCTATGCCCGACACCGGCGAAGTTGCGCGTTTCCTGCGCACCCTGAAAACCGACCGCCTCAGTTCCAGCGCCGAACGCCGCGCCGAGGTGGCATTGGAATTACTACAAGTCGAACTGATGGATCCGTCCGAAGTCGCCTAATCTTTGATCAGCGCATAGGCCATGCTTTGGGGATACCCCAGGGCAGCCAAAAACCGCAACCGGCGGGCCTGCTCTTTGGGCTCATCATCAACCGGTTGGTGACCGAACTTGCGCTCCAGCCTGTGCCGCGCCAACTCGAACCAATCAACGTCGGCTGCGTCCAGCGCGTCCCGAATCACCGGATCACTGATGCCCTTGGACTGTAAGTCCGCGCGAATTTTCAGCGGCCCTTGGCCCTTACGCACCCGCGACCGAATCAGGCTTTCAACGAAACGCTGGTCGCACTGCAAACCGTCGTCCGTCAGTCGCTGAACCACCGCCTCGGACTGCGGCCGCGTCAGTTCCAAGTCACGCATACCGCGCTCGACCAACTCGTCAAATCCGTATTCACGCCGGGCCAACCAGCCCATCATTCGGTCCCGAGGCGGTGCTTTCATTAGGGGCGCAGGGTGTTCAAGCGGGCCAACAAACTGGACGTGTCCCAGCGCGCACCACCAATGTTTTCAACTTCGCCATAAAACTGATCCACCAGCGACGCCACCGGCAAAGCGGCGCCGTTTTGACGGGCTTCACGCAAGCAATGGCCCAGATCTTTGCGCATCCACTCAACCGCGAAGCCAAAGTCATATTCACCGCGCGCCATGGTTTGGTAGCGATTTTCCATCTGCCACGACTGGGCCGCGCCTTTGCTGATAACTCCGATTACCGCCTCGACGTCCAGCCCGGCAGCCTGGGCGAAGTTGACGCCCTCGGCCAAGCCTTCGACCAGGCCGGCAATACAAATCTGGTTGACCATTTTGGTCAGCTGGCCGCACCCGGCCGGCCCCATCAAACGGTGCTGGCGGGCGAAGGCATCGATCGCCGGGGCAACCTGGTCGTAGGCCGCCTGATCGCCGCCGCACATGACCGTCAGCACGCCGTTTTCGGCCCCGGCTTGGCCACCCGATACCGGCGCGTCGATCCAGGACACGCCCTTTTGACGACAGGCCGCATCCATCTCGCGGGCCAGCTCGGCGCTGGTGGTGGTGTGATCGACAATGATCCGCGGGCAGTGTTCGGACGCCAACAACTGGCCGACCAGCGCACGCACATCCGGGTCATCACCGACGCACATAAACACCGCGTCGGCGCCCACACAGGCTTGGACCGGATCGGCGCTCCAGCGGCCGCCGGTGTCCCCGGCCCAGGCCTGTGCCTTAACCGTGGTGCGGTTGTAAACACAGGTCTCGTGGCCGGCGTCGTGTAAATGTTTAGCCATGGGGTAACCCATGACACCCAACCCTAAAAAAGCAACCTGCATAACGTTCCTTATAGTTCAGTCGTGTATTTCGCGGCGCTTGGGATAGCCGTCGCGCAATTGATCAAATGCGGCCGCCAAGGCAGCCCCGGTCAGGCCATCCAGCGCGGCCCGAAAACGCGCATCGTCCGCACGCACATCGTAAATTTGGTGGGCCCGCGTGATCCAGTCCAGCTCGCGGGCCTGGCGCGGTTTGGCCAACATCCCGGCGGCCACCTCGGATACGCTCGGCCCGCTGAACTCGACGCCCCAGTGCGCGGCCAATGACTGTGCCACCATCCAGGTACCGCGCAACTTGCCCTCCAGCGCGTGGCCAGCAATGTGCGGCGTCGCGATCCACGCCAGCGGCCACAGCTCGGGCATAATGTCCGGCTCGCCGTGCCACACATCCAGCGCTGCCCGCGGCGCATTGGGCTGTTGCAAGCGCGCGCGCAGGGCCGAATTATCAACCGCCCCGCCACGTCCGGCGCTGATCAGCAATTGATCCGCGCCCAACAAATCAAGCTCCGTTAGCCCCAGCAAATCGCGGGTCGGCGTCGGGCCTTGGGTAATCAGCGGCACGTGCACACTGATCACGTCGGCCTGGGCCAGGCAATCCGCCAGCGCCACGTGCTCGGGCAAGTCACCGGCGGCATGGCGCGGTGGATCGTTCAGCATCACCGTGCACCCCATGGCCGCAAGCCGCTGTGCGACGATACGGCCAATGCCGCCAACACCGATCACGGCGACGCGCAACGAATCCACCGCGCGGCCTTGGTCAGCGCACCAATGCGCCATCACCGACTCGACATAATCCGCCACCGCCAGCGCGTTACAGCCCGGCGCATTGGTCCAGCGAATGCCACGTTGCGCCATCAAATCGCGATCAATATGGTCAAAGCCAATCGTGGTGGTGCCAACAAAATCCGCCGACGTGTGCGCCATCAGCGCCGTATCGACCCGCGTCACCGAGCGAATCACCAGCGCGTCAACGTCCGCCAGCGCGGCCGGATCGGTGTGACGCCCCATCACCGGGACCAAGGTGCCCAAGGGTGCCAACCAGTGCTGGGCACCGAGTAATTTCGGATCAATCGCTATTCGTTTCATTCTAGGGTCTCGGTAATCAGCGCCCGGACCAGCCCACGGCGCCAAGCCGCTAAGGTATACTGCGCGCCTAAACACATCAAAGGCCGTTTCATTGAAGTTTCCGACTCCCGGTGACCGCCAAGCCTGGCAAGTTGCTGAA
The DNA here is from genome assembly GCF_009650135.1 of Litorivicinus lipolyticus. Lineage (NCBI taxonomy): Bacteria > Pseudomonadati > Pseudomonadota > Gammaproteobacteria > Oceanospirillales > Litorivicinaceae > Litorivicinus > Litorivicinus lipolyticus. The sequence goes on from NZ_CP045871.1 coordinate 1,765,134, forward strand.
TTTGCGTGGGCCTACGCCCTAGCCGAAGCCTGGCATCAAGCCCGTGGCCCGATCCTAGTCGTCACCCCAGACAGCGCCACCGCCCAGCGCTTGGAGCGCGAGGTCCCGTTCTTTGCGCCGGATGCGCCGATTATCACGTTGCCGGACTGGGAAACACTGCCGTACGACAGCTTTTCACCGCACGACGACATTGTTTCGGCGCGCTTGGGTGCGCTGGCGGAAATGCCCAACATCACCGAAGGCCTGATCTTTGTCCCCGCCCAGGTACTGGTCCAACGGCTGGTTCCAAAACACTGGTTGGACGGCGCCGCCTTTGCCATGCGCGTCGGCGAGTCGCTGGAAACCGAGAGCTTTAAAATACGCCTAGAACGGGCCGGTTATCGCCGCGTCGACACCGTCTATCAGCACGGCGAATACGCCATCCGTGGCAACTTACTGGATCTGTATCCGATGGGGTCGCCGCTGCCGTATCGGATTGACCTGTTTGATGACGAAATCGAAACCCTGCGCGCCTTTGATCCGGAAACCCAGCGCACGGTTAACCAGGTTGACCAAATCCGCTTGCTGCCCGCGCGCGAGGCGGCCTTGGACGAAGCCGGCATTCGCCGCTTTCGGATGAATTGGCACGACACCTTTGAGGACAACCCGCGCGATTGCCCGGTCTACAACGATGTCTCGGACGGGCTGCCGCCCAGCGGCGTCGAATACTACCTGCCGCTGTTTTTCGACGGACTCAGCACCCTATTTGACTACCTGCCCGCCGGCACCGTCAGCCTCAGCATCGGCGACATCGATTCCTCGGTTGACCGCTTCTGGAAAGACGTCGAGGCGCGCTACAACAACCTGCGCCATGACCGCTACCGTCCGTTACTAGAACCCAGTGCACTGTACGTCCGGGTCGAGGCGATCTACCAAAACCTAAACCAGATCGGCCGGTTGTTTGTCGGCCCGACGCCGCCCGGTAGCTGTGGCGTGTCGAAGTTGCCGGTCAAACCGCTGCCGGACGTGGCCCTGAATCCGCGCGCCCAGACCCCGATGGCGGCGCTGTATCAATTCGTCGACGGCTTCGACGGCCAGGTCCTGTTGGTCGCCGAGTCACCCGGTCGCCGAGCCTCGCTATTGGAACGCTTGGATGGCAACCACAAGCCGACCCAAGTGGATGACCTGGCCGGGGTCGCACGCGCCGCCCTAAATATGACATTGGGGGCGCTGGACCAGGGTTTTATCGTTGACGGTTTGGCGATCATCCCCGAAGCGGCCTTGCTGGGTACCCAAGTCCCCCAGCGCCGCCAGCGCAAAAAAACCGCGGTCAACAGCGACCTGCAACTGCGCGATCTGTCCGAACTCAACGAAGGCGATCCGGTGGTCCACGTCGAACACGGGATTGGCCGCTACAGTGGCCTTCAAACCCTGGACGTCGACAATCAGACCCTGGAATTCGTGACCCTTGAATACCGCGGCGGCAGCAAACTCTACGTGCCCGTGGTCGATTTGGATTTATTGGCCCGTTACTCCGGCGCCGACGTCGACAGCGCGCCGCACGACAAACTGGGCTCGGATCGGTGGAGCAAAGCGCGCAAAAAAGCCGCCGAGTCGGTCCGCGACAAAGCCGCAGAGTTGCTCGACATTTACGCCCGCCGTGCCGCGCGCCCCGGCCGTGCCCACGAGCTACACGAGCTGGAATACCAGCGCTTTGCCGACGAATTCCCGTTCGAAACCACGCCCGATCAACAGACCGCCATTGATGCGGTCATCGGCGATTTGCGGGCGCCGCACCCGATGGACCGATTGGTCTGTGGTGACGTTGGCTTTGGTAAAACCGAGGTCGCACTGCGCGCCGCCTTCGTCGCGGTCCAGGCCGGTTACCAGGTAGGCATCTTGGTGCCGACCACGCTGTTGGCCCAACAGCATTTCGAAAACTTCCGTGACCGCTTCAACGAGTTCCCGGTCAACATCGAACTATTGTCGCGCTTTCGCAGCAGCAAAGAGACCACCGCGGTGCTGGAAAAATCCGCCGCCGGTCAGGTCGACATTTTAGTCGGCACCCACAAGCTGCTGTCCCGGGACATGAAGTTCAAAAACCTGGGCCTGCTGATTATCGACGAAGAGCACCGCTTTGGGGTCAGCCAAAAAGAGGCGATGAAGTCACTGCGCTCCGAGGTCGATGTGTTGGCGATGACCGCCACGCCGATCCCGCGTACGTTGAATATGGCGATGTCTGGGCTGCGCGATTTGTCGATTATTGCGACCCCGCCGGCACGCCGCTTGAGCGTCAAAACCTTTGTCAAAAGCTTCGATTTGGCGCTGGTCAAAGAGGCCATGTTGCGCGAATTGTTGCGCGGCGGTCAGGTCTACTATTTGCACAACGACGTCAAAACCATCGAACGCACGGCCGAACGCCTGCGTGAACTGGTGCCCGAAGCCCGGGTCGTGGTCGGCCATGGCCAGATGCGCGAACGCGAACTGGAAAAAGTCATGAGCGACTTTTACCACAAGCGCTTCAACGTGCTGGTGTGCTCGACCATCATCGAGACCGGCATCGACGTGCCCAATGCCAACACCATTTTGATCGACCGCGCCGATAAATTCGGCCTGGCCCAGTTGCACCAGCTACGCGGCCGAGTCGGGCGCAGCCACCACCAAGCCTATGCGTATTTGCTGACACCTGACCCCAGCGCCCTGTCCGGCGACGCGGTCAAACGACTTGAAGCCATCAGCATGGCGACCGAACTGGGCGCAGGCTTTATGTTGGCCTCGCATGACTTGGAAATTCGCGGCGCCGGCGAGTTGCTAGGCGACCAACAATCCGGCCAGATGCAAACCATCGGCTTCAGTTTGTACATGGAAATGCTCGAGGAAGCCGTCAACGCGATCCGCGAAGGGCGCGAACCGGCCCTTGAAAAACCCCTGCGCAGCGGCGTCGAGGTCGACATTAAGGTGGCCGCCTTGATTCCCAACGACTGGCTGCCGGACGTGCCGGCGCGACTGGAGTTGTACAAGCGCATTGCCGCGGCCAAGTCCGCGGACGCGCTCGAGGACATTCGCATTGAAATGGTCGACCGCTTCGGCACCTTGCCCGACAGCGTGCACAACCTGCTGCGCCAAGGCCATTTGCGGGTCCGCGCCAAGCAGCTCGGCTTAAAACGCATCAGTGCCGGCGAAAAAGGTGGCAAGGTCGAGTTCGCGCCTAACACCCAAGTCCAACCTATGCACCTGATCAAACTGGTCCAAACCCTACCCATGCGGTACCGATTGGACGGTGCCGACGGGCTCAAAGTGGTGCAGGATTGTCCGACACCCGAAAGCCGCTTTGCGCTGCTGGAAGACCTGTTCGAAACCCTGAAACCGGAGTACGCCGCATGACCCCGATCATCCGCATCAGCGCCGCCCTACTCGCCCTGTCCGTGGCGCTAGTGGCCCAGGCCCAGGCGCGCTTTTACGAAGTAGAAATGCTGGTATTCAAACACCAAGACAGCCCGTTCGCGGTCGATGAAACCTTCGCCCGTGGCGACCTGCCCAGCGCACGCGCATCCCAGGTACTGGGCTTGGACGCGAGTTTGGTCGATGGCAACCTGACCTTGGTGCCCTACGGGCCGGGCGAGCGGACACTGTTGGCCGAAGCCGATCGACTTCAGGCCCAGGGCAAATCGGTGCTGTTTCACGAGCGCTGGTTGCATGGGCTGATGCCAAAAGGCCAAGACCGTCCAATCCGGATTACCGGCGGCCGTGATTTGGGGTTTGGGCGGGGCTTTGAATTAGACGGTTACGTCAATTTTTCGATTGCCAAGTTCATCGAATCCGAGGTCGATTTGGCCGTTCAGTACATCGTCGATGGCGCCGCCGAAGGGCCGGTGACGCCGCGCCTGACCGAAACCCGGCGCGCACGCTCCGGTGTCATCCATTACCTGGATCACCCGACCTTTGGGGTCTTGCTGACCTACGCGCGCACCGACATCGAGTAACCCGTTATTCGGGCATTGCGTAGATGCCCGGGGCGTTACGCCAAAAGCCTTTGTAGTCCATGCCGGCACCAAACAAGAAACGATCCGGGGTGTACAGGCCGGTGTAGTCGGCCTTGGTCAAACGGTCACTGCGACGGTCATGGATCTTGTCGACCAGCACCGCCGTTTTAACGCTGGCGGCACCCGCTTCCAGGCAGTGTGCCTTGATCGCAGCCAGTGTATGGCCTTCGTCCAAAATGTCATCAACCAGCAAAATCACCCGGCCTTTCAATTCGAACTGCGGCATCACCGACCATTCCAGTTCACCGCCACGGTCTTTATCACGGTATCGGCTGGCGTGGACGTAATCGACCTGCAGCGGAAAGGTCAATTTCGGCAGCAGACTGCCACAGGTCACAATACCGCCGCGCATCACGCACAAAATCAGCGGCATGGTGTCGCCCAGGCCTTTGGTGATGTTGGTGGCCATGCGATCCAAACAGGCGTCGACCTCGGTTTGGGTGGCCAAACAATCGGCGTCGGCCAATACCTGATTCAGCTCGTTAAGTGATTCCATTTAGTTAGCAGTCTCCATGCTGGCGATGTGCAAAGTTGAAGTGGGGAACGCGCATTGTGCCTCGTGTGCCTCGACGATGCCCAAAATTCTGAACAGAACGTCCTGTTTAACCGAGTGGTAGGTCACCCAGTCAGTGGTCTTGGTGAAGGTGTAGACAAAAAAGTCGAGCGAGCTGGACGCGAACTTGTCGAAGTTCACGATCAGGGTTTGGTTACCATCGATGTCCGCATGGCTGCGCAGCATGGCCTCGACGTCGGCGACAATGGCCGGCAACTTGGCGGCATCGTCGTAACGCACGCCGATGGTTTCGTAAATTCGCCGGTTGGTCATGCGCGACGGGTTTTCGACTGCAATCGACAAAAAGGTCGAGTTCGGAATGTACAGCGGGCGTTTGTCAAAGGTTCGAATACGCGTCAGCCGCCAGCCGATATGCTCGACCGTGCCCTCAATTTCGCGATCTGGCGAACGCACCCAGTCTCCGACCACGAAGGGGCGATCGGTGTAGATGAAAAAGCCACCAAAAAAGTTGGCCAGCAAATCCTTGGCCGCAAAGCCGACCGCAATGCCGCCGACACCACCAAACGCCAGCACCCCAGACAAACTGAATCCGAAGGCCTGCAGCACGACCAAGGATGCGGTGATCATCACCGCGACTCGCAACAACCGCCCGATCGCCTCGGCGGTGGTGCGGTCAATTCGATCGCTGCGGCGCGGATTACTGATCAACGCCGTTTCGTAGGCCTTGACCAGGCGAATCAGGAACCAGGCGATGGCCACGACCACGCCGGTCTCGCGAATCGGATCGACCCAATCACCCAATTCCGTGCCTAGTAATGCCACTTCGGCGGCGCTGCTAAGTCCGATCGTCCAGACACCCAGACGCGCGGGGCCTTTGGCACTGGTAACGGTGGCGTGCTTGAACCCAGGTTTAGTCGCCAACGTCGCTTCGAGCCGCGTGATCGCGCGGCGCACGAAATAACCGACCAACAAGGTGATGAAAATAACGGTAAAGACCCAAATCAAGGTCTCAGCTTGGTCACGCGACAACGACAAGGTGGCCAACAGCGGGTCGAGCCAGGTCCAAAATGCTTGCACAGCTAATCCTTAAATGACGAATGGCGAGGGTACCCAAATCGTCGCGGGCTGTCACACCAAACCCTCGTGTTTCAGCCGCACCGGCGCTACTCTAGGCGCACTAAAAAATCCAAAGGAAGTCCCCATGAAAGCCATGCTATTGCCCGCCTTCGGCGATTCGTTTATCGCCGGCGAAATACCGACCCCAACCCCCGGCGCCGGCCAAGTCCGTATCAAAGTTGAAGCGTCCAGCGTTAATCCCATCGACACCAAAATCCGCATCGGCGCGGTGCCCGCGGTCAGCCCGGCCCTGCCCGGCGTATTGCACGGCGATGTCGCCGGTACCATTGATGCGATCGGCGACGGCGTCACCGGCTTTGCCATCGGTGATCGGGTCTACGGCATTGCCGGCGGCTTCAAAGGCACCCACGGCGCCCTGGCCGAGTACATGGTGGTCAACCCCGCAATGATCGCCCACATGCCCACCAGCCTCGACTTTGCCGAAGCCGCAGCCATGCCGCTGGTGGCCTGCACCGCGTGGATCGCACTCTTTAACAAAGCCGGGCTGCAAGCAGGTGATCGTTTATTGGTTCAGGGCGGCACCGGTGGCGTTGGCCACATCGCGGTACAGCTGGCCGCACTGGCGGGTGCGGACGTGACCGCGACCGTGTCCAGCGATCAAAAAGCCGAGTGGGCGCTGCGCATGGGCGCCAACCATGCCATCCGCTACGACAAATGGGACGACGTCAAAGCCGAGGCCCAGGCGCGCGGTGACCTGGGTTTCGATTTGGTCTTTGACACCCCCGGCGGGATTGGTTTGGATCGCAGCATCGAAGCCTGCGCACGCAACGGCACCGTGGTTGGCATTGCCGGACGCAACGAACACAACTTGGGACTGGTCCACTCGATGGAGTTGACGCTGAAGTTTGCGTTTTTGATTGGTTACTTTGTCGATCCCAGCAAGCGCCAGCAAGACATCGGCGACATGCTGGCGAAGATGGCCGCCTTCGTCGACGCCGGCAAACTGACGCCGGTGATTGGTGAAAGCTACCCCATGTCCGAGGTCAACGAAGCGCACGCACGCTTAGAGCGCGGCGGCTTTATGGGCAAGATCGTGTTGACCCAAGACCTGGCATAACGCCTAGGCGCAGGCTTCGTCGATCAACTCGATCCAGTGTTTGACCGGCGTCGCCGCGCCCGTTTCGATGTGCAAGTGACAGCCGATATTGGCGGTCGCAATCACATCCGGCCGGCCCGCTTCCAGGGCCTCTACTTTGCGACCCAGCAGCTGTTGTGACAACTCGGGCTGGGTAATCGAATAGGTGCCCGCGCTGCCACAGCACAGGTGTGAGTCCGCCACCGTGGTCAGCTCGAACCCGGCCTCACGCAAGTAACGCTCCGCCACCCCGACGATCTTTTGACCGTGTTGCAACGTGCACGGCGCGTGAAATGCCACCTTGGTGTCCTTGGCCGCCAGCTTCAACGACTCAATAGACAAATCCGCAAACACTTCGGTCATGTCTTTGCACAGCGCGGCGACACGCTTGGCTTTGTCGGCATAGGCCGGATCGCCGGCCAACAGATGGCCGTACTCTTTAATCATCACCCCGCAGCCACTGGCGGTAATCACCAGCGCTTCGGCGCCCGCTTCAATCGACGGCCACCAGGCATCAATGTTGGCACGCATGGCATCCAACCCGCCGGCTTGGTCGTTCAGGTGATAAGCCACTGCGCCACAGCACCCGGCTTCGGGCGCGGCACGCAAGCTGATCCCCAGCCGATCCAAAATACGCGCGGCCGAGGCGTTGACGTTCGGGGTGGCGCCGGGTTGGGCGCAGGCATCCAGCACCAGCATGCTGCGTGCATGATCATTGACCGGCCACGGCGTGGCGGTGCGCTTGGGCGGTATTTTCTTGCCCAGTTTGCCCGGCACGACCGGTTTAAAGGCCTGGCCAACTTTAAGTAAGGCGGTGAACAACGGGCGATTGGGCAACACGCTGATCAGGGCCTGACGGGTCAAACGTTCGGTGAACGAACGCGGCACTTCTTTCTCGATGATGTGGCGCCCAATGTCGATCAACTTGCCGTACTCGACTCCCGACGGACAGGTGGTTTCGCACGAGCGACAGGTCAAACAGCGATCCAGGTGGGTACGAGTCTTTTCGGTGACCTCGTGACCTTCAAGCATCTGTTTCATCAGATAAATACGACCGCGCGGGCTGTCCAGCTCGTCACCCAAGACCTGATAAGTCGGGCAGGTGGCGGTGCAAAACCCACAGTGAACGCATTTGCGCAGGATCGACTCGGCGGTCTTGCCCTCGGGCGTATTCGCGTACTTTTTAACAATCGACGTTTGCATAATTAAAACTCGGGGTGGAAACGGCCGCGGTTAAACAGCCCTTTAGGATCGAAACTGGTTTTGATGCGGCTGTGCAGGGCTGCCATGCCGGCATCCAGCGGTTGGAACACCGGCGCGCCCTGACCACGATACAGAGTGGCGTGACCGCCCATCGCCTTAACCTCGGCACGCAGTTGCAGCGGGTCAACGTCGCTGGTGATCCAGCGCTGGGCGCCGCCCCACTCCAGTAGCGACGGTTCACTGCCGGCCATCGCCTGGACCGGTGCCACCTGGGGCACACTGACCCGCCACAGCGTTGGCGCCTCGCTGACTGACTCGTGGGTCAGCTCGCTCATCGCATGCCACGGCGCATCAACCACCGTGCCGCCCAATTCCGTCGCCGCCGCATCGACCGCACTGGCGGCGCCACTAAGGCGAATGTAGGCGACGCCCGCAGCCCAGGCCGTGGCGGTAATCGGCAGCGGCTTGCCAGCCAAGGCATTAAAACGCGCTACCGCGTCGGCCGCTGACATCTGAAACATCAGGGTGGTTTCGGCTTTGGCCACCGGCAGCACTTTCAAGCTGACTTCAGTGATCGCCCCGAGTGTGCCGTGGGACGCGGTCATCACACGGCTGATGTCATAGCCGGCGACGTTTTTCATGACTTCACCGCCAAAGCGCAAGTGCTCACCCTGGCCGTTGATCATGCGCACACCCAGCATGTAGTCACGGGCGCTGCCGGTGTAGGGGCGTGCCGGACCCGAGACACCCGTGGCGATGGTGCCGCCGATGGTCGCGGTCGGACCAAAACCGGGTGGCTCGAATGGCAGCGACTGGCCTTGTTCGGCCAGTGCCGCGTTGACGTCCGACAACAGCGTGCCGGCGCGCACCGTCATCACCAGCTCAACCGGCTGGTAGTTGACGATGCCCTGGTGGCCGCTGAGGTCGAGGGATTGACCGACAAACTCGGCGCCCAAAAAGTCTTTGCTGCGACCGCCATGGATCGCCAGCGTCGTGTCGTTATCGAAGGCCGTTTTAACCTGGTCGACCAGGGCCTGCGTCATGTCCATTAAAAACGCTCCAATTCAGGGTGTGGCAATTCGCCATTGTGCACGTGCATGTGGCCAAACTCGGCGCACCGGTTCAGGGTCGGGATGGCTTTGCCGGGGTTCATCAACCCCTTGTCATCGAAGGCCGCTTTAAAGTCGTGGAACTGCTGCAGTTCCGCACCCGGGAACTGGACGCACATTTCGTGGATCTTTTCGACGCCGACGCCGTGTTCGCCGGTAATAGTGCCACCGTGTTCGACACAGGTGGTCAAAATTTCCGAGCCATACTGGGCGGCGCGTTCCGCTTCGCCGGCATCGTTGCCATCAAACATGATCAGCGGGTGCAAATTACCGTCCCCGGCGTGGAACACGTTGGCACAGCGCAGGCCGTATTTTTGCTGCATGTCTTCGATCTTTTTTAGCACCGCCGGCAGCTCGCCACGCGGGATGGTACCGTCCATGCAGTAGTAGTCCGGGCTCATCTGGCCGACCGCGGGAAAGGCGTTTTTACGGCCCTTCCAAAACAGCTCACGCTCGGCATCATCACGGGCCACTTTGACCTCGACCGCACCGGCCTTGGTCAACACCGCACTGACGTCGGCGATGTGTTCGGCCACTTCCGCTTCGTTACCGTCGACTTCGCACAACAGCAGCGCCTCGGCCCAGGTCGGGTAGCCGGCATTCAAAAAGTTTTCCGCAGCTTGCAGGCTGAACTTGTCCATCATTTCCAAGCCGGCCGGAATGATGCCGGCAGCGACAATTTCACCGACCGCTCGACCGGCCGTGGCTAGGTCATCAAAGGCGGCCATCGCGACCTTGGTCACCGTCGGCGTCGGCAGTAACTTCAACTTGGCCTCGACCACGACCGCCAACATGCCCTCGGATCCGACCAAACCGGCCATCAAATCAAAGCCCTCGGTGTCCAGCGCTTGGCTGCCAAAGCTGAGTTCTTCGCCTTCGATGGTGATGACCGTGGCCTGCATCACGTTGTGAACGGTTAAGCCGTATTTCAAGCAGTGAACGCCACCCGAGTTTTCGGCGATGTTACCGCCGATCGAGCAGGCAATTTGGCTTGAGGGGTCCGGCGCATAGTAAAGCCCGTACGGGGCTGCGGCTTGGGTTACCGCGGCATTGCGAATGCCCGGCTCGACCGTGATCACGCGCGCCACCGGGTCCAGCGCCTTGATCGCGGACATTTTGGTCAACGACAACAGCACCCCGCCCTCGTGCGGCATCGCGCCGCCGGACAAACCGGTTCCGGCCCCGCGCGTCACCACCGGGATGTCCTCGGCATAGCAGGCTTTAAGCACCGCGATCACTTCCGCTTTGGTCGCCGGTAAAGCCACTACCATCGGTAAACGCCGATACGGCGCCAAGCCATCGGTCTCGAACGGACGCAGGTCTTCATCTTTGTGTTTGAGTTGCGAGGGCGTCAGAATCAACTGCAAGCGCGGGACGATGCGCGCGCGGCGCTCGTCAATCGTGGCTTGGTCAAGCAGGTCTTGGGTCATAGCGTTCATGCGGCAATCCTCGTTTGAGCGAGCTTAGTTATACCGCATGGTAAATTGGTCTGACCAATTTATCCAGTCATTGCCAACCCGTCACGCCAAACGTCTTAGTCCAGCGCCGGCGCAGGGCCCCACTCGTTTTCACGCGCGTCACCGGCGCGCAATCCAAAGTACAGTGTGGCGATAAAACCGATACCCGGTACCAACACCACCAGCCCCCACCAGCCGCGGTGCCCGATGTCGTGGATACGCCGCACCAGCAGCGCCACATAGGGCACGAACAACAATAGCCCCAGTAAGTTGGCAAGCCCTGACCACACTGCCCCCAAAATAATATTGGCGGCCACCGAGAACAGCGCCCACCACCAAAACTCGGCGCGAGAAGAGCGCGTATGGAAATCAAAGCACCGGTTGAACCCCATTTTTACTGCGTCGACAAAGCCAATCATATGTTCTCCTGTGTCTATGCCACGGTTATGCGGCCTGCGGACCAATAAAAAAACGGACTAATCGCCAATTCGGTAGCTGGGTGCGCCCAAACGCTCTAAATCGGCGGCGTCATGGGTAATCAGCAAAACCGTTTTGCCCTGACGATTGACCTGGCTCACGGCCGCCAGTGCATCCTCGCGGCTGGCCGGGTCCAATGCCGAAAACGGCTCGTCCAACAGCATCACCGGGCGCGGGCTGACTAAACAACGCGCCAGCGCAACGCGTTGCTGTTGACCGCCGCTGAGTTCCCCCGGCAAACGCTGGGCCAACTCGCCGATGTCCAGGGTCGCCAGTGCCGCCGCACACACCTGGCGCTGGACCGGATCCAGCAAACGCGGGGACAGCCCCAAACCGACGTTATCCAGCACCGACAGGTGCTCGAACAAATTATCGCCTTGAAACAGCACTGCGAACGGGCGATGACTCGGCCCCTGGGCCAGCACCGACTGATCCCCCCAACGGATGTCGCCGCTGTCGGCCACCAAAAAACCAGCCAACAGGTTAAACAGCGTCGATTTGCCCGCCCCGCTGGGGCCGACCACACCGAGCATGGCGCCGGCGGCGACACTGAAGTCAAACACCAAAGGCGGGTATTCGGGGTAGGTATAGGTCAACTGGTCAACGCGTAGCATGTGCACTCCGAGTGCGGTGAGCCCAAATAAACAACAGCCAAACCGGCAGCCACAGCCACAGCGCTAAGGCAAAGGCGTCCTGGGTTCGATAGCTGCCCAGCTTTTGATACAGCAAATACGGTAGCGTCTGGAAGTTTTCGGTGCCAAACAGCGCGATCACGCCAAAATCGCCCAGGCTTAGGCCAAACGCAAACACCCAGCCCCACACCAGCACCGGTTTTAGCACCGCCAAGTCAATCCGCCATACCCGGGTCACCCCGTGAAGCGCCCACTGCAGCGCCAAGCGGTCGCTACGGGTGTGATGGCGATCCATCGCCGGCCACAGCACGGCGCCGACGAAGGGCAGGCACAGCAACACATTGGACAACACCACGGCCGCGCCCGGTGACACCCATCCGCCGCCGCGGGCGAGTAAAAACAAGCCCAGCGCCAGCACCTGGGTCGGCACCATAAAGGCCAGCCAGGCCGACACCGACAACCAGCGATCCAGCCCGGAGCGACTGCGCCGTAATTGTCCCAGCACCCAGGCCATGGCGACCACCAGCGTCGCGCTTAGGCTGCCGACCCACAGCGAGGTCAGCGCCGCCTGTTGAACCGCGCGCTGCGACCACACCGCCAGCCACTGATCACCCAGTCCGCGCCAGAGCAAAGCCGCCATCGGCAGCAGCCAAAAACCCAGCACCAGCCAATACGCAATCGCAAAGCCGACCGTGCGCACCGGCCCAACGGCGCCGGTGCGATCGTTCAAAGCCAGCCACGGCGCGCGCGATCCAACCCAGGCCAAGGGCGCCAGTACCAGCAACTGCACCAGCGCAATCAGCGCCGCCCGGCCCAAATCAAAATCCAGTTTGATGGCCTGAAACAGCGCCACCTCTAGGGTCGCCCAGCGCGGGCCACCGCCCAGCACCAGCACAATCGCAAAACTGGTAAAGCACAGTAAAAACACCAGCCACCACTGGGTCACCAGCAGCCCACGGCTGCGCGGCCACAACAGCAACCCAAAGCTGCGGCGGCGACTCAGCCCCAGTTGCTGAACCAAGCGCTGCTGGTTATCCGGTACGCGCTGCCACTGCAATTCAAGTTGGGCGGCGACCCAAGGCGCGTTCAAAAACACGTGCGCGATCAGAATGCCGGTCAGCCCGTAAAGCCCGCCACTAAGGGGCATTAACCCTTTGCGGCCGTAGGCGGCGAGCACCATCAATACGACCACCAGAGTCGGCATCACCGGGACGGTGCTGAGCAAGGCCGACAGCCCGCGTGGAATCCAGCGGCGCGCCGCATGGTGGTGTAAAAACGCCAGCCCCAGGCCCAACGCCACCGACAAGGTGGCGCTGAGCGCGGCCTGAAAAACCGAACGGCCTAGTTGCTGCTGAAAGCGCGTGTCGAGCAAAAATTCAAACGGCAACCGACCGCCGGCGCTGACGATAGCGGTCAGTAACAGCCCAACCAGCCCCCACAGCAATAGATACAGTGCACGCGGCGGCCAAGCCCCGTGCACTCCGACGGGCCTACTGGCCAATCGCGCTCAAGAACTCGGCAATTACGGCCTCGCGCTGGGCTTCGACGCGCTTAGGGTCGGCCAAGCGGAACGGGGCCGGACGCGGCTGGACTTCAAAGTTGTCCGGCAGCGCCATGTCGATCACCGGGTAGGCCCAGTTACCAGTTGGAATTGCGCTTTGAAAGGCATCCGACAGGATAAAGCTCAAAAACTCGGCCGCCAATTGCGGCTGGTCGCTGGACGCCAAAGCCGCAGCCACTTCGATTTGGCCTTGATGGCCTTCCTCGAACGCGGCCCAGGCAAAGCGCTCATCGCTCTCTGCAATGCGGTGGTACGCCGGCGACGTGGTGTACGACAGCACCATGTCCGCTTCGCCCTGTAAGAACAGGTTGTACGCCTCGCTCCAACCCGGGGTGACGGTCAAAATACTGTCGGCCACGTCAGCCCAAAATTCGCCGGCGCGATCGCCGTAGACGGATTTAACCCACAACAATAGTCCCAATCCAGGCGTCGAGGAGCGCGGATCTTGGATCACTAATTTCACGTCCGCCGGCAGGTTGCGCAGGGATTCGAGGCTGCTGGGCACCTGGGTCAAACGGTCGCTTTGGTAAACAAAGGCAAAGATCGAGTAGTCAAAAGGTACAAAGGTGGCGTCGGTCCAGGGTAGCGGCAACGGCAGGCTCAAACGTTGCATCGGCCAATCGTGGGTTGCAAACAAGCCGGTGGCGCGCGCCAATTCCATGGTGTTGGTGTCCAAGCCCAACACGATATCGGTGTCGGTGCTGTCCCCTTCCAATTGAATTTTGCGCAGCAAGCCAATCGATGATTCACCGGTGACAAAGCGCAGATCGCACTCGCACTGGGCTTCAAAGGCGGCTTCAATCGCCGGCGCCGGACCCCAATCCGCGGCAAAGGCGTCGTAGGTCGACACCGTTAACACGGGTTTGGCCAGCGCCGACATCGGCAGCAATAAGGACAGGACTAGTGTTTTGTTCATGGCTCGCTCCAGTTAATTCACCAGGCGGCATAAGGTAGGACTCGGTCCGTAAAAGGACTGTGGTCTCCCTCCGCCAGCACAATCTGGTTCAGGTTCAATGGGTATTATCTCAGCACCGTGGTGCACCCCAGACGGGCACGATGGTATCGTCCTGACCCATGCAGTCAATGACTTTCGATCGACCGGTTCTTTTACTCGGCAACGCGCCCATTAACGCCGCCCTGGCGCGCTGGGTTGGCGATTGGTCCGGCCCCATTGTGTGCGCCGACGGCGGCGTGCGTCACCTGCCGCCGGGCCGGCACATCATCGTCGTCGGTGACATGGACTCTTACCAAGGGCCGGCGAGCACACGACTCCACGACCCCGACCAAGACAGTACCGACTTTGATAAGTGCTTAGCCTGCGTGCGGGCGCCGGAACTGATCGGCGTTGGCTTTTTGGGCGGGCGCTGGGATCACAGTTTGGCGGCGTTATCGTCGCTGGCCCAGGCACGGGATCCGATTCGATTGATCGACCATGAAAATTCGATTGTGCTGGTTGACGGCGACTATCAGGGCCGCCACCGGATCGGCGACACCCTCGGCGTAATCCCGATGCAGCGCTGTCAGTTCAGCGCCAGCCACGGCCTTGCGTATCCGCTGGACGGCGTGGTTTTGGAGTTGGGGGTGTGGGTCGGATCCAGTAACCGCATTACCGACGCCCACGTCAGCATCCGCGGCCAAGGCCGTTACTGGCTCAGTTATGCGTCGCCGCTAAAGCCCGATTCCGAGTAGATAACACCCTCGGCGGCCGCGCCCATCGCCGGCGCGATGTAGGGCATCCAGTCGGCAAAGGTCGCCAGGTCAACCCAGGCAATTTGATCGCACTTGTGCGGCTCCGCGTTGATGGGTTGGCCAGTGAAGTCGGCCCGATAAAACAGGTCAATCACGCGGCGCTGATCGGTTTTGCGGTGCAGGGTATGGACCAGCGTTAGGCTGGACGGATCAATGTCGACGCCGACTTCTTCGGCGCATTCACGAACCGCACAAACCGAGGCCGATTCACCCTCGTCGACGCCACCGGCCGGCGGGCACCAGTACCCGTCCATGTAACCGGTGTTGGCGCGTTTGAGCGCCAACACTTGACCATCACGTTGCAAAAACACATAGACCGCTACAAACACGCGATCGCGCGGTGCGCTCATAAAAAACGCGCCCGTGGGCGCGTTAAGTCTGACCTAGACAGCACTTTCGTCTTCGGGAACCTCATCGGCCTGGTCGACCTCTGGCGTCGGGCCGCTCAGCAAACGACGGCGTAATTCACCTTCGATTTCCTGGGCCATGCTCTGGTTTTCTTCCAAGAAACGGCAGGCGTTGGCTTTGCCTTGACCAATCCGGTCACCGTTGTAGCTGTACCAAGCGCCCGCCTTGTCGACCAGACCTTCCTTGACACCCCAGTCAATGACTTCGCCCATGCGGTAGATGCCCTTGCCGTAAATGATCTGGAACTCAGCCTGACGGAACGGCGGCGAAACCTTGTTCTTGACCACTTTGACGCGGGTTTCATTACCGACCACTTCGTCGCCATCTTTGATCGCGCCAATGCGGCGGATGTCCAAACGCACCGAGGCGTAAAACTTCAAGGCGTTACCACCGGTGGTGGTTTCAGGGCTGCCGAACATGACACCAATTTTCATTCGAATCTGGTTGATGAAAATCACCATGCAGTTCGAACGTTTAATGTTGCCGGTTATTTTACGCAGCGCTTGGCTCATTAAGCGGGCCTGCAAACCGACGTGGCTGTCGCCCATGTCGCCTTCAATTTCCGCACGCGGCGTCAACGCCGCCACCGAGTCGATGACCAACAGGTCAACACCACCGGAGCGCACCAGCATGTCAGCAATTTCCAGCGCCTGTTCACCGGTATCCGGCTGCGACACCAGCAGTTCTTTGACGTTAACACCCAGTTTTTGGGCGTATTCAGGGTCCAGCGCGTGCTCGGCGTCGATAAAGGCCGCGGTGCCGCCCGCTTTCTGGCATTCGGCGATCGCCTGCAATGTCAGTGTGGTTTTACCTGAGCTTTCAGGGCCGTAAATTTCAACGATACGACCGACCGGCAAACCGCCTATGCCCAGTGCAATATCCAGCCCCAAGGAACCGGTCGAAATGGCCGGAATCGATTCAATGGGCGCATCGCCCATGCGCATAATGGCGCCTTTGCCAAACTGGCGTTCGATTTGTCCAAGGGCGGCGTCTAGGGCTTTGTTGCGGTTATCGCTCATCGTCTTTGCTCTACTGATTTGAGGGGTTACCACGCTAGCGGCTTTGGTGCGCCGTTTCGCGTGGTATATGTGTATTTATACAGTAATATTTTGCCGACGCCAAGTGTCAGTCTTGGGCGTCGGAACGATCGCCCAGCAAGGTTCGGACAAAGGGCACGGTGACGACGCGCTGATCGCGCAGCGACGCCCGCTCGATCTGATTAAGCAAACCAACTAGCTGTTTAGTCGAGCGACCGTGGCGGCGCATCACATAGGCAATCACGTCCTCTCCCAGACGCAAATCCAACACCGCCGCACGCCGGCGCAGCAACCCAATCAGGTCGTCATCGGACAGCGGTCGCAGAGCGTACTGTGGCAACTGGCCCGCACGCGAACGTAAATCCGCAATCGCCCAGTCCAAACCGTCGACCGGCTCGGCGCTGAACACCCACAGCCGATGGCCCTGGTCCAGACAGCCATTCCACAGCGCAAACAACGCGTGCTCCCAGTTGGCATCCCCGACCACGCTGTCGATATCGTCCAGCACGACCGCGGTAAATTGATCCAGCCCCTCCAATACATCCGGGGTCAGCTGATCGTCCGCCAGCGACAGGTAAAACCCGCCGCGCTCGGCCACCCCCGCATGCGCCAAGTGCGACTTACCCGAACCGACAGGACCGTGCACCCACAGGCTATCGCCGGCCGCCACCGCTGCCACCACGGCGCTGTTTGGGCCTGGCTCAAAGGCCTCGAATCGGGTCGCGGGATCCGGCCAGGCGTTGAGCGTTTGCTGCCTCACGGGCGCGCCACAACGGCCAAGTCGACCGGGGTTTGATCCAAGGTGTTTATCGGCAAGCCGAGCCAGTCGGCCAATTGCTCGGGCCGCGCGCCTGTGATGACGCGAAAGCGTACGTATTGGGCGTCCGAATAAACCGGAAAGGCCTGTTCGACCGCGTCCAAACCGCGCAATCGGGCCATGAAGGGGGCAAAGTTGTTGGCCGTTAACCCAGCCACCGACAAACTAAGGTCGCCACTGCCGACTACCGCATAGTCGGCGACCAGCGTTGGCAGCCAGAACCCGTGGATGGCCAGGGCGACTTCGCCGGGTGAGGCAAAGGTTTGGTTCAAGCGGCGGCCATCGGCGCTGCGCAAGTTCAGCTGCCAACGCTCGCCGATACGCGCCAAGCGGCCGGCCACGTAGTCGTCACCGTAACGGCCATTGGCAACCTCGACGCCGTCGAAAAACAGACCCCACAATTCCGCATCCGAGACCAGACTGCGGTCGTCCGCGTCCCAGGCCGGCAAGCTGATCGGCAATGCCATACGCTCTGACTCGATCATCAGCGCCCGTTGAATGTCCAGGTCGGCACCGGCGGTCAATGGCTGGCGCCCGCGGCCCTCGTCCACCATCAGCCACAGCCAAGGGGTGGTGCGCGGGGTCGTCCACACCGGGCGACCAAGGCGCTGGACCGCTTGGCGAATCGATGGGTCGATACGGAATTCGGCGACCCCCGCAACCGGGTCAACCAACCCCCACGACTGGACCCACTCGTCCGGCTCGTCGGCCAGCGCCGACAACTCGGCATCCAGCGTTGAACGACCCGTCAAACGCGCAAGCACGGTCATCACCGCGGCCCCTTTGGCGCTGCGTTCGTCGCCGCTGTAGGCAAGGTCGGTCACTTGATACAGGCTGGCCCCGGCTGAACTGGACAGGACGATCAAACAAAATAAAAAAATTCGCACGAAATTAACGATCCGTTAGTGATTTAACTGCATCTTATCGTTTGTCGAGGGTAATATGCGCGTTTTCAACGGGTTTGAGGTCAGGATGAGCGACGCAAAAGGATTGGATTACCGCGCAGCGGGTGTGGATATTGATGCCGGTAATGAGCTGGTCAAGCGCGTTGGGCCTTTGGCGGCGGCGACACGACGCCCCGAAATGCTGGGATCCATCGGCGGCTTTGGCGCACTGACTCGACTGCCTAAAGGCTATGACGAACCGGTATTGGTCAGCGGCACTGACGGTGTCGGCACTAAGTTACGTTTGGCGCTGGACAGCAATCAACTCGACGGCATCGGCATCGACCTGGTCGCGATGTGCGTCAACGATATTTTAACGCTGGGCGCGGAACCGCTGATCTTTTTGGATTATTACGCGACCGGTCACTTGGATGTAGACCAAGCAACTCGCGTCATCGCAGGCATCGCCGAAGGCTGCAAACAGTCCGGGGCGACCTTGGCGGGCGGCGAAACGGCGGAAATGCCTGGCCTATACCACAACGACGACTTTGACCTGGCTGGGTTTTGCGTAGGCGTGGTCGAAGAAAAACGCATCGTCAACGGCACCACCTGCGCGCCCGGCGACGCGATCATCGCACTGCCCTCCTCCGGCCCGCACTCCAACGGCTACTCGTTGGTGCGTAAAATTCTTGAAGTCTCCGGCGCCGACACCCAGCAAGACCTGGACGGCAAGCCGCTGATTGACCATTTGATGGCGCCGACAACCATTTACGCCAAGCACATTTTGACCTTGATGAAAGACGTGTCGATCAAGGCCATGTCGCACATCACCGGCGGCGGGTTGATTGAAAACTTGCCGCGTGTGTTGCCCGACGGCATCGGTGCGCGGATCGACATGGACAGCTGGGAAACCCCGGCGGTATTTGACTGGCTGCAAAACGCAGGTGGCGTCGACAGCCACGAAATGAACCGGGTCTTTAACATGGGCGTCGGTATGGCGATCATTGTCGACGCGGCGGACGCGGCGGCGGCCTTGGCGGTACTCGGCGCGATGGATGCGGAACCTTGGTTGTTGGGCGAACTCAACGACAGCGGTGAACTGACGCTGGCATGAGCATCGTGGTGCTAGCATCCGGCGGCGGGTCGAACTTTCAAGCCCTACTGGATGACCCCGTAATCGCGGCCAAGCTGTCGGCGCTGGTGTGCAATCGCCCCGGCGCGGGCTGCCTGCAACGTGCCGCCGACGCCGGTTTGGAATGTGCCCTGGTCAACCACCAGGACTACGATGGGCGTGCGAATTTCGAACGCGCGCTGATGCAAGAAATCGATCGCTATCAGCCAACCCTATTGGTGTTGGCGGGTTTCATGCGCATTCTAGAGGCGCCCTTTGTCAATCACTACGCCGGGCGCATGCTCAACATTCACCCGTCGTTGCTGCCCAAATACAAGGGCCTGAATACCCATCAGCGTGCGATTGATGCCGGCGATTGTGCGGCCGGCGTCAGTGTCCACTTGGTCACCGCCGAATTGGACGGTGGCCCGGTCATCGGTCAACGCCAGGTGCCGATTGAACCGGACGACAGCGCCCAAGCGTTGGCGTCGCGAGTACTGGTCGCCGAACACCAGCTTTACCCCGCGGTGATTCGTGCGGTGCTGAGCGGGGACTTGGTATTCGCGGGCGGCGGACCCACCTTTAAAGGCCAACCGATCGCACAACCACTGCCGTTCTAGGGCGCTAGTGATTGTCAAATTGAGGTGCTAGGCTCATCCGCATGAAACGATTTTTGACTGTGCTTTTAATCGCCATCAGCCCTGCGGCGCTTGCGCTGTCGCCCTTCAGTGCCCAATACAAAATGACCTGGGATACGGTGATCACCCTGAACGGTGAGGCAACCCAGATCCTGAGTCGGCAAAATGACACCTGGCGCATGCAGCAAAGCGCCAAGGCCAGCATCGGCTCGATCGAAGAAATCAGTGTCTTCCGCGCGGCCATAGATGGCACCCTGATCCCGCTTGAATTTATGCGAGACACCACCGTGTTTGGACGCACCAAGAGCTACCAATCACGTTTCAACTGGAACCAGAAAACCGCCAACTGGAATGATGACCAAGTCACCCTGGAAGACGGCGTTGTTGACCCGCTGACGCTGCAACTAACGTTGCGCCAAGCGCTCAATGATGGTGGCTCACTGGCGGTCAAGGTGCTGGACCGTGGCCGTATTCGTGAATACACCTTTGAGCACCTGGGCTTGGTCACCTTGGACACACCAGCCGGCGCCCTTGACCTGATTCACCTGCGCTACCAAAAATCGAACGACCGCAGCACCGAGCTGTGGTTTGACCCTAACCGCGACCATTTAATGGTGCGCTTGCTGGCTCAAAACGACCGTGGCTACCTCGAGCTGCTACTGACCGGTGCACAGTCAGGTCCGGATGTGACCCTGACCGCCACCTCCCAGTGAACCTGCGCATTGAGTCACTCACCAGCATCGCCGACATCGACGCTGGGTGCTGGAACGATTGGCTTAACGGCTATCCGTTTTTACGCCACGAATTTCTTAGCGCCCTTGAATCCAGCGGCGCCACCTGTCAAGCCACCGGCTGGGTGCCCATGCACCTGGTGGCGTGGGACGATCAGCGCCCGATCGCCGCCCTGCCGCTATTTGCCAAACACCATTCGCGCGGCGAGTACGTGTTCGATTGGGGCTGGGCGGATGCCTTTGAGCGCGCCGGCGGTGACTACTACCCTAAGCTACTGTCGGCGGCCCCGTTCACACCGGCGACCGGCCCTCGGCTGTTGGGTGATCCGCGTGCACACCCGGCCCTGTTGGCGCACATCGACCAGCTGATCGACCAGGGATTTTCGAGCTGGCACTGTCTGTTCCCGGCGCACCAGATTGAAGGTGACGACACCTTGCGCCGCATCGGTGTTCAATACCATTGGCACAATCAGGGCTATGCTGATTTCGCTGAGTTTTTGGCGCCGATGACCAGCAAGCGCCGCAAAGCCATCCGCCGCGAGCGCCGGATTGTCGCCGACCAGGGCATCACCCTGGAACGCATTGCCGGTGAATGCGCCGCCGACGCCGACATCGAAGCCTTTTACCGGTTTTATCAAAATACCTATGCGGTGCGCGGACAGCGCGGCTACTTAAACGCCGATGCATTCAAACAAATGTTCCACGGCATGGGTGACCAGCTGTGCCTGGTGATGGCACGCATGGATCAGCAAGCGGTTGGCGCTGCGCTGTTGTTCCACGACGCGACGACCCTGTACGGGCGCTACTGGGGCGGGCACCAACTAGACTGCCTGCACTTTGAGGCCTGTTATTATCAGGGCATCGAGTTTGCCATCGAGCGTGGCCTGGAGCGCTTTGACCCCGGCGCCCAGGGCGAGCACAAAATCCCGCGTGGGTTCGCGCCGACCCAGACCCAAAGCTTCCACCGCATCGGACACCCGGGCTTTCGGGCCGCGGTCGCCGAGTTCTTGGGCCGCGAACAAGGCGCGGTTGAGCGCTGGCAATCCGACGCCGCCGCCGCACTGCCATTTAAAATCGCAACCGAAGACGCCGCCACTTAGGCAAATCCGCTATACTACGCGCCTTGCAAATCGAGGTCCCCAATGCGCGCATCCAAACAACTGATCCCCACCCTAAAAGAAACACCCCAAGACGCCGCCATCGTGTCTCATCAGTTGATGCTGCGCGCCGGCTTAATTCGCCAACTCGCATCCGGCCTTTACACCTGGCTACCGATGGGTCTCAAAGTCCTGAAAAAAGTTGAAAACGTGGTCCGCGAAGAAATGGACCGCGCCGGCGCCCTTGAAACCTTGATGCCCAGCGCGCAACCGGCCGAACTGTGGCAGGAATCCGGCCGCTGGGAACAGTTCGGCCCGGAATTGCTACGCTTCCAAGACCGCCATGCACGCGACTTTTGCTTGGGTCCGACCCACGAAGAAGTCATCACCGACATCGCGCGCAACGAAATCAAAAGCTACAAACAGTTGCCGATGAATCTGTATCAAATTCAACAGAAATTCCGCGACGAACGACGCCCACGTTTCGGCATCATGCGCTCGCGCGAATTCTTGATGAAAGACGCCTACAGCTTCAACCGTGACGCCGACTGTCTGGCCGACAGCTACCAAGTGATGTACGACGCCTACGTGCGTGTGTTTGATCGTTTAGGCCTGCGTTACCGCGCGGTCGACGCCGACTCCGGCTCGATCGGTGGCAGCCGCAGCCAAGAGTTCCACGTGCTCGCGGACTCGGGCGAAGACGCGATCGCTGTATCGACCGTGTCACAGTACGCCGCCAACATCGAAGCCGCCGAAGCACTTCCTCGCGAAAGTGAGCGCCCGGCACCGGGTGCGGCCATGACCCGCAAACCCACCCCCAACACCAAGACCATTGACGCCTTGGTTCAGGGCTTTGATGTAGCGATCGAAAAGACGCTTAAGACGTTGATTGTTGAAGGCGCCGAAGACGGCACCCTGGTCGCCCTAGTGGTACGCGGCGATCACAGCCTGAACGAAGTCAAAGCCGAAAAATTACCCGAAGTCGCAAGCCCGCTGCGCATGGCCGATGATGCCCAAGTACGCAGCGTCATCGGCGCCGGTTTTGGCTCGCTGGGCCCGGTCAACATGCCGCTGCTGACCCTGGTTGACCGTAGCGCCGCACTAGTCAGTGATTTCTGTGCCGGTGCCAACGTCGAGGGCGAGCACTACTTTGACATCAACTGGGGCCGCGACCTGCCCGAGCCAGAGGTTCGTGACCTGCGCGAAGTGGTCGCCGGCGACCCCTCGCCTGACGGACAGGGCACCTTAGAAATTACCCGCGGCATCGAGGTGGGCCACATTTTCCAGCTTGGCACCAAGTACAGCGAAGCCATGAACTGCAACATGCTCGATCAAAACGGCAAGGCCAAACCCATGCACATGGGCTGCTATGGCATTGGCGTATCACGCGTGGTGGCCGCGGCGATCGAGCAAAACCACGACGCCCGTGGCATTTTGTGGCCGGCAGCGATCGCGCCTTACCAGGTCTGTATCGTGCCGATCGGTGGCAAAAAGGACCCCGCGGTCAATGACACCGCCGAGGCACTGTATCAAAGCCTAAAAGATCAGGGCGTCGAGGTGTTACTGGACGATCGTGACATGGGGCCCGGACCGCGCTTTGCCGACATGGATTTACTCGGAATCCCACACCGTGTGGTGATCAGTTCGAAAGGCCTGGCCGCCGGTCAACTAGAATACAAACACCGTTCGAACCCCGACAGCGAGATGCTAGATGAGGCGAGCATTATGGATCGTCTGGGCGCTTAGCCTACTTAACGCCGGCGCCGCCGAACCCGGCGTCGACCAAGAGTTGCTGGGTAAATTGCGCAGCGCCGTTGAATCGGCCCAGTCCTTTGACGACGACTATGACGCAACCGTGTGGCTGACCCTGATGGGCCAGCGCATGGCGCGCTACAATCCGGACCCCGACGAGCGCTTGGCGATTTTAATCGCGGTCCACCGCGAGGCCCGGCGGGTCGATATTCCGCCGGAAATGGTGCTCAGCGTGATGCACGTCGAAAGCCGCTTTAAGCGCTTTGCCATTTCCCGCGTCGGCGCCCAAGGGCTGATGCAAATCATGCCGTTTTGGAAAAACGAAATTAACCACAGTGACGCCAACCTGTTTGATGTTGACACTAACATTCGCTTTGGTTGCACCATTTTGAAACACTACCTGGACCGCGAACGCGGCAACTGGGCTCGCGCCTTGGCTCGCTACAACGGCAGCCTTGGCAAAACCTGGTACCCCGAAAAAGTCATGAGCGCATGGGACCGCGTCTGGTTCCCTGGATAACTATGAATCTATTGATCTTGTTCCACTCATCCGGCGGCCATGTCGCCACGCTAGCCGACGCCATCGCCATGGGTTGCGAGGGCCAAGGCGTAGACGCCCGGCTACGTAACCCGCCGGCTCTGGATGGCCGCGAAACCGATTACTTGACCGTGACTAAGGACGAGCTCCGATCATGCGGCGGTCTGGCGCTGGGCTCGCCGACTCGATTCGGTCAAATGGCGACCCCACTCAAGGCGTTTTTCGAGACTACGTCGGATCTGTGGTTGTCCGGCGAATTGATCGACAAGCCCGCCGGGGTGTTTGGCGCGTCGTCGTCGCTTCACGGTGGCAATGAGGCGGTGCTATTGGGCATGACCCTGCCGCTGCTGCACCACGGCATGCTGGTAACCGGCGTGCCCTACACCGACCCGGGGCTAGCTCAGGACCATGGCGGCGTCACACCCTACGGCCCGAGCCTAGTTGAAAACAGCGGCAACCACCCTCACCCACACGAGATTGCGTCGGCCAAGGCCCTGGGCGCACGCTTGGCAAAACTGATTAAGGCACTGGCATGAACAAATTGAACACCGCATTGTTTCTCGCACGCATCAGCTACCTGGCTATCCTGCTGGCACTGGTGGCCGGCGCCATGACCGGATCATGGAAGCTCGCGGTGATCGGCATGATCCCCCTGTTGCTGGTCTACGCAGGGCCGATTAAGGGCGACACCAAAGGCAATCAGTGGGCCGCGTTCGCCGTCACACCCTACTTTATGTACGGCGTCACTGAACAGGTTGAAAACCTGATGGTGCCGGGGGTCGAACCCTCTCTGATGCCTTTGGTTTACTGGCTCGGTGGGGCAACGCTGTTTATCGCCGCGATGATGCACAGCCGCTGGCAGGCCGAGCTCGATGCTGCCGACTGAAAGCGCGACCTGTCCATACTGCTGGGAGCAGGTCGAAATCGGCTACGACCCGGCCGAACAGGACCACGAGTTTTGGGAAGACTGCCACGTGTGTTGTAGGCCGATTTTATTCAGCGTAACGCTTGGATTTGACGGCGCCGCGACCCTGACAGCGCGCTCGGATGATGACTAGCTAGTACCCCAAAAATTACATCGCACCTTGACGGGTCAATTGTAAGTGCTACTACTTAGTACATACGACTTTTCTCGGTGCCCCAAATGCAAATCCTCGTCTTGGACGATAACCCAGATGATCTGCTTCAAATTCAGCGAGTGCTTGAGGGCCATGCTGAATTCACGGTCGACTATCTGACTGATCCTTACGAGGGCATGGCGCGGATCGAGTCTGGCGACTACGACATACTTGTACTGGACATCCACATGCCCGGCTTGTCGGGCTTTGATTTGGTTGGGCGCCTGCGCGCTAACGAACGCTTTCAGTGGATTCCAGTGATCTTTTTGACCGGATCGACATCGTCCGACGAATTGGCCGAATCACTACTGCGCGGCGGTGACGCCGTACTCAGCAAACCGGTCAATGTCAGTCCACTGCTGCAACAACTCCAGGTTTTCAAACGCACTATCCAGCGCCACCGGGCGATGCAAGCCGAAAACCAGTCGCTGATGCGCCAGGCCCACCTTGATCCCCTAACGGGGCTGTTGAACCGGCGCGGCGTTGAGTATCAAACCCAACAGATGCTCAGCGATTGTCGTGAGCATGCCCGCGATCTGAGCGTACTGATGATCGACATCGACCATTTCAAGCGCTTCAACGATCACCATGGCCACCAAGAAGGCGACCATGCCATCCAGACCGTGGCCGCGGCCATTCGTATGGGCGCCGAGCGCGAGACCGACATGCTCGGGCGCTACGGCGGCGAAGAATTCAGCGTCATTTTACCCGACACCAACCCAAGCGGCGCCCGCACCGTAGCCGAAGCGATTCGCAAAAACCTAGCAATGCTAGACCTGAGCACCCGCAGCAACCCGACCGGCCGCGTCACTGTCAGCGTCGGCATAGCCAGTGATTTAGTGCCGGCTCACGAGCCATACGGCGCCAACAGCATGCGACTGATCGGCGAAGCCGACAGCGCCCTTTTTTACGCCAAACGCAACGGCCGCGACGGTGTCCAAAATGCCGCTGATGACGCACCCATTCCCGCCCTCAGCGGTCAAAAATCCTAGTTGGAGTACTCCATGGACAAGGTCTTAAACATTCTAACCATCGGCCGAGACCCGACGGTCCTCGGGCACCTCGCGACGGCGCTGTCGCACCACAAGGTCAGAATAGCGGCACCCTCCGCCCAGTTGGACGCGCAAATCCAGCAACAGCCCTACGACATGCTGATCGCTCACATCACCACCGATCACAACACCGTCGATTTGGCGGTCTCGTTGGCGCTGGTCCACGAAAACATTCCCCTGCTGGTCGTGGACGACCACCCGGATGATGAAATGGGCCGGGTGCTGATCAAAGCAGGAGCGCGCGGCTACGCCCATGCCGGCTTGACCGACGAGCTTATCGCCGGCGCCGTGCGCGACATTATTGACGGCGAGCTGTGGATGCCGCGTTCGGTGATGCTGTCGATGATGAATGAACTGACTACCGAGATGGACAACGAACGTGTCGGCGACGATCCGCGCCTGGGACGGCTGACCAAACGTGAGCGCGAAGTGGTCGAATTGGTCGCCAAAGGCGCATCGAACAAAGACGTCGCCGATCATTTAGGACTGACCGTACGCACCGTCAAAGCACACATGACGTCAGCCTTTCAAAAGACCGGCACCAGTGCGCGCTTGGAAATGTCGCTATTGGTGCGCGGCGAGCTGCCAATGAATCATGGGATGCGCGCCTAGCGCAGCGACAATAGCTGTTCGCGTAGCCCCGGTGCCGGCGTCCCCGGCAGCAACCAAACGCCCAACAAACGTCGCCCAAAGGCGCTGTCAGGGCTGTCGACCAAGACCCGGTCGTTCAACAACAACCGAAACCCCTGCGGACTGACTTCCAAGCGGTAACCGTCGCCGGCGTTGACGTCTTGATAGGCGTCCAGGGTTTGGTTGAGCGGGCCTAGCCATTGCGACAGCGTTTCGCCGGCGGGCAGCACGGCTTCGAACCCGGCACGGGTGGCATCGACAAACCCGCGCGCGGGGATATCGCGCAAATATCGAATATCCAGACGCGCCATTTCAGCCCCATCAATCGAATACAGCGGCGCACCGGGCGCCCGATACAGCGCCGCTTCATAGACTTTAAACAGTCCCTTCCAGCGCAGTAGCCCCTGCCCTTCAAGGCGTAGCGTTTGATTAGCGACCACGGCGGTCGCCGGAAAGTTGGCCCAGGCCAGGCTAGGTAACAGCAGCACCAGCGCCAACAGCGCGTTTAAATTGTTCCGTCTCACACCACCCCCGCATGGTATGGACCACCCGTTCCATCTGGGGCGGCGTAATAATGTACGGCGGCATCGTGTACAACACGCGGTCAAACGGCCGTAGCCACACCCCACGCTCCATGGCGTAGGCCTGGGCGCCTTGAAGCCGCGCCGGATCGTCGACCTCGATGACACCGATGGCGCCCTTGACCCGCGTGCCTACGACACCCTCTACCTGAAAGTCAGACAATGATCGCGTCAATTGGTTCTCGATGCGTCCGACTTCGGTCAAACGCCCCTCGTCAGCGAACAGCGACAGCCCGGCCAATGCGATACGGCACGCCAGTGCGTTGCCCATAAAAGTCGGCCCGTGCATAAAGGCGCGACCGCCATCGGTGCCCTCAAAGCCCGCATACACCGTCCGGCTCGCGAGGGTCGCGGCGTGCGCACTGTAGCCACAGGTCAAGCCCTTGCCCAGCACCAACAAGTCAGGACAAACACCAGCCTGGTCCAGTGCAAACATCGTCCCCGTGCGGCCGAAACCGGTCGCCACCTCATCAAAAATCAACAGCGTCTGGTAGCGCTCAGTCAGTTCTCGTAGACGCTGTAAAAACGCCGGGCTGTGCATTTTAAAGCCGCCCGCGCACTGGACCAGCGGCTCGATGATGACCGCCGCCAATTCATGTGCATGCTGCGCCAGCAGCGCCTCGACCTCGGCTAAATGGCCACAGTTCAGGTCACAGTCACCACACTCGGGCGGCATTGGGGCAAATATCTGTTGCGGCGCCAGGCCACGAAAACGCGAATGCATGCCCTCGTCCGGATCACCGACGCTCATGCAGGCTGTGGTATCGCCATGATAGGCACCACGAAATGCCATAAACCGCGTTTTCGGCTGATCTTGGTTGAACCAGTACTGGACCGCCATCTTCATCGCCACTTCGACGCCCGTGCTGCCGGAATCGCTGAAAAATACGTGCTGCAACGGGTCCGGCGTGATCCGGACCAAGGCCTCGGCCAGAGCCTCGGCAGGGTCGTTGCCCAGGCCGCACATCATGACGTGGGCGAATTGATCGATTTGCTCTTTGGCCGCCTGATTGATGACCGGGTGGGCGTACCCATGAATCACGCTCCACCAACTACTAATGCTGTCGATCAGGCGACGGCCATCGGCTAACTCCAGGTACACACCCTGGGCATTGGCGACCGACAACAAGGCCGGCGCCGTGGCCATTTGCGCGTAAGGCAACCACAGCTTGCGACTCATACGAACTGCTCCCACAACAAAGCGGCGGCGATCGTAAACATGACCGCAGCAATAATGCCATCCAAAACCTGCCAGGCACGTGGGTTTTCAAACCACGGGCGAATCAGGCGGGCCCCGTAGCCCAAGCACACAAACCAAACCCAACTGGCCGTCACTGATCCTGCCGCGAAGGCCATCCGCTCGGCGCCTTGGTAGGCACCGCCGATACTGCCAATCAATACCACCGTGTCCAAATATACGTGCGGATTGAGCAGCGTAAAGGCCGTCACCGTTGTCACCGCGACGATCCAGTTAGTCGCGACCCGCGCCTGAACGCTGACCTCGGCCAACGGCGCACAGGCACTGCGCGCACAGCGCAACCCGTACCACAGCAAAAAGGCCGCTCCACCCAAACGGGCAATTGACTCCAACTGCGGCACAGTCTGTAGTAACCAACCGAAGCCATAGACCCCTGCGGTCATCAGCACCGTATCGAAAAACGCACACAGCGCCACGCTCAGGCCGACGTAATGGCCGGCAATACCTTGGCGCAACACGTGCGCGTTTTGGGCACCAATGGCCATGATCAGGCCCGCGGCCAAGAAAAAAGCTTGGACGAATATCGTTAGGGTTTGGGTCATTAAAAGGTGGCTCCAGCGTCGGCGCGCAGTGTATCGCGAGACACGGCTATGACCAAGTTGTAAATGTGGTCATTATGTAGACCAAAGTAACTTGACTAGTCATATTGTGCGGCGCACACTGCTTGCATGGTTTCACAGGAACACTGATCAGACAGCAACGATCAGCGTCAAAACCACTTTGAGGCGCCGGCACAGTCGGCCACACCCGCACTTCGCTAAAAAGGGAAATGGATATGAGCACATCACGCCAACAACAAATTGATGCTATCAACAAGGACTGGGCCGAAAACCCGCGTTGGAACAACGTCCGTCGCGACTACAGCGCCGAAGACGTAGTACGCCTGCGCGGCAGCGTCCAACCCGAGTACACCTATGCCAAACGCGGCGCTGACAAACTCTGGGACCTGGTCAACGGCAATTCAAAAAAGGGTTACGTTAACTGCATGGGCGCCTTGACTGGCGGCCAAGCCATGCAGCAAGCCAAAGCCGGCATCGAAGCTATCTACCTGTCAGGTTGGCAGGTCGCCGCCGACGCCAACACCTCCGAAACCATGTACCCCGATCAGTCGCTGTATGCCTATGATTCGGTACCCACGGTGGTACGCCGTATCAACAACACGTTTAAGCGTGCCGACGAAATCCAGTGGAAAAGCCTGTGCGACGGCAAGCTGACCGAGAACGACGCGCACGACTACTTTCTACCGATTGTGGCCGACGCCGAAGCCGGTTTCGGTGGCGTTTTGAACGCCTACGAACTGATGAAGAACATGATCGTCAACGGCGCCGCCGGTGTTCACTTCGAAGACCAACTGGCCGCGGTAAAAAAATGTGGTCACATGGGCGGCAAAGTATTGGTACCGACCCAAGAAGCAGTACAGAAGCTAACCGCCGCGCGCTTGGCCGCGGATGTCGCCGGCGTACCGACCATCGTTCTGGCGCGCACCGATGCCAACGCCGCGGACCTGATCACGTCGGACGCGGACGAATACGATCGCCCCTTCCTGACCGGCGAACGCACCGAAGAAGGCTTCTACAAGACCAAGGCCGGCATCGACCAGGCAATCGCTCGTGGCCTAGCCTACGCACCCTACGCCGACTTGCTGTGGTGCGAAACTGCGAAACCTTGCCTTGAGGAAGCCAAGCAATTCGCCGACGCCATCCACGCCGAATTCCCCGACCAGCTACTGGCGTATAACTGCTCGCCCTCGTTCAACTGGAAAAAGAACCTGGACGACGCCACCATCGCGACCTTCCAGCAGGAACTGGCCGACATGGGCTACAAATACCAGTTCATCACCTTGGCGGGCATCCACAACATGTGGTTCAACATGTTCGACCTGGCGTACCACTACGCCCGTGGCGAGGGCATGAAGCACTACGTTGAAAAGGTTCAGGAGCCGGAATTCGCCGCCGCTGAGCGCGGCTACAGCTTTGTCGCCCACCAGCAAGAAGTCGGTGCCGGCTACTTTGACGATGTCACCACCGTGATCCAAGGCGGCAAGTCCAGCGTCACTGCGCTGACCGGCTCAACCGAAGAAGAGCAGTTCTAAAGGACCGTTCAACCGCGCGACCGAAAGCCCAATCATCCTGATTGGGCTTTTTTATTTGAAGCGGGCCAACATCGCCGCGCGTGCCGGCGCAGCCCCCCAAAACAACAGCTCATCGCCCTCGTGCAGCGGCGTATCCCCCGGCGGCAACATGATGCGCTCGCCGGCGCGGCGCATTTTCAGGCACATCACTGGGCCACGGGCCAAATCATCAATACACAGCCCCTCCAACCTACCCATCAGCTTAGGGGTGCGACTGGGCTTAAGCACGGTATCCCAATTTTCCAGATCAACGTCGCCGCACAGGCTATGAATGCGCCCAATCAAGCCGTCGACCCAAACGTCATCTTGTTGCTCAAGGTGAACCAAAAAGCCGCGCAACATGGGCGTGCGCAGCCGCCCGACTAATTCCTCGGCGATAACGTCCGCCGGGTGCATGATCAAGTCCCAACCGGCGCGCGAAAACGCCGGCATGCTGCTGGGGCGATTCAAGCGTCCAATACCCACCAGTTCGGGCCGCGCCAACTTAGCCGTCATCCAGATCGACAGGTTATCGGCGTCGTGATTGGTGCCTGCAATTAGGCCACTAACCGAGGTCAGGTCGGCCTCGCGCAGGGTCCGCTCTTCGGTGCCCAGCCCCGCAACCCAATGCGGCGGCGCGCTACTGACCTGAGGATCAATGACATTGAGCGCCAAACCACGGTGGTTAAACGCGTCCTCGACCGCACGCCCCAGCCGACCAAAGCCACACAAAATCCAGCCATCGCGTCCGATCTCGCGCGGGATTTCGATACGTTTCTGGCCCGGGTCTAACAGCTGGTCGGCGACGGCGAAATGCGCGGGCCTATCAACGCGCAACGCCAGCTTGCGGGCGAACAGGCGAAACGGATCCAAGGCATCATCGACCCCAAAACTGAGCAGGTTGCGCCCGGTGTCGTCGTGTTCGGAGCGCACAAACAAACGCCGCTCGGGCGACAGCAGTTTGATCGCAGTGGCAGCACCGACGTTGGAGCGGTCATTATCGGTTAACACCACCACCGCGGTACACAGACCGCGATTGACACCGGCAGCCAGCAAATGGTCGGGCACACTGCCGTCCGCCACCAGCCCCAGCACCGGCGTGTTGAAGTCGACCGTATCGAGTAATTCGATGCGCGCTGGATTTTTATCGATCACCACACAAGCAATGCCGTAGTCGGTCAAGTAGTCGACCGCGCGGACACCGGTTTGGCCATAGCCGACGACCACGCAAAAGGGTTCACGCAGTCCCCACACCTGGCGCCGAAAACGCCACCCCATAAAGGCGCGCTGAAACGATCGCGACTGAACGGTGGCAATGAAGCCACCGGCAAACAACAGCCAACACACCACCACCAAATGCGCATACAAAATGGTAAAGCCACGCTGGGCTGCCGTGAAGGGATACGGAATTTCGCCAAAGCCGATAGTTGTCGCGGTGATCGCGGCCATATAAAAGGCATCCACCAGCGCCATGTGGAAGCTCTCGCCGCTGGGCAATTGCCCCGGGATGGCCCAAAACAGCAAAGTGCCGATGGCATAAGCCGACACCAGAATTTGTGCAAATGGGCGCATTCGCGCCCAAATAATATGACGCCAATGACGCGGTTCAGGTCGCATAGCCATCCTTACGGGATTGCAAATAAGGTTCCTCGGCAATCGAGCGGTGCAACCATTGAACAAACGACTGGACCCGGCGATTGGCCACCGCATGATCCGAATACACCAACCAATAGGCGTTTTCGCCGGCGACCGGCGCCTCGCCAAGCGTCACCAAGCGATCGCTTTGCAGCTCATTTCGAACCAGCAACGGGTCGGCAAGCGCGATCCCGATGCCCTCCACCGCCGCCTCGATCGCTGGGCTGTTGCTTTGGAACACGATGTGCGCGGGCGCGCGACGGGTGTCGCCGGTGGCGACTTGCAAAAAGTGCTCCCACTCGCCGGGGCGCGTCGCCACGTCCAGCAGCGGCAAGTTGTGCAGATTGTTCAAATCGCCCGCCACTCGCGCTTGCATGCTTGACGACGCAACCGGGTACAACGCTTCCTCGAACAACAACTCGAAATTTTGGGTGTCGGTCGGCTGTAACCCGAGCCGAATCATCAAATCTATTTCCGGGTCCGACGGGTTGCCAAGCTGGGTGGTCGCGATAACTTCCAACTCAACGCCCGGGTGCAGCGCCTCAAACGCGCTCATGCGAGTCATCAGCCAACGCGTGGCCAAAAAAGGTGCCACGGCCACCCGAACCGAGGTGCGCCGAGTCAGCGCCATCATTTCGGTGGTCGCCAAATCAATCGCACGCAACCCATCCATCGCCTTTTCAGCAAAGCGGGCCCCATGCGGCGTCAGCTGAATTTCACGGATACCGCGTTTAAATAGCTCCACGCCGAGGTACTCCTCGAGCGCTTTGACCTGGTGGCTGATAGCCGACGGTGTCACGTTGAGCCATTCCGCCGAGGCTTTGAAGCTGCCTAAGCGGGCGCTCTCGACGAACGCGCGGACGGCTTTAAGGGAGATCCCTTGAACCCTACCGCGTGAGATAAATTCACTCATGGTTCAATTTTTATCCTTTGCCGAACAGTCTGGGAATGATCATCATTACCCCATCGAAGCGGACCACCTGCTTCAACCAGTTTCAGTGATGTTAGTGCTTTAAGCCGCTTACATTACACCCAGTTTCCAGACGCCTCAACTTTGGAAGTTTTCGTTGCCCGCCACGTTGCGGGCATTTTTTTGCCTGAATTTTTCTCAGAAGGTGCCGGAATCGGCCGCCAATTCGCCCATCGACTCGTAGGCCGCAAAGTCCATTTCAATAAAAGGCCGCAACGGAAAGCCCGCAGCTTTTGACTCCGTCAGATTGGCTTGAATCTGGACAATTTGAGTCTCGCTGACCGCCTGTGTCACAAACAACACCGGTGGCGGGGTCTGCAATGATGGACCAACCGCCTCCAACGCTATGCCAAACCGGTCGGCGTAGGCATTGACAAAAAACGGTGCAGTCACACAACCCTGTGCATACCCGGCAACCACACCACGGATGCAAGCGGTGTGACTGACAGCAGCCTGCAAACGGGCCAGGCCCAAAACAGATTGATTCAACACCGCCGGCGCCATAGCCGCCGCCGTCGTCGATCAGGGCGGCGTAAACATCAGCCCATCATGTGCGATGTCGGTACCGACATCCCGGAAAAGCTGGATCGAAAAATTGGCGCGGTAGCGCATGATGGATCGCCACCCCGCATCCACCAGGGCATGAAAAAAGATCGGCGGAAACTCCGCGATCACTGGTGCCTCCGGGTGGCGCGCTAGGATAGCCGCAACATCAGTGAACGGCACCAGGCGGCTGGCGACCGGCGCGCGAACGATTTGTGACAGCCGTTCAGCCGCGGTCAGGGCGCTCTCGGCTGCGACCGGGCGAGATTCGTAAGCGACTTCCCAGTATTCAAGCGCCGACGCCGGTGACGCAATCAACCAAAGGCCGGCCAACAGGCCCGTATAACGCACCATTACTTGGCTGACAACAAAGACGCGACGGCATCGTATCGGTTCCGACCAATCAGGTCGAAATTGACGTAGGTGAAACGACCACCCGCTTCGATGGTTGAGGCGGTCACCGCCGCTCGCTGAGCAGTCGTAACCGTTGCATTGGCAAACAGCACGGGGGGTGGCAAGGGGTACAGCTCACCCACCAAATTCAAGGTAATGCCGAATCGGTCCAGATACTGCTTGACGAAAAACGGTGCGGTCACACAGCCATCGACACGTGCGGTAATCACCGCACGGATACAGCTGGTGTGATCTCGCAGGGGCAAACGCTCGTCCACCTCATCTGGGTACACCGCCTGACTCAGTCGCGCCGCCAAAGATTCCGCAGGCGGAGTCCCAAGGCGCTCAACGGGACCTTCCTCGAGCTGGTAAAGGCCCAGCGCAATGTCGGGCTGGTACCCCATCAGCGGCGCCCAGCCAGCTTCGATCGCGGCGGCAAAAAACACCGGTGGCAAGGTCACCAACGCGGGGTCGCGTGTCTCGGTTAATAGGTCGGCGACCTGGGCGAAGCTGACTAACCGGATTCCGACCTCGGTGCCGAGGCGCTCACCGAGCTGGTCGGATACCGCAATCACCTGGCGCGATACCACTTGGTCGGTCTGGTTTTTGACCTGAATCAGCTCTACGG